>NZ_JAJFDF010000013.1:0-206089 GCF_020708595.1 Pseudomonas sp. 203-8 | reverse complement strand
TGCTCGACCGCGTGACCTACCGCTACGACGCGGCCAACCAACTGCTGGAGATCGGCTACCCCTCCGGCCTCGCCATCGGCTACCCGCGCAACGCCGGCGGCCAGGTCGCCAGCGTGACCCTGGCAGTGGGCGACAAGGCGCCGAGCACCCTGGTCGGGCAGATCGCCTACCTGCCCTTCGGCCCGCTGCTGCGCCTGACCTGGGGCAACGGCATCACTCTCAGCCGCGAGTACGACCAGGACTACCAACTGCTGCGGCAGAAGGTCGGCCCCTGGCAGAGCGACTACCAGCACGATGCCAATGGCAATATCCAGCAGCACCGCCACAGCCTCTGGGGCACCCTGGACTACCAGTACGACCCGCTGGACCGCCTGACCGAGGAACGCGGCGTCCAGGGCGGGCGCAGCTACGCCTACGACGCGGTCGGCAACCGCACCCAACGCAGCGACAACCCCGCCTCAGGCGGCACCGCCAGCAGCCAGGACTACCAGTACTCGCCCGACAGCAACCGATTGACCGCCATCGGCGCGCAAGCGGTGACCAGCGACGCCGCCGGCAACCTCACCCAGGACCGCGCCGCGCGCAAACTGGCCTACGACGCCCAGGGCCGCCTGCAAAGCGTCAGCCGCGACGGCCAGCAGGTCGCCGAATACCGCTACAACGCCCTCGGCCAGCGCATCGTCAAGCTCACCCCCGAGAGCATCACCACCTACCTCTACGGTCCCGACGGCCAGTTGCTCGGCGAAGCCGAACACGACGGCAGCGGCCGGAAACTGCGAGCCCAGTACTACCTGTGGCTGGACAGCCTGCCGCTGGCCACCATCGACGCCGACTACGACGCCCAGGGCAAGGTCGGCAACCCGACCCTGCTCTACCTCCATGGCGACCACCTCGACACCCCGCGCCTGGCTACCGACGCCAGCGGCCAGATCGCCTGGCAGTGGCAGTCCGACGCCTTCGGCCGCGGCGAAGCGCTGAGCCAGGGCAGCACCCAGGTCAACCTGCGCTTCCCCGGGCAGTACTACGATGCGGAGAGCGGGCTGCACTACAACTACTTCCGCGACTATGATCCGGAGACTGGGCGGTATGTGGAGAGTGATCCGATTGGGTTGGCAGGAGGACTTAATACATATGTATATGTCGAAGGAAACCCCCTTGCCTATGTAGATGAATGGGGGCATTCAAAAACCAATGGAAAGCATGCAAACAAATCAAGCCCAATGACAGTGGGCGACTTTAACAAGAACTCTGACCCTGCCAAGATACAAGAAGCAATCAGAGAGGCCGAAACCAATGGGAAAAACGCACATGCAAAAGCACTCAAGGGGCTACTGAAAGTAATTAAACGTACTAAAAGCCTAACCCCGAATGGTGTTATAGAGGATATCCTGGAAAATATATGTGAAACCCATCCTGAGGAACCGGCCTGCAAAATATTTACTCCACCTCCCGCTATAGTTTGGTGCAAAGAAGGAGAAACTTCGCCTCCCTTACCCCCTATGTCCAGTTTAAGTTCCCCGGACCGACCAGAAATTATAGATCTTGGCCAGCTATAAGGATCGCCATATGACCACCAGCGACGGAATAACAGATAGCGACTGGGAAAGCATTATCATTTCTGCAGAGGAGATTGCCGAGTTGACAGGCAGGGAGATAGATGCTCGCTTTGCTCAAAAAAAGATACTTTCCCAGCTAGATAGATTGGAGAAAAAATATGGCCGCCTTCCAACCATACTAAGCACAAAAGCGGACTATATCGACTCTACTGACGAGCGGCTATCTTTACTCAAAGAGGCATATATAACGGCTGACGAAATTCAGGACAAAAAAAACAAGGTATTTATCAGCGGTTCCATCATAGAAATCTATCTAGAATTGCCAGAAAAAAAATCCTTTGCCCAGTACTGGTTAGAAAAATTCGAGAGCGACCTGAAAGACTATCCCAAGGACGAATATCTTCTCGATCTACACGTGCAGTTCAATAAAAAACTTAATCAGCTAAACCCTAGCAATCAGTAAATAAAATAATAGAGAAAGGGGAAGGTACGGAAAAATGGAAATATTTATTTCCCATATAAACCAGAAGCCGTCCTTCTTCAATTCCTTAAGAGAAAAGGGGGCAGATTTATTTCTACTACTCTAATTTCAGCGTCTGCGCCCACGCTGAACTACTCAAAGCAAATAACTCACTCAAGCATGCGCCCTTACCTAGGCATCGCGAAGTTCCTTTACGGCATCTGCTCTGGAGCCTCCATGCTAGAAAAGTGGGCAGGCACACAGTGTTATGAGTACAATACTGGCCACAAACACAACGGGATGGATCCCCATTACCATATATGGCAAATGAACAAGTCCCCTAATGGGTGCTTCTGGAATAAAAAAAGAGGACTGGCAGACACTCACCTCGTACAACCCAGCGGACTATCGTCCTGCTCATCGTACTAAAGTTGGACTAGTCAAAACGGAGGTTAAGCTATGGAGTTCAAATGCATCGGGTTCGATGTCAGGCTCCCCGAAAGTCTCGATAATATTTCAGCCGACGCCACAGCTTGGCCGCAAGACACTAAACTTTATGAGAGGGCGCTTAATAGTCTAAAACTTCAAGAGAACGCGTTGCAGCTAATCCAGATAGATACGCAAGAACAACTAGTGGAGCTTCAAGGTCTTATCAAGGCAGAGGGGAATGGCTCTGTTCTATTATCAATGGAAGTGTACAGCGAAGTAATTGTCGCACTAAAACTCTCTCGTTTTCGTGATTTCAACTCAACTCAGGCCAGCATAGCCAGTTGGACCGAACTGGGACTGGATGTATGCGATATAAACGGATATTTCTCTATACTTAAAATGGAGACTTCAATCTCTCAAGAAAGATTAATGCTGCCAAAAGAGATTGAGAAGGCTCACGCAATTTGCGAAGCAGCCAACATTCTCATCAAAGAGCACGCCCCCTTCGTTACTATAAAGTTGCGACACTATTCAGGCTCTGCATGAATCAAAAAATAACGCAGCCCTGATTGCAGCGGCAGAGAAAAGGGGACCAGAGAAAGGGGACAGATTTATTTTTACTACTCTAATTTCAGCAACTGCGCCCACGCTGAACTACTCAAAGCAAATAACTCGCATAAACCATGCGCCCTTGCCTAGGCATCGCGAAGTTCCTTTACAGCATCTGCTCTGAGAAAAGGGGACAGACTTATTTTTACTACTCTAATTTCAGTGACTGTGCCCACGCTGAACTACTCAAAGCAAATAACTCGCTAAACCATGCGCCTTTGCCTAGGCATCGCGAAGTTCCTTTACGGCATCTGCGCTGGAGTCTCCATGCTAGAAAAGTTAGAGTAGAGAAAATAAATCTGTCCCCTTTATGGTCGCCAGTGTGGAGGTAAAGCCCCTGATCGATGTGAATGGCTTGAGCAAAACAAAAATAACTATCGCCCTGACCAGGTTAAGGCAAGCCAAAAAGCATGGGGATGTCGTAGAAGTAGGCATGGTCGTTAAACTTAAATAGTGGAGTACGAAATGATTGACGACCTTGACGAGTCATCCTCAATACTTAGGCTGCTCGTTGCAGACTCACTTAAAAGATGGACAGATAATGCTCTTCTTGGTCTGCTAAGTGAACAGGATGCTATTGTTAGAACCGCCGCAGCTCGAGAGCTACAGATGAGAGGGGGGCGTGACATATTTGAGAAAGTTCAGCATCTATCTGGAAACGAGAATCCCGAGACTCGGGAGATTGCAGCTTTCATTCTTGGGCAAATTGGAACACCTAAAATGCCTTTTAAGGATGAATCGCTTCCGACCCTGTTATCGCTTGCAGATGATGAGGATGCGGGGGTTCGATCAGCCACTGCTGCTGCATTTGGACATTTGTGCTATGAAAGTATGCCTCTCAATGTAGAGAAATGCTTAATTAAGCTTTGCTCTGACAGTAATGAAAGTGTCAGGGCATGTGCAGCATATGCACTAGGTAACTCTTCTGGAGGAAAAGAAGTTCGAATTTTACTTGAAAAGCTTTTGGCTCAAGAAGGAGTTGGCGAATATGCCGAGCTTGGGCTTGAAATTCTTGAGGCCAAAAAAAATAAATAATGAAATATTGAATGATGGATGTAAAGTGCACGTTGGGGGACGCTGTTGAGGACTTCCCGAGTCAGGTGAAATGTACCGATCCCGTTACCCTGCTTCCCGATGAAGCAGGTGAGTTTCTCTGATACCGAGACGGCCAGCTTGCAAGCGGCATGCTGGCCGGCTTGGTCCGATCAAACCCCAATATAGAACTGGGGGAACTGCGGCGCCGGTCCGACAGTCCGCTTGCCGTCACTTTCTCCGATAGCTTTTCTTGCCGCCCGGCGTCAGGCAGTACACCCCTCCGCGCGGGCCTGTGCAGAACGAGCCGCTGCCACAGGCACAGCCCTGCGTCGTGCCTTGCAGACGCTGTACGGCGGGTTGTCCGGTACGTCCGCCGGCGTTGCCGAAGTAGGCCGCGCAACTGCGCTTCGAGGCGCTGATGGAGCCGTCGTTGCAGAGGAAGATATCGCCGTCGCAACCGGCGATACCGCCTTTCTTTCCCGAGCAGGGGCTATTGGCAGCCAGCGCCGGAAGTGCGCAGACCGACAGGAGGAAGAGGGCAGTCGAGGCGAAGAGTCCGAATTTCATTGGCGAAGCTTCCGTGCGAATGATGGCTGCATGCTATCTCAGGCGCGCGCCGTGCGCTTTCGCGAGCGCGCCGATTACATGGCCTTGCCCGAGCCTTGACAGCTCCTTCCGACGGGGCTTATAAGTGGCGCCATCAGGTCGTGCGCATCAGCGTCGATGTCGCGGGACCGAACCTAACGCATACGCACAGAGCAAATGGGCTCTCCCGGGGTTACCCGGGAGGGCCTTTTTTCGTCCCGAAAAAATAACAACAAGAGGTGATACCCATGCGTCACGGCGATATTTCCAGCAGCAACGACACCGTCGGAGTGGCGGTGGTCAACTACAAGATGCCGCGCCTGCACACCGCGGCGGAGGTCCTGGACAACGCCCGGAAGATCGCCGACATGATCGTTGGCATGAAGCAGGGCCTGCCCGGCATGGACCTGGTGGTGTTCCCCGAGTACAGCCTGCAGGGCATCATGTACGATCCGGCGGAGATGATGGAAACCGCGGTGGCGATCCCCGGCGAGGAAACCGAGATATTCTCCCGCGCCTGCCGCAAGGCCAACGTCTGGGGCGTATTCTCCCTCACCGGCGAACGGCACGAGGAGCATCCGCGCAAGGCGCCGTACAACACCCTGGTGCTGATCGACAACAACGGCGAGATCGTCCAGAAGTACCGCAAGATCATTCCCTGGTGCCCCATCGAGGGCTGGTATCCCGGTGGCCAGACCTACGTCAGCGAAGGGCCGAAGGGCATGAAGATCAGCCTGATCATCTGCGACGACGGCAACTACCCGGAAATCTGGCGCGACTGCGCGATGAAGGGCGCCGAGCTGATCGTGCGCTGCCAGGGCTACATGTATCCGGCCAAGGACCAGCAGGTGATGATGGCCAAGGCCATGGCCTGGGCCAACAACTGCTATGTGGCGGTGGCCAACGCCGCCGGCTTCGACGGCGTGTATTCCTACTTCGGCCACTCGGCGATCATCGGCTTCGACGGTCGTACCCTCGGTGAGTGCGGCGAGGAGGAAATGGGTATCCAGTACGCCCAGCTGTCGCTTTCGCAGATCCGCGATGCGCGCGCCAACGATCAGTCGCAGAACCACCTGTTCAAGATCCTCCACCGCGGCTACAGCGGCTTGCAGGCGTCCGGCGATGGCGACCGGGGCCTGGCGGAGTGTCCGTTCGAGTTCTACCGCACCTGGGTCACCGACGCCGAGAAGGCGCGCGAGAATGTCGAGCGACTGACCCGCTCGACTACCGGTGTGGCGCAATGCCCGGTCGGCCGGCTGCCTTACGAGGGACTGGAGAAGGAGGCCTGACGGCAGACGCCGCCAGCCCGGCGTGCCGTCGTGCGGCACGCCGTCTCCGCCATTTCCCCCTGTGGCAGAAGGAGTTTCATCCATGCCTTTTCTGAGCGACATGCTCGACCAGTCCCGCCGGCAGCAGGACGAGGAACAGGCCCTGGCGCGGGAGAATCTTGCCGAGGCAAGTCTGCTCCAGGCCCACCTGAGTCACCGCAGCGCCCTGCACAGCCGTTTCCGTTTCGACCCGGCGGCGGTGATGGACTGCCTGCGCGCCGAGGTGCTCGGCCAGGATCCGGCGCTACAGGCCGTCGAGGACATGCTCAAGGTGGTTCGCGCGGACATCGCCGACCCGCGCCGTCCGCTGTTCAGCGCACTGTTCCTCGGCCCCACCGGGGTCGGCAAGACCGAGATCGTGCGCGCCCTGGCCAGGGCCCTGCACGGCGACGCCGAGGGGTTCTGCCGGGTGGACATGAACACCCTGTCCCAGGAGCACTATGCCGCCGCCCTCACCGGTGCGCCGCCGGGCTACGTCGGGGCGAAGGAGGGCACCACCCTGTTGGAGCAGGACAAGCTGGACGGCAGTCCCGGGCGCCCCGGCATCGTTCTCTTCGACGAACTGGAGAAGGCCAGCCCGGAAGTGGTCCATGCGCTGCTCAACGTACTCGACAACGGCCTGCTGCGGGTCGCTTCCGGCGAACGCACCTACCATTTCCGCAATACCCTGGTGTTCATGACCAGCAATCTCTGCGCCCATGAGATCCAGCGCTACGACGAGCGTCGCCAGCGCCTGCCCTGGCGCCTGCTGCCGGTCGGCGGCGAGCGCCGGCGGCGGGACATCGACGGGATGGTCCGGGCCCGGCTGCTGAAGACTTTCTCGCCGGAGTTCGTCAATCGTCTCGATAGCGTGGTCACCTTCAACTGGATCGAACGCGACGTCGTCGCGCGCTTGGTCGAGCTGGAGGTGCAGCGGCTCAACCGGCGCCTGGAGAAGCATCGCTGCCGCCTGGAGGCGACCCCGGAGGTGCTGGCGAAGATCGCCCGCGCCGGCTTCGACCGGCAGTTCGGCGCCCGTGCGTTGCGCCGCAGCGTCCGTCATCATCTCGAGGTACCGCTGGCCGAGCATCTGCTCGACCACCACCAGCCGGGCGACGGGAACTGCACGACCTACCTGGCGAGCCTGGAGCACGAGCGGGTTCGCTTCGTGCGGCGCTGAGCGACAGTCACAGGAGAGGAAACGGATGGGATCGCACCAGGAGCGGCCGCTGATCGGCCTGCTGTTCTCCGAAACCGGCGTCACCGCCGATATCGAGCGCTCGCAGCGCTATGGCGCATTGCTTGCGGTCGAGCAACTGAACCGCGAGGGCGGCGTCGGCGGTCGCCCGATCGAAACGCTGTCCCAGGACCCTGGCGGCGACCCGGACCGCTATCGGCTGTGCGCCGAGGACTTCATTCGCAACCGGGGGGTACGGTTCCTCGTGGGCTGCTACATGTCGCACACGCGCAAGGCGGTGATGCCGGTGGTCGAGCGCGCCGACGCGCTGCTCTGCTACCCGACCCCCTACGAGGGCTTCGAGTATTCGCCGAACATCGTCTACGGCGGTCCGGCGCCGAACCAGAACAGTGCGCCGCTGGCGGCGTACCTGATTCGCCACTACGGCGAGCGGGTGGTGTTCATCGGCTCGGACTACATCTATCCGCGGGAAAGCAACCATGTGATGCGCCACCTGTACCGCCAGCACGGCGGCACGGTGCTCGAGGAAATCTACATTCCGCTGTATCCCTCCGACGACGACGTGCAGCGCGCCGTCGAGCGCATCTACCAGGCGCGCGCCGACGTGGTCTTCTCCACCGTGGTGGGCACCGGCACCGCCGAGCTGTATCGCGCCATCGCCCGTCGCTACGGCGATGGCAGGCGGCCGCCGATCGCCAGCCTGACCACCAGCGAGGCGGAGGTGGCGAAGATGGAGAGCGACGTGGCAGAGGGGCAGGTGGTGGTCGCGCCTTACTTCTCCAGCATCGATACGCCCGCCAGCCGAGCCTTCGTCCAGGCCTGCCATGGTTTCTTCCCGGAGAACGCGACCATCACTGCCTGGGCCGAGGCGGCCTACTGGCAGACCTTGTTGCTCGGCCGCGCCGCGCAGGCCGCAGGCAGCTGGCGGGTGGAAGACGTGCAGCGGCACCTGTACGACATCGACATCGACGCGCCCCAGGGGCCGGTCCGGGTGGAGCGCCAGAACAACCACAGCCGCCTGTCTTCGCGCATCGCGGAAATCGATGCGCGCGGCGTGTTCCAGGTCCGCTGGCAGTCGCCCGAACCGATTCGCCCCGATCCTTATGTCGTCGTGCATAACCTCGACGACTGGTCCGCCAGCATGGGCGGGGGAGCGCTCCCATGAGCGCCAACTCGCTGCTCGGCAGCCTGCGCGAGTTGCAGGTGCTGGTACTCAACCCGCCGGGAGAGGTCAGCGACGCCCTGGTCTTGCAGCTGATCCGCATCGGTTGTTCGGTGCGCCAGTGCTGGCCGCCGCCGGAAGCTTTCGACGTGCCGGTGGACGTGGTCTTCACCAGCATTTTCCAGAATCGCCACCACGACGAGATCGCTGCGCTGCTCGCCGCCGGAACTTCGCGCACTACCCTGGTGGCGCTGGTGGAGTACGAAAGCCCCGCGGTGCTCTCGCAGATCATCGAGCTGGAGTGCCACGGCGTGATCACCCAGCCGCTCGACGCCCACCGGGTGCTGCCTGTGCTGGTATCGGCGCGGCGCATCAGCGAGGAAATGGCGAAGCTGAAGCAGAAGACCGAGCAGCTCCAGGAACGCATCGCCGGCCAGGCCCGGATCAACCAGGCCAAGGCGTTGCTGATGCAGCGCCATGGCTGGAACGAGCGCGAGGCGCACCAGTACCTGTCGCGGGAAGCGATGAAGCGGCGCGAGCCGATCCTGAAGATCGCTCAGGAGTTGCTGGGAAACGAGCCGTCCGCCTGAGCGATCCGGGCCGACCAGAACAATAACAAGAGGGGTATCGTCATGATGCTGGGACTGGTTCTGCTGTACGTTGGCGCGGTGCTGTTTCTCAATGCCGTCTGGTTGCTGGGCAAGATCAGCGGTCGGGAGGTGGCGGTGATCAACTTCCTGGTCGGCGTGCTGAGCGCCTGCGTCGCGTTCTACCTGATCTTTTCCGCAGCAGCCGGGCAGGGCTCGCTGAAGGCCGGAGCGCTAACCCTGCTATTCGCTTTTACCTATCTGTGGGTGGCCGCCAACCAGTTCCTCGAGGTGGACGGCAAGGGCCTCGGCTGGTTCTGCCTGTTCGTCAGCCTCACCGCCTGCACCGTGGCGATCGAGTCGTTCGCCGGCGCCAGTGGTCCGTTCGGCCTGTGGAACGCGGTCAACTGGACAGTCTGGGCGTTGCTCTGGTTCTGTTTCTTCCTGCTGCTGGGGCTGTCCCGCAGCATCCAGAAGCCGGTGGCCTACCTGACCCTGGCCAGCGCCATATTCACCGCCTGGTTGCCCGGCCTGCTGCTGCTCGGGCAGGTGCTCAAGGCATAGCAGGAAGTCGGAAAGGGATGGCGGCTTGCCGCCATCCCGTCCCTTCCGAACTCCTAGCCGAGCGGCCAGTTGATCACCACGACGGCGTCGTTGTAGTCGTTGTCGGTGCCGTCTTCAGAGCCGACCAGGGCGAAGTTCAGCTCGTTGGTCAGGATTACCTGTGCCGAGACCAGATCCGAGGGGCGGCCGTTGACGCTGACCTGGACCTGTACCTTGCCACTGCTGCCGGAGTTGAGCACCTGGGTGCCGATGACGGCGTTATTGGTGCTTTGCCCGCTGAAGGTCGCGGCCGTCTCGTTGTTGACCAGCACGTTCACCGTCTGGGTTCCGGACGAGTTGGCGAAGGCGGTGACGCCGAACCGGGTGTTGGCGGGAAGGGTGAACACTCCTTGTGTTGCCATGGTGTATCTCCACTGAATACCTGGCCTGCCTTTTCAGGCAGCCGTCTGGCGCGCGGTATGGCGTGTCGGGAGAAATCCGCAGTCCTTGGCGGCAGGCGATGCGCAGGCAGGAAGGACGCATCGTTCAGCCAATCTACGCCGTCGACCGGGCGCGGCCACTGGTAGAGTTCGCAGGAGGGCTACAGGGGGGGCCTGGCACTGGCGATGCATGGTCCGGTGCCGGTCTATGGCAGCCGCCTGCCGGCCCGCTCGTTCGATTGTTACGCTGTCTGTAACGATCTATTGCCGATGCCGGCAGGCCAGGGGCGATTGTCTCGAAATATACTGCGTCACCTGGTCGCCGCAGCGGCGACGGCTACCCACTGGCCGTCGTCCGGGTCGCCGGTTCCATCCCGGCCGCGCCAACCCCCGCATTCAGGCCCCGCTGCGGCGACTGCATTCCCGCTGGATTCGAGGCTCGTACCCTATGACTCCCGATCAACGATTTGCCCGTTGGGTTCAAGTCGCTATCGCGGTATTCGTGTTGCTGTTCGTCTACTTCCTGGTCGCCGACCTGTGGATGCCGCTCACCCCGCAGGCCCAGTTGACCCGGCCGGTGGTGCGCGTCGCGCCGCGTGTCAGCGGTCAGGTCGCCGAGGTGCTGGTGTCCAACAACGGCCACGTGCAGCCCGGCGAAGTATTGTTCCGCCTCGATCCCGAGCCTTTCCGACTGGCCGTGCGCCAGGCCGAACTGGCACTGGAGGAAGCCGAGCGCACCAACCGCGAGCTGGATGCCGCCATCGCCTCGGCCAAGGCCGACCTCCTGGCCGCGCGCAGCAGCGCCGGCGAGCTGGACAGCGAGGCGCGCCGCACCGCCCAACTGGTGCAGCGCCACCATGTGTCGCAGCAGATGCACGAGCAGGTCAGCGCCCAGGCCCAGGCCGCCCGTGCCCGGGTCGCCGCGGCCCAGGCGCGGATCGGCGAGCTGACCGCGCGACGCGGCACGGGCGGCGAGGACAACCTGCGCCTGCGCCAGGCGCGCAATGCCCTGGCCCAGGCTCGTCTGCAACTGCAATACAGCAGCGTCCGGGCCGACCGCGCCGGGACCCTGAGCAACCTGCAACTGACCCCGGGCACCTACGTTCCGGCCGGAACGCCGGTGGCGGCGCTGGTGGACGACCGTATCGACATCGTCGCCGACTTCCGCGAGAAATCGCTGCGCTACGTGCGCCCTGGCGACCGTGCGGCGGTGGTGTTCGACGCGCGTCCCGGCGAAGTGTTCGGCGCGCGGGTGGCGGCCATCGACGCCGGGGTCAAGGAGGGCCAGCTGGACGCCAACGGCGACCTCGCCGCGCCGGTCACCTCCGACCGCTGGGTTCGCGACGCCCAGCGCCAGCGCCTGCACGTGGTGCTCGACGAACTTCCCGAAGGCCTGCTGCCCACCGGTGCCAAGGCCACCGTGCAGCTCTATCCCGGCGACGGCCTGAGCCATCTGCTCGGTCGCGCGCAGATCGTCGCCATCAGCCTGCTGCACTACGTCTACTGACGCCATGCCGGCCAAGCTCGTGATGTCCGCCAACGACCTGCGTCAGTGCCTGCGCATCGCCGGCGGCGGCACCCTGGGGTTCTTCGTCTGCAAGCTGATGAACTGGGACTACGGCTCGTTCTTCGGCGTCTACCCGATGCTGCTGCTCGGCCTGACGCCGGTGATCAACCTGCACATCGTCCGCCAGTTCCTCGCCAACTCGGTGGTGATCAGCGTCGAGGTACTGGTGCTGTACGGGTTGTTCGGCGACCGGCCGTTGCTGATGACGCCTATCGTCTTCGGCCTCTTCGTCTACCGCTTCGCCCTGATGGCGCGCGGCCCGCTGTTCTTCTTCGGCGCACTGAGTTCGGTGTTCCTCTCGATGCTGCTGCACTTTGCCAGCTATCCGGACGTCGATCTGTTCGACATGCTCGCCAGCAACATGGTCGCCACCTGGCTGACGGTGGCCATCGCCGTGCTGATGTTCTACCTGTTCCCCGACGTCGAACCGCGGTCGCCGCGCCAGGCGCCGGCCAAGGACGCCCCCAGCCGGCGCCACGAGACGCTGCTCGGGGCCACGGTGGCAACCTTGTCCTTCGTGGTCTTCCAGACCTTCGACCTGAAGGACTCGCTGTCGGCGCAGATCGCCTCGATCCTGGTGTTGTTTCCCATGCACTGGAAGGGCGTGCACTTCGCCGGGCGCATCCGCGCCCTCGGTACGCTGCTCGGCTGTGCGCTGGCGGTGGGCTTGCAGGTGCTGCTCTACGATCACTACGACATCCTGCCCTTCGTCGCCCTGTTGCTGTGGATCTCGGCGATGTTCTGCGCGCGCATCCACATGCTGGAGAACGGCGTACCGGGGATCGGTTTCGGCGCGCTGACCACCCTGGCGATCGTCCTCGGCCAGTACCTGACGCCAACCCACGACATGATGTACAGCGTGCTCTACCGATTTACCTCGGTGTGCTTCGCGGTGCTGATCACGCTGATGACGGTGCTGGTGATCCACCTGTTCCTCAACCGCTTCGCCGCCACCCGGCACTACAGCCACTGAGGCCTCAGGCGCGCCGGCCCGGCCAGTTGACCAGCGCGACGCCGAGCATCACCAGCAGCATGCCGCCGATCGCCGCCGGCGCCAGGCGCTCGTCGAACAGCAGCCAGGAGGCCAGCGCGGTCACTGGCGGCACCAGGTAGAACAGGCTCGCCACCTTCGACGCGGCGCCATGCCGTATCAACGTGTAGAGCAGGCCGACGGCGCCGAACGAGAGTCCCAGCACCAGCCAGCCGAGGGTCAGCACGAACGGCGTGCTCCACTGCACCTCGCGGCTTTCGAAAAGCAGGGCGGCGAGGCCGAGCAGGGCGCCGCTGGCCAGGTACTGGACGACGCCGCCGGTGCGCAGGTCCATGCCGCCGCAGAAGCGCTTCTGGTACAGCGTGCCGCAGGTGATCGCCGCCAGTGCCACCAGCACCGCGGCCCAGGCCAGGCCGTCGGCGCCACCGTGGATGCGGCCGAGTACCACCAGGGCTACGCCAGCCAGGCCGAGCGCCAGTCCCAGCCATTGCCGGCGGCTGACCTGCTCGCCGAGCCAGATGCCGGCCAGGGCCGCGGTAGCCAGCGGTTGCAGGCCGACCAACAGGGAGGTCAGGCCGGCCGACATGCCGTGCTCGATGGCGAGGAACACCCCGCCCAGGTACAGGCCATGGACCAGCAGGCCGGCGACCGCGACATGCCCGGCCAGCCGTGCCGAGCCCGGCCAGGGCGCACCGCTGAGCAGGGCGAAGGCGGCCAGCAGGGCGGCCGCGAGGAGCAGGCGGATGGCCAGGAAGGTGAAGGGCTCGGCGTACGGCAGGCCGAACTTGGCGCCGAGGAATCCAGTGCTCCAGAGCAGCACGAAGAGCAGCGGCATGCCGCTGCCGAGCCAGGCGGGTGTGCGCATGCAAGGTCCTCGTCGGGAGGTGGCGGGACGGTCGTGGCGCCCCGCGCGTGTCGGTGTCAGTCCAGCAGCGAGCGGCCTCGCTCCAGGTAGGCGCGCATTTCCGTCTCGGGCACCATGCCGCCGCCGGTGGCCCAGACCAGGTGGGTGGCATTGGCCAGGCGCGCCGAGGTCAGCCCCATGCGTTCGCGATAGCCCTGCGGCTCACGGGTGACCCGGGCGATGCCCGGCGCGCCGGCCAGGGCCGAGGGTTCCAGGCGGATGCCCTGGCTGCGCTCGAGCAAGGCGAGCAGGCGGAACAACTCGTCGTCGTCCACCGTGTAGTAGCCGTCGAGCAGGCGCTGCATGGCGCGGCCGACGAAGCCCGACGGACGCCCCACCGCCAGGCCATCGGCGGCGGTGCGGTTGTCGATGCCGAAGTCCTGCACCGAAACCTGCTCGTGGCGGCCGGTATAGACGCCGAGGAACATGCAGGGCGAATGGGTCGGCTCGGCGAACAGGCAGTGCACCGCGTCGCCGAACGCCAGCTTGAGGCCGAAGGCCACCCCGCCGGGACCGCCGCCGACCCCGCAGGGCAGATGGACGAACAGCGGGTGCTCGCTGTCGACGCGGATGCCGGCGGCGTCCAACTGGCCGCGCAGTCGCTCGGCGGCGACGGCGTAGCCGAGGAACAGGTCGCGGGAGTTTTCGTCGTCGACGAAATGGGTGTAGGGATCGCCGGCCGCTTCGCGGCGGCCCTGTTCCACCGCGACACTGTAGTCGGAGGCGTACTCCACCACCGTCACGCCGTGGGCGCGCAGCTTGTCCTTCTTCCACTGGCGGGCGTCGGCGGACATGTGCACGCTGGCCTGGAAGCCCAGCGCGGCGCCGATGATGCCGATGGAAAGGCCCAGGTTACCGGTGGAGCCCACCGCTATCCGGTGGCGGGCGAAGAATGCCTGGCAATCCGCCTCGGCCAGCCGCGAGTAGTCGTCGTCGAGGCCGACCAGGCCGTGCTCCAGGGCCAGGCGCTCGGCATGGGCGAGCACTTCATAGATGCCGCCGCGGGCCTTGATCGAGCCGGAGATCGGCAGGTGGCTATCGCGTTTCAGCCAGAGCCGGCCGGGCAGTTCGGCGGCGTAATGCTGGCGCAGGGCATCGTGGAAGGTGGCGACCTCGACCAGGTCGGACTCGATGATGCCGCCGCTGGCGGCGGTTTCCGGAAACAGCCGGGCGATCAGCGGGGCGAAGCGCTGCAGGCGGGCGCTGGCGTCGGCCACGTCGGCGGCGCCGAGGCCGACGTCGGCCAGGGCTTCGGCGCTCGGCGCGATGGCCGGGTTGAACCACTCGCTCGGACGCAGGGCGATGAGGTCGGCCAGGCGCGGGAATTCGGCGAGCCAGTCGGCCTTGGGTGTTCCGAGAATCAACGGCAGTACTCCTGTGGCGGGTAGGGCGGCGAAGGCACAGAGGATATACGCCTGGCCGGCGTTTTTCCTCGTACCCGGCAGGCAAGGCAGAACGCCTCTGCGGCGAAAGGCTTTGCACACGCGAGAATGTGCCGCATGCTTGATATCTTGAACAAGCGATGCGTATTTTGTACGCGGCCGCCGCCCGGTGCGGCATCCGCGATACCAACAAGGATAAGAAGTCATGACTATCGAAGGCCAAGGCTCACTCGCCGAACGGCTGGCTGGAGTTGAAGAAATCGAATGCGTCACCCCCGACCTCAACGGGGTGCCGCGCGGCAAGGTGATGACCGGCGAGGGCTTCCTCAGCGGCCGGCGCCTGCAGCTCGCCCGTGGCGTGCTGCTGCAATGCATCATGGGCGGCTACCCGCCGGCGCGCTTCTATGGCAGCGACGATGGCGACCTGGCGCTGGTCGCCGAGCCGACCCAGGTCCATCGCCTGCCCTGGAGCAACACTCCGCGCGCCTTCGCCATCTGCGATGCGCAGGAACTGGATGGCACGCCGTCCGGGTTGTCCACCCGCGGCCTGCTCAAGCAGGTGGTGGCGCGCTACGCCGCCCACGGCTGGCAACCGGTGGTGGCCACCGAACTGGAGTTCTTCGTCTTCGCCCCGAACACCGATCCCAACGAGCCGTTCCAGGCCCCGCTGGGGCCGGATGGCCGGCGCGAGCTGGGCTATTCGGCCTTCAGCGTGTCTTCCAACAACGGTCTGCGGCCGTTCTTCGAGGACGTCTACCGCTGCATGGATGCGCTGGGCCTGGTGCGCGACACCTTCATGCACGAGATGGGCACCAGCCAGTTCGAGATCAACTTCCTGCATGGCGACCCGGTCCTGCTGGCCGACCAGACCTTCCTGTTCAAGCACCTGCTCAAGGAGGTCGCGCTCAAGCACGGCCTGATCGTGGTGTGCATGGCCAAGCCGCTGGCGAAGACGCCGGGCAGCTCGATGCACATCCACCAGAGCATCGTCGAACTGGACGGCGGGCGAAACATCTTCAGCGAAGCCGATGGCGAGCCTTCCGCCGCGTTCCGCCACTTCATCGGCGGCCAGCAGGCCTGCCTGGCGGACTTCACGCCCTTCTTCGCGCCGCATGTGAACTCCTTCCAGCGCCTCTGCCATCCCTACGCTTCGCCGAACAACGCCTGCTGGTCCCACGACAACCGCGCCGCCGGCCTGCGCATCCCGGCCAGCGGAGCCTCCGCGCGGCGCGTCGAGAATCGCCTGCCGGGCGCCGACGCCAACCCTTACCTGGCCATCGCCGCCAGCCTGGCCGCCGGTCTCTACGGCCTGGAGCACGAACTGGAGCCGAGCCCGGCGATCCAGGGCGAGTTCGAGGTACCGGAGGAACTGACCCTGCCCTGCACCATGTACGATGCCCTGCGGCGCCTGAAAGGCAGCGCGCTGGCGCGCGAACTGTTCGGCAGCGAGTTCGTCGAAGGCTACGTGGCGACCAAGAGCATGGAGCTGACCAGCTTCTTCGACGAGATCAGCCCCTGGGAGCGTCGCGTCCTGGCAGCCCAGGCCTGATCCACCGTGGTACTTTCCTAGCCCTGTGTCACCCCCTGCCGCCTCGCGGCGGCAGGGTCGTGGTGTTGGGTGCCGGCTTCGGCATCCTGCGTCCTGTCCCGGGGGGCCTCCCCGGGACTCCAACGCTGTGCGAGCCGGGCAGTCCGCGAGCGGCGCCGGCTCCCTTGTACGGGACCGGAGGTCCGATGCGGCGGATTTTCTTCTCTTTTCGCGCTCTCTATTTCGCTACCCTGCTGATGCTCACCGGCTCCGGCCTGCTCAGCACCTACCTGGCGCTGCGCCTGGCGGCGGACAAGGTCGACGGCCTGTGGGTCGGCGCGCTGATGGCAGCCAACTACTTCGGCCTGGTGCTGGGCGGCAAGGTCGGTCACCGGCTGATCGCCCGGGTCGGACACATCCGCGCCTACGTCGCCTGCGCCGGGGTGGTCACCGCCGCGGTCCTCGGCCATGGCCTGCTGCCCTGGCTGCCGGCCTGGATCGCCTTGCGCATGGTGATGGGCCTGGGCCTGATGTGCCAGTACATGGTGATCGAGAGCTGGCTCAACGAGCAGGCCGATGCCAGCCAGCGCGGCGCGGTGTTCGGCGGCTACATGGCGGCTTCCTACCTGGGCCTGGTGCTGGGCCAGATGATCCTGGTGGCGCATCCGCAACTGGGGCCGGAATTGCTGATGCTGGTGGCCTTCTGCTTCGCCCTGTGCCTGGTGCCGCTGGCCCTGACCCACAAGATCCACCCCGCAGCGCTGCGCCCGGCGCCGCTCGAACCACGCTTCTTCATCCGCCGGGTGCCGCAGTCGCTGACCACCGTATTGGTCTCGGGGCTGGTGGTCGGCTCCTTCTATGGCCTGGCGCCGCTGTATGCCAACCAGTTGGGGTTGCCCAACGAGCAGGTCGGCCTGTACATGGGCGCCTGCATCTTCGCCGGGCTGCTGGTGCAATGGCCGCTCGGCTGGCTGTCCGACCGTCGCGACCGCGCCTGGCTGATCCGCGCCTGCGCCATCCTGCTGTGCCTGTTCGCCTTGCCGCTGGCATTGTTGCAACAGATGCCGCTGGCGTTGCTGCTGGCCCTGGGAATCGCCGCGAGCATGTTGCAGTTCACCCTCTATCCGCTGGCAGTGGCCTTTTCCAACGACCATGTGGAGACCGAGCGACGGGTTTCGCTGACCGCCATGCTGCTGGTGACCTTCGGCGTCGGCGCCTGCATCGGGCCGCTGGCGGCCGGCGCGCTGATGCGGCTGTTTGGCGCTAACATGCTATATGCGTTCGTCAGCGCCTGCGCGCTGATCCTGGTCTGGCGGGTCCATCCGGAGAAGGTCAGCGGCCTGCACCGGGTCGACGACGCGCCGCTGCACCACGTGCCGACCCCGGACAACATGACCAGCTCCCCGCTGGTCGCGGCGCTCGATCCGCGGGTAGACGAACAGGCGGTGCAGGAGCAGATGGTCGATGGCGAGCCCGACGCGCCGCAGGCCGACGGTGCGACGCAGAACTGAACTCCGCTCGCCGCGGGAGCCGATAGGCAGGAGAGGTTGCGATGAGTCCGACGCTTTCCCTTCACCTGATGGTGCGCAATCTGCCGCCCGGGCAGCGGCGGCCGAAGATCGCCCAGGCCATCGGCGAGGAGAGCGCGGGACGCTTGCAGCGGGTATTGCTGGAACGCGCCCTGCGCCTGCCCGATCGCGGTTTCAGCGCCCGCATCCTCTGGTTCGACGACGATCTGGACAGCGATCTGCAGGCGCTGGCGGTGGCATTGGGCTGGAGCCTGATGAGCCAGCCGGCCGGCGACCCCGGCGAGCGCATGCGGCGTATCGCGGCGCTGGGGTTGGCGGAAAGCGAGGCGGTACTGCTGATTCGCCACGACTGCCCGGTGCTGGACGGCGACTACCTGGAAGCGGCCTGCACCGCCCTGGGCCGCCACCAGGCGGTGCTGGGGCCGGTGGAGCGGGGCGGCTACGCGCTGCTCGGCCTGACCCGGGTCGACCCGCTGTTGTTCGAGTCGATGCCCTGGGGCGGAGACCGCCTGCTGGCGCTCACCTGCGAGCGTCTCCGGCAACTGGGCTGGGAGCATCACCTGTTGCCGGCGCTCTGGGACGTCGACCGTCCCGAGGACCTGCCGCGCCTGGCGGCGCTGGGGCTGGTCCTGTGAAACTCAGAACAGTTCGTCTTTCTCGAAGCGCCGCGCTTCGCGCTGTAACTGGTAGACGAAGCGATCCACCTGACGCTGGGCGAGGCCGCTCATCTCGCTGAAGCGGACGCCGGCGAAGGTCGCGTCGAGCTTTTCGTCGAAGCGCACGTGACGCAGTTCGATCGCGCTACTGATCGCGCCCTGTGGCAGCTGGGCGCTGAAGTCTTCGTAGATCTCGCCGGGATGCAGGCGTTCGGCGACATTGCCGGCGAAGCGCAGCTTGGCGCCGGTGGCGGAGATATCCAGCAGTTGTCCGCTCAGCGGCGCGCGGAGTTTCTCCCCGGCAATTTCCGCGGCGATCGGCTGGCTCTGCTTGATGCTGGCGCGGTAGGCGTTGCGGCGCTGGTGGTAGAGCACTTCGGCGGGAAGGGCGGCCCAGTAGCAGGGAACGCCGTCGTGTTCGCCGAACTGCACCGGGCGCTCGCATTCCCAGGCGATACGCACGCCTTCGTGGAAGGCTTCGACGCGAAACGCCTCGCCATTCTGCAGGAAACGTTCGCCGGTGTTGGGGATGAGTTCGTCCAGCGCGACCATCCCGCGGTCGCGGTCGATGTCCACCAGGAAGCTCTGGAAGCGCTGGTTGCGATCGGCAAAGGTGATCAGCAGGGAGTCGCGGCTATCCTGCAGCAGGCGCAGGTTGGCCTGGATTTCCACGGGGGCCTTGAGCACCTTCGGGGGTTGCGGCCCCGCTTCTTCGACGAACGGGTTGGGCACCTTCAATGCTCTCCTGGGGCACGAATGCCTCAATGATAGCACTGTGCCTTGATACGTGTGCTGGTCGGGTTCAGGCCTGGCTGAGCGGGCGTTGCCGGCTGCTCGAGGCGGTGCCGCCGCGGCTGTCGTACAGGCTCGGGGCGTCCTGGCCGCGGAGGATGTTCAGCAGGCTGCCGGTGGAAGCCTGGTTGGCGCGGATGATCCGCCCGTTGCGCAGGTTGGCCTGCTGGCAACGCTCCAGCAGTTCGCCCAGTTCGTCGCCGCGCGCCAGCAGCTCGGCGCCATCCGCGCGCTCGCGGGCGTAGCGGGCAAGGCCTTCGCGGTCGAGGGAAACGCCGGCTTCGCGGAGGATTTCCGCGCGGGCCCGGCCATTTCGCTCCAGTTGCTGCATCAGTGGCTGCTTGGCCCCGAGAAGCTGTTGCAGGACCGGCAGCTCGCGCCGTTCCAGGGCCTGGAATTCTTCGTCGACCAACTGCAGGAGTTGGCTGGCGTGGCCGATATCCTCGGCGAACAGATCGAGCAGGGTAGGGGAGTCAGGCATCTCGGGCTCGGGAGTTCATTCGGCGTCCAATGTCCTCCAGCGCGTCCTTCGAGGTCAGCGCTGGGATTCGAAGTCGAGCAGCTTGCTGGCAACACGCTCGCTGTCGACCTGATAAGTGCCATCGGCGATCGCTTGCTTGATCCGGGCAACCTTATCGTTGTCGACCACCGGCAGGGTCTGCAGCTGGTCCGTGACTTTCTGCATGTTCTGGGCGGTTTCGCTGATCTGCACCGACTCGCCGCTCTTCGGAGCGGAAGTCGCGGCCTGGCCTGCCTTGTCGGCGCCAGTGGCGTCGGGGCGACCTGCGGCGGTGCTGCCGGTACGGCCGGTGGTGGCTGGCGTGCTGCCGGGATTCAGCCGGTTGAAGTCGATGACCATGGTTGTAAACCTCGAAGGTATTGGACGCTTGCCTAGCTTTTCGGCGAAGGCTTGAAAAACTTTAGGACTTATTTTCGTGCGTCGTTTCCCAGTTTAGAGAAACCCGCCGGGGTAGCGCCAGCGCTACCGGCCACGGCTTTCCCTCTACATATTCACCTCGACCGTGCCGGGTTCTATCACGCGGGCCTTGATTATCCGCTGCGAGCGCAGGTTGCGCACGCGGATCTGCTGGCCCGGGGCGCCATCGGACAGCGCCTCGCCGGGCATCTTGACGTTGATGGTGGCGGTGCGTGCGAGGATCACCACCTGGTCGCCCTTGCGCACGGCCTCGGCCTGCTCGAGGAAGACCGGCGCCAGCACCTGGTCGTTGACCACCGGTCGGCGCAGCTTCTGCCCGACGACGCGGGCCGGATCGGTCAGGTAGCCCTGGGTCAGCAGGCCGACGTCGCGCTCGACCAGGGCGATGTCGGCATCCTCCAGCACGTGCGCGCGCTTGAGTGGCTGCACCGCGACCACTACCTGGCGGAACAGTTTCACCTGCGCCGGCATGAAGATGGTCCAGGGCGCACTGCCTTCGCAACTGATGCGCACGGTGACCCTGCCGATCGGTTGTGCCGGACTTTCCTGGCTGAGCGTCAAGTCCCTGTCGCATTCGGCCAGGCGCAAGCGCGGGTCGACGCGATTGACCTGAATCTGGTAGCGCCCGTCGAGTCCGCTATTCTGCAGATATTCTTCTACCTTGAATTCAAGAAACCCCTGGGTGGAGCCGATAAGTACCTCGGGAGCGGTAAAACCCTGGGCCTGGCTGTTGTTAGCCGCGCACAGGTAGCCGAGCCCGAGCAAAACGGGTAAAAACCGTAGAGAAGTATGGCTACATGCCATTATTCGTCGAAAAACTGTCGTTGCCTGTTTCATGCAACGGGTTAAGCAATGGTCGTGCCGGAGTCCGGCACGACCGTCTGAGGGGAGCGCCAATGGCCGGTGTTTTGGATTCAGTCAACCAGCGTACGCAGTTGGTCGGACAGAACCGTCTGGAGCTGCTTCTGTTCCGCCTGGACGGCAACCAGCTCTACGGCATCAACGTCTTCAAGGTGAAAGAGGTGTTGCAGTGCCCGCGCCTGACGGTGATGCCCAAGTCCAGCCCGGTGGTGCGCGGGGTGGCGAACATCCGCGGAGGCACCATTCCGATCCTCGACCTGGCGCTGGCCACCGGCCGCCGCGGGTTGCAGGACCTGACCAACAGCTTCGCGATCATCACCGAGTACAACACCAAGGTGCAGGGCTTCCTGGTGCGCTCGGTGGAGCGCATCGTCAACATGAACTGGGAAGAGATCCATCCGCCACCCAAGGGCGCCGGCCGCGAGCATTACCTGACCGCGGTGACCCGGGTGGACAAGCAGTTGGTGGAAATCATCGACGTGGAAAAAGTGCTCGCGGAGGTCGCACCGACGTCCGAGGAAGTGTCCCACGGAGTGGTGGACGCCGAGACCCAGAGCCGCGCGGTGACCAAGCGGGTGCTGGTGGTGGACGATTCGTCGGTGGCGCGCAAGCAGGTAATCCGTTGCCTGGAGGCGGTCGGCGTGGAAATGACCGCGCTCAACGACGGGCGCCAGGCCCTGGAGTACCTGCAGAACATGCTCTCCGAGGGACGGCGTCCGGAAGACGAGCTGCTGATGCTGATCTCCGACATCGAAATGCCGGAAATGGACGGTTATACCCTGACGGCGGAAATCCGTAGCGATCCCCGCCTGCAGAAACTGCACATTCTCTTGCATACTTCGTTGTCCGGGGTCTTCAACCAGGCGATGGTGAAGAAGGTCGGTGCGGACGACTTCCTCGCCAAGTTCCGTCCGGACGATCTGGCGGCGCGGGTGGTGGAGCGGATCAAGGCGGTGGACGCGGGCTGAGCGATCGGCCCTCGACAACAATGTGAATACGGGCGACCGGCTGCGTTCCGGTCGCCCAGGGCGAAGAGGCTTATGCGTGTCGGCAGCTAATGCGGATTTCGAGTTGTTCAGGGTCTTCCTCGAGAAGACCTGCGGCATTGTGCTGGGCAGCAACAAGCAGTACCTGGTCTCGAGCCGGCTGAACAAGCTGATGGAGCAGCAGGGCATCAAGAGCCTGGGAGAGCTGGTGCAGCGCATCCAGACCCAGCGCGGCGGCCTGCGCGAGATGGTGGTGGACGCGATGACCACCAACGAGACCCTGTGGTTTCGCGATACCTACCCGTTCGAGGTGCTCAAGCAGCGGGTTCTTCCCGAACTGATCAAGGCCAACGGCGGGCAGCGCCTGCGGATCTGGTCGGCGGCCTGTTCGTCAGGCCAGGAGCCATACTCGCTGTCGATGGCCATCGACGAGTTCGAGAAGACCAACCTGGGGCAGTTGAAGGCGGGCGTGCAGATCGTCGCCACCGACCTGTCGGGGTCGATGCTCACCGCCGCCAAGGCCGGCGAATACGACACCCTGGCGATGGGCCGCGGTCTGTCCCCGGAGCGTCTGCAACGCTATTTCGACGCCAAGGGACCGGGGCGCTGGGCGGTCAAGCCGGCGATCCGCAGCCGCGTCGAGTTCCGTGCCCTGAACCTGCTGGACAGCTACGCCAGCCTCGGCAAGTTCGACATGGTGTTCTGCCGCAACGTGCTGATCTATTTCTCCGCCGAGGTGAAGCGCGACATCCTGCTGCGCATCCATGGCACGCTCAAGCCTGGCGGCTACCTGTTCCTCGGCGCCTCCGAGGCGTTGAACAACCTGCCCGACCACTACCAGATGGTGCAGTGCAGCCCGGGCATCATCTACCGGGCCAAGTAGCGCAAGGAAGCGGACCCGCGCCAGGTTGCGCCGGGGGTGACCTGGCAGCCTGGCGCGGGTCCGCTTGGGACGGGCAGGTGGGACGAGACTTTCGCCCACTGCCCAGGCTCCGAGCGCCACGCGCGGCGGCGCCGTCGCAGCCCGCTCGGCACAGGACGGCTGGCTCGGAGCGGGGCAGTTTAGGACTGCGCGATCTAGTTGTATTGACAGATATTTCTGATAGTCAGGTGATCTGGCAAGTTGCCGCTTTGCCGGGGAACTGCTTACATGATTCAAGCCTTCCCTCGATCCGCCACGCCTACCAGGAGACTTCCATGGCCATCACTGCGCTGCCCTCGGCCGATGGGCAAGAGTTGACCATCCAGATCCAGGGGCGCTTCGACTTCGGGGCCCATCAGGATTTCCGCAACGCCTACGAGCGCGTCGCGATCACTCCGCGACGCTATGTCGTCGACCTGCGCAACGCCACTTACCTGGACAGCTCGGCCCTCGGCATGCTCCTGCTGCTGCGCGACCACGCCGGCGGCGAGAACGCGCAGATCAGCCTGGCGAACTGCAGCCCGGAAGTGCGCAAGATCCTCGCCATCTCCAACTTCGAGCAGTTGTTCAAGATCAGCTGAGATGAATCCCCCGGCGGCGCGGATCGAGAGCCTGACGATTCTCATCGCCGAGGACAACGCGGCCGACCGCCTGCTGCTGTCGACCATCGTCAGCCGCCAGGGGCATCGCGTGCTGACCGCCGGCAACGGCCTGGAGGCGGTGGCGCTGTTCGAGACCGAGCGGCCGCAACTGGTCCTGATGGACGTGATGATGCCGGTGATGGATGGCTTCGAGGCTGCCCGGCGGATCAAGCAGCAGGCCGGCGAGGAGTTGGTGCCGATCATCTTCCTCACCTCCCTCAGCGAAACCGAGGCGCTGGTGCAGAGCCTGGAGGCGGGCGGCGACGACTTCCTCTCCAAGCCGTACAACCGGGTGATCCTCGAAGCCAAGATCAACGCCATGGGACGTCTGCACCTGCTGCAACGAACGGTGCTGGAGCAGCGCGACCTGATCGTCCGGCACAACGAGCACCTGCTCAACGAACAGCGGGTGGCCAAGGCGGTGTTCGACAAGGTGGCCCATTCCGGCTGCCTGAACGCCAGCAACGTGCGCTACCTGCAATCGCCCCTCGCGCTGTTCAACGGCGACCTGCTGCTGGCCGCCTACAAGCCGTCCGGCGGCATGCACGTGCTGCTCGGCGACTTCACCGGCCACGGCCTGCCGGCGGCGATCGGCGCGATGCCGCTGGCCGAGGTGTTCTACGGGATGACCGCCAAGGGCTATCCGATGGCCGACATCCTCCGCGAGATGAACGCCAAGCTGAAGCGCATCCTGCCGGTCGGCGTGTTCTGCTGCGCCACCTTGCTCAACCTGAGCTTCCAGCGCGAACTGGTGGAGGTCTGGAACGGCGGCTTGCCGGACGGCTACCTGCTGCGCGCCGCCAGCGGCGAGCGGGTCGCCCTGGTGTCCCGCCACCTGCCGCTGGGAATCCTCGAACCGGCGGCGTTCAGCGACCGTTGCGAAACCTATCCGCTGGATATCGAAGATCGGATATTCCTGTTTTCCGACGGGGTCCTCGAGGCCAGCAACAAGGCTGGCGAGATGTTCGGCGAGGCGCGGCTGCTCCAGCTGTTCGAGCGCAATCGCCAGCCGTCCGCGCTGTTCGACGAGATCCAGCGCAGCCTGGCGCAGTTCCGCGGCGCGGTGCAGGACGACGTGAGCATGCTCGAAGTGCGGCTGCAGCCGGATAGCGGCCTGCAATGCCCGCCGCTGGCGTTTTCCGATAGCGGCGTGAGCAGTCCGCTGGACTGGTCGGTGAGCTTCGAATTCCGCGCCGAAACCCTCAAGCATTTCAACCCGCTGCCCCATGTGCTGCAACTGCTGCTCGAGGTCCACGACCTGCGCGCGCGCGGCGGCGCGCTGTATACGGTACTCGCCGAACTCTATTCGAACGCCCTGGAACATGGCGTCATCGGCCTCGATTCGACGATGAAGAGCGACGCGGCGGGATTCGCCCGCTATTACCAGGAGCGGGTCAGCCGCCTGCAGGCCTTGCGCGACGGCTACGTGCGACTGCACCTGGACCTGGCGCCGCATGGCGCGGGGGGGCGTCTGCTGGTGCGGGTCGAGGACAGCGGCGAAGGTTTCGACGTGGAGCGCGCGCTGAATGCCGTGGAGCGCCAGGAACGCCTCTGCGGCAGGGGTTTGCGCCTGATCCGCGAATTGTCCGATCGTTGCCAGTGGTCGGCCGACGGAAAGGTGGTGTCCGTGGAGTTTTTCTGGTCGCCTCAGGCATAATCGCGCTTTCGTCGCGGTGCTCCTAATGGGTAGGGCATCGGAAGTCGACTTCAGGGAGCGATCGAATGTCCGCGCCGCATCTCGATGATCGTGTTCTTGCTTCGCTGCAGGAGGTCATGGAGGACGAATATCCGGTCCTGCTGGATACCTTCGTGCTCGACTCCGAGGAGCGCCTGCGCAGCCTGCATGCCGCCCTTCAGGCCGGCGATGCCCAGGCTTTGCGGCATACCGCACACAGCTTCAAGGGAGGCAGCAGCAACATGGGCGCGGTACTCCTCGCCGGCTACTGCAAGGAGCTGGAGGAAAGCGCCAGGCGCGGCGACCTGCAACGGGCGCCGGCGCTGATCGAACAGATGGAGCGCGAATTCGCCATCGTCCGCATCCTTTTCAAACAGGAACGTCAGCGCTATCGCTGAGGTTTTCGTCCTTTCCGGCGACAAGGTACCGGCCCGATCGAGCCTCCCTGGCGTATAATGCGCCGCTCGATTTGGAGTCCTTCATGCGCGAGCAAGCCCTACGCATCCTCAAAGACGTTTTCGGTTACGACGCCTTCCGTGGCAACCAGGCACGGATCATCGAGCGGGTAGCCGAGGGTGGCGATGCGCTGGTACTGATGCCCACCGGCGGTGGCAAGTCCCTGTGTTTCCAGGTCCCGGCGCTGCTGCGCGAAGGCCTGACGGTGGTGGTGTCGCCGCTGATCGCGCTGATGGAGGACCAGGTCGCCACCCTGGACGAACTCGGCGTGCCGGCGGTGGCGCTGAACTCCACCCTCAACCCCGAGCAGCAGCGGGACATCGCCGAGCGCCTGCAGCGTGGCGAGATCAAGCTGCTCTACCTGGCACCGGAACGGTTGGTCCAGCCGCGCATGCTGGCCTTCCTGCAACGACTGCCGGTCGGCCTGTTCGCCATCGACGAAGCGCACTGCGTGTCGCAATGGGGCCATGACTTCCGTCCCGAATACCTGCAGCTCGGCCAGCTTGCCGAGCTGTTCCCGCAGGTGCCGCGGATCGCCCTGACCGCCACCGCGGACATGCGTACCCGCGAGGAGATGATCCAGCGCCTGCACCTGCAGAACGCCGAGCAGTTCCTCTCCAGCTTCGACCGGCCGAACATCTTCTACCGCATCGTGCCCAAGGAGCAGCCGCGCAAGCAGTTGCTCGGCTTCCTCTCCGAGCGGCGCGGCGATGCCGGCATCGTCTACTGCCTGTCGCGGAAGAAGGTCGAGGAGGTCGCGGAGTTCCTCGGCAACCAGGGCTTCCCCGCGCTGCCGTATCACGCCGGACTGTCCAACGAACTGCGTGCCCACCACCAGAAGCGCTTCCTCAACGAGGAAGGCTTGATCATGGTGGCGACCATCGCCTTCGGCATGGGCATCGACAAGCCCAACGTGCGTTTCGTCGCCCACCTCGACCTGCCCAAGAGCCTCGAGGCCTATTACCAGGAAACCGGCCGCGCCGGCCGCGATGGCCTGCCGGCCGACGCCTGGATGGCCTACGGCCTGCAGGACGTCCTGCTGCTGCGGCAGATGATGCAGAGTTCCGAGGGCGACGAGCGGCACAAGCGCGTCGAGCGGCACAAGCTGGAAGCCATGCTGGCGCTCTGCGAGGAAACCCGTTGCCGGCGCCAGGCGCTGCTGGCCTATTTCGACGAGGAGATGCCGCAGCCCTGCGGGCATTGCGACAACTGCGTGGACGGCGTGGAAACCTGGGATGCCACCGAATCCGCGCGCCAGGCGCTGTCGGCGATCTACCGCAGCGGCCAGCGCTACGGCGTCGGCCATCTGGTGGATATCCTGCTCGGCCGCGAGACCGAGAAGATCCGCAGTCTCGGCCACCAGCACCTGGCGGTGTTCGGGATCGGCAAGGGGCGTGGCGAAGACGAATGGCGGACCCTGTTCCGCCAGTTGGTCGCGCGCGGCCTGGCCGACGTCGACCTGGACGGCTTCGGCGGCCTGCGCCTGACCGAGGCCTGTCGTCCGCTGCTGCGGGGCGAGGTGCGGCTGGAGCTGCGCCGCGACCTCAAACCACAGCGCGCCAAGGGCTCCTCCAGCGGCGGCGCCAGCGCCGCCAGCCAATTGGTGCGCAGCGAAGAGCGGGAAATGTGGGAGGCCCTGCGCGCGCTGCGGCGCAAGCTGGCCGAAGAGCATTCGGTGCCGCCCTATGTGATCTTCCCCGACGCGACCCTGCTGGAAATGCTCCGCAGCCAGCCGCGCTCGCTATCCGACATGGCCCAGGTCAGCGGGGTCGGCGCGCGCAAGCTGGAGCGCTACGGCCAGGCCTTCCTCGATGTCCTCACCGACTCGCCGGCGGCGCCCGCCGCGCCGCCGCAGGACCTGCGCCACGAATTGGCCAGCCTGGCCTGTGCGGGGATGACCCCGGCGCAGATAGCCCGCCAGCTCAATTGCAGCGAGAAGAACGTCTACGCGATGCTCGCCGAGGCCATCGCCGGTCAGCAGGTGAGCCTGGAGCAGGCGCTGGATCTGCCCGAGGAACTCCTCGGCGAAATCCAGGACGCCTTCCTCGAGGAAGACGGCGAACTGCCGCCGGTGGCGGCGCTGGAGGAGCGTTTCGGCAAGCGGGTGCCGAGTGGCGTGCTGCACTGCGTGCGCGCCGCCCTGCAGGTGGAACTGGAGTCGTGATATGGCCATTTGCCGGTATTTTCTGACGCCAATCTTGTGACGTCCTTCGCAAGCGTCTACTGTGACGCCAAGCCCTCCAAGAGAAGAGGTGTGCGTGACACAGAAGGACCGGTTGGACGACTCCCGTTCCAATCTCTATGCCGACCAATTGAACCGCGGTTTCCGCGGTCTGCGTTTCCTTCCCGAACTGGAGCGTGACTACCGGCGCTACATGCTGGAGGACAGCTTCGCGCTGAAACGCATCGCCCTCAGCGTCGGCATGCTCGTCTGGCTGGCGTTCATCGGCATCGACCTGCTGATCCTCGCTGGTCCCCCGCTGTGGGGCGTACTGGCGGTGCGCCTTGGCGTGCTGGTCCTGCTGCTGGTCTGCGGCTGCCTGATCATGCTGCGCCGGCACATCCAACTGATGGTGCCGCTGAGCATCGCCTGCGTCCTCGCCCTTGGCGTCGGTGCGGCGGCGGTGGTCGGCCTGGCGCACCGGGCGGATCCCGGCTATCCCTACGAAGGCCTGCTGCTGGTCAGTTTCGCCGCCTATTTCCTCGCCGGCCTGCGGTTGTCGCAGGCATTGAGCTGTGCGTTGGTCGTGCTGCTCGCCTACCTGGGTTTCGAGTGGTGGGCGGGTACCCAGGAGCCGCTGGGCAACAACCTGCTGTTCCTGCTGTTCGGTAACCTGATCGGCGCGGTCGGCTGCTACCTGCTGGAGTTCAAGTCGCGCGAGCATTTCCTCATCAGCCGCCTGTTGCGGGTGATGGCCGACCACGACAGCCTGACCGGCCTGCACAACCGGCGCAGCTTCAACCAGCACCTCGACCGCCTCTGGCGCCAGGCCCAGCGCGAACAGAAGACCCTGGCGCTGCTGCTTTGCGACGTCGACCATTTCAAGGCCTATAACGACCGCTACGGACACCAGGCTGGCGATGCGGTCTTGCAGCGCATCGGCGCGGTGTTCGAGGCGAATGCCAGGCGTCCGCTGGACATGGCGGTGCGCCTGGGCGGCGAAGAGTTCGCCCTGTTGCTGTACGGCGCCAACGAGCACGAGGCGAGGCTGCGCGCGGAAGCGCTGCGCGCACAGGTCCAGGCGCTGCGCATGGAGCACGAGGCGTCGGACACGGCGCGCGAAGTGACCCTGTCGGTCGGCGTGTCCTGCCTGTGGCCGACCCCGGGCAACGACCTGAAGCGTCTCTACGATCTCTACGAGCATGCCGATCGCGCGCTTTACGAAGCCAAGGCGTTCGGCCGCAACCAGGTGGTGGCCTGAGTCCATGGCCGATTTTGTCCCTGTGGCTGGCGCCGCCGGTGACTGCGGGACGAGGCGGCGAATGCTAGGTTCGACAGGAAAAAATGCCAGGCACGGCCGCTCTTCGCAGAGCTGCCGGCCCCACCGCGAGACGACTTCCGGACGGACCCCATGCAGCGCTTGATCCAGGCCAACGGCCAACCGCACTACGGCATCTTCCCGAGTGCCCCGCAGTACATCAATTACCGCGATTTCGACTTCCGTTCGCCGATGGGCCGGCGCGTGGGGGCCCTGGGCAAATGGCGACGCTTCCATCAGTTCCAGTACTTCGGCCTGATCAGCCCGGAGCTGATCGGCGGCTGCGCCCTGGCCCAGCTGAGCTTGCTTGGCGTCGGCTTCGTCTACCTCTACCAGCCTTCCAGCGGACGCATGCTGGAGCGGCGCTTCAAGCTGCCGCTGGGGTTCGGAACCCGGTTTTCCCAGACCCCGGACGACGGCGTCTGCGAACTGCGCCAGGGGCGCAACCTGCTACGCCTGGAGAACCGTATGGCTCACCGGGAGAAACGCCTGCTGGTGGAACTCGACGATGGCACCCGCATCGACGCCTGCTTCAGCGAGGAGGCGCCGAGCTTCCAGCCGATGTGCCTGTGTACGCCGACCGCGGTGAACGGCTGGGTCTACGCGCAGAAGGTGGCCGGCGTGCGCTGTCGCGGCGACGTGCGCAGCGCCCTCGGCGACCACGACCTGCAGGCGCTGGACGCCTTCGCCCATCACGACTGGTCGGCGGGCTACATGCGCCCGGAAACCTTCTGGAACTGGGCTTGCCTGTCCGGCGAGGCGGACGGCTTGCGGGTCGGCCTGAACCTGTCGTGCGGGGTCAACGAGACCAGCTTCACCGAGAACTGCTACTGGCTGGACGGCGAACTGCTGAAGGTCGACAGCGTGCGCTTCGACTTCGACCGCGACCAGCCGCTGCGGCCCTGGACCATCCGTTCATACGATGGCCAGGTGGAGCTGCGCTTCGAGGCTCACGGCATGCATCAGGAGCGGCTGAACCTCGGTCTGCTGGCGAGCAACTTCAAGCAGATATTCGGTTGTTTCAGCGGTGTGCTGCGTCCGCGAGGTCGTGCCGAGGTGAGGATCGAGCGGCTCTGGGGCTTCGTCGAGGACCAGTACGCGAAGTGGTAGACAGGGCCTGGCCTGGGCATATCGTGCGACAATTTGTCATTGTACGGGGGGAAATTGGACGGGCATTATTAGCCGACTAATAATTAGTCAAATGAAATATCGGACCTCCTTTTTCCTATGGCTCAGACAGACAAGCACTATTTCGGCACCTTGCTAGCCCAGACTTCCCGTGCTTGGCGCGCTGAACTCGACCGCCGCCTCAGTCACCTCGGCCTGTCCCAGGCGCGCTGGTTGGTGTTGTTGCATCTGGCGCGCCATCGCGATTCGCCCACCCAGCGCGAGTTGGCCCAATCGGTCGGGGTCGAAGGCCCGACCCTGGCGCGGCTGCTCGACGGCCTCGAGTCCCAGGGCCTGGTACGGCGCCTGGCGGTGGCGGAGGACCGGCGGGCCAAGCACATCGTGCTGACGCCCAAGGCCGATGTGCTGATCGCCGATATCGAGGCCATCGCCGCCAGCGTTCGCAACGACGTACTGACCGGCATCGACGAGTCCGAGCAGGCGCTGTGCCAGCAGGTGCTCTTGCGAATCCTGGCGAACCTGGAAAAGCGCTGAGCACTGCGTCACGAAATTCCGCTAGAATCGCCATTTTTATGGCATCACCTCCTGGGCTTTCGTCCGAAAGCCCTCTACAGAGGTTTTCGTCGGTTTTCTGACGAAAAATCTTGACCGTTTCCACGGCATTCCTCTATTCAGTGATGGCAAAAAGCCATGTCTTGCGCCATGTGGTGCGTTCAGCCCTGTACGGGGCGAAATTCGGGCTAACGTGAAATAGATGTAGCAGTCGACCGCTGGCCGGCTGTGTGCTCGAAGTGCGGAGAAAAGAACGGAATGCCCGGTAAAGCCTTGCGTGTCATGTTGTGTGCCTGGTCGTGCCTGTTGGCCGGGCAGGCGAGCGCCCTGGGAGTGGGAGACATCACCCTGCATTCGGCGCTCAACCAGCCGCTGGATGCGGATATCGAACTGCTCGACGTCGGCGATCTCGGCGCGGACGAGATCGAGGTCCGCCTGGCGGGCGCCGACGTCTTCGCCGCGGCCGGGGTGGAACGCTTGCAGTTCCTCAACGAGCTGCGTTTCAGTCCGCTGCTCCAGGGGCGCGGTGGCAATCGCATCCATGTGTCCTCGAGCCGACCGGTGCAGGAGCCCTACCTGAATTTCCTGGTGGAGGTGGCACGCCCCAACGGCCGCATCGTGCGCGAATTCACCGTACTGCTCGATCCACTCGGTTATACGACGCGCATGCTTCCGGCCGCGCGCAGCGGGATCGAGCCGCAGCGGCAATCCTCGACGCTGGCGCCCGCGCCGCGTAGTGCCGCGGCCGTCGTAGACCCGGCACTGCTGGAGCCGGGCGAGGAATACCTGGCTCGCCCCAACGACAACCTCTGGGCCATCAGCGGACGCCTGCGTGGTGCCGGCAACGCCGATCGCGCGCAACTCATGGAGGCCCTGTACCAGCTCAATCCGCAGGCCTTCGTCAATGCCGACCGGCACCGGCTCAAGGCCGGCGCGCGCCTGCGCCTGCCGGCCGGCTACCAGCCGGAGCGAGGCGCGCCCGGCGCCGTGAAGGAGGCGGCCGTGGAAGTCCTGCCGCCAGCCGATGCCGCCGTGGTGGAAAACGCTCCGGCGGCTCTCGTCGAGGCGCAGCGCCAGGCGGATGCCGAGGCCGAGGCGTTGGCCCGGCAACGGGAGGAACTGAGCCAGCGGATGGACGATCTGCAACGCCAGTTGCAGGCCTTGCAGGAACAACTGCAGCAGCGCGATCACCAGGTCGCCGAACTGCAACAGCAACTGGCCCGGCGCCAGGCGGTGCGGCCCGCGGCGCCGCCGCCCGCCGCGGCCGCGCCTTCGGTTGCGCAACCGGTTGAAACGCCGACGGACTCGCAGTACTGGCGCTGGATGATCGTCCTGCTGCTGGTCCTCGCTCTGCTCGGCGTGTTGCTGTTGCGTCGCCGCCGCGAAGAGGCTCCTGTCCCGGCGGTCGAACCGAAGCGCCGGGTCGCCCTGAACCTGCCGCTGCGGCGTGCGCCGCGCCCCCCGGCGGCCGCACCGGCGCCGGCAAAGGTCGAGGAACAGGCCAGGCCGCCGGTCGCCGTTCCCTCCAGCCCGCCGCCGTCTCCTCCGCCTGCTCCGGCCGCCGCTCCGCGCGCCGCCATGGCTGCGGCGGACAAGCTGGACGGCGCCGACATCTATATCGCCTACGGTCGCTACGGACAGGCCCGCGACCTGCTGCGTCAGGTACTCGCCGAGCAGCCGCAGCGCCTGAGCGCGCGGATGAAGCTGTTGCTGGTGCTGGCTGAGCTGGGCGATGCGGCCGGCTTCGACGCGCTGGCCGAGGAAACCCTGGCCAGTGGCGGCAACCCGGAGGCCATCGACGAGTTGCGCGGACGCTACCCGGCGCTGCTACAGATGCCGGCGACCGAGACGCCGGCGGCAACAACCAAGGACGACGACTGGAGCGACCTGCCGCTGGCCGAGCCGCCCGTTTTGCAGCAACCGGATGCGTCCTCGGGCGCCGACGGCTTCGGCGACCTCAACCTCGATCTCGATCTCGACTGGGGCGCCCTGGAGAATCCCCTGGACAACCCCGACCTGCCGCGCCGCGCCGCTGCCGGCAAGGCGGAACCGGCGGAGGAGCCCCTGGCGTTCGAGAGCAATCTCCATGAACTGCCGGATGTCGCCGAGTACGAACACCTCGAACTCGACCAGCCAGAGCCGGCCACGGTGCCGCCGGAGGAGGCCTCGGCCAGCCTGGACCGGGCCCGCGCCTGCATCGACAGCGGCGATCTCGACCAGGCCAGCCGCATCCTGCGCCTGGTGGTGGCGCACGGCGACCCGTGGCAGAAGGCCGAGGCGCGCGAGTTGCTGGCGCTGATCGCCTGAACTCCGCTCAGAAGTTCTGCCCGAGGTTCAGGTAGAACGCCTTGAAGTTCTCGTCGTTGATCCCGTAGCTGAAGGTCAGCGGCCCCAGCGGCGTATCGAAGCCGATCATCAGGCTGGCGGCGTTGATGTAGCCGCTGTCGTATTCGTTGTCGTTGTTCCAGATGCGTCCGCGCTCGATGCTGCCGCCCAGGTACAGCGGGAAGTCCAGCGGCAGGAAGGAACGTTCGGTGAGGCGCCGGTAATAGACGATCCGTCCCAGGCTGTAGTTCTGCCCGGACAGCGCGTCGCGGCGGAAGCCCGACAGCTCGCGGGCGCCGCCGAGGGTGAAGCTGGAGGTGACCACCTCGGCGTCGTCCAGGGTGCGCCCGTAGCCGCCGCCGAACACCCAGGTGTCGGCGCCGAAGCTGAGCGCCTTGTTCAGCCGCAGGTCCCACTGCCGGTAGCTGTCGTCCGAGCCGAGGGACTTGTCGTAGCGGCGCATGGTCAGGCCGATCTCTTCGCCCTCGTGGGGGAAATTGACGTCGTCGACGGTATCGAACGAGTACTTCAGTTCGTAGTAGCCCTCGGTGAAGTCGATGTCCGGCAGGCTCGGGTCGCCGATGCGCACGTCGGCCTTGCCGTAGGCCTGCACCGCGCCCAGGCGGATTTCGCCGTTGTTGGCGATCTGCCGGCCGACGTTGAGGCCGTAGCCGTAGCGCTCCAGGCGATAGCGCAGCAGCGGGTCGTTGTCCTCGGTGACGTCGACGTTCTGTGCCTCGTGGAACAGGAAGGGCGCGACGAAGTAGCGCGAGCCGACGTCGAGCGGCTGGTAGAACTCGCTGTAGAGTTCCTGGCGGTCGCCGAGCTGGACCCGGGTCAGCCACTCGGCGCCGAGCCGGTTGAGGCCGTTCATGCGGTAGCTGCCGCCGAGGTTGAAGGTGCTTTCGCCGCGCATGTCGTCGGACAGGTTGAGGCCCAGGCGAAGGAAGTCGGTGCCGCCTTTCTTGCCGGTGGCGTGGATCACCAGGGTGTTGAGCTTCTTCTCCTTGACCACCCGGTACTGCACCTGGTCGAAGTAGTCGAGGCCGTAGAGGGTGCTCATGTCGTCCTGCAGGCGGCCGAGGTCGAGGCGCGTGCCGAGCGGCTGGCGGATGTAGTGGCGGATCACCTCGTCGCTGACCTTCGAGTTGTTCTCCACGCGGATCGCGTCGATCACCGGCTTGCGCTGGTTCGGCGTGCGCGCCACGTCGAGCGCTTCGCTGTTGAGGTCCTTCGGCTTGCGCAACTCGGCGAGGCGCGCGGCGAGCACCGTGGTGGCGCGGTAGCCGGCGTCGATCAGTTGCGGCACGCGGCCGAAGTCGGTGGTGCCGTAGCCGGACAGCGGCGGCTGGATCAGCACGTCGCCGGGCTTGAGCGTGGCCAGCTGGGCTTCGGAGTTCTTCCGGGTCATCAGGGTGATCGACTGGTTCATCACGTCGAGCACGGTGCTCAGGTCCTTGCGGTCGCGCAGCGGGTTGCCGATGTCGACCACGATCACCACGTCCACGCCCATGTCGCGCGCCACGTCCACCGGGATGTTGTCGACCATGCCACCATCCACCAGCAGCCTGCCGTCGATCTCCACCGGGGCGAACACGGCGGGGATCGACATGCTGGCGCGGATCGCCTGGGGCAGGTGGCCCTTGCGGAACACCACTTTCTCGCCGGTTGCGATATCGGTGGAGACGGCGCGGAAGGGGATCGCCAGCTTGTCGAAGTCGCGATTGTCGCTGGTGTGCACCAGCAGGCTTTCCAGCACCATCGCCAGGTTCTGGCCCTGGATCACCCCCAGCGGCAGGCCGAGGGTGCCGTCGTCGCGGAAGCTGATCTTCTGCTTGACCAGGAAGTCGCGGTCGTCCTGCTTGCGCCGGAACGGCACGTCCTTGCGCGGCGGCGCGTCGGACAGCGCCTGCTGCCAGTCCATCTCCAGGGCGATGCGCTCCAGTTCGGCGGGGGTGTAGCCGGAGGCGTACAGGCCGCCGACCACCGCGCCCATGCTGGTGCCGGCGATGGCGTCGATCTGGATGCCCTGTTCGTCGAGGGCCTTGAGCACGCCGATATGGGCCAGGCCGCGGGCGGCACCGCCGGAGAGGACCAGACCGATCTTCGGCCGGGCCTCCGCGGCGAGGGCGGACAGGGGAAGCAGGAGCAGCAGTACGAGCAGCAGGCGGCGCATGAGAACGATCCGGAGCCGGGTGAAAAGGCGGCTATTATAGGCGCGACCGTTTCCCCTGAGCCGCCGACATGCCCACCGCCAAGCCCGAAATCGTCATCACCTATTGCACCCAGTGCCAGTGGCTGCTGCGTGCCGCCTGGCTGGCCCAGGAACTGCTCAGCACCTTCGCCGACGATCTCGGAAAAGTCTGCCTGGAGCCCGGAACCGGTGGCGTCTTCCGCATCACCTGCGACGGCGTGCAGGTCTGGGAGCGCAAGGCCGACGGCGGCTTCCCCGAGGCCAAGGCGCTCAAGCAGCGGGTTCGTGACCGCATCGACCCGCAACGTGACCTCGGTCACAACGATCGTCCTTCCCGCTGAACCGCTGCCGTCCGCCCATGGCTTGTTGCAGGTCAACGGGCGGCACGGCGCATAGGCATAGCCTGGGGGCATTCATCCTGTCGAAGGGAGTGCCCATGAGCATCATCGTCACCGGCGCCGCCGGCTTCATCGGCAGCAATCTGCTGCAGGCGCTGAACCGGCGCGGCGAGACCGACATCATCGCGGTGGACGATCTCACCGACGGCGAGCAGTTCCGCAACCTGGCGGACGCCGATATCGCCGACTACCTGGACCAGAACGACTTCCTCGAGCGTTACGCCCGCGGCGACTTCGGCACGGTCCGCGCGCTGTTCCACCAGGGCGCCTGCGCCAGCACCCTGGAAAGCAATGGCCGCTACATGATGGAGAACAACTACCGCTACAGTTGCCGCCTGCTGGAAAGCAGCCTGGAACTCGGCGTGCCGTTCCTCTACGCCTCGTCGGCGGCGGTCTACGGCTCCGGCCGGACCTTCCGCGAGGCGCGCCAGTACGAGCGGCCGCTGAACGTCTACGGCTATTCCAAGTTCCTCTTCGACCAGCGTGTGCGGCGGGCGCTGCCGCAGGCGCGCAGCCAGGTGGTCGGCCTGCGTTACTTCAACGTCTACGGGCCGCGCGAGGAACACAAGGGGCGGATGGCCTCGGTGGCCTACCACTGCTACCAGCAATTGCGCCGCGACGGGCGGGTCGAACTGTTCGGCGAACACGGCGGCTTCCCGCCCGGCGGCCACCTGCGCGACTTCGTCGCGGTGGAGGACGTGGCGCGGGTAAACCTGCATTTCTTCGACCATCCGCAGCGTTCGGGAATCTTCAACCTCGGCAGCGGCCAGGCACGGACCTTCAACGAGGTCGCCCTGGCGGTGATCAATAGCGTCCGCGCCAACGCCGACCAGCCGCCCCTGTCGCTGCAACAGGCCGTGGAAAGCGGCCTGCTCGGCTACCGCGAGTTCCCCGAGTCGCTGCGGGCGCGCTACCAGAGCCATACCTGCGCCGACCTGGAGCTGCTGCGCGAGGCGGGCTACCGCGACGATTTCCAGAGCCTGGAAGAGGGCGTCGCCGGCTACTGCCGCTGGCTGGCGCGCAGCGCCTGAGGGATCCTGCTCAGCGGCCCAGCGCCCCGCCTACCGGGGCGCGGGCGAAGCGCAGCTCCGGCAGCAGGGTCAGCAGCGCCAGTACTCCGAGGGCCGCGCCGACCCAGAGCGCGCCCTGCAGGCCGAATCCGCCGGCGATGCCCAGGCCGCCGATCCAGGAACCGGCCATTACGCCGAGCATGATGCAGGCAGTGTGCACCGAGTTGACCAGCATGTTGTTATGGCCGACCCGTGCGCCGCGGGTCACCAGCGCCGGGTTCATCGACACCCCGGTCAGGCCGATCACCACCAGCGCCGCCACCGCCACCGCCGGAACCTGTCCGAACAGGGCGAAGGCCACCATCGCGGCGATGGCCGCCAGCAGGCCGAAGGCCAGGACCGCGATGGTATGGTGGTCGGCCAGGCGGCCGACGATGTTGTTGCCCACCAGCGTCGCCAGGCCGTAGACCACCAGCAGCAGCGGTACGGTCGAGGCGGAGAAGCCGCTGACCTCGGTGAGGATCGGCACGAAATAGGTGAAGCCGGCGAAGGTGGCGCCGATCAGCAGCAGGCTGGTGGCGTAGACCCACCATAGATGGGCGTTCCTGAACACCTTCAGTTCCTCGCGCAGCGAGCCGCTGCCCGCCGACCCCGGGATCGCCGGCATCAGCTGCAACACCAGCAGGCCGACCAGCACCGCCACCAGCGCCACCGCGAAGAAGCTCGCGCGCCAGCCGTACCATTCGCCCAGCCAGGTGGCGACGGGCAGGCCGAGCACGGTGCCGACCATCAGGCCACCGAGCACCAGCGACGACGCGCGGCCGAACTGGTTGCCTTCGACCAGTTCGGCGCAGGCGGTCAGCGCCACGCCGAAGAAGGCCGCGGCGGCGACCGCGGTGACCAGTCGCGCCGCGACCATCACCGCATAGCCCGGCGCCAGGGCGCCGATGACCTGGCCGACCACGAACAGCGCGATCAGGCCGAGCAGGGCGTTCTTGCGCGGCACCCGGAGCAGGGCGGTGGTCAACAGCGGGCCGCCGACGGCCATCGCACCGGCGTAGAAGGTGACCAGGTAGCCGATCGCGGCGAAGGACACGCCGAATTCGGCGGCCAGCGCCGGCATCAGCCCGGCGACCATGTATTCGCTGGTGGTCAGGGCGAAGATCGCGGCACCGAGCACGTAGACAATCAAAGGCATGTTTCCAGCTCCCGAGCGGTTCAGACGACGATGAAGCGAGCCACGGCGACCTGCCCGTGCCGTGGCCGCGCGATGAATGCACGACGGCGACTCATGCCGCCGACGAACCGAAGCCCTGGTCGGCGCCTTCGGGCAGCACCGTCACGCAGTGGGCGAACAGGTTCGAAGCGCTGCGCACCACGGTCAGCCCGCACTCGGCGAGCAGGGCGTGGAGGCAGGCGCGTGAATACGAGCGCGAGTAGAAGCCGTCGCTGCCGGTGAACACGGTGCCGTCGTCCCGCGTGTGCAACTCCAGGCCCTGCACCCCGCAACGGCGGTAGTAGCTCTGGCGGACGCGGGTGGCCTCGGCGCTGTCGCCGAACACCGAGACCACCGCCGCCACGCTGCGCTCGGCGAGGGAGTCGAGCAGCCGTTTCGGCTCGCGGAAGTTGCCCAGCAGGTTGAACGGCAGCAGGTACAGCGCGCGCGAGCCGACCGAGGCACCGCGCCTGGTGTGGTTGAGGATGTCGTCGACCACCGTGTCCGCGCGATCGCTCATGCCCTCGCGCTCGATCCGCGTGCGCAGCGTCTCGATCGCCCGCTGGTCGAGGTCGACGCCGAGATAGCGGGCATTGAGCAGGCGCGCGATCTCCAGCGCCCGGCCGTCGTAGCAGCCTAGCTCGACCAGTGCGTCGCAGCGCAGGTAGGCCATCGCCTCGAAGGTCATCAGGCTTTCCATTTGCAACAACGGCAGCACGTCGTCCGGAAAGTTGGCCAGGGTCATTATCGTCCTCGGTCCGAACTCCAGCTCGTAGAAAGCCGACTCCCGATGCGTCCCGATCGTGAGATCCATGTTCTGACTCACCTCTTCCTCCAGCGAATCTCGCTCTGGTGTTGGTTGATCGAAGGCGATGCGCGTTCCCATGTCCCGGCACCGCCTTCGCCTGGCAGAGAAGCGACGGAACGCCGGCGTTCGCTGGTCTCAGGCGGCGCGGTGCTTCTCGACCAGCTGGAACAGTTCGTCCACCGTTTCCAGCAGGTCGAGTTCGTCGTCGACCCCGGTGACGCCGAACTCCTTGCGCAGCTTCAGCGACAGCTCGCTGACCACCAGCGAATCGAAAGCCAGGTCTTCCATCCTGCTGTCCCGGCTGATTTCCTCCTTCGGCACGCCGCTGGCGACGCTGAGCACGGTGAGGAGATGGTCTTCCATGTCGTTGGGCATTGTTCTTCCCTCTTCAGTCCATTGTCGGAACGATCTTCGGCCAGCGCAGGGCGACCGAACCCCAGGTCAGTCCGGCACCGAAACCGGTGAGGACCATGTTGCCGCCGTCGCGCAGGATGCCTTGGCGCAGGCCGTGGGCCAGGGCCAGGGGAATCGAGGCGGCGACGGTATTGCCCACCTCGGCGATGTTGCTCACCACTCGCTCGACGGGAAGGTCGAGCTGGTCGGCGACCGCCGCGAGAATGCGTGTGTTGGCCTGGTGCGGGACCAGGTGATGGAGGTCCGAAGCTTGCCAGCCGACCCGGTCGAGCACCCGCCGCACCGAGTCGCTCATCTGCGTCACCGCCTGGCCGAACACTGCCTTGCCGTCCATCCGGAAGTAGTTGGAGGCCTGTCCGGAACTGCGTTCAGCGCGACTGACGGCGGGGGTCATCAGCAGGTCGAACTGGTGGCCGTCGCTGCCGAGGTCGAAGGCCAGCAGCGCGCCTTCTTCCTCGGCATCGCCGGCACGCAGCACCACCGCTCCGGCGCCGTCGCCGAACAGTGCGCGGGTCGAGCGATCGGCGGGGTCGAGGGTATGGCTGAAAGTGTCCACCCCGACCAGCAGCGCGCTGTCCGCCAGCCCGGCGCTGATCAGCGAGCCGACGCTGGCCAGGCCGTAGACGAAGCCGGTGCAGGCGGCGGACAGGTCGAACGCGAGCGCGCCGACCAACCCCAGGCGCGCCGCGACCCTGGGCGCGGTGGCCGGGCAGCAGAAGTCGCCGGTGCTGGTTGCCAGCACCACCGCATCGACTCGCTCCAGCCCCGCCGAGGCGAGCGCGGCGGAGGCCGCCCGCAGGGCCAGGTCGCCGCTGCCGAGGTCGCCGGCGATATGCCGCTGGCGCACGCCGGTGCGGCTGCTGATCCAGGCGTCGGAAGTGTCCAGCTCGGCGGCGAGCATGTCGTTGCTGAGCACGGCCTCGGGCAGGTAGCTGCCCAGGCCGCAGACCACGGCGGCGCGCGGCATGGCTCAGGCTCCCTGGACGATCTTGGCGGCGGCCTCGACCCCGCCCAGGGCCTCGAGGTGCCGCAGCGGATTCCAGAAGTCGCGGTAGAGCAGGATCTGTCCGTCGCGGGTGCGCAGCACCGAGATGTAGTCCTGCGCCAGCTTGCCGCCGGAAACGGTGGCCACGCCGTCGCCATGGAATTCGCCGATGGCCAGGTCGGGGTCGGCGGTCTCGTAGAACTGCACGTCGGTGAAGCGCACGGTCAGGTGCTCGGGAAACAGGCGCATGTGCGCCCAGATGGTTTCGCGGCCCTCGAAGCGGGTCTTCCAGCCCGGCGGGGCGTAGGGGAATTCGAGTACGCCTTCCGGATGGAACAGGTCGCACCAGCCACGGGCATCGCCGTTTTCCAGGAGGCGCAGGCTGTGGACGAGAATTTCCTTGGCATTCATTGGGCGATCCTCTCGATCGGGTTGGCGTGGGAGGCGGTTTTCGCCGGGGCGCTGCATCCGGTGCGCACCGGCACGCTGATCAGGGCGCGGAGGAAGGTGATCGGCAGCCATTGCAGCTCCGCGTGGGGCACCGCCAACTGGAGGTCGGGGAAGCGCGCGAGCAGGCGCTGGATGGCGATCCGCCCCTCCAGCCGGGCCAGTGAGGCGCCGACGCAGTAGTGCACGCCGAAGCCGTAGCCGAGATGGCCATCGGTGTTGCGGGTGAGGTCGAGGCGGTCGGGATCGTCGAAGCGCTCGGCGTCGTGGTTGGCGGTCAGGTTGGAGACCAGGATGTATTCGCCGGCGGGAATGGTGACCCCGTCCAGTTCCACGTCTTCTACGGTGAAGCGCAACATCGAGGCGCGCACCGGACTGTCGTGGCGGACCAGTTCTTCCATGGCGTTGGGCAGGAGTTCCGGCTGCGCCCGCAGCAACGCCAGTTGCTCCGGGTTGACCAGCAGGGTGACCAGCGCGTTGCCGATCATGTTCATGGTGGTCTCGAAGCCGCTCATCATCAGCAGGTGGGCCATGGAGACGAGTTCCGCTTCGCTCAACTGGCCGCTCTCGTCGGCGGCCTGCACCAGCCCGCTGTAGACGTCGTCGGCCGGCTGCCGGCGCTTGGCCTCGAGCAGCACGCGCAGGTAGTCGACCTGCGCATCGGCCAGGGCCTGGGCCTCCTCCGGCGACAGCAGTTCCGCCTGGCGCTCCCAGGACTGGCGGGCGTGTTCGCGCTCGGCCTCGGGAATGCCCAGCAGCTCGAAGATCACCGCGATGGTCAGCGGGATCGCGAAGTCGGCCATCAGGTCGGCCTGTTCGCGGCCGGCCATGGCGTCCAGCAATGCCTCGGTGATCCGTTCTATATGCGGTTGCAGGCGCTCCACCTGGCGCGGGGTGAACGCGCGGCCAACCAGCGAGCGCAGGCGGGTATGGTCCGGCGGGTCGAGGTTGAGCATGTGGTGGCTGAGTCCCTCGCCGATCCCCGCGCGCGGGCTGCCGGTACGCTTCGCGTAGAGTTCGGCGGCCTGCCGGGCGTCGCGGCGGACGCCCGGATGGTTGAGGACCTTGCGCGCGTCGCGGTAGCGCGTCACCACCCACACCGGATGCTCGGCGGCGCGATGCGCGGGACGCGGCGCGCCGTCCACCTGCAGGCCGTCGTAGAGCGCGTGCAGTGGCGAGATCAGTTCCTCGCCCAGTCTCAGTTTGCGATCAGGCACGTTGCTCCTCCTTCGCCGCCGGGGCGGCGGTGACGATGGGGCGGAACATCCCGTCGATCACGCTATCGGGCAGCAGCCGCGCCAGCAGGGTACCGCGGCGCACGTCGGCGCCGACCCGGTAGCGGGTCCGCGGCTTGGCCGCGGTGAGCGCGGCATGCACCGCGGCGGCGACATCGGCGGGCTTGGTCGCGCTGTTGCGCGCGCCGTCCTCGTTGGCCTGGAGGAAGCGCAGGTAGGTATCGCGATAGAGGTCGGCGACGGCGTCGGGGGCGTCGGCCAGGGCGCGCTCGCCCTCGCTGGCGATCTTGCCCCAGATCGGCGTCCAGATCGCCCCGGGGCTGACCACCGAGACCTGGATGCCCATGGGTGCCAGCTCGCGGCGCAGGGCGTCGCTCACTCCCTCCTTGGCGAACTGCGCGGCGGAGTAGGCGCCCAGGTAGGGAATGGCGACCGAGCCGAGGCCCGAGGTGACGTTCACCAGGCGCGCCGCGCCGCCACGGCGCAGCAGCGGCAGGATCGCCCGGGTCACCGCGAGCTGGCCGATCAGGTTGACTTCCAGCTGGCGCCGCAGCAGGTCGCTGGAGACGCATTCCAGCGGCGCGGAAATGCAGATCCCGGCGTTGTTCACCAGGCCCCAGAGCCCGGTATCGCCGACTTTCTCCGCCACCTGCGCGGCGGCCCGGCCAATGGATTCCTCGTCGGTGACATCGATCAGCAGCGTGCTGATCCGGCCGGACGGGCAGGCGTTCGCCAGGCGCTCGCCATCCTCCTGGCGGCGCACCCCGGCGATCACCTGGAAACCCTGTTCGGCCAGGTGCAGCGCGGTTTCCCGGCCGAGGCCGCTGGAGGCGCCGGTGATCAGTACGTGGCGGCCCTGGGGCGAGAGAGGTTTGCTGGTGAATAACATGTCATTGCTCCTCGAGGGCGGATCGTTGGGGGGCGTGGATCGCCGACAGCAGGGTGCCCAGGCAATCTTCGGCCAGGCGTTCGGCGCGTTCGCCGGGGACCGCTTCGTCGATATAGGTGAAGTTCCAGAACAGCCGGCCATGGCTGGAGTTGATGGCGGCCACGAAGTAGCCGTTCACCGAGATGCCGGTGAGGAACTGCGCGTCGGAGAGGCGCAAGGCGCCGATCCGCTCGGGGAACGGATAGCGACCGATGTTGGAGGAGCACAGGTTGATCGGCCCTTCGGCTTCCATGAAGGCCATGAATGGCCGCGCGTCGGCCATGCAGCGCGGCGCAGCGCTGGCGACCAGGGTGACCAGGTTGAAATGATGGCCCTGGCGACGGCGTTCGCCGAGGTCGTCGGTGAGCGCGCGGGCGACCTCCCAGAACGGCCGGGCGATGTCCAGCACCACCGGTACCGTGGCGACGTAGGTGCCTACTTCGTCGGGGCGCACCGGCGGCTCCAGTTCGTCGCGGAAGTCGATCGGCGAGCCGATGGCGATGTGGCTAGGGCGGCGCTGGTGGTCGTGGCCGGCGGCGATGGCCAGCGCCGCGGTCAGCGCGCCGTGTACCGTGGTGCCGTGTTCGCGGGCGCGTCGTTGCAGCTGTTCCAGCTGCGCGCCGTCCAGCTCCCGGTGGAGCAGGCGGGTACGCCGCGCTTCCAGCGGCACCGGGTTGCTCGGCTCGATCCGGCCCGGGCGGTGGCGACCGACCAGCGCTTCGTCCTGGGCGGTCTGCTCGGCCAGGCGCGCCGCGCCTTCGTCGCCGGTGAAGCGGCGCGGACGCAGATCCTCCGCCGGCGGCAGGGCGCTGGCGGTCCAGGGTTGCGCGGCGGGGTCGGCGGCCAGGGTCAGCCATTGTTCGGCGAGGGTCAGCACGGTAGTGCCGTCGGCGATGATGTGCGGTACCACGACCAGCAGGTCGTGGGCGCCGGCGTCGGTGGCGATCGCCACGGTACGGATCAGTGGCCCGCTGTCCGGATCGATGCGTTCCGGCAATTCGCGCTCGTTGATTTCCCGCAGCCATTGCTCCTCGCCGCCGCCGCGCACCTCGCGCAGCGGGATGGGCTGCTCGCAGGGCACCCAGCGCGGATCGAGCCCGGCATCGTGCTCGATCCGCGCGCGCAGCAGCGGATGCCGCGCCTGCAGCGCGTCGAGGCCGCGGCGCAGGTCGTCGATGGACAACCGGCCATGGACCCGCACCCGGGAAATCACGTTCAGCGCGGAGAACTGGTCGCTGAGCCAGTACCAGCGTTCCACCGCGGACAGCGGGCGTCGTATCTCGGCCATCATTCGACTCCTGGGAAGGTCAGTGCCAGTTCGTTCTGCCGGGCGAAGGTTCGCTCCGGAGCGAAGCGGAAGTAGAGATCGCGGGCGACGGTGCGCAGCGGATGCTCCAACTGCTCGATGCGGCTCAGCGCCCGCGAGGTCTCGACCATCGCCCTGGCGCGGTCGCGACGGCGGTTCTCGTAGGCGCGCAGGGCGGCTTGCGGGTCGTCGATGGTGGCCAGGCAGTGGGCCAGCACCGCGGCGTCTTCGATGGCGATGGCGGCGCCCTGGCCGAGGCTGGTCAGCATCGGATGCGCGGCATCGCCGAGCAGGGTCACCGGGCCGTCGCCCCAGCGCTCCAGGAACGGTCGGTCCTGGGCCGGCAGGCTGCTGATGTCGGCCTCCGGGGTCGCCTCGATGACCGCCTGCACTTCGTCGGCCCAGCCGGCGTAGAGGCGCTGGATGCCCGCCTTGCCGCCGCGCCAGTCCTTCGCCTGTTCGGCCGGCATGTTGCGGGTGCCCCACCAATAGACGTTGCCTTCGCCGATGTCGGCGAGACCGAAGCGCTGCCCACGGCCCCAGTAATGGGCGACGTAGCCCGGCGTCACCTTCGGATGGCGGAACGCCGGCGTGGCGCGCCAGATCACGTAGTGCCAGTCGGTGGGACGCTCCGGGCCGGTCATGGTGGCGCGGATCGCCGAGTTGAAGCCGTCGGCGCCGATCAGCACGTCGGCGTGCACTTCGCGGCCGTCGCTGCAGAGCACGGTGACGCCTTCGCCGTCGGCGTGGCGCAGGTAGCCGGTGGCGCTCACGCCCAGTTCGATGCGGCAGTCGCGGGCCTGTTCCAGCAGCGCCTGCTGCAGGCTCGCGCGGTGGATCGCCAGGCTCGGCTGGCCGAGCTGACGGGCCAGGCCGCCGAAGTCGATGGCGCGGATCGGTCGCCCGCGCCGGGTGAGGAACCGTAGCGAGTCGAAGGCCTGGGCGCGGGTAAGGTCAGGGCGCACGCCGACCCTCTCCAGGGCGGTCAGCGCGTTGGGCATCAGCGACAGCGCCGAGCCGACCGCGCGCAGCTCCCTGGCCCGCTCGTAGAGTTCGACCTCGAAGCCGGCGGCTTTCAGGCAGGCGGCCGCGGCGAGCCCGCCGATGCCGGCGCCGGCGATGACGATCTTCAGGGGATGTCTGCTCATGGGCGGGTCCGTTCGCTGGAGGTGGAGGGTTCGAGCAACGCGGCGATCTCTGCCGCGACCGTCTCGACATAGGGTTCTTTCATCAGCACCAGGTGGTCGCCGGGTACGTCGATCACATCGAGGCGGCCGCTGGTCCAGTGCTGCCAGCCGTTCTTCGGGTCGCCGTAGTGGGTGCCGGCGGCGTCGTGCATCGGCTTCAGCGCCAGCGGCAGCGGGCCGTCCGCGCGCAGCAGGGTCATGTCCTGGTCGCTGACTTCCGGGCGATAGCCGATGAGTGCCTGCCAGCTCGCCCGGAACAGCTCGTAGAGCCGCTGCACGGTGGCGCGCGGGGTGCCGGCGGGAAGTACGCCGGCCTCGATGGCGCGTTCGACGATGTGGTCGAGTTTCTGCTCCAGGCTCGCGCCTTCAGGCAGCGGCTCGACCTCCTCGTCGCTGCGCTCGAACCAGACCAGTTCCCAGTAGAAGAACAGCAGCAGGGCTTCGTCGCTGGCGCTGCCGGCGTGGTTGCGGTCGACGGTGATGGAGTCGAGCACGATCAGTTGGGCGACCGCCTGCGGGTCGAGCGCGCGCAGTTGCCGGGCCATCTCGTAGGCGACGAAGCCGCCGAACGACCAGCCGCCGAGGTAATAGGGGCCTTCCGGCTGCACCCGGCGGATCGCCGCGAGGTAACTGGCGGCGATGTCCTCGAGGACCGCCAGCGGCGTACTGCCCTGGCCGGTGCCGGCCGCCTGCAGGGCATATACCGGCTGGTCCGGCGGCAGTGCGCGGACCAGCGGCAGGTAGCAGAGTACGTGGCCGCCGAGCGGGTGGACGAGGAACAGCGGCGGGCGGCTGCCGCCGGCACGGATCGGTACCAGCGGGTCGAAGGCGCGCACCGCCGAGCGTTCCCGCAGGCGTTCGGCGAGGCCCTCCACGGTCGGCGTCTCGATCAGCGCGGCCATCGGCAGGTCGACGCCATAGCGCTTCTCGATCAGCAGCATGAAGCGCATCGCGCTGAGCGAGGTGCCGCCGAGGTCGAAGAAGCTGTCGCGGATGCCTACCCGGGGACGATCCAGCAACTCGCCGAGGAGTCCGGCCAGGGTGCGCTCGTAGTCGTCGCGCGGGGCCAGGTACTCGATGTTCGTCCCGTGCTCCAGCGGCAGTGCGCGCAGGGCGGCGTCGTCGCGCTTGCCGCTGGGGGTGAGGGCGAAGCCGTCGACCCAGGCGAAGTGTGCCGGCACCATGTGTTCCGGCAGTTCGCTGCGCAGCGCCTGCTTCAGTTCGGCGAGATCCACCGCCTCGGGCTCGCCGAGCAGGAAGGCAGCGAGGAATGCATCGTTGCCCTGGCGCTCGCGAGCCACCACCGCCGCGCCGCGCAGGCCCGGCTGGCGCTCGGCCTGGCGCATGATCGCCAGCTCGACCTCGGCCGGCTCGATGCGGAAGCCGCGGACCTTGACCTGGGTATCGGCGCGGCCGAGCCAGACGATCTCGCCGTTGCCGAGGATGCGCCCGAGGTCGCCGGTGCGGTAGAGCCTGGCGCCGGGGCGCCAGGGATGTTCGACGAAGCGCTCGGCGGTGAGTTCGGGGGCGCGGTGGTAGCCGCGCGCGAGGCAGTCGCCGCCGAAGTACAGCTCGCCGGTAACGCCGACCGGTACCGGGCGCAGCGCGGCGTCGAGCACCTGCACCTCGACCCCGTCCAGCGGCCGGCCGATCGGCGGCAGGTCCGGGTAGTGCGCCGGATCGCCGCTCAGCGAGTGGTAGGTGACCTGGTGCGTCTCGGTGGGACCGTACTGGTTCTCCAGCAGCAGCCCGGGCATCGCCGCGCAGAACGCGCGGACGTCTTCGGTGATGCGCAACTGCTCGCCGGAGGACACCACCACGCGCAGGGCGCCGGGGCGCACGCCCAGGGTGTTGGAGGCCTCGGCGAGGCGTTGCAGGGCGACGAAGGGCAACAGCACGCGCTGGACCTGGCGGCGTTCGAGGACATGTAGCAACGCGGAGGGGTCCATCCGCTCGCGGTTGGAGATGAGTTGCAGCTCGCCGCCGCCGCACAGCGTGGAGAAGATCTCCTGGAAGGCCATGTCGAAGCTCAGCGGCGCGAACTGCAGGGTGCGCAGCCCCGGTACGCCGCTGGCGACGCGCAATTGCCACTGGGTGTAGTTGGCCCACATCCGGTGGCTAAGCTCGACGCCCTTCGGCCGCCCGGTGGAACCGGAGGTGAACAGCAGCATGGCCAGCTCGTCGAGCTGCGGCGCGGCGAAGGTCTCGGGCTCGATGTCGGCGACCAGTTCCTCTACCGGCAGCACCCGTTCCGCCGCGGCGACATGGGCGTGCTCGGGATGCGCGACCACCCGGAACGGCTGTGCGGTCTCCAGGATCAGCGCCAGGCGCTGCGCGGGATAGCTGACGTCCAGCGGCACGCAGACCAGGCCGGCGCGCAGGATGCCCCAGATCGTCGCGATCATCTCCGGCGAACGGTTCAGCGCCACTCCGATCGCATCGCCGCGGCGCGCGCCGGCGCGGACCAGGCGGGTGGCCACGCAGCGCGCCACATGGTCGAGGTCGCGATAGGTCCAGCGTTGCTCCTCGAAGGCCAGCGCGGCGCTGCCCGGCAGCGCCTCGACCTGGCGTTCGAACAGGCTGACGACGTCGACCAGCGGCTCGGGCTGGGAAGCGGCGTCGCGGCGAGGGGCGAGGAAGGCGAAGTCGGCGGCTTCGTCGGGATGCTCGGCGAGGCGCCACAGGAGCTCGACGAAGGTCGCGCCGATCAGCGCGGCCTGGCTGCGGCTGATGCCGCGGCCGTCGCTGTCGATGCGCAGGTACATGCCGTCGCTGGGCGTGGCGATCACGTTGACCAGCAGGGCGAAGTTGGTTTCTTCCCAGACGTGGAAGTCGCGCAGTTGCCACAGCGGTTCGAGGACATGCAGGTTGACGTAGTTGAAGGCGCTGCTCAGTTCGTCGCCGACGATCTGCTGGATGGCGCTGAGCGGATAGCGGCGATGGGCGTGTCCGTCGCGCTCCTGGCGGAACAGCGCATCGGCTACCTCGATCCAGCTATGCCCGGCAATCTCCGAGCGGACCGGCACGGTATTCAGGAACAGGCCGACCATGCGGTCGGCGTCGGGCAGTTCGGGGCGGCCGTTGCTGATCGCGCCGGTGACCACGCTGTCGCTGCGGGAGAACAGATGCAGGGTCAGGCAATGGGCGGCGAGCAGCAGCGATTTCAACGGCAGTCCGCGTTGCGCCGCAGTGGCCTTGAGTCGTTCGAGCAGCCCGTCCGGCAGCGCTTCGCGATGGCTGGCCGGACCTTGCGCGGCTTGCGGCTCGTGGGCGCCGAAGCCGTCGAGGCGGGTCATCCTCGCGCCCTCCAGCAGCCCGGTCCAGTACCCCACGGCGGCCGGCGAAGCCAGCGCGGCCAGCTCCTCGCGGACATGGCAGGCCAGCGCCGGCGCGGGGCCCGGCAGCGGCTCGCCACGGTAGGCGGCGACCAGCGCGACGATCAGGTTGGCCACGCTCCAGCCGTCGAGGATCGCATGGTGGAAGCTGAACACCAGGTCCAGGCCGTCCTCGCGGACGAACGCGGCGAACAGGAACAGCCCGGGCTGTTGCAGCGAATAGCGATGGAAGCGGCGTTGGCGGATGTGCTCGTCGAGCACCGTCCCGGCCTCCGGGTTGCCGCGCAGGTCCAGGATCAGCGGTTCGCTGCGCGCCTGGGTATGCACCAGTTGCAGCGGTTCGGATGCACCGCTGAGGTCGAACGACGAACGCAGCGCGGGATAGGCGGCGACCACCCGGTCCAGCGCGTGGCGGAACGCGGCTTCGTCCCAGGCCAGGTCGAAGCGGTAGTGGAACACGTCGTGGTAGACCGACGAGTCGGGGCGCTGGCGGCTATGGAAGAGCAGGCCGAGACTCAGCCGGCTGGTCGGGAAGGCGTCCTCCAGCCCTTCCAGGCGCGGCTTGTCGACTTCGGAAACCAGTTCGAAGGGCTGGTAGCTTCGCTCCGCGAGCGGACGCACCAGGCGCTCGGCGAGGCCCGCCACCGTCGGGTTGCGCATCAGGTCGGCGAGTTCGAAGCCCAGGCCGCGCCGCTGTGCGGCGGCGCGGATGCGCAGCATCAGGATCGAGTCGCCGCCGAGGGCGTAGAAGTCGTCGTGCACGCCGACCTCCGCCACGCCGAGGACATCGGCCCACACCGCCGCCAGTTCGGCCTCGGTCGCCGTGCGCGGCGCAACCGCCGCCACCTGTTCCGGCGGTGCCGGCAGTTGCCGGCGGTCGAGCTTGCCGTTGGCGCTGAGCGGGAGGCTGTCGATGCGCACGAAGAAGGCTGGCAGCATGAAGTCCGGCAGCGTCGCCGAAAGTCCGGCGCGCAATTGACCGGGGTCGAGTTCCGCCGCAGCCACGTAGTAGCCGACCAGGTGCGTGCCGCGTACCGCCGAATCGCGTGCCACGACCGCGGCGTCGCGTACGCCGGGAAGCGCGGCGAGGCGGTCGCGTACTTCGTCGGGTTCGACCCGGTTGCCGCGGATCTTCACCTGGTCGTCGGCGCGGCCGAGGTATTCGAGGTTGCCGTCGGCCAGCCAGCGGGCCAGGTCGCCGGTACGGTAGAGACGGCCGCCGGCGACGAAGGGGTCGGCGAGGAAGCGCTCGGCGTTCAACTCCGGCCGGTTCAGGTAGCCGCGGGCGACGCCGACGCCTCCTATATATAGCTCGCCGACGGCGCCGAGGGGCTGCGGCCTGAGCGCGCGGTCGAGGACGTACAGGCGCAGGTTGTCGATCGGCCGGCCGATCGGGACCCGCGTGGGGTTGTCGCTGGCGCATTCATGGTCGGACACGTCGACGGTGGCCTCGGTCGGTCCGTACAGGTTGACCAGTCGCACGGCGTCGCCGAACAGCCGGCGGAAGCGCGTGACCTGCAACGGCGCGAGGGCTTCGCCGCTGCAGAACACCAGGCGCAGCGAGCTTGCCGCCGCGCGGGCGGTCGGGTCGCCGTTGAGCAGGTCGAGGAACGGCGTCAGCATCGACGGTACGAAGTGGATGACCGTGACCGCGTCGCGCTGGATGCTCCGCAGCATTTCCCGCGGGTCCTTCTCGGCGCCGGGCGGCAACAGCGACAGGCGGGCGCCGGTGAAGCTCCACCAGAACAGCTCCCAGACGGATACGTCGAACGTCACCGGAGTCTTTTGCAGAAGCACGTCGCGTTCGCCGATCGGATAACGACGCTGCATCCAGTTCAGGCGGTTGACCACCGAGCGGTGCTCGACCATGACGCCCTTGGGCATGCCGGTCGAACCGGAGGTATAGATGACATAGGCCAGGTCGCCGGGCGCCACGTTGGCCGCCGGCAGGTCGCCGGTGCTCTGCGGCAGGCGTTCGAGGTGCAGCACGCGCGTCTCTCCGAGGCTCTCGCCGAGTGTCGCTGCGCGCTCGTCCACCAGCACCACGCGGGCACCGCAGTCTTCCAACAGCAGGCGGACGCGCTCCAGGGGATGGTCGGGATTGATCGGCACATAGGCGCCGCCGGCGCGCTGCACGCCAAGGATCGCCGGCAGCAGGTGGGGACCGCGGGCGACCAGTAGCGCTACCCGCTCGTCGGTCCTCACACCCGCTGCGCGCAGGGCGTCGGCCACGGCCTGGACCTTGGCGTCCAGCTCGGCATAGCTGAGCGTGCCGCCGTCGGCTTCCAGCAGCGCGGTGCGTTGCGGGGTGCGTGCCACCTGCTCGGCGAACAGCGTGGGCAGGGTAGCCTGCTCGGGGAATGCCTGGTCGGTGGCGTTGCGGGTGTGGATCAGTTCCTCGCGCTCGGCGGCCGACAGCGGATCGAGTTCGCCGAGGCGGCGCTCGCCGCCCTCCACCAGGGCGCGCAGGAAGGTTTCGATATGCCGCGCCGCGGCGTCCATGGGGAAGTCGGCGTCGAACACATCGCAGGCGTATTCGAAATCCACCTGCGCGTCGCTGTGCCCGTCGAACTCGGAGACCCAGATGGCCAGCGCGTCCGGGTCATGGGCGTGGGTTTGCGCCACGGTCTCGACGCTGGCGCTCGGGATCGCCTGGGCGGCGGGCCAGCGCATGTAGGAAAGGGTGGTGTCGAACAGTGGCGAGGCGCCGCGCAACAGGTCGCCGAGGGGCATCTTCTGGTGGCGCAGCAGCGTCCGGGTCGCCTCGCGCAACTGCGCCAGGAATTCGTCGACGGTCTGTTCCGGCGCGGTGCGGATGCGTAGCGGCAGGGTATTGGCGAAGTGCCCGACCACTTGCTTGGCCGCGCGGTCGGCGCGGTTCAGCACCGGTACGCCGAGGACCACGTCGTCGTTCTGGTGGATCCGCGCCAGGTACAGCGCCACGGCGGCGGAGAGGAACAGGAAGGGCGATTCGCCACGATCGCGGATCGCATCGAGCAGTGTGCGTTCCAGCGTCAGCCTGTGGCGCGCGGTGCGGCGCAGCCCGGCCGGGCGCCTGCGGGTGAAGAGGGCCGGCTCCAGGCCCTCCAGGGCCTCGGCGAAATAGGCGCGGTCGCCGCGGTACTGTTCCGAACCGGAGTAGTCGTCGGTCTCGAGTTGCGCCAGGAGGGAAGCCGTCGGCATCTGCGCCTGTGGCTCGCCTAGCTCGCCCAGGTAGCCGGCGCGCACCCGGCTGAGGAATAGCTGCAGGCCCCAGGCGTCGCTGACGATATGGTGGGTGCGCACGTAGACGTAGAGCGCCTGGTCGCTATGCAGCAGGGCCAGGTCCACCAGGCTGCGGCCGTCCAGCGGGTAGGCGTGGCGGAAGGCGTCGCGCAGCCAGGATCGCACGGCGGCCTCGGGGTCGCGGTCGGCGCGCAGGTCGACGTGGCGCGCCTCGAACTCGGCATCCGTGTCCAGCCACTGGTACGGCGTACCGTCCGTCTCGCCGAGGCGCAGGCGGAACGCCTCGGTGTCTCGCGCCGCCTGCAGCAGCGCCCGTTCCAGGGCCTGGGTATCGACCTCGCCGGTGAAGCGGTCGTAGCTGAAGATGGTGTACTGGTCGAGTTCCGGAAACTGCGCGGCGGCGACCCAGATGTCCCGTTGGTAGGGCGATAGCGGCAAGCGAGCGAAACGAACCATCCCTGCGTCCTCTTCAACAATCCATCGATTCGGCGAACACGGGCACCGCACGCCTCGCCGGACAGGTTCCACCCGTCGACGTTTCAGCGCGCCGTAGCCAGCGTGGTTGGCAGGGAAGCGGCGGCACCCGAAGCAAGAGCGGGGTGTACTATTACTTTTGGCAGGCTCGAAGAAATAGCTGTTAATTCTTGCAGGGTAATCGCGTTGTTAACTGTTAATTCTGGTAGGTGTTTACGAGGCAACTTACAAATCTGTTAGGTTCCGGGAAACGTGCGTCGCGGCCCTGCATGGCTATGCTTCACGAGATTACCTTCGCCGGTCTTTTCGAAGTTGAAGCAAGCCTTTCGAAAGTGTCTGGCTGATGCATAATGGGCCGCTCGGAAGAGGCGCATTAACGGATATATATCCGCGCCCTGGCGAACAACGAACGCATGCCCTGAAAGGTTTGCCGGATGGATTACCAACAGTTCCAGGAGGTTGCATGAAAACCGATGACAAGGACCGCGAAGGCGGCGACTCCCACGGCGCCATCGGCGCCAAGCTGATGGAGTACGCGCTCAAGGTCAGGAAGGTGTTCGTCACCGGCGGGGTCGACGAGAAGATGGCCAAGGACGTCGTCCAGCAGCTGCACATCCTCGCCTCGATCAGCGACGATCCGATCTACATGTTCGTCAATTCCCCGGGTGGCCACGTCGAATCCGGCGACATGATCTTCGACGCGATCCGCTTCATCACACCGAAGGTCATCATGATCGGTTCCGGCAGCGTTGCCAGCGCCGGCGCGCTGATCTATGCCGCGGCGGACAAGGAAAACCGCTATTCGCTGCCCAATACCCGCTTCCTCCTGCACCAGCCGTCGGGCGGCATACAGGGGCCGGCCAGCAATATCGAGATCTACCGCCGCGAGATCGTGCGGATGAAGGAACGCCTCGACCGGATCTTCGCCGAAGCCACCGGGCAGACGCCGGAAAAGATCAGCGCCGACACCGAGCGCGACTTCTGGCTGAACGCGGAGGAGGCCGTGCAGTACGGCCTGGTCAACAAGATCATCGTTTCGGAACGGGAGATCACGCTGCCTGGCCAGTGAGTTACCGCAGGCCGGATAAATACGAAGGCGGGCGCGAAGAGCGTATTTCCCGATTCTCTTCTCGCTCGCTTTTCTTTCTTTAATTTCCGATCGATAGGGTAACTTTTCTTACTTTTATTTTGCTTGTTTTCAAAATGCCATCAGCAAGAATGGCTGACTTTTGCAAAGTCTCACGTCGCGCGCCCGTTATTTTCAATCATTCTATCGAGCGACATTTTTCAGGCTTACGGAAATTACCTTCCGTCTGCCGGCCTTGTTTGACTCGACCTGACGTAACAATGGACAAGCGCCGGGAAAGTTCCAGCTTCCGCGGCGCTTGCCGGTATTTCCAGTGAATTGTTTTCAGGCGTTCGCCGCGCGCCGGGCCGCCGGCGAGTTGGCCAGGTATTCCAGGGCTTCCTGGGTATTCGCCTCGTGCTCGGGGTGGTACCAGGGATTGAAGTAACGGGCGACGTCGCGGAAGGTGCGCGCGAGGTTCGGCAGCAGGCCCTGCTTGCCGAGCCGCCACCAGGTTCGTAGGAATCCCTGGCGCTTGGCGCCGCGCAGGCTCGGGTCCTGGTCGAGGAGGGTGCGGGTGCCGTCGGCGAGCAGGTAGACCAGTATCGCGATGACCAACAGCATGGTCAGTTGCCGGGTGACGAAGCTGCCGCCCAGATGCACGTGCAGGTCGTGGGCGACGCTGCGGTGCTCTACTTCCTCGGCGCCGTGCCAGCGCAGCAGGTCGAGCATCACCGGGTCGCTGCCGCGGCGATCCAGCTCCCGGGCCTCCAGCACCCACTTGCCGAGCACGCAGGTGAAATGCTCCACCGCGGCGATGATCGCGCAGCGCTGGCGCAGCCACCAGCCGTCGAGGGCGCGGGTCAGGCTGTTCTGCCCCAGCGGGTAGTCGCAGAGCAGGCGTTCGAAAAGGAAATCCATCTTGTCGGTGAACGGCTTGGAGTCGATGTCGAACCTGCTCAGGTAGCGCTGGATCGCGCCGTCGTGGGCCCGCGAATGCATCGCTTCCTGGCGGATGAAACCCTGCACGTCGTCGCGCAGGCGGGCGTCGCTAACCAGCGGCAGGGCCTTGTTGTAGAGGCGGCAGAACCACAGTTCGCCGGAAGGCAGGAGCATGTGCAGGACGTTCATCACCTGGGACGCTTCCGCTTCGCCGGGAACCCAGTGCAGGGGGGTATCGCTGAAGTCGAAGCGGACCTTGCGCTGGACCAGCTTGTGGTGGAATTCGCTCATGGCAGGCTCTCAGGAAGTCAGGTCGAAGCGCGCGAGAAACCGCGTGGCCCAGGGCGCGAAGCGCCATTGCAGGGCGCCGAGGTGCACCTCGCTGCCCACCGAGACCACCGCCTTGTTGCGCTCCACGGCGCGCACCAGCTTTTCCCCGACGGTGTCCGGGCTGAGCCGGCGTCGCTTGTAGAAGCGCTGGATCTTCGCCTGGCGCCGTGCCTGGCGTTCGGCGTCCATGCCGACGAAGCGGGTGGCCTGGACAATGCCGGTATCGACGAAGCCCGGGCACACCGCGGTGACTCCGATCGAACGTCCGGCCAGTTCCGCCCGCAGGCATTCGCTGAGCATCACTACCGCGGCCTTGCTGGTGGCGTAGGCGGGGTAGTTGCGCGACGGCGCGAAGGCCACGCCGGAGGCGACATTGACCAGGTGCCCCGGCTTGTTCGCCGCGATCATCTGCCGGCCGAACAGGCGGCAGCCGTCGATCACGCTCCACAGGTTGACCCGCAGCAGGCGCTCCCATTCCGCGGGCGAGGTGTCGAGCATCGGTCCGGCCATGCCGATGCCGGCATTGCTGACTACCACATCCGGGACTCCGAGGGTGTCGCGCACCCACTCGGCGAAGGTCTCCATGGCCTGGGTATCGCCGACGTCGACCTGGTAGACATGGGCCGTGGCGCCAAGGGCGCGGGCCAGTTCGGCGCTGCGTTCGGCGGCTTCCAGATCGAGATCGGCGGCGAGCAGGCTGGCGCCGCGCTCGGCGAAGCTGAGCAGGGTCGAACGGCCGATGCCGCCGCCGGCGCCGGTGACCACCACCAGCTTGCCGCTCATCGAGCGCGCGTCGGGCCGGACCTGGGCGCGTTGCAGGGCCGGCGACGACTCGCCGGTTTCCTGGGCGTCGATGAACTCGCCGAGCCAGCCGGCCAGTTGCTCCGGCTCGGCCAGCAGTTGCCAATGGCCGACGCTCGCCTCGCGCCGCCACAGGCGTGGCGCCCACAGGCTGAGGTGCTGGAACAGCTGGGCGCCGACGTAACGGTCGCGGGTCGGTACGATCAGTTGCACCGGCACTTCGGTGTGGCGCTTGCGCGGACGGAACAGGCTGCGGATGAAGTTGCCGCGGTACAGCTTGACCCCGTGCCGGCCGTCGCTGGCCTGGGTCGGGTTGACCTGCGGATGGCGGACGCCTTCGGCGTGCTTCAGGAACTGCGGCCAGAGCCGGGCCAGGCCGGCGCTCCAGAGCAGCTCGGGTACGACGGGGGTATGGAAGAAGGCGATGTACCAGGAGTGGAGCAACTGGCCGAATACCGCTTTCAGGGCCTTCGGACTGCGCTGCCTGAGGTGTTCGCGCATCCAGAAACCGACATGGTCCAGGCAGGGCCCGGAGATCGAGGTATAGGACGCGATCAGCGGTCGGCACTGCGGATCGGTGACGCTTTCCCAGGTCTGGATCGAGCCCCAGTCATGGGCCAGCAGGTGCACCGGGCGATCCGGGCTGGTGGCGCGAATCACCGCCTGCAGGTCTTCGCTGAGCCGTTGCAGGTGGTAGTCGCGGCTCCAGCGTGGCTTGTCCGAAGCGCCGGCGCCACGCACGTCGTAGGCGACGATGCGGTAGCGCCCAGCCAGTTGGCGGATCAGCGGCAGCCAGGTCTCGTGGTTGTCCGGGTAGCCATGCACCATCAGCAGCGTCGGCTTGTCGTTGTCCGGCGCGCCCCAGCAATGAACCGCCAGGCGCACGTCGCCGGACTGCACGAACAGCCGTTCCGGCTGCAGGTCGGGGAGGGCGAGGAGCGCGTTCATGCGGCCTCCCGTGCTTGCGGCAGCAGGCCGCGCGCCTGCCAGCGGCGGACGTGCGGCAGGTCGTCGTCGAGCCAGTAGGCGTCGTCTTCGGTGACTACCAGCAGTTCCTCGAACTTGGCGCCCACCCCGCGTAGCCCCAGGTGCGGTTCCACCGCCCAGAGACCGGGCGTCGGCGGGTGCTCGGAGCGCTTGCCGCTGGACCACAGCGGCGACCAGCCTTCGCGCTTGCCGGTGACCAGCGCGTTGCGCGTCAGGGTGTACAGGTTGCGCACGCCGAAGCGCGCCACCGAGGGACCGCGGCGGTTGCCGAGCTTTTCCACGCGATGGGCGAGCACTTCGAAGGGATAGGCCTTGTGCCGTGGCAGGGTGCCCTGGATCACGCAGAGCCGGTCGACCGCCTGGCTGACTTCGGCCAGGGGGCGCCGTTCGCGGACCAGGTCGAGGATGGTGCGTCGGTGTATCAGCAGGTCGTCCATCAGCCGCTCCTGCAACAGGTTGTGGCCGAGCGCGCCGGAGTAGCCGACATCGGCGGTATAGGCGCCGAGGGTCGGCGCGCAGTCGAGGATGAACGGCATGCCTTCCTCCAGGCGCTGCTTGCCGGGGTAGAAGGCCAGGTTGAAGCCACCGAGATGACGCAGGCCGTCGAAGCCCTTGAACGAGGTGCGGCTGCCGAACCAGGCGAAGGGCTGGTGGAACCAGTCGTCGACGCCGTGATCCTGCAGCCAGGTCTTCATCAGCGCCGCGGCTTCCCTCTCGCTGATGCCGGCGCGCAGTTCGCCGTGGATGGTTTCGCAGCAGGTATAGGCCAGTCGCTGGACCTGGCGGAAGTGATCGAGATCGTCGGGAGTGGGTACCCAGGCGCCTTGGGACATGGCTCTCTCCAGGCTGGCTTGTCGTTATTGTGACATTGATTGATGTCATGGTTGATGCTGGCCCATAAGCAGGCGTTGCGCCAGCCCTGGGAAGTCTCTTCACGCCGGTGTTACGGCACTTGCTACCGGCGCCGGAAGGCCCGGGGCAGAAGGCTCGGGACGTTTCCCCCGGGTTGTGGCGGCGGTGCCGGAGGAGCGGCTGACCGACGAGTCCAGTCTTTGGTTGGCGCCCGCGCATCCCGACGCCGGCAAAGAGCGTTGCACCCCCGGAGGTTGTGGCCGTTCGGCGGGCCTCGTTATGATCCGCCTCCATGAGCACACCCCTGACCCTCCTGCAGCGCCTGCTGCAACGTGGCGAGCAGCCGTCCGCCGAGGATGCCCGCGAATACAGTGTCGACGAACTGGCGCGCGCGGCCGGCAGCAGCGTGCGCAACGTGCGTGCCTACCAGGACCGCGGCCTGCTGCCGCCGCCGGAGCGGCGCGGCCGGGTCGGCGTGTATTTCGACAGCCATCTCAAGCGCCTGCGGCTGATCAACCAGTTGCTCGAACGCGGCTATTCCAGCGCCAACATCAAGGAATTGCTGGAGGCCTGGGAACAGGGCCGCGACCTCGACCACGTGCTCGGCCTGGACCAGGCGATCATCGGCGAGTGGAACCTGGAGACGCCCGGCAGCATCGGCTTCGACGAACTCCAGGCGATCTTCGGCGACGAACTGAACGACCGGGTGATCGACAAGGCCCAGGCGCTGGGCCTGCTGCTGTTCGACGGCGAGTGCATGAAGATCCCCAGTCCGCGGCTGTTCCAGGCCGGGCTGGAGCTGTACCGCAGCGGCATCCCGCTGGAGGCGCTGCTCGATCACCTCGGCGAGTTGCGCAGCGACACCGAGCACCTGGCGGCGGGGATCGTCCGCCTGATCGTCACCCACCTGGTGGACGGCCGCGGCACCGACCTGCTGCCCGGGGCGCCGGACCTGCAGGAGCTGGCCAAGGTGTTCCTGCGCCTGCGCCCGCTGGCGGAACACGTGGTCCAGGTGGAACTGGCGCGCGGCCTCAAGCTGTCGGCCAACGAAATGCTCGGCGAGCGTGTCGGCGAGATGCTGCGCAAGCTGGAAAAGCCTTCCTGACTCTTCTTCAGATCTTCCGCGCCGCCGCCTGGATCTGTTCCCGCAGCCAGGCGCCGGCCGCTTCGCGCTCGGCGTCGCCGCGCCAGATCTGCACGTAGTCGAAGCGCGGGATCGCCAGCGGCGGCTCGCAGACCGCCAGTTCCTCGGGTAACCGCAGGCGTTCGAGGATGCGCTCGGCGATGGTCAGTACCAGGTCGGTGCCGGCCAGCAGCGCCGGGGCCACGGTGAAGTGCGGCAGGGTCAGCGCTACCTGCCGGCGCAGGCCGCGTTTTTCCAGGGCGCTGTCGACTTCCTCGGCCGGGTTGTCCTGTAGCGAGACGCGCACGTGGCGGGCCGCCAGGTAGCGGTCGAGGGACAGGCCGTCGGGGCGGTCGAACAGGCTGCGCCGACAGACGCAGACGAAACGCTCCTCGAACAGGCGCCTGGCGCGCACGCCCTCCGGAAGCAGGGGGAATACCCCCAGCGCGCAGTCCAGTTGTCCTTCGGCGACCTGCCGGGCGGTTTCCAGGCGCGGTTCCTGGACTATCCCGAAGCTCACCCCGGGCGCCAGCGCCTGTTGCTGGCGCAGCAGCGCCGGCAGCACCACCCAGGCGCCGTAGTCGGACATGCCCAGGCGGAAGTGGCGCCGGCTGCGCACCGGCTCGAAGGCCGGCCCGCCGATCACCCCGCGCACCTGGTCGAGGCTGGCCTGGAGCTTCGGCGCCAGCTCCAGCGCCAGGCTGGTCAACTGCATGCGGCTTTTCACCCGCACCAGCAGCGGATCGCCGAACAGTTCGCGGAGACGCCCGAGGGCGTGGCTGACCGCCGGCTGCGACATGGCCAGGCGCTGCGCCGCGCGGGACACGTGGCGCTCGCTGAGGAGCGCGTCGAGCACCACCAGCAGGTTGAGGTCGATACGGCGTAGGTCATGAATCTGCTGCATGGAGGCTGTACCAACTATCGATTTCCATTCGCGAAGTGGATAGCAAAAACTCCGCTCCAGAGGCAATGGCCGGAGGAGGAGAATCAGCATGCCCAATTATCTGATGGTACTGATGGCAGTTTCGGTGGGCGGCATGGTGGTGCTGCAGGCCGGCAGCAACGCCTTGCTCGGGCGCCTGCTCGGCCATCCGCTGAGCGCCAGCCTGACTTCGCTGGGCGTCAGCCTCGGGGCGGTCTGCCTGGGCCTGCTGCTGGTGCGGGTGCCGCTGCCGGCTACCGCCAGCCTCGGCGGCGCGCCCTGGTGGAGCTGGCTCGGCGGGCTGTTCGGCGCGGCCTACCTGACGGTGGCGATCCTGGTCGCGCCGCGCCTGGGCGCCGCCACTTTCATCGCGTGCGTGGTGGCCGGGCAGATGCTGGTCTCGGCGCTCTGCGACCAGTTCGGCTGGGCCGGTTTCCCGGTGCGCCGTTTGTCCTGGGAGGGCTATCTCGGCCTGGCGCTGGTGGTGGCGGGGGTATTGCTCCTGCAATGGCGGGGAAGAGTGTGAGGAGAGTGCCGGCGAGGGCTGTCAAGTGGAATCTGGCCTAGACCAAAATCTTGATCTGAAATTGTGACGAAGTTGGCATGAATAGTTGTTGCAAAGCGTGTTGAAACCAAAGCGTCTTTTTCCCTCACTAGCGTCGTCGGGGTTCGAACAGCTTGCTGCCGAGTGAGCCTGCGGGCGTCATGGATGCGCTCGGCAGCCCTGTGCCACACCCTGACCTGGTGAGTCCCCCCGATGATTTCGAAAAGCAGAAGAAGCTTCATCCGCCTGGCCGCCGGTACGGTCGGCGCCACCGTCGCCACCAGCATGCTGCCGTCGAGCATCCAGGCGGCCCTGGCGATTCCCGCGCACCGCCGGCATGGCAACCTCAAGGACGTCGAGCACGTGGTGATCCTGATGCAGGAGAACCGCTCCTTCGACCACTATTTCGGCACCCTCAAGGGCGTCCGCGGCTTCGGCGACCGCATGGCGATCCCGCTGCCCGACGGCCAGCGGGTCTGGCACCAGAAGGGCAGCAAGGGCGAGATCCTGCCCTACCACTTCGACACCAGCACCACCAGCGCCCAGCGCGTCGACGGCACCCCGCACACCTGGCCGGACGCCCAGCAGGCCTGGAACGAAGGGCGCATGGACAAGTGGCTGCCGGCCAAGACCGAGCGTTCCCTGGGCTACTACAAGGAGCAGGACATCGCCTTCCAGTTCGCGATGGCCAACGCCTTCACCATCTGCGACGCCTATCACTGCTCGTTCCAGGGCGGCACCAACCCCAACCGGCTGTTCCTCTGGACCGGCACCAACGACCCGCTCGGCCAGCACGGTGGTCCGGTAACCACCAACGACCACGACAGCAACGGCCCGGTGGAGCAGGGCTACACCTGGACCACCTATCCCGAGCGCCTGCAGGCTGCCGGCATCACCTGGCGGGTCTACCAGGACATGGCCGACAACTTCTCCGACAACCCGCTGATCGGCTTCCGCCAGTACCGCGCCGCGGCGCCTGACTCGCCGCTGATCGTCAACGGCCTGAGCACCTGGAAGCTCGATGCGCTGAAGCGCGACGTGCTGGCCAACAGCCTGCCGCAGGTGTCCTGGATCGTCGCCCCGGCCAAGTACTCCGAACACCCCGGCCCGTCCAGCCCGATCTGGGGGGCCGAGTACACTTCCTGGGTACTCGACGCGCTGACCGCCAACCCGGAGGTCTGGAGCAAGACCGCGCTGCTGGTGATGTTCGACGAGAACGACGGCTTCTTCGACCACGTCGCCCCGCCGGCCGCGCCGAGCCTGAACAAGGACGGCACGCTGCGCGGCAAGACCACCGCCGACGCCACCCTCGAATGGCACACCAAGGGCGATATCCGTTATCGCAACCAGCCCTACGGCCTCGGCCCGCGGGTGCCGATGTACGTGATCTCGCCGTGGAGCAAGGGCGGCTGGGTCAACTCCCAGGTGTTCGACCACACCTCGGTGATCCGCTTCCTGGAGCAGCGCTTCGGGGTCATGGAGCCGAATATCAGTCCCTGGCGTCGTGCCGTCTGCGGCGACCTGACCTCGGCGTTCAACTTCGCCAACCCGAACAACGAGCCGTTCCCCGAACTGCCCGACACCAGCCAGGCCGACGCCATCGTCGCCAGCCAGATCAAGCTGCCGAAGCCGAAGCCGCCGGCGGTGGCCGCCATGCCCAAGCAGGAAATGGGCATCCGTCCGGCCCGCGCCTTGCCCTACGAGCTGGGCGTGCATGCGCGCTACCGCAGCGGCGGAGATGCGCTGAGCCTGACCTTCGTCAACACCGGCAAGGCCGGCGCGGTGTTCCAGGTGTTCGACCTGCTCGACAGCGAGAACCCGCCGAAACGCTACACCGTCGGCGCGCGCAAGCGCCTGCACGACAGCTTCCAGGGCGACGCCAGCGGCGACTACCACCTGGAAGTGCACGGTCCGAACGGTTTCCTCCGGGTCTTTCGCGGCAACCTGCGGCGCGACCTGGCGGAGCGCAAGGCGCCGCTGCCGGAAGTGCGGATCGACTACGAGCCGCTGTTCGGCAACCTGCGCGTGCAACTGATCAACCGTGGCCGCCATCCGGTCAAGCTGACGGTCAAGGACAACGTCTATCGCCAGGGCGAGCGGCGTACCGTCAACGTGCCGCCGGGACAGCGCCGGGAAGTCCGCTATTCGCTGCGCAGCAGCGGCAACTGGTACGACTTCAGCGTCAGCGCGCAGGGGGCGGACAGCTTCCTGCGGCGTTTCAGCGGTCGCATGGAAGATGGTCGCTCCGGCTTCAGCGACCCGGGCATGGGCCTGGGCACGCTGACCTTCTGACCCGGACGGCCGCGCCGGCTCCCTGCAATGGGGCGGCCGGCGCGGACGGCCTGCGCCCTAGTCGAGGGGAACCGGGTAGAGGGTATTGAGGATCCACTTGCCGTCCTTCAGGACGAAACCGTACGAAATCTCCTTGGCCATGTACGTATCCCAGCGCGTGCAGACGCCCTGGCCGTCGGCCTGCTTGCAGGAGTAGGCATCGATCTTGCCCATGTGCAGCTTCTCCAGGGAAACCACCTGGAACTTGCTGTTGCCGCTGCAGGCCACCGGATTGTCGATGTATCCGTACTGGCGCCAGGCCGCGTCGTAGTTGCCTCTCGACTTGAACAGGGTCTTGTCTTTCTGCGACGAGCCGGATGGCGGCGTCATCCCGTAGATGTGCTGGGTCACGTGGCCGCCCATCGAGGTATTGCGCGTGGCGTCGGCGCTTTGCTGCACGCTGGTGATGTCGCGGCAGGCGGCGGCGTTGGCCGAGGAGGCCAGCAGCAGAAGGGCGGAGAAACCCAGGCCGGCGACGCACTGGTGTGCGTCGGGGCGGGGCAGTGAAAAGCGGTTCATCGGCGGCTCCTGTGAGATGGATTGCTTATGAAGGAACGCCGCCGCGCAGTTTTCGTGAAGATGCCTCAGTCGCGATAGCGTGGTGGCGGCGCGTAGCCGCCGCCGTTCCGGGCGTCGGCGGGAAATGCCTGCGGTCCGTCGGCCGGCGCCGCGCGACCGCTGGCCGGAGCGTCCAGCTCGAACAGGGCCACGCCGATCACGCCGAGGTTGCGGCTGTCGCCGGCCGCGCTGTTGCTGGCGTAGGCATCGTCGGGGCTGGCGAAGCGGAACGCCGCGACTTCCCGTTCGTTCTTGCGGAAGCCCTCGATCACCAGGCTCTCGCCCGGCTCCAGCACATAGCCGCGGTTCTTCAGGCTGCCCGGCTGGCCGTTGAGCACGTCCAGGCCGTCTACCGTGGAGACCACCTCGTAGGTCGCGCTGCCGAGGTTGTTCAGCCACAGTCGGTAGCGCTGGCCTTCACGACCCTGCAATTGCAGGGTGCTGCGGTGCTGCACGAGGTCGAACTTGCCGCCATCCTCGTCGAGTACGGCGAAGCCCACCCTGCCCTTGGCCAGGGGCAGTTCCTTGATGGCACGTCCATCGAAGCGGCTCGCGCTGTAGAACACCTGGCGGCGATCGACCGGTTGCTCCGATAGACGTCGCAGGGCCACCGAGGTGACCGGCGAGGCGACGCCTTCGCCCCATTGGGTGCCGAGCCGCTGCTCGGTCGGCGCGCCGGCCTGCTGTTGGGGCAGGCTGCAGCCGCCGAGGGCCAGCAGGCCCAGCAGTAATGCGGATAGCAGTGGTTTGCGCATGGTTCCTTCCTCTCCCTGGACACCAGGAGGCGGGGTGCCTCCCTGATGGCTCCGAGCACCGATGATGCCCGATCTTCGGCGGGCTTCGTAAATTTCCTCGAACGGGCGCGGCGGCGCGTTTTCCTATTGGCTGACCCAGCGCTGCCGCGCCCAGGCGCTCAGGCTGTCGACCCCGAGCACCAGGACCAGCATGGCCAGGATCACCGTGGCGGCCTGGGCCTGCTGGAACAGGCTCAGGCTGAAATAGAGCATCTGCCCGAGCCCGCCGGCACCGACGAAGCCGAGCACGCTGGCCATGCGGATATTGTTCTCCCAGCGGTACAGGGTATAGGCCACCAGTTGCGGCCAGACCCCCGGCAGGGTGCCATAGGCGAATGCCGCGAGGCGTCCGCTGCCGGCCAGGCGCAAGGCCTCGGCGGGCTGCGCCGGGGTGTTCTCCAGGGCTTCGGCGAACAGCCGGCCGAGCACGCCGCCGGTGTGCAGCGCCAGGGCGAGGGTCCCGGCGTTCGGCCCGAGCCCGGCCGCCAGCACCATCAGCGCGCCCCAGACCAGCTCCGGCACCGCGCGCAGCGCATTGAGCAGGAGTCGCGCCAGGCTCTGCGCCGGCACGCCGAAGCGACCTGCCGCCGGCAGCGCGAAGAGCAGGCCGAGCAGCGCCGCCAGCAGGGTGCCGATGGCCGACATGGCCAGGGTTTCCAGCAGCCCCCGGCCAATCGCCCGCAGGTGCGGAGCGGACAGGTCGGGCGGGAAGAACTCGCTGGCGTAGGCGGCCATCTGGCCCAGTCCCTTGCCGCTGAAAAGACCTGCGGTGTCCATGTCCAGATAGGCGAACGAGGCGCCCACCGCGGCCACCACCAGCAGCGGCCAGAGCAGCAGGCGCCAGGTCCGGCTCATGCCAGCCTCCCGCGCAGGAAGCGGCTCAGCAGGTCGGCGAGGAGGACCAGCAGGAGGAAGGTCAGCAGGATGCTGGCAACCTCGCCGCCGGCGAACATCCGCAGCGACAGGTCGATCTGCTGGCCGAGGCCGCCGGCGCCGACGAAGCCCATCACCACCGAAGCACGGATCGCGCACTCCCAGCGATAGACAGTGTAGGAAATCATTTCCCCGGCGGCGTTCGGCAGCACCCCGTAGGCGAACGCCGCCAGCCGCGATCCGCCGCCCAGCAGCAGGGCGCGGGTGGGGCGCGGATCCACCGACTCGAAGATTTCCGCGTAGACCTTGCCGAGCATGCCGGCATAGGTGATGGCGATGGCCAACACCCCGGCGGTGGGGCCCAGGCCCACGGCGCGGACGAACAGCAGCGCCCAGACGATTTCCGGCACGCTGCGCAGGAGGATCAGCAGGCCGCGCACCGGCCAGCGCAGTGCCCGTGCCCACCAGGCCGGCAGGCCGCCGCGCGGCAGTGCCGAGAGCGACAGGGCGCGGGTCGCCAGCAGTGCGGCGGGAAACGCCAGGAGCCAGGCCAGGGCCATGCCGGCGGTGGCGATGGCGAGGGTTTCCAGGGTGGCGCGGCCGAGCAGGGCGAGGAACCCGGGATCGTGTGCCGGCGGCCAGAAGCCGGCGAGGAAACCGCCCATGGTGCGCGCGTTGTCGCCGCTGAACAGGCCGGGGATATCCAGTTCGCTGAGGCGCAGCCCCGGCCAGAGCAGCAGCAACGCGGCCAGGGTCAGCAGCAGGCGCGGCAGGGCGGCGGGGTCGCGCGGCGGAGAAGCGGCGTTCAGCATCGTGGGATGTGCACCACGGCGGGTTCGCCGGCCGGGCTGGCGCGCTCGGCCTGCAGTTGTTCGTTGGCGTAGAGGGCGTCCAGCGCGGCGCGGTCGACTTCGCCGGCGGGCAGGTCGAAGGCGATGCGTCCGGCGCGCAGTCCGATCACCCGGGGGAAGTGTTGCAGCGCCAGGTCCACCGCGTGCAGGCTGGCCAGCAGGGTGCTGCCGCGCGCGGCGGCCTCGCGGTTGAGCAGGGCCAGGGTATGGCCGGCGAGCACCGGGTCCATGGCCGAGACCGGTTCGTCGGCGAGGATCAGCTCGGCGCGCTGGTAGAGCACCCGGGCGATGCCGACCCGCTGCAACTGGCCGCCGGAAAGCTGGTCGCAGCGCTGGAACAGCTTGTCGCCGAGATCCAGGCGTTGCAGTGCGTCGTGGGCGCCGGCGCGGTCCAGCGGATAGACCAGGCTGACCAGGCTCTTCCATAGCGGCCACTGGCCGAGGCGCCCGGCCAGTACCGCGCTGACCACCCGCTGCCGTGGCGGCAGCGGCGGTGCCTGGTGGACCAGGCCGATGCGCGCGCGCAGGCGTTGGCGGGCGGCGGCGGATAGCGCCCAGGGCTCCTCGCCGAGCAGTTCGACACGGCCGACGCTGGGCCGCCATTGGCTGGCGAGCACCCGCAGCAGGCTGGTCTTGCCGGCGCCGGAAGGTCCGATCAGGGCCACCCGTTCGCCAGCGGCCAGGCGTAGGCGGATGTCGGCAAGGGCGCGTTGGCCGTCGGCGTGGACCAGGTCCACGCCGTCGAGGCTCAGGCTCACTTCAGCAGGCCGGCGGCGCGTGCGGACTCCTCGATGCCCTTGTAGTTGTCCGGATTGGTCTCGATGAAGCGGCTGGCGGCCTGCAGGTCGAGGATCTCCTTGTCGGCCGGTTTCGCCGGGTCGAGGGCGAGGAAGGCCTGCTTGATCTTCTCGGCCAGGGCCGGGTCGAGGTTGCCGCGCACGGTCCAGTTGTAGTCGTAGTAGGTCGGCGTGGTGGCGAAGACCTTGACCTTGGCGGTATCGACCTTGCCGCTGTCCACCAGCTTCTGCCAGACCGAGGCGTTCAGCACGCCGGCGTCGACCTTGCCGGCCTGGACCCAGGCTACGGTGGCGTCGTGGGCGCCGGAGTAGGCGACGCGGGAGAAGAACTGCTCGGGGACGATGCCGTCCTTCTGCATGAAGTAGCGCGGCATCAGGCTGCCCGAGGTGGAGGAGACCGAGCCGAAGGCGAAGGTCTTGCCCTTCAGGTCCTGCAGGGATTTCACCTGGGGATCGGCCGTGATGAATTTGCTGGTGAACTGCTGGTCCTGCTCGCGCTGCACCAGGGGAATGGCGTTGCCGGTCTTCAGCCGCGCCTGGACGAAGGTGAAGCCGCCCAGCCAGGCCATGTCCAGGCGGTCGGCGGCCAGCGCCTCGACCACCCCGGCGTAGTCGGCCACCGGGACGAACTTCACCGGCATGCCGAGTTGCTTCTCCAGATAGGCGCCGAGCGGCTTGAATTTGCGCAGTAGCTCGGTGGGCGCCTCGTCGGGGATCGCCGAGACCTTGAGTTCTTTCAGGGTTTCGGCGTGGGCGAGCGCGGCGGACAGGGACAGGGCGATGCCGGCGGCGAGCGCCAGGGAGCGTTTCAACATGGGAGAGTTCTCCGGTTCAATGGCGGAAAAAACCCGGGGAGTATAGTGGTGCGCGGCCCGCTTGGGCAGCCGTCGCGGCGTTGCTCGCCGGCGCCTCGCGGGTAATATGGCGCTCCCCGTGCCCATTCGCTGCGTATTGGAGTTCGCCATGTCCGCTTCCCTGCCTTCCCTTGCCTTCGCCGGTCTCGGCCTGATGGGCGTGCCCATGTGCCGCCGGCTGCTGGCCGCCGGCTATCCGCTGGCGGTGTGGAACCGTTCGCCGGGCAAACGCGAGTTGCTCGCGGCCGAGGGCGCGAAAGCCGTCGAGGTCCCGGCCGAACTGGCCGCCGACGCGGAAATCCTGATGCTTTGCCTGGCCGATACCGCGGCGGTGCGTGAAGTGGTGTTCGGCGCCGGCGGCATCGTCGAGAACGCCAGGCCCGGGCAGTTGCTGGTGGATTTCTCCAGCGCCGAGCCGGCCGCCACCCGCGAGATGGCCGCCGAGCTGGAGGCGCGCTGCGGCGTGCGCTGGGTCGACGCGCCGGTCTCCGGCGGCACGCCGGGCGCGGAAAGCGGCAGCCTGGCGATCATGGCCGGCGGACGCGCAGCGGATATCGAACGCCTGCGGCCGGTCCTCTCCCGGCTTGGCCAGCGCCTGACGCGCATGGGCGAGGTGGGCGCCGGGCAGGTGACCAAGGTCTGCAACCAGATGATCGTTGCCTGCAACGCCCTGGTGATCGCCGAAGTGGTGGCGCTGGCGGAGCGGGCCGGGGTCGACGCCAGCCTGGTCGCTCCGGCGCTGGCGGGCGGCTTCGCCGACTCGAAGCCGTTGCAGATCCTCGCCCCGCAAATGGCCGAGAGCCGTTACGAGCCGGTCAAGTGGCACGTACGGACCCTGCTCAAGGATCTCGATACCGCGGTGAAGCTGTCCCGCGAGCAAGGCGCGGCCACCCCGATGAGCGGGTTGGCCGCGCAGTTGATGCGTCTGCACGGCAGCCAGGGCTATCTCGAACGCGATCCGGCGACCCTGGTGGAGCAATACCGGACCGCCGTCGAGTGAACCTCAGGCCTGGTTCAGGCTGCGCAGCGGCGGCGCGGCGTCGAAGCGGTAGGCGCGGAGGAACTCTTCCAGGGCCGCCAGCGGCAGCGGCCGGCTGAACAGGTAGCCCTGCACCAGCTCGCAATGGTTCTCCCGCAGGAACGCCAGTTGCTGCGGGGTCTCCACGCCCTCGGCGACGACTTTCAGATGGAGCTTCTGGGCCATCGCGATGATCGCCTGGGCGATTTCCATGTCCCGCTGCGAGGCGGGGATGTCCATGATGAACGAGCGATCCACCTTCAGCGCGTCCAGCGGCAGGCGCCGCAGGTAGGCGAGCGACGAATAGCCGGTGCCGAAGTCGTCGATCGACAGGCTGACGCCCAGCTCGCGGAGGCGTTCGAGCAGCGGGATGGTCTGGTCGATGTTGTACATCAGCGCGTCCTCGGTCACCTCCAGTTCGAGGAAGCACGCCGCCAGCCCGGCCTGCTCCAGCGCATGACGGACTTCGTCGACCAGGCTGGCCCGGCCGAGATTGCTGGCGCAGCAGTTGACCGCCACCCGCAGCCGTTCGTGGCCGGCCAGGTGCAGGCTGCGCAGGTCGCGGCAGGCGCGTCGCAGCACCCAGTCGTCGAGCTGGTCGATCATGCCGTTGGCTTCGGCCAGGCCGATGAAGCGGTCCGGACCGAGCAGGCCCTGGGTCGGATGGCGCCAGCGCACCAATGCCTCCAACTGGTGTACCTCGCCGTCGGCGAGGGCGAGGATCGGCTGGTAGTGCAGCTCCAGTTGGTCGTCGCGCAGGGCCTGGCGCAGTTCCTCCTCCATCTGCAGTTCCTGGGTCGCCCGCACCAGCAGTTGCCGGCTGAAGAACTGCGCGTTGTTGCGCCCGCAGGCCTTGGACTGGTGCAGGGCCAGGCCGGCGTTCTTCAGCAGCTCCTCGCACTGCTCGCCGTCGTTCGGGTAGAGGCTGACGCCGACGCTGGCGGTCATCACCAGGGTGCGCCCGTCCAGGGCGATGGGTTCCTTCATCTTCTGCATCAGGCGTTGCGAGAGGATGTGCGCCTCGTGGTCCTGGGTGAGGTCGGCGAGCACGCAGAACTCGTCGCCGGCGAAGCGCGCCACCACGTCGCTATCGCGCAACACGCTGCGGATGCGTTCGGAGACGATCTTCAGCAGTTGGTCGCCAGAGTCGTGGCCGAGGGAATCGTTGATCCGCTTGAAGTGATCGAGGTCGAGGAACATCACCGCCAGGCCCTTGCCTCTCAGGCGACAATTCTCCAGGTGCTGGACGAACACTTCGTTGAATGCCGTGCGGTTCTGCAGGCCGGTCAGGCTGTCGTAGCGAGCCATCTGGCGCAGCGAGGCGTGGGCGTGGTCGAGCTGGTTGAGCAGGGCGTTGACCCGGCTGTTTTCGCTGAGCCGGCGCTCCCGTTGTTTCTCCGACCATGCGGCCCAGATGCCGCAGGCGGCGATGGCGCTGGCGAGCACTCCGGTGAGCCAGCCCAGGCGCAGCGAGTCGGCGCTGGCTTGCAGTTCCAGCGGCGTGCCGGCGGGTACGCTGAGCACCAGCGCGGCCATCCCGGTGAAATGCATGGCGGCGATGGCGCCGGCCAGCAGCAGGCTGGCGATCAGTTTCATGTAGCGGTAGCGCGCGCTGCGCCGGCCGCGCAGGTAGGGGACCGCGGCGAGGGCGGTGAAGGCGGCGCCGATGGCGATCAGTACCGAAAGGGCGAACAGCGATGGCTGGTAGTACTGGGTGGCCACCGAGCGCATCGCCGCCATCCCGGTGTAGTGCATGGCAGCGATGCCCAGGCCGATGCAGCAGGCGGCGAGCAGGCAGGGCAGCAGGCCGAAGCGCGGGCGGGCGGTCATGTACATCGCCAGGTACGAGGCGGCGACGGCGATCAGCAGCGACAGGCCGGTGATCGGCAGGTCGTAGCGCAGGGCGATCGGCGCGTGGAACGCGAGCATGGCGACGAAATGCGTGGCCCAGATGCCGCTGCCCAGGCAGAACGCCCCGATCCATTGCCAGAGGCGCGGGTGGCTCAGGCTGTTGCCGACCCGCTCGACCATGTCCAGTGCCGTGTACCCGGCGAGGCAGGCGACGAGGAAGGCGAGCGCCACCAGCGACGGCGAATAGGTGCAGTTCTGCAGCACGTAGCCGTCGACGGGAGACTCTCCGAGGAAGCGCAGGCCTTGCCAATCCATAGCGGTGTCTCCCTGGACACGGAAAACCCGCGGACGGCGCGGGTGCGGGCTGGGGGTGGCATTGTGCTTCCAGTATAGATAGCGGGAGCCACCTGCAAGGTCGGCATGGAAGGAAGTCGCTGGCCGCCGACATACGGCCGGTTTCGGCATTTTCCCGGGGAGAAAAGGCATAGCTGAGCTTGTTCCGGCTCCATCGCCACGGGCATGATCGCTGCGCCCGCGAGGGCTCGCGAGGCTTCACGAAATTTTGACCAGGCGCCCGATAGAGTTCGGGCGCCCCGCCACGGGGGGTGGCGGCGGTCCGTTACGTTTCAGGAGTTGCTTCAATGGGTGGGGGTATCAAGCGTTTCTTGCCGGCTATCGGTTCGACCCGGCTGGTGATGCTGTTCGCGCTGGTTCTGGTGGTGTTCTACAACGCGGCGACCTGGAAGGCCCTGCATGGCCTGGTGCCGCTGCAAGGCTTGAAGGGCTTCGCGTTCTTCGCCTCGTTCGCGGCGTTCCTGTGGGCCGCCTTCACGCTCCTGCTGACCCTGGTTTCCTTCCGCCCGCTGCTCAAGCCGGCCTTGACCCTGGTCGCCCTGTGCTCGGCCGGCGCGACCTACTTCATGGGCAGCTACGGCATCAGCATCGACACGGTGATGGTGCAGAACGTCTTCGAGACCAACGCCACCGAGGCCGGCGACCTGGTCAACCCGACCCTGCTCGGCTATCTGCTGTTGCTCGGTGTCCTGCCTTCGCTGCTGATCTGGCTCTGGCCGGTACGCTACCGGCCGTTCTTCCGCGGCCTGCTGAACAAGATCCTGACGCTGCTCGGCTGCCTGCTGATCGTCGCGGTAATGGTAGGCAGCTTCTATTCCACCTACGCCCCGATCTTCCGCGAGGAAGACAAGCTGACCCACTTCATCAACCCGACCAACTACATCTACGCGGTGGGCAAGTACGCCAAGCAGCGCCTGGTGATCAAGGAACACCTGGTGGTCGAGCCGATCGGCCTGGACGCCCGCCAGGCGCCGGCTGCGCTGCAGCGACAGAAGAAATCGCTGCTGGTGTTCGTGGTCGGCGAGACCGCCCGTGCCGATCATTTCTCGCTGAACGGCTACGCCCGCGAGACCAACCCGGAGCTGAGCAAGCAGGACATCGTCAACTTCACCCAGGTCCGTTCCTGCGGCACTTCCACCGCGGTCTCGGTGCCCTGCATGTTCTCCCAGTACCCGCGCGAGGACTACAGCGACAAGAAGGCCAAGACCCACGAAGGCCTGCTGGACATTCTCCAGCGTGCCGGCGTGCAGGTGTTGTGGCTGGAGAACAACAGCGACTGCAAGGGCACCTGCCTGCGGGTGCCCAACCGGGACATCCCGAAGACCCAGCCGAGTCCGTTCTGCGACGGCAAGAACTGCCTGGACGAGTCGCTGCTGGTAGGCCTGCAGGAGTACATCGACGGGCTGCAGGACGACGCCATCATCGTCCTGCACTCCGATGGCAGCCACGGTCCCGAGTACTACGAGCGCTACCCGAAGGAGATGGAGCGCTTCCAGCCGGTATGCCGGACCAACCAGCTCGGCAGTTGCAGCAAGGAAGAGCTGGTGAACGTCTACGACAACACCATCCTCTATACCGACCACTTCCTGACGAAGGTGATCGAATTGCTCAAGCGGAATGCCGACAAGCGCGATACGGCGATGATCTACGTGTCCGACCACGGCGAGTCGCTGGGCGAGAATGGCGTCTACCTGCACGCGGCGCCCTATTCGATCGCGCCCCAGGCGCAGATCCACGTGCCGATGGTCATGTGGTTCGCCCCGCAGGCGCTGGGCAACTGGGGCATCCAGCGCAGTTGCCTGGACGGCAAGCGCGACGACAAGGACCTGAGCCACGACAACCTGTTCCACTCGGTGCTCGGCCTGCTGGACGTACAGACTTCGTTGTACCAGCCGGCGCTGGACATCTTCGCCAGTTGCCGCGCGCCCAGGGCAGCCCAGTGAGCGACGGGGGCTGAAAGAAAAAAGGCCGTGGAGGATTCCCCCCACGGCCTTTTTCGTCGGCTTTCGCCTTATTTGTCGCGGACCAGCAGGACCGGACGCGAAGCCACGCGGATCAGGCCTTCCGCCACGCTGCCGAGCATCAGGCGGCGCATGCCGCGACGACCATGGGTGCCCATGACCACCACGTCGGCATCGCTGGCCTGGGCCTCGAGCTCGATGCGCTCGGCGATTTCCTCGCTGGCGCGCTCCTGGCAGACGCGATCGAAGGTGGCGCCTTCGACGTTGCTCGCCTCGACCTTCTCGCGGGCCTTGGCCAGGACGTCATCGGCGGCTTTCAGCGCGGCTTCGCGCAGCGGCTCGGGGTTGTAGTACACCGCGTAGTCGGGAAGGTGGCGCAGCGGGCTGTCGACGATGGTGATGACGCGCAGCTTGCCGCCGCTGAGGCCGGCCAGCTTGATGGCCTCTTCCAGGGCGCGGTCGGAGACCGGGCTGCCGTCCACGGCTACCAGAATGCGATCGTACATAAGGTGTCCCTCCAGAGTGAGTGTCCGCCCGCCGGGCGTTCTTGAAACTTCCAGGACACTGTAGACCCTCGCGGCCGGCGGACCTTTGCCGGAGGTCAATAAGTCGCAGGGCGACCGTCGCGATTCCGCTGCGACGCCCGGCTCGCGGCCCGGCGGGGGCCGGGGAACGGGGCGAACGGTCGCCGCGCGGCCATCCGCCGTTGCGGCCTTCGCTGGAAATGAAATGAAAGAAGCCATGGGGGATGCCCATGGCTTCTCGTTTCGCGCAGCCGTTGCCGGGCGTCAGCCGGCGACCAGGATGCGGATCGCCTCGAGGCGCAGGGAGGCCTTGTCGAGCAGGGCCAGGCCTTCCTCGCGCTGGGTGCGCAGGCTGTCCAGCTCGCTGTCGCGGACGCTCGGGTTGACCGCCTTGAGCGCGGTCAGGCGCGCCAGTTCCTCGTCCATGGCGGCGGCGAACTGCTGCTTGGCCCTGGCCACGCGTTCCTCGTGGCGCGGGACGATCTTGCCCTCGGCCACGTCGAACTGCTTGGCCAGCACATCGCGCTGGGCCTGGACGAACTTGTTGGCGCTGACCCGTGGCACGCTTTCCAGCTGGTCGTTGAGGGTTTCCAGGGACACCCGGCCGGCCAGGTCGTTGCCGTTGGCGTCGAGCAGGCAGCGCAGGGCCTGCGGCGGCAGCCAGCGGCCGAGCTGGAGGGCGCGCGGTGCCACGGCTTCGCTGACGAACAGGAGTTCGAGCAGCACGGTGCCGGGCTTTAGCGCCTTGTTCTTGATCAGCGCCACCGAGGTGTTGCCCATCGAGCCGGACAGCACCAGGTCCATGCCGCCCTGAACCATCGGATGTTCCCAGGTGAGGAACTGCATGTCCTCGCGGGCCAGCGCCTGGGCACGGTCGTAGGTGATGGTCACGCCTTCGTCGTCGCCGAGGGGGAAGCCGGCGTCGAGCATCTTCTCGCTTGGCTTGAGGATCAGGGCATTTTCCGAATGGTCTTCGCTGTGGATGCCGTAGGCGTCGAACAGGCGCTCCATGTAGATCGGCAGGGCGAAGTCGTCGTCCTGTTCCTCGATGGCCTCCACCAGCGCCTCGCCTTCGCCGGCGCCGCCGGAGTTCAGCTCGAGCAGGCGGTCGCGACCGCTGTGCAGCTCCGCTTCGAGGGCTTCGCGACGGGCGCGGCCTTCGGCGAGCAGCGCGTCCCAGGCCTTGTCCTCGCCGCCGTCGAGCAGCGGCAGCAGGCGCGGGCCGAACTCGTGTTGCAGGGCGTTGCCGGTGGGGCAGGTATTGAGGAAGGCGTTCAGCGCCTGGTGGTACCACTGGAACAGGCGCTGCTGGGCGCTGTTCTCCAGGTGCGGTACGTGCAACTGGATGGTGTGTCGCTGGCCGATCCGGTCGAGGCGGCCGATGCGCTGCTCGAGCAGGTCCGGGTGGGCCGGCAGGTCGAACAGCACCAGATGGTGGGCGAACTGGAAGTTGCGGCCTTCGCTGCCGATTTCCGAGCAGATCAGAACCTGGGCGCCGAACTCTTCGTCGGCGAAGTAGGCGGCGGCGCGGTCGCGCTCGAGAATGCTCATGCCTTCGTGGAACACCGTGGCGGAGATGCCCGAACGCAGGCGCAGGGCGTCTTCCAGGTCGAGGGCCGTCTCGGCGTGGGCACAGATGACCAGGACCTTGAACTGCTTGAGCATCTTCAGGGTATCGATCAGCCACTCGACGCGCGGGTCGAAGCGCCACCAGCGGTTGTTGTCGTCGCCGTCTTCCCACTGCTGCTGGAAATTCACTTCCGGATACAGGTCCGGGTGTTCGCCGGCCGGCAATTCCTCGTACTGGCTCGGCATCGGCAACGGATAGGCGTGCAGTTCGCGCTGGGGGAAGCCCTGCACGGCGGCACGGGTGTTGCGGAACAGCACGCGACCGGTGCCGTGGCGGTCGAGCAGCTCGCGGACCAGGCGCGAGCGAGCTTCTTCATCGCCGCCCTCGACGCTGGCCAGCAGCTCGTCGCCCTCGCTGCCGAGGAAGCCGTGGATGGCCTTGCGCGCGCCGGCGGAAAGACTGCCGTGGTCGAGCAGTTCCTGCACCGCTTCGGCGACCGGGCGATATTGCTCGCTCTCCCGGCGGAACGCTTCGAGGTCGTGGAAACGATTCGGATCGAGCAGGCGCAGGCGCGCGAAGTGGCTGTCCTGGCCGAGTTGCTCCGGGGTCGCGGTGAGCAACAGGACGCCGGGAATGATCTCCGCCAGTTGCTCGACCAGCGCGTATTCGGCGCTGACCTGGTCCTGGTGCCAGACCAGGTGGTGGGCTTCGTCGACCACCAGCAGGCCCCAGCCGGCGGCGAACAGGGCGTCCTGGGCGCGTTCGTCTTCCTTCAGCCACTCCAGGGCGACCAGGGCCAACTGGGTGTCCTCGAAGGGATTGCTGGCATCGCTTTCGGCGAAGCGCTCCTTGTCGAACAGGGCCACCTGCAGGTTGAAGCGCCGGCGCATCTCCACCAACCACTGGTGCTGGAGGTTTTCCGGGACCAGGATCAGCACCCGCCCGGCGCGGCCGGAGAGCAACTGGCGATGGATGATCAGGCCGGCCTCGATGGTCTTGCCCAGGCCCACTTCGTCGGCCAGCAGGACGCGCGGCGCCATGCGGTCGGCGACTTCGCGGGCGATGTGCAACTGGTGGGCGATCGGCTGGGCGCGGGCGCCGCCGAGGCCCCAGAGCGAGGACTGGAGCAGTTGGCTGCGGCGTTCGAGAGTGTGGTAGCGCAGGGAGAACCAGGGCAGGGGATCGATCTGTCCGGCGAACAGACGGTCGCTGGCGAGGCGGAACTGGATGAAGTTGGAGAGCTGGGTTTCCGGCAGGGTGCGCTGCTCGTTCTGCGCGGTGAGGCCGTGGTACACCAATAGGCCTTCGCTTTCCTCGACCTCGCGGACGGTCATCTTCCAGCCTTCGAAGTGCGTCACTTCATCGCCGGGGGCGAAGCGCACGCGGGTCAGCGGCGCATTGCGCAAGGCGTATTGGCGGGTATCGCCGGTCGCCGGATAGAGCACGGTGAGCAGGCGGCCATCCTGGGCCAGGATGGTCCCCAGGCCCAATTCCGCTTCACTGTCGCTGATCCAGCGTTGCCCCGGTTGATACTGCGCCATGTCCACCTCCCAAAAAAGCCGGGTATGGTACCGCAACGCGTGGCGTTGAGCGACGCTTGGCGATGGATTGCGTGTTGCGCCACGGCTTCGTCGGAGAGCCGTCCGTCGGTACGGGAGCGCCCGCCTGGCGGCTGGTTCTCAAGTCGAGCGGCGGGTCGACCGATAACCCTTGTAGAAGAACGCCGCAAACCGGCACGCTGCGAGAACCCATGACGCGGCACTACCCAGAGAGGTTGCCTGCATGCTTCCGCCGATCCCCCAGGGCCTGATCCCGGTCACCGTCCAGCAGGACCCGCCCAAGCCCCGTCCGGCCACGCCGCCGGTCGCGCCGACCCAGGCTGGCGCGGGCAGCGATGGCGTCGCCTTGCGCCAGGAGCGCGACGAGGAAAGCTGGCTGGAAGAGGAATACCGCCGTCGCCAGCGCCGCCAGGGCGGCGAGGCGCACGCGCGGAGCGACGAGGGGGACGAGGCGCCGGCTGACGAGGCGGGGGAGAGCGCCCAGGCGGACGAGCTGCCGCGCAAGGGACAATTGATCGACATCGAAGTGTAACCCTGGTTTTCCAGGCTTCAGCAGCGGCCTTGCGGCGTAGTAACCTGCGGCCCATGGACCTGTTCGCCGACGCACCCCTGACCCTGCCGGACGCCGACCTGCGCTATCTCCCGCATTGGCTGGATGCGCCGCTGGCGAGCGCCTGGCTGTTGCGCCTGGAACAGGAAACGCCCTGGGAACAGCCGATCCTGCGCATCCATGGCGAGGAGCATCCGACCCCGCGCCTGGTGGCCTGGTACGGCGACCCTGACGCCGCCTACCGTTATTCCGGCCAGGTCCACCGGCCGCTGCCATGGACCGCGTTGCTCGGCGAGATCCGCGAGCGCGTGGAGCGCGAGGTCGGCCAGCGGGTCAACGGCGTGCTGCTGAACTACTACCGCGACGGCCAGGACTCCATGGGCTGGCACAGCGACGACGAGCCAGAGCTGCGCCGCGATCCGCTGGTCGCCTCGCTCAGTCTCGGCGGCAGCCGCCGCTTCGACCTGCGGCGCAAGGGCCAGACCCGCATCGCCCACTCTCTGGAACTGACCCATGGCAGCCTGCTGGTCATGCGCGGCGCAACCCAGCATCATTGGCAACATCAGGTGGCGAAGACCCGCCGCTCCTGCATGCCCCGTTTGAACCTGACCTTCCGCCTGGTGTACCCCCAGCCATGAACGACGACGACAAGGTGATCGACCTCAGCGCCGAGCGCGACAAGCGCATCCACGACGTGCACGAGAAGCGCCTGCAGGAGGTCCGCAAGGCCTTCGAACAGGTGTTGCCGCTGGGCAAGCCGCGGAAGAAGCCGAAAGGCAAGCCGAAGAAGCGCTGAAGCCTCCGCCGCCGCGTTCGCCGGCGGCGCATTCCTGCGGGCAACGTGCGGCGATCGGGCAGGTTTTTCCCGGTTATCTGCGGCGTCCGACCGCATTCTCCCTCCTGCGAAACTTGACCTGGGTCAGTGTCATGCACCTGGCCGAAAAAGCCCGTCCGGGCGATTGATCCAGGTCAATATTGCGCCGCCGCGCCTCGCTAATCTGAGCCCATCGAGCAACACCCAACCGGCAACTGGAGGCCATCAACATGTTCATCGACGAAGTGGTTCTCGCAGGGATTCTTACAGTAGGCCTCATGGTCGCTTTCTTCGGTGGGGTCGGTTACTTCATCTGGAAGGATTCCCATAGCCGCAAAGGCTGATCCTCCCGGATACACAGAGCACGCAAGGCACTTAGGGCGACTTCGGTCGCCCGTTTTTTTGCGCCTGGAAAAACACCGGCGCAGCGATCGGGATACTACGAATGTCGCTGGACGATATTGTTAGCAGCCTAATAATATAGGCTGCACATATCGCCTCGGCGTTCGCCGGCTATCTATGCTGATGTAGACCCCGTTTCGGAAGACCCTGTGCCCATTCACTGGAAGCCGTTCCTGGCACCCTCGACGCTGGCGCTCAAGTTCGCCATCAAGACGCTCCTGGCCGGCGGCCTGGCGTTGTGGTGCGCCTTTCGCTTCGACCTGGAGCAGCCGCAATGGGCGCTGATGACCGTGCTGATCGTGTCCCAGCCGTTGTCCGGCATGGTGGTGGCGAAGGGCTTGTTCCGCCTGCTCGGCACCCTGGTCGGCACCGCGATGTCGGTGTTGATGATCGCGCTGTTCGCCCAGGCGCCCTGGTTGTTCCTGCTGGCCATCTCGCTCTGGCTGGGGCTCTGCACGGCGGCCTCGACCTCCCTGCGCAACCACGTTTCCTATGCCTTCGTACTTTCCGGCTATACGGTGGCGATCATTGGCCTGCCGGCGGTGGACCAGCCGCTGCTGGTCTTCGAGCAGGCGGTGGCGCGTTGTACCGAGATCTGCCTGGGGATCATCTGCGCCTCGGCGGTCAGTGCGATCCTCTGGCCGCAGCGGGTCGAGCAGAACCTCGACAAGCAGGCCCACGCCACCTGGCTGCTGGGCATGCAGGCCGCGCGCGGCGAGATCGACCCGCGCCAGCGGCAGCCGCAGGGGCTGCTCAACGCGCTGAGCAAGATCGTCGAGGTCGATGCGCAGCGCGACCATGCCTGGTTCGAAGGCGAGCGCGGGCGGCGCCGGGCCGGCGCCCTGGCGTTGCTCTCGCGCGACCTGCTCAGCCTGTTGCGCACCGCGCGCGGCGTGGCCCGGCAACGGGCGCGGCTGAGCGAAGAGGAAGAGCGCCGGGTGGAGCGCTGGCTGGCCGCGCTGGCCAGCGCCCTGGAAGGAACTGATCCGGCGTCGATGCAGGCGCTGCGCGAGGAGTTGGCGCAGGTCGCGGTCGAGCCGCAGTGGAGCAACGACCAGCGTTACCTGCTGACCCGCTGCTCGGTGCTGCTGCTCAAGGCGGTGAATGCCGAGAAGGGCATGCGCGCGGTGGCCAGCGGCGAGGTCGAGGGGCGGGTGGGCAGCGCCGGTACCCTGTCCTGGCACCGCGACCTGCAGATGGCGCTGTTCTACGGTGCGCGTAGCGCCCTGGCGTTGCTCGGGCTGTCGGTCTACTGGATCTATACCGCGTGGCCGGCGGCGTCCGGCGCGATGCTGCTGGCGGCGGTGGTGTGCAGCCTGTTCGCCAACCGCGACAACGCGGTGGCCATCGGCCTGAGCTTCCTGCGCGGCATCGTCTACGCGATCCCGGCGGCGATGCTGGTCAGCCAGTGGCTGCTGCCGCAGTGGAATGGCTTCCCGCTGCTCTGCCTGGCGATGGGCGTGCCGCTGTTCTTCGCCACCCTGGGCATGGCCGTACCGGTTACCGCCGGCACCGCCACCTCGTTCGCGATCCACTTCATCGTCCTGGTCGCGCCGCGCAACCAGATGGACTACAACCTCGCGACCCTGCTGAATTCCGCCCAGGGCGTGCTGATCGGAGTCGGCTTCGCGGTGGTGATCTTCCGCTTGCTGACCTTGCGTCCGGGCTGGCTGACCCGACGCCTGCTGGACGCCACCTGCGTCGATCTCGGCCGCCTCACCCGGCGCCCGCTGGCGCAGGCGGAGAACTGGTTCGGCGGGCGCATGGCCGACCGCCTGTTGCGCCTGGCGCGGCACGCCAACCTGTTGCCGGAGCAGGAGCGGCGGCGTTGGGACGATGGCCTCCTGGCGCTCGACCTGGGTAACGAACTGATCCACCTGCGGGCTTGCCTGGAAGGCGCCCGTGGCGTCCTGCGCAAGGCGCGCGACCGCTTCCTCGGGGAACTGGGCGAACTGCTTGAGGCCGGTCCCGCGGGTCCGCGCAGTGACCGCCTGGAGCGGATCAGCCTGCCGTTGCGCGAAGCCCTGGAGCGTGACGCTCGCCACGACGACGAAGCCAGCCGCCTGGCGCGCGCGGCCCTGGCGCAACTGCTGTTCACCTGGCAGCAGTGGTGCCATCAGGAGGAAAGCCATGAGTCTGCATGAATCGGCCTGGGGCGGCGTCTACCTCAGCCCGCTGTTCGTCTATGCCCTGCTGGCGCTGGCGGCCACCGCCGCGCTGCGGGTGCTGATCCAGAAAACGCCGTTGCGTCGCTGGGTCTGGCACGAGGCGCTGTTCGACTGCGCCCTGTTCATTTTGATGTTGAGTGGCATTACCTGGGCGGCTACGACCTGAATCGTCGCCCCGAGAAGGAGATTCGCATGCGTGCATCGCTTCGCGTCGTCGTCACCCTGCTGGTGGTCGCTGCCGCTGTCCTCGCCGGCATCTGGCTCTGGCGCTACTACATGCTCTCGCCCTGGACCCGCGATGCCCGGGTGCGGGCCGACGTGGTGGTGGTGGCGCCGGACGTGTCCGGCTGGGTGACCGACCTGGAGGTCAAGGACAACCAGGTGGTCAAGGTCGGCGACGTGCTGATGCGCATCGACCAGGAACGCTACCAGGCCAACCTGGAGCAGGCCCGCGCCGTCGCCGAGACCCGTCACCAGCAATACCTGTTGCGCCAGAACGAGGCGGCCCGGCGCAGCCGCCTGGGCATCGGCGCGATCAGCGCCGAGGACAAGGAAAACGCCCAGATCAATGCCGCCATCGCTCGCAGCGAGTACCAGGAGGCGCTGGCCCAGGTGAAGATCGCCGAACTCAACCTCAAGCGCAGCGAGCTGCGCGCCGCGCGCAACGGCCAGGTGACCAACCTGCGCCTGGCCCAGGGCAACTACGCCACGGCGGGCCAGGCGGTGATGGCGTTGGTCGACCAGCAGTCCTTCTATGTGGTCGCCTACTTCGAGGAAACCAAGCTGCCCGGCATCCGCGTCGGCATGCGCGCCCAGGTCCGCCTGATGAGCGGCGATCAGCCGATCGACGGCACGGTGGAGAGCATCAGCAGCGGTATCACCGACCGCAACTCGACGCCGGACGGCCAGTTGCTGGCCAATGTCGAGCCGACCTTCAACTGGGTGCGCCTGGCGCAGCGCATTCCGGTGCGCATCCGCCTCGACCAGGTGCCGGCGGATGTCCACCTGAGCGCCGGGATGACCGCCAGCGTCACCGTGCAGGGGGACTGAACGGCAGCGCTTGCGTGGCGCCATCCAGCGTGCTGGCGCCAAGCGCGCAGGCCAGCGCCGCCAGCACCAGGGCGAGGCCGACCCAGGGCGTCGCGGCGACTCCCAGTGCCGCCACCACCAGGCCGCCCAGCGCCGCGCCGAGGCCCACGCCCAGGTGCATGGCCGAGGTGTTCAGGGCGACGCCGGCGGAACCGCTGGCCGGATCGCTGCGCAGCAGGAAGCTCTGCACCACCGGCGAGATCATCCAGCTGATCGCGCTCCAGACCATCAGTACCGGCAGGAACCCGATGCTGCCCAGGCTCAGCGGCACCGCCGCCAGCGCCAGGGCGAAGGCCCCCGGTACCAGACGCAGGGCGCGCCGGTGGCCGAGGCGGTCGGCCAGCCAGCCGCCGATATAGCCGCCGCTCAGCGCTGCCAGGCCGATCAGCAGGAGGATCAGGCTGATCTCGCTGGGCGAGCGAATACCGGCCATGCTCGCCAGGTACGGGGTGAAATAGGCGAACAGGGTGAAGTGCCCGCCGAGCAACAGGATCGATACCAGTTGCGCGAGCCACAGCGCGGGCTGGCGCAACTGCCGCAGGTAGCCTTCGCGGCCGGGCAGGTCGCCGGCCTGGCGTTGCGGCAGGTAGCGCCAGAGCAGCAGGCACAAGGGCAGCGAATAGACCGCGATGCCGGCGAAGATCCAGCGCCAGCCGAACCAGTCGCTGATCTGTACGCCCAGTGGCACGCCGAACACCAGCGAACCGCTGATGCCCATGAAGATCAGGCCGATCGCCCGGCCGCGCTGGGCCGGGGCGGCCAGCTCGGCGGCGAGCAGGCTGGCGAGGACGATCAGCAGCCCGCAACAGGCCGACATTCCCAGGCGAGCCAGGAGCAGGCCGAGATAGCCCGGAGCGAGGGCGGCGAGCGCGTTGCTGAGGGCGAACAGCAGCAGGGTCGCCAGCAGCAGGCGGCGGCGTTCGATGCGCCGGGTCAGCCAGCCGAGCAGCGGTGCGGCGAGGGCGAAGCCGAGGGAGAACAGGGTGGTGAGCTGGCCGGCCAGGCTGATGGAGACCCGCAGGTCTTCGGCCAGGGGCGGCAGGATGCCGATCAGGATGCTTTCCGCCAGGCCGGCGGCGAAGGTGGTCAGGGATAGCAACAGCAAGCGAAGGTCCATGGCGGCTCCGATTCCCGGTAAGGGGTTTCGGGCGGTGGAGTGCCTTCGGTTATCCCTGATGATTGAGGTAAGACAGCGGACAGGGTAGAGCAGCGCGCGGCGGCCCGGCAAGTCCGCCGGGCCGGATGGCCCGACGGTAGGGAAAGCCGCTCAGCCGATGCTGATCGGCGGCAGTTCGGCCAGCTCGACGCTGAGCTTCTCTTCCGGCGCCATGATCTCCGCTTCGCCGTCGACCACCTGCTTGCCTGCCTGGTTGAACACCCGCGTGGCCATGCGCACGCGATTTTTCGGCAGCTTCTCGAGGACTTCCAGTTCGACCTTCAGGTCGTCGCCGAGCTTGACCGGACGGGTGAAGCGCAGGGTCTGGCCGAGATAGATGGTGCCTGGGCCGGGCAGCACGGTGGCGATCGCCGCGCTGATCAGGGCGCCGCTGAGCATGCCGTGGGCGATGCGTTCCTTGAACTGGGTGGTGGCCGCGTAGGCGGCGTCCAGATGCACCGGGTTGCGGTCGCCGGAGACTGCGGCGAACAACTGCAGGTCGCGCTCGGCGATGCTGCTGGTGTACTCGGCCTTTTGCCCGACCTCTAGCTCGGCGTAGGGAATGTTCTGGACCTGGCTCATGTTCTCTCCTTTGTCGAATGATCCCGGCGGTGGCGCAGGGCCTGTTCCAGCCAGTCGATCAGGTCTTGGGTGACCGCGTCGCGGTTGCTCTCGTTGAACAGCTCGTGACGGGCCTCGGGATAGGTCTTCAGGGTCACCTGGCGCAGCCCGGCACCGCGTAGGGCGTCGGCCAGGTCGCCCAGGCGCTTGCCCTGGCTGACCGGGTCGCGTTCGCCGCCGATGACCAGCAGCGGCAGGTCGGCATCGATCTGCCGCAGGTGGGGGGGCGGGGTGATATCGGCCAGGCCGCCGAGCAGGTCCACCCACAACTGGTTGCTGCAGCGGAAGCCGCACAGCGGGTCGGCCACGTACCTGTCGACTTCCTGCGGATCGCGACTGAGCCAGTCGAAGGCCGTGCGATTGGGCTTGAACGCCTTGTTGAACGAGCCGAACGAGAGGAAGTCGATCAGCGCGCTCTTGCCCAGCGGCCCCTGGCGCCAGCGCTCGAAGCGGGCGATCAGGCGGGCGATCCGGTAGAGCGCTTGCGGCTGGTAGTTGGAACCGGAAAGGATCGCCCCTTGCAGGCTGCAGCTGTGGTGCAGCAGGTAGGCCATGGAGATGTAGCTGCCCATGCTGTGGCCCAGCAGGAAGATCGGCAGTTCCGGGTGCTGCTGGCGGATATGGTGGTTCAGGCTGGCCAGGTCGCCGACCACCTTGCCCCAGCCGCCCTGGTCGGCGAAGTGGCCCAGCTCGTCGGCTTCGGCGGTCCGGCCGTGGCCGCGCTGGTCGATCGCATAGAAGTGGTAGCCGGCAGCGTTCAGCGCGGCGGCGAGACGCTCGTAGCGACCGGCGTGCTCGGCCATGCCGTGGGACAGCATCACCGCGCCGACGGCCGTTGCGCTCGGCCAGTGGCGGGTGTACAGCGGGGTTTCGTCGCTGGCGGGGAGCCAGTAGGCAGCGGCGGGCATGTTCGTTCCTTGTGCCGGGCGGACGCGTTGCGGCGCATTCTAGCAGCGTACGCGGCTTCGTCCCGGAAAAGCGCCACCCTTGGGCACGGGCCGCTCTGGAATGGCGGGCGGCGAAGAGCGACAGGCTGGAGATTCACACTATCAATAAGGGCAGGAGGAGTATTTGCGCTGTCCGACGCAACTGCTAAGTTGCCCGATGCCCCGCACATGCGGGCCAGACCCGCTCAGGTAAGAGGACAAGAATAAATGCAACCTGAATTCTGGAACGACAAACGCCCGGCCGGCGTACCCGACAGTCTCGACTTCGCCGCCTACCGTTCCGTGGTCGAGGTCTTCGAGCGCTCCTGCAAGAAATTCGCCGACCGCCCGGCCTTCAGCAATCTCGGCGTGACGCTCAGCTACGCCGAACTCGATCGTCTGTCCGCCGCCTTCGCCGCCTACCTGCAGAAACAGACCGATCTCCAGCCCGGCGACCGCATCGCGGTGCAGATGCCCAATGTCCTGCAATATCCCATCGCGGTGTTCGGCGCCTTGCGCGCGGGGCTGGTGGTGGTCAACACCAATCCGCTGTACACCGCCCGCGAAATGCGCCACCAGTTCAAGGACGCCGGCGTGCGTGCGCTGGTCTACCTGAACGTGTTCGGCAAGCTGGTCGAGGAAGTGCTCCCGGATACGCGGATCGAGTACCTGATCGAGGCGCGCATGGGCGACCTGTTGCCGGCGCTGAAGGGTTGGCTGGTGAACAGCGTGGTGAAGTCGGTGAAGAAGATGGTCCCCGATTATCGCTTGCCCCAGGCGCTGCCGTTCAGGCAGGCCTTGAAGCAAGGCCAGGGCCATGCCCTGCAGCCGGTCAGGGTCGGCCTGGAGGATGTCGCCGTGTTGCAGTACACCGGCGGCACCACCGGGGTCTCGAAGGGGGCGATGCTCACCCACGGCAACCTGGTGGCGAACATGCTGCAGGTCCACGCCCAGCTTTCCCAGCTCGGCAAGGATGGCCTGCCGCTGATGAAGGAGGCGCAGGAGGTGATGATCGCGCCGCTGCCGCTCTACCACATCTATGCCTTCACCGCGAACTGCATGTGCATGATGGTCAGCGGCAACCATAACGTGCTGATCACCAACCCGCGCGACATCCCCGGTTTCGTCAAGGAACTGAAGAAGTGGCGTTTCTCCGCGCTGCTCGGCCTCAACACCCTGTTCGTCGCGCTGATGGAGCACCCCGGGTTCAAGGACGTCGATTTCTCCAACCTGAAGCTCACCAACTCCGGCGGCACCGCACTGGTCAGCGCCACCGCCGAGCGCTGGAAGGGCGTCACCGGCTGCACCGTGGTGGAAGGCTATGGCCTCACCGAATGCTCGCCGGTGGTGACCACCAACCCCTACGGCGAGCAGGCACGCCTGGGTACGGTGGGGATACCGGTCGTGGGCACGGCGCTCAAGGTGATCGACGAGCAGGGCAACGAGCTGCCTGTCGGCGAACGTGGCGAACTCTGTGTGAAAGGTCCGCAAGTGATGAAGGGGTACTGGCAGCGTCCCGAGGCCACCGAGGAGATTCTCGATGCCGAAGGCTGGCTGAAGACCGGCGACATCGCGGTGATCGACGAGGACGGCTTCGTGCGCATCGTCGATCGCAAGAAGGACCTGATCCTGGTCTCCGGCTTCAATGTCTACCCCAACGAGATCGAAGACGTGGTGATGGCCCATCCGAAGGTGGCCAGTTGCGCGGCGGTGGGCATTCCCGACGAGAAGTCCGGCGAGGCGGTGAAGCTGTTCGTGGTGGCCCGCGACCCCAGCCTGTCGGTCGAGGAACTCAAGGCCTACTGCAAGGAAAACCTCACCGGATACAAAATTCCGCGACAGATTGTGCTCAAGGATGCATTACCGATGACGCCTGTGGGTAAAATCCTCCGTCGTGAGCTGCGCGAAATCGCCTGATAGCCTTACAAGGCTCTGAAACGGGCATTTGCCGGGGACAGGAAAGACCGTGACCGAGACTAATGTCTCGGTCATTTTTTTGACCGAATAGGTCATGTTTGGTGCTGGTCTGCCTCTGGCAAAGCTGATAATCTCGGCGCGCCTAATAGCCCTGGGTCCAGGGTTAGCGAGCAGATCACAACAAGATGCCGCCATGAGCGGTGAAGATTAGCTGTTGCTTAGGAGTGGGCTTCCATGATCGAAAACTTCTGGAAGGACAAGTACCCAGCGGGTATTGCTGCCGAGATCAATCCCGACCAGTACCCGAACATCCTGTCGGTACTGAAGGAGTCCTGCCAACGTTTTGCCACCAAGCCCGCGTTCACCAACCTGGGCAAGACCCTGACCTACGGCGAGCTGTACAAGCTGTCCGGCGACTTCGCCGCCTACCTGCAGCAGCACACCGATCTCAAGCCCGGCGACCGCATCGCCGTCCAGTTGCCCAACGTCCTGCAATACCCGATCGTGGTCTTCGGCGCCATGCGCGCCGGCCTCATCGTGGTCAACACCAACCCGCTGTACACCGCGCGCGAACTGGAACACCAGTTCAACGACTCCGGCGCCAAGGCGGTGGTCTGCCTGGCCAACATGGCCCACCTGGTCGAGGGCGTACTGCCGAAGACCGGCGTCAAGCAGGTGATCGTCACCGAAGTCGGCGACATCCTGCCGCCGCTGAAGCGCTTCATCGTCAACTTCGTGGTCAAGCACATCAAGAAGATGGTGCCGGCCTACAGCCTGCCGCAAGCCACCAAGCTGACCGACGCGCTGGCCAGGGGCGCCGGCAAGTCGTTCCAGGAAGCCGCGCCGCAGGCCGACGACGTCGCCGTGCTGCAATACACCGGCGGCACCACCGGGGTCGCCAAGGGCGCCATGCTGACCCACCGCAACCTGGTGGCCAACATGTTGCAGTGCAAGGCGCTGATGGGCGCCAACCTCAACGAGGGCTGCGAGATCCTCATCGCGCCGCTGCCGCTGTACCACATCTATGCCTTCACCTTCCATTGCATGGCGATGATGCTCACCGGCAACCACAACATCCTGATCACCAACCCTCGCGACCTGCCGTCGATGCTCAAGGACCTCGGCCAGTGGAAGTTCACCGGCTTCGTCGGCCTGAACACCCTGTTCGTCGCCCTGTGCAACAACGAAACCTTCCGCAAGCTGGACTTCTCCGCGCTGAAGCTGACCCTCTCCGGCGGCATGGCGCTGCAACTGGCCACCGCGGAGCGCTGGAAGGAAGTCACCGGCTGCGCCATCTGCGAAGGCTACGGCATGACCGAGACCGCGCCGGTGGTATCGGTCAACCCGTTCCAGAACATCCAGGTCGGCACCATCGGTATCCCGGTGCCCTCGACCCTGTGCAAGGTGATTGGCGACGACGGCCAGGAAGTGCCCCTGGGCGAGCGCGGCGAACTCTGCGTGAAGGGTCCGCAGGTGATGAAGGGCTACTGGCAGCGCCAGGAGGCCACCGACGAGATCCTCGACGCCGATGGTTGGCTGAAGACCGGCGATATCGCCATCATCCAGGAAGACGGCTACATGCGCATCGTCGACCGGAAGAAGGACATGATCCTGGTCTCCGGCTTCAATGTGTATCCGAACGAACTGGAAGACGTGCTGGCGACCCTGCCGGGCGTCCTGCAGTGCGCCGCGATCGGCATCCCCGACGAGAAGTCCGGCGAGTCGATCAAGGTCTTCGTGGTGGTCAAGCCGGGGGCGACCCTGACCAAGGAACAGGTCATGCAGCACATGCATGACAACCTGACCGGCTACAAGCGGCCGAAGGCCGTGGAGTTCCGCGACAGCCTGCCGACCACCAACGTCGGCAAGATCCTGCGCCGCGAACTGCGCGACGAAGAGCTGAAGAAAGCGGGCCAGAAGTAAGTCCGCCGTTGCCTGAAGAAGCCCCGCCGATGCGGGGCTTCTTCGTTGCAGGCAGTCGGTTGCGGGGTGAGCGGGCCTGTGCGGACGTGCCGGCAGCGCATCACCTGCCGGAGGAACCCCCCATGGCCCGCCTCGATCCTGCCCTGGCCGAAGAAATACGCCGTCTGCCGATCAGCCGGCGTCTGGAACTGACCCAGGCATTGCTGCATCGCGCCGGCCCCGAGGTGGAGCGCCAATGGCCGCCAGTGGCCGAGGATCGCCTCGCCGACTGCCGAGCGGGCACCGCCGATGCGCTGCCGCTGGCCGAGATGCTCAAGCGACTGGGGCGCTGAGAGGGCCATCGCCCACCAGCAGCGTCGGCCGTATCGCGGCAGCGAGCGTTAACCGGGATTCGTCCTCTTCCACTCAAATCTGCGACAATTCCGAATATTTTTCGCCTCGGCAGTGGCCGGAGCTTCTCCCGTCCTCCGCGACTGCGGCACGCTCACAGCATTCGAAAAGCCTAGATGACCGACCAGACTCCTTCCCTTGACCAACTCGTCCGGCGCCTCGACCAGGCCCAGATCAGCGACCGCCACCGCTTGCGCCGGCAGCTCCACGAACTGCGCAAGCAGCCCGACGACGCGCGCCTGGCGCAGTGGGTCGAGCGCCTCCAGACCTCCTGCGCCAAGGTCGAGGCGCGGCGCGCCAGCGTGCCGGCGATCCGCTACGACGACAGCCTGCCGATCGCCGCCAAGCGCGACGAGATCAAGGCCGCTATCGCCGCCCACCAGGTGGTGGTGATCGCCGGCGAGACCGGCTCGGGCAAGACCACCCAGTTGCCGAAGATCTGTCTGGAGCTGGGTCGCGGCATCCACGGCCTGATCGGCCATACCCAGCCGCGTCGGCTGGCGGCGCGCAGCGTGGCGACGCGGGTCGCGGAAGAGATCGGTACGCCGCTGGGCGCGCTGGTCGGCTACCAGGTGCGCTTCGAGGACCAGAGCGACGACAGCACCCTGGTCAAGCTGATGACCGACGGCATCCTCCTGGCCGAGACCCAGCATGACCGCTACCTGGAGCGCTACGACACGCTGATCGTCGACGAAGCCCACGAGCGCAGCCTGAACATCGACTTCCTCCTCGGCTACCTGAAGACCCTGTTGCACCGGCGTCCGGACCTGAAGCTGATCATCACCTCGGCGACCATCGACCTGGAGCGTTTCTCCCGGCATTTCGACGGCGCCCCGGTGATCGAGGTTTCCGGCCGCACCTATCCGGTGGAGACCTGGTACCGGCCGCTGGCGGCGGAAACCGACGAGGAGGGCAACCGGGTCGAGGACGACCTGTCGGTGGACCAGGGCATCCTCGCCGCCCTCGACGAGATCGCCGCCCACGAACGCGAGGTCGGCAAGCGGCCCGGCGACGTGCTGGTGTTCCTCCCCGGCGAGCGGGAGATCCGCGACGCCGCGGAGATGCTGCGCAAGGCCAACCTGCGCCACACCGAGGTGCTGCCGCTGTACGCGCGACTGACCCCGGCCGAGCAGCAGAAGATCTTCCAGCCGCGCCCGGGACGCAAGATCGTGCTGTCCACCAACGTCGCGGAAACCTCGCTGACGGTGCCGGGCATCCGTTACGTGATCGACAGCGGCACCGCGCGGATCAGCCGCTACAGCTACCGCGCCAAGGTCCAGCGGCTGCCCATCGAGGCGGTGTCGCAGGCCAGCGCCAACCAGCGCAAGGGCCGTTGCGGACGGGTCGAGCCGGGCATATGCGTGCGTCTCTACAGCGAGGAGGACTTCAACGCGCGTCCGGCCTTCACCGACCCGGAAATCCTCCGCACCAACCTGGCCGCGGTGATCCTGCAGATGCTGCACCTGCGCCTCGGCGACATCGAGGCGTTCCCCTTCATCGAGCCGCCGGACGGCAAGGCGATCAAGGACGGCTTCACCCTTCTGCAGGAACTGTCGGCGGTCAACCGCGAAGGCCAGCTGACCCCGCTGGGGCGCCAACTGGCGCGCCTGCCGATCGACCCGAGGCTGGGCCGCATGCTGCTGGAGGCGGCCCAGCAGGGTAGCCTCGAGGAAGTGTTGACGGTGGCCAGCGCGCTGTCCGTGCAGGACCCGCGCGAGCGTCCGGTGGAGCGGCAGCAGGCCGCCGACCAGGCGCACGCGCAATGGAAGGACCCGGATTCCGACTTCGCCGCGCTGATCAATCTCTGGCGTGGCTTCGAGGAGCAGCGCCAGGCGCTGGGTTCCAATGCCCTGCGCAGCTGGTGCCGGAAGAACTTCCTCAACTACCTGCGCCTGCGTGAGTGGCGCGACGCCCACCGCCAACTGACCCTGATCTGCCGCGAACTGAAGCTGCCGTTCGGGCGTCCGGCCAAGGCCGAGGCGCGCAAGCCGGAGGCGAAGAAAGGCGCGTCGGTCGACAACGAACGCGAGGTACCGGGGATCGATTACGCGGCGGTCCACAAAGCGATCCTGTCCGGCCTGCTCAGCCAGATCGGGCAGAAGGCCGAGGAAGGCGACTACCTCGGCGCTCGCCAGCGACGTTTCTGGATCCATCCGTCCAGCGGCATCGCTCGCAAGCGCCCGCAATGGATCATGGCCGCGGAACTGGTGGAGACCACCAAGCTGTTCGCCCGAATGGTCGCGAAGATCGAGCCGGACTGGCTGGAGCCGCTGGCTGGGCACCTGATCAAGACCAACCACTTCGAGCCGCACTGGGAGAAGCGTCGCGGCCAGGTGGTGGCGTTCGAGCAGGTCACCCTCTACGGCCTCATCGTCATCGGTCGACGTCCGGTGCACTACGGTCCGATCGACCTGCCGGTGGCGCGCGAGCTGTTCATCCGCGAAGGCCTGGTGCGCGGCGAGATCAACAGCCGCGCCAAGTGCCTGAGCGCCAACCGGCAGTTGCTGGAAAAGCTCGACGAGCTGGAAGCCAAGGCACGCCGGCGCGACATCCTGGCTGACGAGGAAACCCTGTTCGCCTATTACGACGCGCGCCTGCCGGCGGATATCTACCAGACCGCCAGTTTCGAGAAATGGTACGCCCGCGAGCGGCAGAACCAGCCGGACCTGCTGCTGATGCGCGAGGAAGACGTGCTGGCCCGTGAAGCCAGCGAAGTCACTGCGGCGCAGTACCCGGATCGCCTGCGCCTGGGCGACCTGCACCTGTCGCTGAGCTACCAGTTCGAGCCCGGCACCGCGCGCGACGGCGTCACCGTGCGGGTACCGGCGCCGCTGCTGCCGCAATTGCCGGCCGAACGCATCGACTGGCTGGTGCCCGGCCTGCTCTACGACAAGGCGGTGGCGTTGGTGCGCAACCTGCCGAAGGCGATCCGCAAGAGCTTCGTGCCGGTACCGGACTTCGTCCGCGCCGCCCTGGAGCGCATCACCTTCGGCGAAGGTTCGCTGCCGCAGGTGCTGGGCCGCGAGCTTCAGCGCATGACCGGCGTGCGGGTAGCCGACGAGGCCTGGGCCGAGGCGGCGACGCAGTTGGACGATCACCTGCGGATGAACATTGAGGTGGTCGACGCCCAGGGCAAGTTCCTCGGCGAGGGCCGCGACCTGGCCGAACTCACCGCGCGTTTCGCCGAAGCCAGCCAGGCGGCGCTGGCGATACCCCAGGCCGACAAGGAACAGCAGCGTCCGGTGGAGGCCAAGGCCTTCGCCAGCGTCGCCGAGAAGGCCCAGCAGAAGGTCGCCGGATTGTCGATGACGGTATACCCGGCGCTGGTGGAGGAGCAGGGCGAGGTCAAGGAAGGGCGCTTCCCGACCCAGGCCGAGGCCGACTACCAACACCGCCGCGCCCTGCAACGACTGCTGTTGCAGCAACTGGCCGAGCCGGCCAAGTACCTGCGCGCCAAGCTGCCGGGGCAGACCGAGATGGGCCTGCTGTACCGCGAGCTGGGACGGGTCGAGGCGCTGGTCGAGGACATCCTCCTGGCCAGTCTCGACAGTTGCGTGCTGCAGGGCGAAAGCCTGCCGCGCGACGGCGCCGCCCTGGCCGCGCTGGCCGAGCGCAAGCGCGCTGCCTGGAACGAGCACGCCGAGCGCCTGGCACGCCTGGTGCTGGATATCCTCAAGCTCTGGCACGGCCTGCAGAAGCGCTTCAAGGGCAAGGTCGAGCTGGCCATGACCGTGCCGCTGAACGACGTCAAGGGCCAACTGGCCAACCTGGTGTATCCGGGGTTCGTCCGCGCCACCCCGCTGGAGTGGTTGAAGGAGTATCCGCGTTACCTCAAGGCCATCGAGCAGCGCCTGGACAAGGTCGCCGGCCAGGTCCAGCGCGACCGGGTGTGGAGCGGCGAGCTGGGCGAACTCTGGGCGCAATACCAGGCGCGCCTCGCCAAGCACGCCCAGGAAGGCAAGCGCGACGCCGAGTTGCAGGTGTATCGCTGGATGCTGGAGGAGTACCGGGTCTCGCTGTTCGCCCAGCAACTGGGAACCCGGCTGCCGGTCTCGGACAAGCGCCTGGCCAAGCAGTGGAGCCAGGTCGAGGGCTAGTTCCAGGGATACCGCGCGAAATGAAAAAGGCGCGCCGGTCGAAACCGGCGCGCCTTTTTCGTTCTGGTCCGATCAGTCGCGCAGGTTCAGTGCGCGACGGATGGTGAAGAACAGGTCGGTCTGGTCGGTCAGGCCGGTGACATTGGCGGCCTGCGGGCCGTAGGCGGCGATGCGCAACTGGGTGCCGGTGTGCTCCTGGGAGCCTTCCTCGGAGTTGCCGTAGCTGATCGCCAGCGGCGCGCCGTCCTTGGTCGTGAGCAGTTGGGTCAGCCCCGGCGCGGCGGTTTCCGGGGGGATGATCTGGCTGGAGTGGGCGTGGTCGGCGGTGACGATCACCAGGGTCTCGCCATCGGCCTTGGCGAAGGCCAGGGCCTTCTGCACGGCTTCGTCGAGGTCGACGGTCTCGCCGATCTGGCCGCACGGATTCGCGGCATGGTCCTGCTTGTCGATGGACGCGCCCTCGACCTGCAGGAAGAAGCCGTTCGGATTGTCCTTCAGCAGCTCGATGGCCTTGCTGGTCATTTGCGCCAGGGTCGGGATGTCGGCGGTGCGCTTCGGGTTCGCCTCGCAGCTCACCGCCGGCTGGTTCAGGTTGCCGTGGTAGGTGGCGGTCGGACCGAGCCAGCGCACTGGCATGTTGCCCGGCGCGAACAGGCCGATCAGCGGCTGCTTCTGGTTGGCGCGGCGCACGGCTTTCAGCTCGTCGAGGTTCTCGACGATCCGGTAGCCGCGGGCTTCGGCCTGGGCGCGGAGGGTCTTGCCGGCATAGCGGCCAGCCTTGGCGGTTTCCGCGAAGGTCGCGGCGCCGCCGCCGAGAACCACGTCAGGGCGGGTCTTCAGCCACTGCTCGGTGATCGAGCCGGCGCCGCCGTTCTCCAGGGCATTGCTCGGGCACTGCTTGCTGGTGGCCTCGGGACCGTAGCACTTGCGAGCGGTGACGTGGGCGAGCAGGGCGGCGGGGGTGGCGTCCTGCAGCTCGGCGGTGGAGACGTTGCCGGTGGCCTTGCCGTTGAGCTTGGCCAGCTCCAGCAGGTTGCGGTGCGGCTGTTCGTGGATATCCACGCCGATCGCGCCGTTGTACGACTTGACCCCGGTGGTCCAGGCGGTGGCGGAGGCGGCGGAATCGGTCACGTAGTCCGGCAGGCCGCTGTCCTTGTGCAGGGAGTAGTGGGTGTACTGGCCGGTCAGCGGCAGCGCATCGATACCCTTGAAGTAGCCGCCCGCGCCGCGCGCGTAGTTGCGCGCCACGGTGATCTCGGAGTCGCCCATGCCGTCGCCGATCAGCAGGATCACGTTCTTCGCCTTCTTCTTCGACAGCGACTGCTTCAGGGCCTGGGTCAGGTCCTGCTCGACGCGCCGTGCGCCGCCGTACTCGCTGAGTTCGCCACGGGCCTGGCGGTTGAACAGCGACGGATCGTCCTGGCGCGCCTGGGCCGGCAAGGCGCTGCCGAGCACGGCCATGGAGACGGCAAGAGAGAGGGCGAGGGGATAACCTGGGGTCATGACGCATTTCCCTATGTTGAGGAGGTGGCTGTGCGAGACGGCAGGGCCATCCGGCGAGTGCTACGAAAGTAGGGAAGGGTGATGACGGGCTTGTGACAATTTCTTTCGAAGTGTGTGGCGCGCGCGACGCATCACGTCGTGACGAGCGGGGAGCGAGCCGGTATGGTGCGCAGGTCTATTCCGGTTCGTTCAAGGAAAGCCTCCATGAGTCTGCACGGCGTTTACGATTCCCAGAACATCTTCGCCAAGATCATTCGCGGCGAAGCTCCCTGCTACAAGGTCTACGAAGACGAGGACGTGCTCGCCTTCCTCGATCTGTTCCCGCAGTCCTACGGGCATACCCTGGTGATTCCCAAGCACGCCGAGGCGCGCAACCTGCTCGAGATCGATGCGCAGAACCTGGCCAAGGTCATGGCCGTGGTCCAGCGCCTGACCCGCGCCCTGGTCGAGGAGGTGCAGCCGGACGGCGTGCAGGTCGCCCAGTTCAACGGCGCCCCCGCCGGGCAGACGGTCTTCCACATCCATTTCCACGTCATCCCGCGCTTCAGCGGCGAGAATCTCGGCATCCATGCGGCGAAGCAGGGCGACCCGGAAGTGCTCGCACAACTTCAGGAGCGTTTGGCGCAGCGTCTGCAAGGCTGATTGCGCATGGGCCGGCCCGGTTCGGGGGCGGTCCTTCGCTCGTCGGATTTTTCTGAAATATCTTGTTACATACTGTCGAGGGTCAGGCGCGCCGCGGTTTTCCGGCGATGTGCGCAACAATTTGCACAGTTTTTTTGACGTAGCATCCGCGACATCCCGCTCTTCGGAGCGACCACGGCGAACAGGGACGCCAGCCGTGCAGGTTTTTCGAGCAACAGGGGACAGCGGATGTTCAACCCGGCCAACCAGACCCACTTCAGCCTCACCCTCGACGGCCTCCGCCACGACCTGCAGGTCCTCGCCTTCAACGGCCACGAAGGCATCAGTCGCCCCTACCGTTTCGAACTCGAACTGGTCGGAGAGCGCGCCGGCCTCGACCTCGAAACGTTCCTCCACCGGCCCGCCTTCCTCGCCTTCACCCCGCAGGGCCAGGGTGTCCACGGCCTGGTCTACGGCGCTGCCCAGGGCGATGCCGGCAAGCGCCTGACCCGCTATCGCCTCACCCTCGTCCCGCACCTGGCCTACCTCGCCCAGCGCAACAACCAGCGGATCTTCCAGCACCTCACGGTGCCGCAGATCGTCGCCCTGATCCTCGAGGAGCACGGCATCCTCGCCGACGCCTACCGCTTCCAGCTCGGCACCCGGTATCCCGAGCGCGAATACTGCGTGCAGTACGACGAAAGCGACCTGCATTTCGTCCAGCGCCTCTGTGCCGAAGAGGGCATCCATTTCCATTTCCGGCACAGCGCCGAGGCGCACCTGCTGGTGTTCGGCGACGACCAGACGGTGTTCCCCCGCCTGGGCCGTCCCACCGCCTACGTGCACGACAGCGGGCTGGTCGCCGACGAACCGGTGATCAAGCGCTTCAGCCTGCGCCTGGCCAGCCGCACCACGCGCACCACCCGCCGCGACTACGACTTCGAGAAGCCGCGGCTGCTGCTGGAGGCCGGCAACCGCCCCGCTGCCGACGCCCCGGCCGAGCCGGACCTGGAGGACTACGACTACCCCGGTCGCTTCGTCGATCGCCAGCGCGGCAAGCTGCTCAGCCAGCGCGCCCTGGAGCGCCACCGCGCCGACCGGCGCCTGGGCGAAGGGGTCAGCGACCAGCCGCTGCTGGTCAGCGGGCACTTCCTGGAGATCGCCGAGCACCCGCGCGCGGAGTGGAACGACCTGTGGCTGCTCAGCGAAGTCTTCCACGAAGGCAAGCAGCCGCAGGTGCTGGAAGAGAACGTTACCTCCGACACGTCGGCCAGCACGGACGACTTCCAGCAGGGCTACCGCAACCGCTTCCTCGCGACGCCCTGGGAGGTGTTCTTCCGCCCGCCGCTGGAGCACCCGAAGCCGCGCGTGCTGGGCAGCCAGACCGCGGTGGTGACCGGCCCGCCAGGCGAGGAAATCCACTGCGACCGCTACGGCCGGGTCAGGGTGCAGTTCCACTGGGACCGCGAGGGCCAGGGCGACGATAAGAGCAGTTGCTGGCTGCGCGTAGCCAGCGGTTGGGCCGGCAACGGCTATGGCGGCATCGTCATTCCGCGGGTCGGCATGGAAGTGCTGGTGGACTTCCTCGAAGGCGATCCCGACCAGCCGCTGGTCAGCGGCTGCGTCTACCACGCCGCCCACCCGGTGCCCTACGAGTTGCCGGCGAACCAGACCCGCAGCGTCTTCAAGAGCCTCAGCAGCCCTGGCGGCGGTGGCTACAACGAGCTGCGCATCGAGGATCGCAAGGGCCAGGAACAGATCTTCGTCCATGCCCAGCGCGACTGGGACGAGAACATCGAGCATGACCAGAAGATCCGCGTCGGCCACGAACGCCACGACACCGTGGAGGCGAACAGCTACAGCGAGTTCAAGGCCGAGGAGCATCACACCGTGCACGGAGAGCGCAAGGTCGAGCTGAAGGCCGATGACCACCTGACGGTCGGCGACAGCCAGCACGTGAAGCTCGGTCGTGCCTACCTGGCCAGGGCCGGGCGCGAGATCCACCTGAAGGCCGGGCAGAAGATGGTGATCGAGGCTGACAGCGAACTGACGGTGAAGGCCGGCGGCAGCTTCATCCGGCTCGACGCAAGCGGCATCGCCATCAGCGGCCCGCTGGCACGGATCAATGCAGGCGGCGCGCCGGGAAGCGGCTCGGGGATCGCGATCAAGATGCCGCGGGTGCCGGGCATGGCCGACCAGGACAGCTCCGGCGCGCCACCCGAGGCGGTCGCGGCCAACCTGCCGCCGCGGCAACCGGTCTGCGAAGAGTGCCTGCTACAGGCGAAGAAAAGAGGCCAGGCGCTCGCCGAGCGCTGAGGAACCGCGATGACGCCGAACCCCCGCCATTGGGCCCGTGAGCTGTGGCAGCGCTCCCGCGATCGCGGCTTGCAGACCCACATCGATGTATTGGTCGATGCCACCGGGCTGGACGACTATCCCTTGCTCGCCGAGCATGCGCGGCAAAGCGATCCTCCGGCGCTGTTCAAATTGCTGGAGCAAACCCCGGAGGCCGCCCTGGCCGACGAGGGCCCGCTGCTGCTGCGCCTGGAAGACGGCCACGCGGCCTGGCTGGACGAACTGCTCGAACGCATCGACTGCCGCCGCCACCTGATGCTCCTGTTCAGCCCCTGGCCGTTGCCGCGCCTGGGCGAGCACCTGCGCAGCTGCACCCAGGCCGAGTGGAACCAGGGTCGTTCCAGCGGCGTACTGCGTTTCTACGAGCCGGGCCTGTTCATGGCCGTCAGCGACATGCTCGATCCCCGGCAGAGCCGTTACCTGCATGCCCCGGTTTCCAGCTGGCACTGGCTGGACCGCGACGGCCGGCCGAGGGCGCTGGCCGGTCATTACCAGGCCCACGAGACGCCGCCGCTGCAAGCGGCCCTCCGCCTGGAAGCGCACCAGGTCGCTGCCTTGCGCGCCTGGAGCGAGGCCGAAGCCTACCGCCGCGAATACTTCGTGCTGCCCCGCGAGCATGGCCTGGGCAGCCAGGAAAGCCTGCTCCAGCATCTGGTCCAGGCGCACCTGGCCGCCGACCGCCAGGGCTTGCAGGACTTCGACCAGCGCGATGCCTTCGTCGCCCAATGGCTACGCGAACAGACCCCCGGCCCCGGCTTTTCCCCGGCGGGAACGAGTCGCGCATGAACGGGCGCGGCATCGGCCTTCCCGCCCTGCTTCCGGGGCCCCTGCTGGCCGCGGGCTGCCAGAGCGGGCCGGACATGCTGGCGGCGCCGGTGATGGGTTACAACCATACGTCCGCGGCGATCAATTGGTTTTCGGTGAATGGGGCGGGTGGACCGCGTTTAGGCCCTTATCAGGGGGATGGTAGCCAGGTTTGTTGCGGAGTGATTCCAAAGAAGTGGAATCCAAATTTGAAAGCTGTCGTGGAATGGGAGAAAGATCCCAAACCGCACGCCGCTATAAGGCGAGATAAATATGGACGGCTGGATAAAGATGATTACTTGAGAAATGCCTCAAGCTACACCCGACACAAGATGATCGTGGATGTACCTAGATATAGTGAAAAAATATGCCTGTTGCAGGTGCATTTCCTCCCGTGCTACCAGGTCGTGGTCTCAACAACCTATTACAGCCAGGGGCATCCAGAGTATCCAGATAGAAAGTATTTTCAGAAGAGAGCCTTCATGCAAAAGCTCTTGAATGCAAAGGGGTTAAGGACACCTGTTTGGCTGATTGCTTTACTGATAGGTTTTTTGTTTTTACAAGCGTGCCAGGCAGGCCCTGATATGGTGTCTACTCCTATCGGAGGATACAACCATAATTCGGCGGCTATTAACCGATTCAGTGTAAATGGTGCTGGCGGATTAAACCTTGGTCCATTTCAGGGGGAGCAGGGCAGGTATGTTGTGGTGTCGTTCCTAGAGTTTGGAAGCCGGGCTTGAAGGCAACCGTAGAGTGGGAGGTAGATCCTGAGTCAGGGGCTTATAAAGACTGGCCGGAAAGATATTTTCAGATGGCTGGGGAAAATGTATGAGAGAGCATGGAGTCTTGTATGTTCGTCATAAGGAAACTGTCGATATATCTTCTTGTGATAGTAAGGAGATTTGTTCGCTAAAAATGCACTTTCTTCCATGTGATAAGGTTGCTACTTCAGTTGCCTGTTATACGCCGTTTCATCCTGAATATCCGAATAAAGGTTACTTTTATATGAGGGGTATGTCATGCAGAAGTTGATGAACTTGATCTGTGTGGGAAATAAAAATTCCATTGGGCTGGTGGTTTTTCTCAGCACCTTCTTTGGGCTGGTGGCATGCCAGGCTGGGCCTGAAGTGCTGTCTACACCTATCATGGGTTACAACCATACTCCGGCGGCGATTAACGAATTTACGGTGAATGGTGCCGGGGGGCCAAACCTGGGCCCTCATCAGGGCGGAGGTGGGCAAGTATGTTGTGGCGTGATTCCAAAGTACTGGGTGCCGGGTTTGGAGGCGATTGTAGAGTGGGAAATTGATCCTAATCCTAAGGCTGAACTAAAGCGAGATCGGTACGGGAGTCTGGATATGCAGGACTATCGACGACATGCTAAAAATTACACGCATCACAAGGCGGTTGTTGAAATACCTAGGTATGAAAGGCCTGGGCCGATAAGAGTTCACTTTCTGCCTTGCAATCAGGTTCGTGTAACTGCTGCGGCCACTTCTCCGGGGTACCCTGGATATCCTTATAACTATCCGATGGTTATGGAGAGAGTGGCAGAATGTCCGAAGAAATAAATGTCTTGCGAGAAGATATTCGTGTGACTGTCAGTGTTGCTCCTGAATTTCCGAAGGAAAGGCTTCTTCCGCTTGAGCCAAGTGTTCTCTCTAAGAATATAAGTCGGCAGGTAAAAGAAGAGCGGAAGTATAATGAGGAAAAAATCAAGCGGGATAGGGAGGGTGGCGGAGAAAGCAGTGGAATACCTTGTTGTAAAACTCTGCATGTGAGCATAGGCTATGATGGCACTAATAATAATGATCGGGCTGATGGTGCATCATTGCCGCCTTCTAGAAGTAATGTGGCAAAGCTATTTCATGCTTCTGTCGGAGAAGGCTCCGTGCAGGAAGGGTTGGGTTTCTTTCGATATTACTGCCCTGGGGTTGGTACGGTATTTCCAGATATTCGGGAATATACTCCGTCGAGTCTCGGTTTGATTGCGGCGGCAGGTGGGGAGAACAGAGTAAACTGGGGAATAACCCGCTTGGTTGATGTTTTGCAAGGAACGCTTACCCCAGAAAGTCCTCTTCTGCTAGATGAGTCTCAAACAATGATTAAGAACATGGCAACCAATGGAATTGCCAAGGTTCTAACCGGTGGGTTGTTGGAGAACGGCGAGAAAAAACGCCGAGCTGCCTTGGAGCCAAAACTCAAGGAACTGGAGGAAAAGCTTCGCCAGCGTCAGGACTCAGGGCAGAAACCGCATATCCTGGCCATGCGTTTGTATATCTATGGATTCTCCCGTGGGGCGGCGGAGGCACGAGCCTTCGCCAACTGGCTGCAGGAGCTGACTCGGGCCAGCGGCGCCGATGGCCGGGTGGAATATCGCTTCGCCGGCCTGCCGATCTCCATCGAGTTCCTCGGCCTTTTCGATACCGTGGCGGCAGTTGGACTGGCGGATAGCGCGCCGTTCGCCGCCGGACATATGGATTGGGCCGACGGCACCATGCGGCTGCCCGACGAAGCCCAGGTTCAGTGCCTACCGACCACATTGCCGGAAGACTGCGCTTTTCTGAAACGTTGCGTGCATTTGATCTCATGCCATGAGCAGCGTGCCAGTTTTCCGCTGGATTCGATCCGCCGTCGCGACCTGGATGCCAACGGACGTCGTACGGGGCCTTCCTGCTATCGGCAGGGTACGGTGGAATATGCATACCCTGGTGTTCACTCGGATGTTGGAGGGGGTTATGGCGTTGGCAACCAGGGTAAGGCGGTGGGAGGTTCGGAATTCCTGCTATCCCAGATAGCGCTGCAGCATATGTATGCGGAAGCTTTTGGTGCCGGTGCTCCTTTGCAGGTTCCCAAATCAGCCGTTCATCCGGACTTTCATGAAGTCTGGCGGGAGATGACGCCTGAAACCGAAGCGGAGTTCAGCGTCTCCGAAGAACTCGCCACCCGTTTCAACGCCTGGCAGGCCCAGGCCAAGGCCGGCCCCCTGGAAGAGGTGATCCGTCGCGAGACCGCGTTGATCACCGCCTGGCGCATCGACCGCTATGCCGGCGGGCTGCGCAACAAGGCGTTCTTCGCCAATGTCCCGCCGGACATGCCGGAAGCCCAGCAGAAGGCCTGGGAGGCCCTGTACAAGCGGCGTAGCCGGGAGTACGCGGCCGCCCAGCAGGGCAAGCCGCTCCCGCCGATGAGCGCCGCCGAACAGGCGGAGTGGGATCGCAACGTGGCGCTGATCGGCGGCGAGGACAAACTGCGCGACCTGCGGGTGGAGAAGCAGTTCGATCCGCCGCTGGACCAGCGCCAACTGCTCGGCGCCGCCGCCGAGTTCGCCCATGACTACAAGGGCGACTGGGGCGTGCTCGACGACGGCATGACGGTGGGCGGAGTGATCGACCTGCTGCTCGGCGGCACCGTATTCCTGATCAACGAGGAAGACGAAGCCGAGGAATACAGCCAGATCCACCGCGACGGCAGCGCGCGCTACCACCAGTTGTTCAGCGCTCCCGACCGGGTGGCGCCGGGCCAGGAAAAGCTGGTGGCGCTGTTCGACGAACAGGTGCACGACTCCCGCGCCTGGTTCATGAACACTTCGGCGATAGGCCCGCGAGAACCCTTCACCGACTACTTCCGCTATCGCCTGGTGCATTTCGACAACGAGTCGAACAAGCGGCTCTCGGTACTGGCCACCGCCGGGCGGGTGGTAGGCGTAGGGGTGATGCTGGCCAGCGTCGGCCTCAGCGTCAAGCGTCGCGATCCGCGGATGCTGCTCGGGCTGTTCCTGCCATCGCTGGCGCGTCCGCTGCTGAGCGGCAAGGTCGGCCTGCCGGAGATCAGCGCCTTCGACCCGCTGACCGGGATCGCCTTGCCGATGGTCGGCGGGGCGGCGCTGGACAACCTGCGGGCCTTCACCCGCGAGCCTGGCGACAAGGTCGAGCAGATCGGCCAGTTGCCGCCACCGCCGCCGCTGGCGGTCGCGGCGGTGCAATCGCCCGCATTGCAGCAGGTGCTGCTGGCTCAGCAGACCGTGGAGGCGCTCAAGGCGCGCGACCTGGGCAGCCTGGCCGGGCTGGTGGCCAAGGCCGAACTCACCCAGGCGCCCGCGGCGGCGACCCCGGCCTGGCTCGCCGAGGCGAAGCAGGCCTTGCAGGACATGGGTACGGAGCAGGCGCAACCGCCGGGCCCCGGCTCGGCGCCGGGCTGGCTGCAGCGCGGCAAGGACCTGATGGAATCGCTTTGAACCTCGACCGGGCGAACGCGGCCGACCTGTCGCCCCGGATCATTCGGCGCGGATGTCGAACCCGCTGCTGGCCTCGCTGACGATGCGGAAGCGCGCGTTGCCGTCCGCGGCGATCCGGGTTCTCAGCTCGCGGTTCAGGAGGCCCTTGCCGCAGAGAGTGTCGTCCTGGGTATCGATGCCGATACCGACCACATGCTCGCCCGCCGGCACCTGGAAGCTGGCTTCCTCGCCGACGCCGATGCGCGCGGCGACCTGGCGGTCGATAAGGAACGCCACGTAGCAGCCGCCGCCCAGGTAGCCATAGTCGCGGTGGACTTCCAGCCGGCCGCCACCGCTCACCGGTTGCTGGTAGCCGAGCAGGCGTTCGGCGGGGATCGCCCGGGTCTTCTCGGCGGGAACCGAGGAACAGCCAGCCAGGAGGAAAAGGATCGCTACGGCGTACATCGGGCGCATGAAGGCTCTCCGTCGAAAGGTTCCCTCAGGCTAGCCCAGTTTCGCTGGAGCGCGGAGCGACGGGGCGGAGTGGGCTAGAATGCCTGGCCTGTTCTCCGGGAGCGACTACCGATGCGCCAGGCCCTGCTGATCGTCGACGTGCAACCCTGTTTCGCCCCGCCGGACTGGCTGCTGGAAGGCATTGGCCAACTGCTCGGGCGGATGCCCTCGGTGGCCAGCGTCGAGCGCCATGACGAGTCGCGTACGCCGTTCCAGCGCCAGCTCGGCTGGCGACCGCCGCTCGACGATGCCTGCCTGGTGGCGGCCGACCGGGTCTTCGTCAAGCATGGCTACCTGCCGACGGCGGAACTCGTCGACCATCTGCGTGCGCTGCGAGCGGAACGGGTGCTGGTCTGCGGCATCCAGGCCGACACCTGCGTGCTCGCCGCCGGCTTCGCCCTGTTCGACGCCGGCCTGCAACCGACCCTGGTCGGCGACCTGGTACTCGGCTCCTCGCTGGATCGCTCGGGGGAGCTGGGTGTGCGCCTGTGGAAGCATCATTTCGGCCAGGTCGTCAGCCTGGCCGAGGTGCTGGCGGATTGAGGCTCAGTGGGGCCGGCTGAGCAGCGCGACCGTGGCCTCGGCATTCATCATCCGCGCCGCCGCCAGCGGCGTCAGCCCGGCGGCGTCCTGGGCGTCACGACGGGCACCGTGGGCCAGCAGGCTGGCGGCGACCTCGGCCTGGTTGAACATGGCCGCCATCATCAGTGCGGTCTTGCCGTCGGCCGAGGCGCCCTCGACGTCGGCGCCGCCGGCGAGGAGCAGTTCGACCATCGCCAGGTCGCCCTTGAACGCAGCGCCGGCCAGCGGTGTCTGCCCGGCCAGGTTGCGCAGGTCCGGGTCGGCCTTGTAGGCCAGCAGCAGGCGTACCGTGTCGGCGTGGCCATGGTAGCTGGCCAGCATCAGCAGGCTGTCGCCCTTGTGGTTGCGCAGGTTCGGCGGCAGGCCCTGTTGCAGCAGTTGCTCGAGGCGCTGGCTGTTGCCCTGGCGGGCCAGGTCGAACAGCTGGTGGACGAACTCCTGGGTTTCCATATCCAGTTCTGGACGAGGGCTATCGGTCATGGGGCTGCTTCCTTGTGAATACCGGGTTTGCCGAATGATAGGCGGCCTTGCCGGGGTGGGCTGTTGAGCATTGCCTATGGGGCGGGTTGGCAAATTCAATCGATGGTTGGGGTGGGAAGGTGCCAGCCTGCTGTGACCGGAAGCCGGCCTGGTTGCGTCGTCTTTACAGTTCGATACGGATATCGGTGGCGAAAACGGGGAAAATAAACCGATCGTGCGCCTATCGGCTGTGCCCGGCGCGCACTCTGGAATATCCTTGGCGCCTTCGATACCACTGAGCGGTGCGCGCGCTTGCCGAAGCGAGGCGGTGGCACACTGCGCAATGGCCGACCTTGCCCGGGCCCTGTACGAAAGCGCGTCGCCAACGTCTTTTCGTAGAGCGCCCGGCATCGCCGCGAGCGAACCCGTTTCCGGTGCCGGCCCCAGGCGGGCACCGCTATGCCTAATCGGCCCCGTTCGACGGCGGCCCAGCGAGAGAAGAGGAACAACTGTGCATAAAGCCGTCATCAGCGGAACCGGTCTTTATACTCCGCCCTACAGCATCTCCAACGATGAGCTGGTGGAGAGCTTCAATACCTTCGTGCGCCAGTATAACGACCAGCACGCCGAGGCCATCGCCAAGGGCGAACTGGAGGCGCTGGCCGAGTCCAGCTCGGCGTTCATCGAGAAGGCGTCCGGCATCAAGAGCCGCTTCGTGATGAACAAGGAAGGCATCCTCGACCCGCAGCGCATGGTTCCGTACCTTCCCGAGCGCAGCAACGACGAGTGGTCGATCCTCTGCGAGATGGCCGTGGCCGCCGCCAGGGAGGCGCTGCAGCGTGCCGGCCGCAGCGCCGCCGACATCGACGGGGTGATCGTCGCCTGCTCCAACCTGCAGCGCGCCTACCCGGCGATCGCGGTGGAGGTGCAGGCCGCGCTGGGCATCCAGGGCTACGGCTACGACATGAACGTGGCCTGCTCCTCGGCCACCTTCGGTATCCAGGCCGCCACCACCGCGATCCAGACCGGCCAGGCGCGGGCGATCCTGATGGTCAACCCGGAGATCTGCACCGGCCACCTGAACTTCCGCGACCGCGACAGCCACTTCATCTTCGGCGACGCCTGCACCGCGGTGATCGTCGAGCGCGCCGACCTGGCCGTGTCGAAGCACCAGTTCGACATCGTCAGCACCAGGCTGCTGACCCAGTTCTCCAACAACATCCGCAACAACTTCGGCTTCCTCAACCGCGCCGACGAGAGCGGTATCGGCAAGCGCGACAAGCTGTTCGTCCAGGAAGGCCGCAAGGTGTTCAAGGATGTCTGCCCGATGGTCGCCGAGCTGATCGGCGAGCACCTGGCGGCCAATGAAATCCAGGTCGCCGAGGTCAAGCGCTTCTGGCTGCACCAGGCCAACCTGAACATGAACCTGCTGATCACCCGCAAGCTGCTCGGCCGCGACGCCGAGGCGCACGAGGCGCCGGTGATCCTCGACAGCTACGCGAATACCAGTTCCGCCGGCTCGGTGATCGCCCTGCACAAGCACCAAGACGACCTGCCCAGCGGCGCCATCGGGGTGCTCAGCTCGTTCGGCGCCGGTTACTCGATCGGTAGCGTGATCCTGCGTAAACACTGATCGTGGCGGCGCCTACCGACGCCGAGCTGCTGCCGCGCCTGCTGGCCGGCGAGCAGCGAGCCTTCCGCGAGCTGGTTGGCGCCTACCAGGGCGCCATGCGGGCCGTGGCCTGGGCGATCATCGGCAGATCGCATACCGAGGAAGTGGTGCAGGACGCCTGGCTCGCGGCGGTTCGCGGGCTGGACGGGTTCCAGGGGCGTTCGAGCCTGAAGACCTGGCTGCTGACCATTACCGCCAATACCGCCAAGAGCCGCTTGCGCCAGGTTCGCCGGGAAGTTTTCCTCGACGACCTGCCGGGGCCCCATGGTACGGTGGATGACCAGCGCTTTGCCGCCGACGGTCACTGGAGCCAGCCGCCGCACGCCTGGCACGAGGATTCGCCGGAAGCCCTGCTCGCCGAGGGCGAACTGCGCGATTGCCTGGACAAGACCCTCAACGGTCTGTCCGAGCTGCAGCGCAGCGTGCTGACCCTGCGCGAACGCCAGGGCTTGGAGCTGGAGGAAATCCGTGATCTCCTGGATATCACGCTTTCCAATGTCCGGGTGCTGCTGCATCGCGCCCGCCTGAAGGTCTTCGCCACCCTGGAGCATTTCGAGGAGACCGGCCAATGCTGAGTTGCAAGGAACTGGTCGCCCGGTCCAGCGACTTTCTCGATGGGCAACTGGACTTCCGCGGACAACTGGCGGTGCGCAGCCACCTGCTCATGTGCCGGCATTGCCGGCGCTTCATCCGCCAGATGCGCCTGACCCAGGCGACCGTGCGCCATCTGCCGGAAGGGCCGGGGCCGGAACTCGACCGTCTGGCCGCGCATCTCTCCGAATTGCGCAAGGACGCCGCGCGGCGCTGAGCCGGGGTACCCTCGACACCAAGCCGCCGCCCGCGATTCGTGGGCGGCGGCTTTTTCGTTTCCGCTATCCGGCGTGGGCGAACCGGACCCGGCCTGGCGTGGGCGGCTCTCTCTTCCGCGTGACGAGGTCGAGGAGTGTGGCTGGGCTTGGCGGATATCGCTGCGCGATATGCGCCCTACGGAGGGGCGGCAATCCGTTTCGCTGGGCGAGCATCCGAAGTCGCGGAGAACGCCTGGGACCTGGCGAATATCGCCGACCGATATTTCTCCAGCAGGGGCAATCCCTGAGTTCAGGCAAAGGGACGGGAAATTTTTTTCGACTCCGCTGTAACGCCGCCGGGGGTGCTCCGTCCATTGGAGCGAGGACGCCATACCGGCGCCCGCTACCAACTTCAGGAGTTACCCATGAAAAAGATTTCCCTCGCTTCCTCCGTCGTCGGCGCTGCTCTGCTCGGCGTAGCCAGTGTCGGCGCGCATGCCGCGCAGAATCCCTTCGCCGTGCAGGAGCTGAGCAGCGGCTACAGCGTGGCTGCCGCCGAGAAGGCCAAGGAAGGTTCCTGCGGCGAGGCCAAGTGCGGTGCCGACAAGGGCAAGCGCGAAGCCTCCAAGGCAGGTCATGAAGGCAGCTGCGGTGCGGATCGCAAGGCCAAGGAAGGTTCCTGCGGTGGCGAGAAGAAGGCCGGCGAAGGCAACTGCGGCGCCGACAAGAAGAAGTCGTAAGGCCTGAGGAGACGGACCATGCAACGGGAATTCGTCAGCGGCGCCGGGCTAGGCCTGCGTCGCGCGCTGCTGGAGCCGCTCGGCGCCGGCGATGGGGTCCGGGTCGACTTCCTCGAGGTCGCTCCGGAGAACTGGATCGGCATCGGCGGCCGTCTCGGCCGCCAGTTCCGCGAGCTGACCGAGCGCCTGCCGTTCCTCTGCCATGGTCTGTCTCTCAACCTCGGTGGCTACGCCCCGCTGGACATGTCGTTGCTGCGCGCGATCAAGGGTTTCATCGAGCAGCATGACATCCGTGCCTACAGCGAGCACCTGTCGGCCTGCGCCGACGACGGCCAGCTCTACGACCTGATGCCGCTACCGTTCAGCGACGAATCGGTGCGCCGGGTCGCCGAACGGGTCCGGGTGGTACAGGACGTCCTCGAGCGGCCGTTGATCGTCGAGAACGTCTCGGCGTATGCGCGCTTGCCGGGCGAGCTGGAAGAGGTCGATTTCGTCCGCGCGGTACTGGAGGAAGCCGATTGCCAATTGCTGCTGGACGTCAACAACGTCTACGTCAACGCCTGCAACTTCGGTTTCGACGCACACGCCTACATCGCCGCGATGCCCAGCCGGAGGATCGCCTACCTGCACATGGCCGGGCACGACGAACAGGGCGCCAGCCTGAAGATCGACACCCATGGCGCGCCGGTCTGCGATCCGGTCTGGGAACTGCTGGCACATGCCTATGCCTGCCATGGCGAACGCCCGACGCTGCTGGAGCGCGATTTCAACCTCCCGCCACTGAGCGAGCTGTATGCCGAAACCGATCGCATCCGCGAGCTGCAGCGGCGCAGCGGTGAAGCGCAACTGCGCAGCCTGGGGTACGGCACATGAACCACACGACCTTGCAACGGCGTTTCGCCGCACGTATCCGCGATCCGCAGCAGGCCTTGCCGCCCGGCATCGCGACGGAGCGCATGGCGATCTACGAGGAACTGTTCTTCAACAACCTGGACGGTTTCATCAGCAGCGGTTTCCCGGTCCTGCGCCAGTTGTTCGACGAGCCGCGCTGGCATCGCCTGGTGCGTGCCTTCATGCGCGAGCATCGCTGCCGCACACCGTACTTCAGCCAATTGGGCGAGGAGTTCATCGGCTGGCTGCAGGACGGCTACCGCGCGGAGGAGGGCGATCCGCCCTTCCTGCTGGAGCTGGCTCACTACGAGTGGGTCGAGCTGGCCCTGTCGCTGGCCGAGGCGCCTGTCGAGACGCTGCCGCAGGCCTGGTCGTGGTCGCCACTGGCCTGGCCGCTGGCCTATCGCTGGCCGGTCCATCGCCTGGGGCCGAGCCATCGGCCGATGGAGCCGCCGGCCGAGCCGACCTGCCTGCTGGTCTGGCGCGATCCGGCGGAGCGGGTGCGCTTCCTGCACCTGTCGCCATTCGCCTATCGCCTCGCGCAGCGCCTGAGCGAGGAGGGCGAGGCGCCGGTGGCGCTGCTGCCGTTGTTGCGCGAGTTGGCCGGAAGCTGCGGCCTGAGCGCCGACGTGGAGTATTTCGAAAATGCCTTCGCCTTGCTGGAGGACTGGCACGCCCAGGGCATCCTCATGGGCGAGGGCGCTCTGGAGTGATGATGAAGACTGTCTTCCTGCGTTTACAGCATGCCCTCGACGTCACCCGTCGAGCGGATTTCCTCGCCCCGCTGGCGCTGCGCCTGTACCTGGCGCCGGTGTTCTGGATGGCCGGCAGCCAGAAGCTGGCGGACATGCCGGCCACCATCGAGTGGTTCGGCAATCCCGACTGGGGACTCGGCCTGCCGTTTCCCGAACTGCTGGCCTGGCTCGCCGCGCTGAGCGAGGCCGGTGGCGCCGTGCTGCTGTTGTGCGGCCTGGCCGTGCGCTGGATCAGCCTGCCGCTGATGGTGACCATGCTGGTAGCGATCTTCGCCGTGCACTGGCCGAACGGCTGGCAGGCGATCGCCGATCCGTCCGCGCCGTTCGCCAACGCCCAGGTGCTGGAGGCTGGCGAGAAGCTGGCGCGAGCCCGGGAAATCCTGCGCGAATACGGCAACTACGACTGGCTGACGTCGAGCGGAAGCTTCGCCATCGTCAACAACGGCATCGAGTTCGCCGCGACCTACCTGGTGATGTTGCTCGCGCTGTTCTTCGGCGGCGCCGGCAAGTGGCTTTCTGCTGACTTCTGGATTGCTCAAAAATTGCGCTGAGATTTCTACCCATATCGAATAACCCGAAAGGCCCGTAGTAGAGGGCTTTTCGCGTTATTCGCATTGGAGATAAAAAGTTCCTCTGTAATGAAACATTTATCTCCATGCAATTTGGCTGCAATCTGCCATCGCCAAGATTCCCCCCAACACAAAGGGGCCGCCTTACGGCCAGCGCGGAACAAGGGGCGCGCTGTAGCCAGGCACTCGCGTGTTGCCAATGCACACACCATTAAGGGGAAATCTTCGATGATCCGTAAGCACTCGCTCGGCTTCGTTGCCAGCGCTCTGGCTCTGGCCGTATCTGCCCAGGCGTTCGCCGGCACCGTGACCACCGACGGCGCCGATATCGTGATCAAGACCAAGGGTGGCCTCGAAGTCGCCACCACCGACAAGGAATTCAGCTTCAAGCTGGGCGGTCGCCTGCAGGCCGACTACAGCCGTTTCGACGGTTTCTATACCAAGAATGGCAACACCGCCGACGCCGCCTACTTCCGCCGCGCCTTCATCGAACTCGGCGGCACCGCGTACAAGGACTGGAAATACCAGATCAACTTCGACCTGTCGCACAACACCGGCAGCTCCGACAACGGCTATTTCGACGAAGCTTCGGTCACCTACACCGGCTTCAACCCGGTCAACCTGAAGTTCGGTCGCTTCGACCCCGACTTCGGCCTGGAAAAGGCCACCAGCTCCAAGTGGGTGACCGCTCCCGAGCGTAACGCCGCCTACGAACTGGCCGACTGGATCAACACCCACCAGGACGGCATGGGCGCCCAGGTCAACTCGACCCTCGCCGACATGGCCTACCTGTCCGCCGGCGTATCCGCCAAGGACGCCGACGACAGCGACGGCGACAGCGTCAAGCAGTTCAACTTCCGCGGCGTGTTCGCGCCGATGCACGAAGCCGGCAATGTTCTGCATGTCGGCGTGAACTATGCCTACCGCGACCTCGACGACACCGCCTTCGACTCGCGCATCCGTCCGCGCCTGGGCATGCGCGGCATCGCCACCAGCGGCGGCAACGACGCCGGTGACAACGGCAACCGCGCGACCTTCGGCGGTGTCTCCAACTCGCCGGCCGGTTCCTACAAGGACGATAGCGTCTGGGGCCTGGAAGGCGCCTGGGCAATGGGCCCGTTCTCGGCCCAGGCCGAATACCTGGCACGCAAGCTGAAGGCCGATGACAACGCCTACAAGGACATCAAGGCCAAGGGTTACTACGCGCAACTGGCCTACACCCTGACCGGCGAGTCCCGCCAGTACAAGCTGGAAGGTGCCAAGTTCGACTCCGTCAAGCCGGAAAACAAGGAAATCGGCGCCTGGGAAGTGTTCTACCGCTACGACAACATCAAGGTGGAAGACGACAACGTGGTCGCCGATACCGCCACTCGCGAAGTCGGCGACACCAAGGCCAAGGCCCACAACCTGGGCGTGAACTGGTACGTCAATGATGCGGTGAAGATCAGCGCGGCCTACGTCAAGGCGAAGACCGACAAGATCACCAACAACAATGGCGACGATGACGGCGACGGCTTCGTGACCCGTTTGCAGTACGTGTTCTAAGAAGCGACAACGATCTGCTCCTGTTTTCGGCCTCGCTCCGGCGAGGTCTTTTTAATCGCTTCCTTACCCGGTTGTGGCGATGTTGGCAGCCTGCAACCGGGTCTTTCTTTCGCTACAGGTCTACCCGCAGGTACTGGCAGGAATATCCGAAAGCCAGACGGTTATCGGCAGAAACTCTTGGTTTTCATTGCAGTCATGCAATCTTCGCAAGGTTGCCGCAATATATGAAACAAACTGTTACATCTGTCGCCCGGACCTGATGCCTCTAGGCCTGCGCCCTTATCCGACGGCCTCATCCAGGCGCTATCCGGCTGCCTGTCACAAAAGCTTTCGCGCTTTGCAGTCTCGCTGTCACAACCCATCCAGATGATCCCCCTCCAGCAGCGCCGGCCGGCGATAGAACCGGCCGTTTCCGCGCTGCTCAAGACCATTCGAAATCCGAACAGGGGACTTACCTGATGATTCGCAGACACTCGTGCAAAGGGGTGGGGAGCAGTGTTGCCTGGAGTTTGCTGGGCCTGGCGATTTCCGCGCAGAGCCTGGCCGGGACCGTGACCACCGACGGTGCCGACATCGTGATCAAGACCAAGGGCGGCCTCGAAGTCGCCACCACCGACAAGGAATTCAGCTTCAAGCTCGGCGGCCGCCTGCAGGCCGACTACGGCCGCTTCGACGGCTACTACACGAACAACGGCAATACCGCCGATGCCGCCTACTTCCGCCGCGCCTACCTGGAGTTCGGCGGCACCGCCTACCGGGACTGGAAGTACCAGATCAACTACGACCTGTCGCGCAACGTCGGCAACGACAGCGCCGGCTACTTTGACGAAGCTTCGGTCACCTATACCGGCTTCAACCCGGTCAACCTGAAGTTCGGCCGCTTCTACACCGACTTCGGCCTGGAAAAGGCCACCAGCTCCAAATGGGTCACCGCGCTGGAGCGCAACCTCACCTACGACATCGCCGACTGGGTCAACGACAACGTCGGTACCGGTATCCAAGCCAGCTCGGTGGTGGGCGGCATGGCTTTCCTCTCGGGCAGCGTGTTCAGCGAGAACAACAACGATACCGACGGCGACAGCGTCAAGCGCTACAACCTGCGCGGCGTGTTCGCGCCGCTGCACGAGCCGGGCAACGTGGTGCACCTGGGCCTGCAATACGCCTATCGCGACCTGGAGGACAGCGCGGTGGATACCCGGATCCGCCCGCGCATGGGCATGCGCGGCGTCTCCACCAATGGCGGCAACGATGCCGGCAGCAATGGCAACCGCGGTCTGTTCGGCGGCAGTTCGGCAGTCGAGGGGCTGTGGAAGGACGACTCGGTCTGGGGCCTGGAAGGCGCCTGGGCGCTGGGTGCCTTCTCGGCCCAGGCCGAGTACCTGCGGCGCACGGTCAAGGCCGAGCGCGACCGCGAGGATCTCAAGGCCTCCGGCTATTACGCGCAACTGGCCTACACCCTCACCGGCGAGCCGCGCCTCTACAAGCTGGACGGCGCCAAGTTCGACACCATCAAGCCGGAGAACAAGGAAATCGGCGCCTGGGAGCTGTTCTACCGCTACGACTCGATCAAGGTCGAGGATGACAACATCGTCGTCGACAGCGCCACCCGCGAGGTCGGCGACGCCAAGGGCAAGACCCATACCCTGGGCGTCAACTGGTACGCCAACGAGGCGGTGAAGGTTTCCGCCAACTACGTCAAGGCGAAGACCGACAAGATCAGCAATGCCAACGGCGACGATGGCGGCGATGGCCTGGTGATGCGCCTGCAGTACGTGTTCTGAGGCGCTCGGGCCCCGTCCGGCGGGCGGGGCTCGTTTCCGCAGGATGTTACCCGCGTCATGAAATTGCCTGGTGGATGTCCGGGCGGGCCGCCCAGCTTGACCCAGGGCACAGATCGCATGGCGGCATCTGGCTATGCTGGTCCCTCGGAAACGCTCTGGGAGGGACTGATGATCGGCTGGGGACGTGCCTGTATTGGCGTCGGGGGGCTGCTGTTGCTGGGCCAGTTGCTGGGGGGCGCCCTGCTGCTCGCGGACGACGGCGAAGCGACGCTGGCGGTCGAACACTTCTGGCAATTCGTCTTCCTGATCCCGGCGATCCTGGTGGCACTGGGAATGTTCGTCCTGCAGCATCACGTGGGTTCCTTCGCCCAGTTGTACCGCCGGCGTCTCGATGGCGCCTCCTACCTGCTGGTTTCCTGCGGCATCGCCCTGGTCCTGGGCAAGCTCTGCGTCCTGCTGCTCGCCTGAGCCCCTCGCGCGGCCCGGCATGTCCGGGTTTGCCCGAGGCATTCAGCTTCCTGATTTAGCCGGAGGGCGCTGAAACCCTTGGTTACACTGGCCTTCATCACACGAACAGGAAGGCAGGACCCCCTATGCAAAACCGCATGATGATCACCGGTGCCGGCTCCGGGCTGGGGCGCGAAATCGCCCTGCGCTGGGCGCGTGACGGCTGGCGCCTGGCGCTGGCCGACGTCAACGAGGCCGGCCTGGCGGAAAGCCTGAAACTGGTGCGCGAGGCGGGTGGCAATGGCTTCACCCAGCGTTGCGACGTACGCGACTACAGTCAACTGACCGCGCTGGCGCAGAGCTGCGAGGAGAAGTTCGGCGGCATCGACGTCATCGTCAACAACGCCGGGGTGGCCTCCGGCGGCTTCTTCGGCGAGTTGTCCCTGGAGGACTGGGACTGGCAGATCTCGATCAACCTGATGGGCGTGGTCAAGGGCTGCAAGGCCTTCCTGCCGTTGCTGGAGCGAAGCAAGGGCAAGATCGTCAACATCGCCTCGATGGCGGCGTTGATGCAGGGCCCGGCGATGAGCAACTACAACGTGGCCAAGGCCGGGGTGGTGGCGCTTTCGGAAAGCCTGCTGGTAGAGCTGGCGCTGGTCGAGGTCGGCGTCCATGTGGTCTGTCCTTCGTTCTTCCAGACCAACCTGCTGGACTCTTTCCGCGGCCCGAGCCCCGAGATGAAGCACCAGGTCGGCAAGTTGCTGGAGAGTTCGCCGATCAGCGCCGCCGACATCGCCGACTACATCCACGCCGAAGTGGCCAAGGGCAGTTTCCTGATCCTGCCCCACGAGCAGGCGCGGATGGCCTGGAGGATCAAGCAGCAGAATCCCCAGGCGATCTATGACGAGATGACCGCGATGGCCGGCAAGATGCAGGCCAAGCGTCAGCGCCAGGCCTGAGTGGAAATGGCTGCAGGCCAGCAGGGGCGCGGCTTTGCACCATTGCGGTGCGGCGCAGATAGTGCTTGCCCAAGGCGGTGCGATCGAGTAGCTTGAGTCACCGGCCTGCCTGCCGAAGTACGTTGGACCCCACAAGAAGCCTCGCTCATTTGCGAGGCTTTTTGCTTTTCCGCCCTCGCGCCCTGTGCTAGAAGGCTGCCTCTGCGAGTCCGTTCTGTTCTGGAGTACCCCTGTGGAGTCTGAATCCATCGTCTATGGCTGCATCCGCGACTGGCCGGGCGATTCGATGGAGCGGCGCATGCGTCGTGCCGCCAACCGCCGCGTGCTGGACAGCCTGCCGGGCGGCGAGGCCTGGCCGTTCCTCGGACGCGAGATGTTCAGCCGCTGCGAGCAGTCCGGGGCCGGGCTCTACCAGACCCAGATCATCCACTTCGGTGCCAGCTACCAGGCCATCGAATACGAGTGGAGCCTGTGGGTCGAGCAGTTCGAGGCGTTGCTCAGGCGCCTCTACTGGGCCAGCGCGGTGGTCCACCTGGAGACCGAAGTGAACGGCAGCCATACCTTTCGCTGGGAGTCCGAGCGTGGCTTCCATACCCCCCAGGAGAGCGACCTGCAGGTCCGCTGCGCCTGGGAGCGGGAGGGCGGGCGGCGGTGATCAACTACCTCTGGTTCGTCCTCGCGGCGTTCTGCGAGATCGCCGGCTGCTACGCTTTCTATCTCTGGCTGCGGCTGGGCAAGAGCGCCCTCTGGGTGCTGCCCGGCCTGCTCAGCCTGACCCTGTTCGCCTTGCTGCTGACCCGCGTGGAGGCCAGCTACGCCGGCCGCGCCTATGCCGCCTATGGCGGCATCTACGTCGCCGCGTCGCTGTTCTGGCTGGCTTTCGTCGAGCGCTCGCGGCCGCTATGGAGCGACTGGCTGGGCGTGGCCTTGTGCGTGGTCGGTGCCAGCGTCGTGCTGTTCGGCCCGCGCCTGTCTCAGTGACTCAGGCGGGGTAGGTGGCGCGCCCGTCACGGGCGCCGGACCCCGCCGTCCCGGGCCACCGCACCCCGAACCGGCGGATCACTGCGAAGTGTTGCGCTGTACGTCACCTTTTTCCTGATCCAGTTCCTTGAGCATCTGCGCGTAGGCATCGCAATCGCTCGGCCGGTTCTGTTCCGAGCGGGCTTCCTGGCGCTGGCGCAACTGCTCGTTGAGTTCCCTGGCCCGTTGCGGGTTCTTCTGGGTGATCGAGGCGACCTTGGTGGCGACTTCCTTGCCCATCTTTTCCGCCTCCGCTTCGGAACAGGCGAAGACCGGCGTGGCGACCAGCAAGGCGCAGGCGCTGGCGAGGGCGAAAAGCGGTTTCATGGCGTACTCCTGTGGGGTGGTCCTGAGCGGTGGAGCCCGGTCGAGCCGACAAAGTTCAGCCGCAACGCCGGACGGCGACCGATTCGAACCCTCGCGGCGGGTTGCGGGTCGCACGCATAGAGAGGGTGCGAAGGACCCTCGTTGCTTATGCCGCAGGAGGTATGCCATGACTCACGATTGGGATCTGGTCGAACGGTTGCTGCTGGAGGTCCGGCAGTCCGCCCATGAGAACTTCGCCCCGCGCGCCCATGCCGAACGCCTGGCCGAGGAACGCTCCCAGGCCGGGCAGCGGGTCGGCGACATGGATGCGTTGAAGCAGAAGGCCGCCGACTACGAGGCGATCCTGCTGGAGGGCGGCTTCATCGAGCCGCGTCCGGAAGAGCAGGGCGGCAATGGCGAGAACTTCGTCCTCACGCCGCGCGGCGAGCGCCTGCTCGGCCTGATCGGCGGCGAGACGCCGAAGGCCGCCGAGGCTCGCCGGCTGCTCGAGGAGAACGGCAGCGAAGCGCTGCACGCCGAGCGCTTCGACCGTTTCGTCGCCGGGCTCTGAAACTGCGCCCGACGGGCGATCGGCGGGGCTTGTGAGTCGCCCGCGGCGCCACCATAGTGCGGAGCATGATGCCTATTTCATCCTCTTCCGCCCGCCGCGCCGAGCCGGCTCCGCGGCCCCTGGCGGAGTTCCATCCCGTCGTCCGCCAGTGGTTCGAACGCCACTTCGCCGCGCCCACGCCGGCGCAGGTGGAGGCCTGGCCGGCGATCCGCGAGGGGCTTTCGACCCTGGTCGCCGCGCCCACCGGTTCGGGCAAGACCCTGACCGCCTTCCTCGCCGCCATCGATGCCTTGGTGGTGGAGGGGCTGGCCGCCGGCGGCGAGTTGGCGGATGCCACCCAGGTGGTCTATGTCTCGCCGCTGAAAGCGCTGTCCAACGACATCCGCATCAACCTGGAGCAACCGCTGGCTGGCATCCGCGAGGAACTGGCGCGTCTCGGCCTGCCCGACGTCGATATCCGTAGCGCGGTGCGCACCGGCGATACGCCGCAGGTCGAACGCGGAGCGATGCGCAAGCGCCCGCCGCACATCCTGGTCACCACGCCCGAATCGCTGTACATCCTGCTCGGCTCGGAGTCGGGCCGGCAGATGCTTGCCGGGGTGCGCAGCGTGATCGTCGACGAGATCCATGCCCTGGCCGGCAGCAAGCGCGGCAGCCACCTGGCGCTGTCGCTGGAGCGCCTGCAGGCGCTGTGTCCGCGACCGCTGCTGCGGATCGGGCTGTCCGCCACGCAGAAACCGATCGAGAAGGTCGCGCGCTTCCTCGTCGGCGCCAGCGGCAATCCGCGCGATCCGGCCTGCCGGATCGTCGACATCGGCTATACGCGCCCCCGCGACCTGGGCATCGAGGTACCGCCGGTGGCGCTGGAAGCGGTGATGTCCAACGACACCTGGGAGCTGGTCTACGACCGCCTGGCGCACCTGGCCGGCGAGCACCGCACCACCCTGGTGTTCGTCAACACCCGGCGCATGGCCGAGCGGGTCACCCGCTTCCTCGCCGAACGCCTCGGCAGCCGCCAGGTGGCGGCCCACCACGGCAGCCTGGCCAAGGAGCTGCGCCTGGATGCCGAGCAACGCCTCAAGGCCGGGCAATTGAAGGTACTGGTGGCGACCGCCTCGCTGGAGCTGGGCATCGATATCGGCGACGTCGAGTTGGTCTGCCAGTTGTCGTCGCCGCGCTCCATCGCCGCCTTCCTGCAACGGGTCGGGCGTTCCGGGCACAGTGTCGGCGGCACCCCCAAGGGCCGGTTGTTCCCGACCTCCCGCGACGACCTGGTGGAATGCGCGGCGCTGCTCGACAGCGTGCGCCGTGGCGAGCTGGACAGCCTGGTGCTGCCACGCCAGCCGCTGGACGTGCTGGCGCAGCAGATCGTCGCCGAAGTGGCCTGCCAGGAGTGGCGCGAGGACGACCTCTATCGCCTGGTGATCCGCGCCGAACCCTACGCCGGGCTGGAGCGCGAGCGCTTCGACGAAGTCCTGCGGATGCTTGCCGAGGGCTACCACTCACGCCTCGGCGTGCGCGGCGCCTATCTCCATCGCGATGCGCTCAACGGCCTGCTCCGTGGCCGCCGTGGCGCGCGGCTGACCGCGCTGACCTCGGGCGGGACCATTCCCGATACCGGCGACTACAGCGTGCTGCTGGAGCCGCAGGGCCTGCTGGTGGGAACGGTCAACGAGGACTTCGCGGTGGAGAGCCTGGCCGGCGACGTGTTCCAACTGGGCAACACCTCGTACCGGATCATCCGCATCGAGCCGGGACGGGTACGGGTCGAGGACGCCCAGGGCCAGCCGCCGAACATTCCGTTCTGGCTGGGTGAGGCGCCGGGGCGCAGCGACGAGCTGTCGGCCAGCGTGGCGCGCCTGCGCGACACCCTCGACGAGCTGCTCGGCGAAGGCCAGGCATTGCCGGAAGGGCGGCGGCTGGAGCCAGCCATCGCCTGGCTCGGCGCCACCCTCGGGCTGGACGATGGCGCCGCGCGGCAGATCGTCGAGTACCTGGCCCGCGCCCGCCAGGCCCTGGGTGGCCTGCCCGGGAGCCGGCGGCTGGTGATGGAACGCTTCTTCGACGAATCCGGCGGCATGCAACTGATCATCCACAGTCCCCACGGCAGCCGCCTCAACCGCGCCTGGGGCCTGGCGCTGCGCAAGCGTTTCTGCCGCAGCTTCAACTTCGAGCTGCAGGCGGCGGCCACCGAGGACGCGATCATCCTCTCGCTGTCCACCAGCCACAGCTTTCCCCTCGACGAGGTCTGGCGCTACCTGCATTCGGCGAGCGCCGAGCACCTGTTGGTACAGGCCGTGCTCGACGCGCCGCTGTTCGGCGTGCGCTGGCGCTGGAACCTGACCACCTCGCTCGGTTTGCCGCGCTATGCCGGCGGTCGCAAGGTGCCGCCGCAACTGCTGCGGATGAAGAGCGAGGATCTGCTGGCCAGCGTGTTCCCCGACCAGGTGGCGTGCCTGGAGAATATCGTCGGCGAGCGCGAGGTGCCCGATCACCCGCTGGTGGCGCAGACCCTCGACGACTGCCTGCACGAGGCGATGGATTGCGAGGGCTGGCTGGCCCTGCTGCGCGACATGGAGAGCGGCGCGGTGGACTTGCTGGCGCGCGACCTGCCGGCGCCTTCGGCGTTGGCGGCGGAGATACTGACCGCGCGTCCCTACGCCTATCTCGACGATGCGCCGCTGGAGGAGCGGCGTACCCAGGCGGTACAGAATCGCCGCTGGAGCGATCCCGAGTCCGCCGACGACCTCGGCGCCCTGGACCTTGAGGCGATCGAGGCGGTGCGTGGCGAGGCCTGGCCGGAAGCGCGCAACGCCGACGAGATGCATGAGGCGCTGAACAGCCTGGGCTTCCTCACCTCGGGCGAGGCCGAGGCCAATCCGGGCTGGGGGGAATGGCTTGCGCAACTGTCGGAGCAACGCCGCGCCGGACGCCTGGACTGCGCAGGCAGCACTCTCTGGCTGGCGGCGGAGCGCCTGCCGGCGATGCGCCTGGTGCATCCCGCGGCGAAGGTGCCCGACGCTTTCCAGGCGCCTCGCGGCTATCCGCCGCCGGACTCGGCGGAAGCGGCGACCGTGGAGCTGACCCGCGCCCGCCTGGGTGGCTTCGGGCCACGCACGGCCGGGCAGTTGGCGGCCGACCTGGGCATCGGCCTGGCCGACCAGCAGTACGCCTTGGCCGCCCTGGAGCGCGAAGGCTATGTGCTGCGTGGCCGCTTCAGTCCTGGCGCGACGGAAGAGGAGTGGTGCGAACGCCATCTGCTGGCGCGCATCCATCGCTATACGGTGAAGCGCCTGCGCCGGGAAATCGAGCCGGTGGAGCGCGCCGATTTCATGCGTTTCCTGTTCGACTGGCAGCGCCTGGCGCCGGGCACCCGTGGCCGGGGTGCGGAGTCCCTGGCTACGGTGGTCGAGCAGCTGGAAGGCTTCCAGGCCGCGGCGGCCGCCTGGGAAAGCGAACTGCTGGCAGCGCGGGTGGCCGACTACGCCAGCCATTGGCTGGACCAGCTGTGCCGTTCCGGACGCATCGTCTGGGCGCGCCTGGCCGGACGCAGCAAGGCCGCCGGCGGTCCGCTGCGCAGCGCGCCGATCGTGCTCCTGCCGCGCCGCGAGCTGGGGCTCTGGAGCGTCCTGCAGCGCGACGCGCCGGAGCCGGAACTGTCGCCGCGCGCGGCCAGGGTACTGGAGGTGCTGCGCGAGCAGGGTGCATCGTTCTTCGACGAACTGAGCCAGGATGCCCACCTGCTGCGCAGCGAGCTGGAGAACGCCCTCGGCGAGCTGGTCTCGGTCGGCCGGGTCAACGCCGACAGCTTCGCCGGGCTGCGCACCCTGCTGATGCCGGCGGACAAGCGCAGCCGCCAGGAGCGCCGCTCGCGCGGCCTGCCGGGCGGCATGCAGGACGCCGGGCGCTGGGCGCCGCTGCGCCGGGCGAAGGCGGAAGAGGCGGGGCAGCGTTTGCCGGCGGAGGTTCTCGAACATGTCGCCCGGACCTTGCTGCGGCGCTATGGGGTGGTCGCCTGGCGCCTGCTGGAGCGCGAGGCCGACTGGCTGCCGCCGTGGCGCGAGTTGCTGCGCGTCTACCATCGCCTGGAAGCGCGCGGCGAGATTCGCGGCGGGCGCTTCATCGCCGGCCTGGCCGGCGAGCAGTTCGCCTTGGCGGAAGCGGTCGGCCTGTTGCGCGAGGTGCGCAAGCGACCGCCGGATGGGGCGATGCTGGTGGTGTCGGCAGTCGATCCGTTGAACCTGGTCGGCGGCCTGCTACCCGGCGAACGGGTGCCGGCGGTGACCGGCAACCGCCTGCTCTATCGAGACGGAGCGCCGCTGGCGGCGCTGGTAGCCGGCAAGGTGCGGATGCTCGCGGAAGTCGACGGCGAGACCGCGCAGCAGATCCGTGCGCTGCTGATCCGCCGTCACTGAGGCCCGCTCAGCGCAGGCTCAGATGGCGGCTGAGCAGGGCCCGCAACGCGGCCGGCTTGACCGGCTTGGACAGGTAGTCGAGGCCGGCGGCGTGGATCTCCGCCACCAGTTCCGGCCGCGCGTCGGCGCTGATCACCACGCCCGGCACCGGCTCGCCCAGGCGCGTGCGCAGCCAGGCCATCAATTGCGTACCGGTCTCGCCGTCGTCCAGGTGATAGTCGATCAACGCCAGTTGCGGGCGCATCTCGCTGTCCAGCAGCGTGGCGCATTCCTCGCGGCTGCGCGCGGTCCAGACCTGGCAGCCCCAGCGGCTGAGCAGGCTGTTCATGCCGGCGAGGATGCTGTCCTCGTTGTCCACGCAGAGCACCTGGGCGCCGTTCAACGCCTGCGCCGGTTCGGCCTTGTGGCCGTTGGCCAGGGCCGGCGGCGCCTGCCGCGCCAGCGGTACGCGGACGCTGAAGACGCTGCCCTTGCCCGGCCAGGAACGTACTTCCAGCGGATGGCCGAGGACCTTGCAGAGCCGGTCGGCGATCGCCAGGCCGAGACCGAGGCCTTTCTCCGCGCGGGTCTGGTGGCTGTCCAGGCGCTTGAACTCTTCGAAGATGACTTTCTGCTTGTCCGGTGGGATGCCCGGCCCCTGGTCCCAGACCTCCAGGCGCAGGTAGCCGTCCTCGCGGCGCACGCCGAGCAGCACGTGGCCCTTGGCGTAGCGGAAAGCGTTGGTCAGGAAGTTCTGCAGGATGCGCCGCAGCAGCTTGATGTCGCTGTCCACCCGCAGCTGGCTGCCGCGCAGGCGGAAATGCAGGCCCTGTTCCTGGGCCAGCGCCTTGAACTCGACGCCGAGGGCATCGTAGAGGTTGTTCAGCGGGAACGGGTTGCGTTCGGCGCTGACCCGGCCGCTTTCCAGGCGCGAGATGTCCAGCAGGTCGGTGATCAGGTCCTCGGCGGAACGCAGCGACGAGTCGAGGTGCTGCACCAGGTCGCGGACCTCGCCGGGCAGCGCGTCCTGGTGGGCGAGGGCGGCGGAGAACAGCCGCGCGGCGTTCAGCGGCTGCATCAGGTCGTGGCTGACGGCGGCGAGGAAGCGGGTCTTCGACTGGTTGGCGGCCTCGGCGTTGCTCTTCGCCTCGCTGAGTTCCTGGTTCAACTGCGAGAGTTCCTGGGTACGCTCCTGGACCCGCTGTTCCAGCGACTCGTTGGCGCCCTTGAGGCCCTGTTCGGCTTCGCGGTAGGCAGTGATATCGGTGAAGCTCATGACGAAGCCGCCGCCGGGCATCGGGTTGCCGATCAGCTCGATGACCCGGCCGTTGGGGAACAGCCGCTCGGAGGTGTGCGGAGTGCCCTGGCGCATCCAGTACAGGCGCTTGGCCACGTGCATGTCCGGATCGCCGGGCCCGCACAGGCCGCGATCAGCGTTGTAGCGGATGATGTCGGCGATCGGCCGGCCGACGTAGATCAGCCCGTCCGGGTACTCGAACAGCTCCAGGTAGCGGTGGTTCCAGGCCACCAGGCGCAGCGACTGGTCGACCACGCTGATGCCCTGGGTAATGTTCTCGATCGCGCCCTGCAGCAGGGCGCGGTTGAATTGCAGCACCTCGGAGGCTTCGTCGGCGATCCGCACCACGTCCTCCACCTGCATCTCGCGCCCTTCGATGGCGGCCTTCACCACCGCCCGCGCCGAGGACGCGCCGAGGACCCCGGCGAGCAGGCGCTCGGTGTGCGCGATCCACTCGTTGTTGGCGGTCTGGTTCGGGGTGAAGCCCTTGCCCTGGCGGTAGGCGAAGCGGATGAAGCTTTGCCGCGCGCGTTCCTCGCCGACGAAACGCGCGGCGAGCATCAGCAGGTCTTCCACCTGCACCGCGAGCATGAAGCGCGAGTTCTGCCGCTGGGAGATCTCCTGGCCGATGAAGCGGCTGGCCTGCCAGTGCTCGGACACGCGGGTGCGCGAGAGCACCGAGACCAGGCCGAACAGGGCGAAGTTGCCGACCAGCGAGATCAGCACGCCCTGGGTCAGCGGCTCGATCGGCAGGCCGAAGGGATTGCTTGCCAGCCAGGTCAGGCCGGGGATGCGCTCCAGCGGCCAGCCGAGGCCCTTGGCCACCACCGGCAGGACCAGCGTATAGGCCCACAGCAGCGAGCCGGCGGCGAGGCCGGCGAAGACCCCGCGGCGGTTGGCCTGTTTCCAGTACAGCGCGCCGATCATCGCCGGGCCGAGCTGGGCGATGGCGGCGAAGGCGATCTGGCCGATGGTCGCCAGGCTGGCGCTGGAGCCGAGCAGGCGGTAGGCCACGTAGGCGAGCAGCAGGATCACCGCGATGCTCACCCGGCGTACGGTCAGCAGCCAGTGACGGAAGGCCTCGAAGGGCCGTTCGGTGTCCTTTTCCCGGCGTCGCAGCAGCCACGGCAGGAGCATGTCGTTGGAGACCATGGTCGACAGCGCGACGCTGGCGACGATGACCATTCCGGTGGCGGCCGAGGCGCCGCCAATGAATGCCAGCAGGGCCAGCGCCGGGTGCGCCTCGGCCAGCGGCAGGCTGATGACGAAGGAGTCCGGCATTACCCCGGCGGGCAGGTGCAACTGGCCGGCGAGGGCGATCGGCACCACGAACAACGCGGCCAGCACCAGGTAGATGGGGAACACCCAGCGCGCCAGGTTGAGGTCGCGCGGCTCGATGTTCTCCACCACGGTGACGTGGAATTGCCGCGGCAGGCACATGATCGCGGTCATCGCCACGCCGGTCTGCAGCAGCATCGCCGGCCAGTGCACGGTCTCTTCCCAGTAGTCGGCCAACTGCGGCGCGGCGCGGGCCTGGGAGAAGAGATCGGCGAAGCCGTCGTAGAGGCCGAAGGTGACGAAGATGCCCACGGCGAGGAAGGCGGTGAGCTTGACCAGCGACTCGAAGGCGATGGCCAGGACCATGCCGCGGTGGTGTTCGGTGACATCCAGGCTGCGGGTACCGAAGACGATGGTGAACAGCGCCAGCACCAGCGACACGATCAGCGCCGTGTCCTGGGCGCGGGTACCGGTGGAGTCGGCGCCGGAGCCGATCAGCAGGTTCACCCCGAGGACGATGCCTTTCAGTTGCAGGGCGATATAGGGCAGCACGCCGACCATGCAGATCAGCGCCACCACCACCGCCAGCGCCTGCGACTTGCCGTAGCGGGCGGCGATGAAGTCGGCGATGGAGGTGATGTTCTCCTGCTTGCTGATCATGATCATCTTCTGCAGCACCCAGGGCGCGAACAGCATCAGCAGCACCGGTCCGAGGTAGATCGGCAGGAACGACCAGAGCTGGTCGGTGGCCTGGCCGACCGCGCCGAAGAAGGTCCAGCTGGTGCAGTACACTGCCAGGGAGAGGCTGTAGACCCAGGCACGCAGGCGGGGTGAGAGCGGGGTGCGGCGACGGTCGCCATAGAAGGCGATGGCGAACAGGATGGCCATGTAGACCAGGGCGACCACGGCGATCAGCCCGATGGACAGCGACATGCGAACTCCGATGATGTCCCCGCGTGAAGCTGGCGTGAGGCGGGGGTCTTGCTTTCGCGCCAGTTTCGCACTTGTCGGCCCGCGCGTCAGGCCGCCTGCGACCAAGGTCGCACGCATGCTTGAGCCGGACGCGCGGAGTTGGTAGCGTGCCGGGCTGCGTGAGCGCGGACGGCCCCGGCGGCCGGCTGTCCGTTCATCGTAGCCGGTTTCGGCTGCGGCACTAAACGCGGCCGCTACGCTCTGATGGGAGCGGAGTTTTGCGTCGATGTCGAGGAGGGCGCCCATGTTCAAGCCGCTACCGATCACCCTGCAGCGCGGAGCCTTGCGTCTCGAGCCGCTGGTGGAAGCGGACATTCCCGAGCTGGTGAGCCTCGCCGAAGCCAACCGCGAGGCGCTGCAGTACATGGACGGACCGACGCGGCCGGACTGGTACCGCCAGAGCCTCGCCGAGCAGCGCGAGGGCAGGGCGTTGCCGCTCGCCGTCCGCCTCGGCGTGCAACTGGTCGGGACCACGCGCTTCGCCGAATTCCTTCCCGCCTTGCCGGCCTGCGAGATCGGCTGGACCTGGCTCGACCAGGCCCAGCACGGCAGCGGCCTGAACCGCATGATCAAGTACCTGATGCTCAAGCATGCCTTCGACAACCTGCGCATGGTCCGCGTGCAGCTCAGCACGGCGGCGAGCAACCTGCGCGCCCAGGGCGCCATCGACAAGCTCGGCGCGCAGCGCGAGGGCGTGCTGCGCAACCACCGGCGGCTGGCCGGCGGGCGGCTAGACGACACCTTCGTCTACAGCATCACCGACCACGAATGGCCGCAGGTCAAGGCGGCGCTGGAAGCCAGCTTCACCGGCTGAAGCCGGTTCCGTCGCTCCTGCGGTATGCTGGGCGGCCCGTCCGGACGGGCGAACGAGGAGACGGCAGTGCCGGACGAGACGAGCGGAGAACACACGCATTTCTGGCGCGCCGCCGAACTGGGCGGCGTCGAACTGCTGCACGCGCGCTATGTGGAGCAGCGCTTCGCGCCGCACGTGCACAGCAGCTTCGCCCTAGTCATCATCGAGCAGGGCGCGCAGCGCTTCCGCCATCGTGGCGGCGAGCACCTAGCCCCGCTGGGCAGCATGGTGCTGATCAACCCCGACGAAGTGCACACCGGCTCCAAGGCCCATGATGCCGGTTGGCTCTATCGCGGCTACTACCCGGAAATGGAACAGATCGACGGGATTCTCGACGAGCTGGAAATCCATCATGGCGGCGTGCCGCGTTTCGCCGACAGCGTGATCCACGACCAGCCCCTGGCACGCGCCTTCGTCCACTTGCACCGCCTGCTGGCCGAGCATGCCGGCAGCCTGGAAACCCAGACCCGCTGGCGCGAGACGATGCTCGCCCTGTTCCGTCGCCACGCCCGCCTGCCAGAAGCGCCGAAGGCCGGGCAGGAGCCGTTGGCGGTGGCCCGCGCCCGCGAACTGCTGGCGGCGCGGTTGCTCGATCCGCCTTCGCTGGAGGAACTGGCGGCGGCGGTCAATCTGTCCCCGTTCCATTTTGCCCGGGTCTTCCGTCGCGCCACCGGCATGCCGCCCCACGCCTGGCTCAGACAGCGCCGCCTGGAGCAGGCCAGGGCACTGCTCAAGAGCGGCCGGGCGCCGCTGGAGGTGGCCCTGGAGCTGGGCTTCGCCGACCAGAGCCACCTCGGTCGCCAGTTCAAGCAGGCCTACGGGGTGGCACCGGGTGAATACCGCTCGGCCTGCGCGCGCTCGTCCTTGACGACATACGAATAAGTCAAGCTCACATTTGCAAATCATTTGTATTTACGTTCTTTACGATTTGCCGTAATTTTGCGCCCCACTTTTTCCTGCGTCCCTGGGGGAGCCTCGATGTCGTCCGTGAGTTCGTTGTCGCGCCTGGCCGTCGCCATCGCGCTGGGTGTGTCCATGCAGGCGGCGCAGGCCGAAGAGGAAGCCAAGGAGCTGGGCACGGTCACCGTGGTCGGCGACTGGCTGGGCGAAGCCGACCAGGCGGTGGTGCAGAACCATCCCGGCGCGCGCAGCGTGGTGCGTCGTCGGGAAATGCTCGAGAGCGGTGCGCAGAACGTCCGCGACGTGCTGCGCAAGGTGCCCGGCGTGCAAGTGCAGGACAACAACGGTACCGGCGGCAGCGACATCTCCCTGAACGTCGGGGTGCGTGGCCTGACTTCACGCCTGTCGCCGCGCTCGACGGTGATGATCGACGGCGTGCCGGCGGCGGTGGCGCCCTACGGCCAGCCGCAGCTGTCGATGATGCCGCTGTCCATCGGCAACCTGGAGAGTATCGACGTCGTGCGCGGCGCCGGCTCGGTGCGCTACGGCCCGCAGAACGTCGGCGGGGTGATCAACTTCGTGACCCGGGCGATTCCGGAGAAGTTCTCCGGCGAAATCGGCACCACCATCGAGCATGCCGGCCATGGCGGCTGGAAGAAGCTCAACCAGGCGTTCCTCGGCGGGACCGCCGACAACGGCCTGGGCGTGGCGCTGCTGTATTCCGGGGTGAAGGGCGCCGACTACCGCGACGGCAACAACGACAACGATATCGACGACGTGCTGCTCAAGACCCATTGGCAGCTCACCGACAGCGACCAGTTGGCGGCCAACTTCCACTACTACGACGCCTACGCCGATATGCCGGGCGGCCTGACCCAGGCGCAGTACGACGACGATCCCTTCCAGTCGGTGCGCGACTGGGACAACTTCCGTGGTCGGCGCAAGGACTTCTCGCTGAAGTACACCCGCCAGGTCGACGACCTCACCCAGTTCGAGGTGCTCACCTACTACAGCGACAGTTTCCGCGGCAGCAGCATCGCCGCGCGCAACCTCAGGACCATCACCTCGTACCCGCGCGACTACCATGTGTTCGCGGTGGAGCCGCGGGTCTCGCGGATCTTCTTCGCCGGCCCGACCACCCAGGAGATCGGCATCGGCTACCGCTACCTGAAGGAAGCGATGAACGAGCGCGCCAGTCAGCTGGCCCTGGTCGACAATGTGCCGACCGTGCGTCCCGGCTCGGACGGCCATACCTACCAGGACCGTACCGGCGGTACCGAGGCCAGCGCCTTCTACATCGACGACAAGATCGATGTCGGCAACTGGACCATCACCCCCGGCATCCGCTTCGAGAAGATCGACAGCGACTGGCGCGACCGCCCGGTGCTCGGCCTGAACGGCAAGCCGGTGCAGGAGAAGAAGCGCAGCAAGGACTACAACGAACCGCTGCCGGCGCTGAGCCTGATGTATCATTTGAGCGACGAGTGGAAGCTGTTCGCCAACTACTCCGAATCGTTCGGCAGCCTGCAGTACTTCCAGCTCGGCCAGGGCGGCAGCGGCAACGATACCGCCGCCGGCCTGGAGCCGGAGAAGGCCAAGACCTACGAACTGGGCACGCGCTACGACAACGGCAGCTGGGGCGGCGAGATCACGCTGTTCTACATCGACTTCGACGACGAGCTGCAGTACGTCAGCAACGACGTCGGCTGGACCAACCTCGGCGCCACCAAGCACCAGGGCATCGAGACTTCCGGCCACTATGACTTCGCCGCTCTCGATCCGCGCCTGGACGGCCTGTCGGTCTACGGCAGCCTCACCTATACCCGCGCCACCTACGAAGGCGACATTCCCTCCTTCAAGGGGCGCGACCTGCCGCTCTACTCGCGCCAGGTGGCCACCGCCGGGGTGCGCTACGAGGTCGACCGCTGGACCTACAACCTCGACGCCTTCGCCCAGTCCATGCAGCGCGCGCCAGGGCTGAGCACCGACAGCCAGGGCAACTTCACCCACAACTACATCACCGAGCCCAGCGCCGACGGCCAGTACGGCGACATTCCCGGCTACGTGACCTGGAATGCCCGCGTCGGCTACGACTTCGGCCCGCAGGCGTCGAACCTGAAGCTCGGACTCGGGGTGAAGAACCTGTTCGACAAGCAGTATTTCACCCGCTCCAGCGACAACAATTCGGGAATCTACGTGGGTCAGCCGCGAACGCTGTTCATGCAGGCCAGCGTCGGTTTCTGAATATTCGGATGCGACTTGGCGCATCGTCCGACGACAGGCGTCCTGCGGTAACGCGGACGCCTGTTCTATGATGGGCGCGGAATTTCCATCGGAACGCTGTGGCCTGATCCGCGGTCCATGCAGTCCAATCGATGACGGGCTTCCTTTCGGCGGCCACGCAAGGTAACAAGGACGATGACCCAACATTCGCAATTCGCCCTGCTGGGCAAGCGGCGTTTCCTGCCGTTCTTCATCACCCAGCTGCTCGGCGCCTTCAACGACAACATCTTCAAGCAGTCGCTGATCCTCGCCATCCTCTATCACCTCAGCGTCAGCGGCGACCGCAGCCTGCTGGTCAACCTCTGCGCACTGCTGTTCATCCTGCCGTTCTTCCTGTTCTCGGCACTGGGCGGACAGTTCGGCGAGAAGTACAACAAGGACGCGCTGATGCGCGCGCTGAAGCTGGCCGAGGTAGGCATCATGCTGGTCGGCGCTGCCGGCTTCGTCTTCGGCAGCCTGCCGCTGATGTTCGTCGCGCTGTTCGCCATGGGCACCCACTCGGCGCTATTTGGCCCGGTGAAGTATTCGATCCTGCCCCAGCACCTGCACGAGGACGAACTGGTCGGCGGCAACGCGCTGGTGGAGATGGGCACCTTCCTGGCGATCCTGGCCGGCACCATCGGCGCCGGCGTGCTGATGTCCCATGCGCATTACGCGGCGGCGGTGGCCACCGCGGTGGTGCTGGTGGCCGCCTGCGGCTACCTGGCCAGCCGCGGCATTCCGCGAGCGGCGGCGGCGCTGCCGGGGTTGAAGCTCGACTGGAACATCTTCGCCCAGTCCTGGAGCATCCTCCGCCTGGGGCTCGGCCAGCGCCCGGCGGTCTCGCGCTCGCTGGTGGGCAACTCCTGGTTCTGGTTCCTCGGCGCGGTCTACCTGACGCAGATCCCGACCTTCGCCAAGGAATGGCTGCACGGCGACGAAAGCGTGGTGACCCTGATCCTCACCGTGTTCTCGGTGGGCATCGCGCTGGGCTCGATGCTTTGCGAGAAGCTTTCCGGTCGCAAGGTGGAGATCGGCCTGGTGCCGTTCGGCTCGATCGGCCTGACCGTCTTCGGCATCCTCCTCTGGTGGCACGCCGGCGGCATTCCCCCAGGCGAGGCGCCCTACGACTGGCTGGCGGTGCTGCGCCACCATGAGACCTGGGCGGTGCTGGCCGACATCCTGTTCATCGGCATTTTCGGCGGCTTCTATATCGTACCGCTGTACGCCCTGATCCAGGCGCGCACCGACGAGGACAAGCGGGCCCGGGTGATCGCCGCCAACAACATCCTCAACGCCCTGTTCATGGTCGCCGCTGCGCTGGTCTCGATCCTCTTCCTCAGCGTCGCCAAGCTGTCGATCCCGCAGCTGTTCCTCGCCCTGTCGCTGATGAACGTCGCGGTGAACGTGTACATCTTCAAGATCGTCCCGGAATTCACCATGCGCTTCCTGGTCTGGCTGCTCAGCCACACCATGTACCGGGTCCGGCATGTGAACCTGGAGGCGATCCCGGACGAGGGAGCGGCGGTGCTGGTGTGCAACCACGTCTCGTACGTGGACGCGCTGCTGATCGCCGGCTCGATCCGGCGGCCGGTGCGCTTCGTCATGTACTACAGGATCTTCTCGCTGCCGGTGCTCAACTTCGTCTTCCGCACCGCCGGCGCGGTGCCCATAGCGGCGCGCCACGAGGACGAAGGGATCTACGAACGCGCCTTCCAGCGCATCGCCGACTACCTGAGGGACGGGGAGCTGGTGTGCATCTTCCCTGAAGGCAAGCTGACCGCCGACGGCGAGATGAACGAGTTCCGCGCCGGGATCGAGCGGATCATCGAGGAAACCCCGGTTCCGGTGATCCCCATGGCGCTGCAGGGTCTGTGGGGCAGCTTCTTCAGCCGCGACCCGAACAAGGGCTTCTTCCGCCGCCTGTGGTCGCGGGTAAGCCTGGTGGCCGGCGAATCGGTGGCGCCGGAGGCGGTGGAGCGCCTCGACCTGCAGGCGCGGGTGACGAGCTTGCGCGGCGAAGCTCGCTGATCGATCCGCAGAAACGAAAAAGCCCCGGCGATGCCGGGGCTTTTTTTGGCGAACTACAAGTTAGACAACTTGTACTTCGTCGGCTTGCAGGCCTTTCTGGCCGTTGACGACCACGAAGGAAACCTTCTGGCCTTCCTGCAGGCTCTTGAAGCCGGTGCCCTGGATGGAACGGAAGTGAACGAACAGGTCGTTACCGCTTTCCGGGGTGATGAAGCCGAAGCCTTTGGCGTCGTTGAACCATTTTACGGTGCCGTTCTGACGATTCGACATGGTGTAACTCCTGAAACAAAGTTGATTGCGGCGACGGAAATATCCGAGCCGGTAGGTACTGAGTTGCAAAGAGTACGAGGAGCCGAGGCGATGAGCGGACCGAGATCTACCACACCAGGTCACGATTCACTGTGACCCAAGCAAGCACAGTGGTCGCAGAGTACGCGATAAAACTGCGGAAAGCGATACCCCTCGGAGCATATTCGATGGATGTCTAATGGCTCAGCTTGAGGCCGACCAGTCCGCAGACGATCAGCGCGACGCTGGCCAGGCGCAGCAATGCCATGGATTCGCCGAACAGGACGATCCCGGCGATGACCGTGCCGACCGCGCCGACCCCGGTCCAGACGGCATAGGCGGTGCCCAGCGGCAGGTGCTTCATGGCCAGGCCGAGCAGGCCCAGGCTGACCAGCATGGCGAGCGCCGTGAGGACCGTGGGAAGCGGCTTGCTGAAGCCCTCGGTGTATTTCAGACCAACGGCCCAGCCCACTTCGAACAGGCCGGCGAAAAACAGGATGATCCAGGACATGGCGATCTCCAGGGCAACGGGTGGCGGGGCCGTCCCCATTCGATCACCGGCCGGAGGCGGGTGGTGAGGTCGTCCTCACTGCGTGCGGTATTTTGCATGGTTCATCGGTCGGGACAAGGCTTCCCGACCGGGACCCAGTTCAACGCGGCGTATCATCCAGGCGCCGGAACAGGGCGGCCAGCAGCGAACCGGAGAGATTGTGCCAGACGCTGAACAGCGCGCTGGGCACCGCTGCCAGGGGCGAGAAATGGGCGTTGGCCAGCGCCGCGCCGAGCCCCGAGTTCTGCATGCCGACTTCGATGGCCAGGGCCTTGCGCTGCGCCAGCGGCATGCCGGTCAGCTTGCCGGTGAGATAGCCGAGCAACAGGCCGAAGCCGTTGTGCAGCATCACCACGGCCATGATCAGCAGGCCGGACTCGGCGATCCGCGCCTGGCTGGCGGCCACCACCGCGGCGATGATCACCACGATGCTGAATACCGAGACCAGCGGCAGCACCTCCGCCACCTGCCGGGTGCGCTCGCCGAGCAGGCGCTGTGCCAGCAGGCCGAGGGCGATGGGCACCAGCACCACCTGGAGGATCGACAGGAACATTGCCGCGAACGACACCGGCAGCCAGGCCGAAGCCAGCAGCCAGACCAGCGCCGGCGTGACCAGCGGGGCGAGAAGGGTGGTCACCGAGGTGATCGCCACCGACAGGGCGACATCGCCACGGGACAGCCAGGTCATCACGTTGGAAGCGGTGCCGCCGGGGCAGCAGCCGACCAGGATCACGCCCACCGCGATCTCCGCCGGCAACTGCAACAGGCGGCAGAGCAGCCAGGCCAGGCCGGGCATGATGACGAACTGGGCCAGCACGCCGATCAGCACCCGTATGGGGTGCCGGGCGACCTCGCGGAAGTCTTCGCCCTTGAGCGTCAGGCCCATGCCGAACATCACCAGGCCGAGCAGTGGCGCGATGGCTGCGGTGAGCGGGAGGAACCAGGCAGGGCGGAAGAAGGCGAGGATGGCGAACAGCAGGACCCAGAACGGGAAGCTGGCGCTGACGAAGCGGCTCAGGGCGGTCAGGGCACGCATGGGCTTTCCTTGTTATTGGACGGCCGCCAGTCTGCCATGCCGGGCGCGACTCTCCCAGCGGCGGGCGCCGCCGGGAGAGCGGGGCGTCAGACGCCCTGGGGGATTTCTTCGCCGCCGAGGGCCTCGAAGAGCGCCGGAAGGAATTCGGCGAAGGTCAGCATCATCAGGGTGAAGCTGGCATCGAGCTGGCCGAGGGCGTCTTCGCCGCCGTCCTTTTCCGCCTGCTCCTGCAGCAGGTCTTCGAAGCGCAGGCGCTTGACCGCCAGCTTGTCGTCGAGGACGAAGGACAGCTTGTCCGACCAGGCCAGGGACAACTGGGTGACCAGCTTGCCGGCGGTGAGATGCAGCTGGATTTCCTCGCTGGTCAGGTCCTGGCGCTTGCAGCGGACCACGCCGCCATCCTCGTGGGTGTCGCGCAGCTCGCATTCGTCGAGCACGTGGAAGTCGCCGGCGGCTTCCTGGGTCTTGACCCAGTCGGTGAGGGTCGCGGTCGGCGCGACCTTCACGCTCAGCGGGCGTACCGGCAGGGAGCCGAGCGCTTCGCGCAGCGTCGAGAGCAGGTCTTCGGCCTTCTTCGCGCTGGCCGAGTCGACCAGGATCAGGCCGAGGCTCGGCGCGATCGCGGCGAAGGTGCTGGAGCGGCGGATGAAGGCGCGCGGCAGCAGGGTCTGGACGATCTCGTCCTTCAACTGGTCGCGTTCCTTCTTGTAGACCTTGCGCATCTGCTGGGCTTCGATCTCGTCGACCTTTTCCTTCAGTGCGTCACGCACGACGCTGCCCGGCAGGATGCGCTCTTCCTTGCGTGCCGAGATCAGGAAGAAGTCCTGGCTGACGTGTACCAGCGGTGCGTCCGGGCCTTTGCCGAACGGCGCGGTGAAGCCGTAGGTGGTCAGCTCCTGGCTGGCGCAGGGGCGGGCGGGTTTTTCGCCGAGGGCTTTCTCGAGGGAATCGGCATCCAGTTGCAGATCCTGGGTGAGGCGGTAGACGAGCAGATTGCGGAACCACATGGGGTCGTTCTCTCCGGGCACAAAGGACCCATTATTCCGCCGCTGGCGGCTCAGGCCAACCCCGGTCCGTCGCTAACTCCTTGGAACGGCAGAAAATTTTTTTCATCGAGGGGCTTGCCAGGGGGCGAATCGCTCCGTAGAATGCGCCCCACTTCGAGAGTGAAGGGTGATTAGCTCAGCTGGGAGAGCATCTGCCTTACAAGCAGAGGGTCGGCGGTTCGATCCCGTCATCACCCACCAATCTCGCAAGTTACGCGCAGCGGTAGTTCAGTCGGTTAGAATACCGGCCTGTCACGCCGGGGGTCGCGGGTTCGAGTCCCGTCCGCTGCGCCATTTCCTTCCTCAGCTGTATCTCTTGCGCTTCCTTCCCGCTTCATAATTCGACGTTTCTCGACGCTTCCTTTCCGCTGTTCTTCTGTCCTCGTTCCACGCGTTCGTTCTGCTATCTCCTTCATTTTTCGGAAAGTTCGGCCTTGAACTTATCCGCGCGCACCTGTTCCTATTGCCCATAGCCACTGGTCGCGACAGCCTGCTAAGCTCGCGGCTTCATCGAATATGCCCGAGCGGCGAACAGATTAAAGGACTCAGCATGAAACAACATCGGTTGGCAGCAGCGATCGCACTGGTCGGTCTGGTTCTCTCCGGCTGCGATTCGCAGACCAACGTTGAGTTGAAGACCCCGGCACAGAAAGCTTCCTATGGTATCGGCCTGAACATGGGCAAGAGCCTGTCCCAGGAAGGCATGGACGACCTGGATTCGAAAGCCGTCGCCAAGGGCATCGAAGACGCCCTCGGCAAGAAGAAGCAGCAGCTCACCGATGAAGAGCTGACCGAAGCCTTCGCCTTCCTGCAGAAACGTGCCGAGGAGCGGATGGCCGCCATCGGCGACGAAAACGCCAAGGCCGGCAAGAAATTCCTCGAGGAAAACGGCAAGCGCGACGGCGTGACCACCACCGCTTCCGGCCTCCAGTACGAAATCGTGAAGAAGGCCGATGGCCCGCAACCGAAGGCCACCGACGTGGTGACCGTCCACTACGAAGGCCGCCTGACCGATGGCACCGTCTTCGACAGCTCCATCGAGCGCGGCAGCCCGATCGACCTGCCGGTCAGCGGCGTGATCCCGGGTTGGGTCGAAGCCCTGCAACTGATGCACGTCGGCGAGAAGATCAAGCTGTACATCCCCAGCGAGCTGGCCTACGGCGCGCAGAGCCCGAGCCCGGCGATCCCGGCCAACTCGGTACTGGTCTTCGACATGGAACTGCTCGGCATCAAGGATCCGTCCAAGCCGGACGCGGAGCCCGAGGCCGGTGCCGCAGCGCAGCCCGAAGCCAAGGCGGACGCGAAGAAGTAATTTTTCCGCCGCGATGCATGAAACGCCCCGTCCATGACGGGGCGTTTTCATTTGCGGATTCGGCTGAACCCAGGCGCTGCCGCGAGGGTCTGAAAACAGGTCGAGGGCACGGCCGGTGTTACCCTTATGCACACATTTGTCGCACGTCGACCCGACCTACGGTATTGACCTAGGGTTGTCCGTTGCGCTAGGTCAAACCCTTGATTTTCAATGCTTTTAGAGCATTGTCTAAAAAGTGTCCGATCTGTCGGAAAGCCTGTAGCGACGGGCTTCTCGCCGACGGAAGGGGGGGCTGTTCACAAGGTTATCCACAGTATGCGTGGATAACCCGGAGAGCCTCGGCGGCAAGCGCTTGAGCGAGGTGGAAGGATGGATGCACCACGAGGATTCAGTCGTTACCTGGGGATCGCGGAACGTTTCCTGGCCCGTGGCCGGGTGCCCGCCTTGTTGATTGCAGTAGCACGCAAGCGCTCGCGCCTGAAGCTGGTGAAGAGCGACCTGCGCCTGCTGCAGGAACTGCTGGTGGCCTGGGTTCGCGGCGAATACCGCGGACTCAGCCGCCAGGCGTTGCTCTCGGTGATCGCGGCGCTGGCCTATTTCCTTTCGCCGGTGGATATCGTTCCCGACTTCATCTTCGGTGTCGGCCTGCTCGACGATCTCGCCGTCCTGGCCTGGGTAGTGCGTCGCTGGCAGGCCGAGCTGGATGCCTTCAAGGTCTGGCGTGACGCCCAGGGCGTCGAGACGCAACAGGCGCTGCGAGAGCTGCCGGCTCCCAGGGCGGAGCGCGTTCAGGGTTCCTGAGGCGCTTGCAGGCTGTTTTCCAGTAGGCGCCCGATGCTGCCGTCCCTGACCATCTCATCGAGCACCCGGTCCATACTTTCGACGGGGACCGGCAGTTGTCCGCCATAGATGCAGTGCATCCGATAGCTCTGCAGTACCAGCGGACTGACCCTCAGGCCCAGCTCGGGATGCTGGCGCGTCAGGTAGAGCAGCGGGCGGCGCATGTCCACCGCGGCGTCCAGGCGCGAACGCTTGAGCATCTGCACGCGACTGGCCAGGTCGCGGGTATCTTCGCGGCGAATTTCCCCGGCAGCGAAGGCCTGCATGAGATTGTCCGCGTAGACATAGCCTAGACTTGTACCCAGGGTCTTGCCGCGCAGCTCGGCGAAGTCGCGGATCGCCGGACGGTCGTCGCGCTGCAGCAGGACGTCCTGCTCTTCGAAGAGGGCAGGAGACCAATGGTAGCGTTCGGGTTTGCTATCCCATCCGGGGTTGGAGTTGCAGATCACGTGAATATGTCCGCTGGCCATGAAGCCGTCGATCCTTCGGTTCGGCGTTTCCACGAAACGCAGCGACAATCCCAGCCGCTGCGCGACCCGCTCCCCCAACTGGCGGGTGAAGCCGCCTTGCAGCTGGTGATCGACGATGTCCACGTAGGGCATGCCGTCGGCGGGGCTGAAGCCCCAGCGCAGCTCGCCGGCGAAGGCCTGTCCGACTCCCAGCAGGATGCACAAACCAAGACTTCTCCGGCGCACCCGTGGGCTCCTCCACCAGGCAGACTGTGTGACCAGGGCAGCAGTATAGCCAGTCCGCAGCGGCGCGGTGCCTGATAAGATGGCGGCTTGCAAGGAGACCGACATGAATGTCCAAGTGATCACGCGAGACGGCGAGGCGGAATACGCGGTGTTGCCCTGGGCCGAATACCAGGCGTTGCTGGCCGCCGCCGGTCGCCCGGCCGCCAGTGTCGCGGTGGAGACGACCGCGCCGGCGGTGCCATCCGCGAGCCTGCTGGAGCGCCGCGAGGCGCGCGGCCTGAGCCTGGAACAGGTGGCCCGGGAGGTCGGTATCAGTCCTTCCTACATGGCGATGATCGAACGCGGCGAACGCGAGGCCAGCGAGGCCATCCTGTTCGCCCTGGAGCGTGTGCTGGGCAAAGCGACGGGGGCCTGACCTTGAGTGTGCTGATCAGCCGTAAACACTGGGATAGCCTGCTGCTGGAAATCGAGGATGCGCGTCGCCAGCGTCATCTGCTCACCTACCGGGCGCTGATCGAGCGCCTGCAACTGCCGACTCCGGCGATGACCACCCTCACAGCGGCTCTCGAGCACCTGGCATCGCTGGATGCGCGCTCGGGGCGTCCGTTGCGCAGTTCGCTGGTCATCAGCCAGGGCGCAAGCCGCTTGCCGCGCACCGGTTTCTTCGAGTGCGTGGAGCGCCTCGGGCGTTTTTCCGGTCCGCCGGACGGCCCGGCCGCGGCTGGCTGGCATGCGGCGGAAGTGGTCCGTGTCTTCGAATTCGAGTATCCCGATGAACTCTGAATGGATCTGGCGCCTGCGCGCCCGCCTCGGTTACGGCGTGGCCCGGCAGTTGCTGGGCTGGCCCTGGCTGGTCAAGCAGCCGCGAGCCTGGCAGTGGATGCAAGGGCAGTTCTCGCGCATGGCCAACCTCGGACACCGCGACGCCCAGGCGTTCTACGGTCACCTGCTGCTGTTCCGTGGACAGGGCTTCGGCGCACGCGAGGAGGGCCTGCGCCTGCTGCGCCTGGCTGCCAGCGCGGGCGATGGGAAATCGGCCTACCAGCTCGGCGTGCAGGCGCTCAAGGGCGACAGCCGGCAAGCGCCCGACGCGCTGGCAGCCAGCCGCCACTGGGCACTAGCGGCAGAGGCGGGCCACCCGCTGGCGGCGCGCAAGCTGGCGGAACTCTACCGCGATGGAGGCCCGGGCCTGGCGCCGGACAGCGAGCGCGCCGAGCACTATGCGCAACGGGCGTCCGCGCTCGGTCTCTAGCTGAACGAACGGTTCAGGCGGCCTCGATCAGGTGCAGGCTGTAGCCTGGCACCGCCTTGGCCTGGCGCTTGGCCTCGGAGGCCAGCGTCGCCAGGTGCGCGGCATCCATTCCCTGGCAGGCTTCGGCCGGTAGGTGCACCACGCCGACGGACAATGACAGCAGCGGGTACTCCTCGCGCTGGCCATGGCGGTTGTGCGCAACGAAACAGCCGGCTTCCAGGTGCTCGCGGCTGTAGAAGCGCCGGCATTGGCTCTGGAAGGTTTCCAGCAACCGGTCGATCCGTGTGCGCCAGTCCTCGGGGCCGAGCACCAGCATGAAGTCGTCGCCGCCGATGTGGCCGACGAAGTCGCTGCCCGGGTCGATCCGTTCGCTCAGGCACTGTGCCAGGCACAGCAGGACCTCGTCGCCGCGGGCGTAGCCGTAGAGATCGTTGAAGGGTTTGAAGCTGTCGACGTCGATGTAGCAGATCACCGCCTCGCGCCTTTGTTGCAGCAGGCGTTCGAGGCATTGCTGAATCGGCACGTTGCCGGGAAGCAAGGTGAGCGGATTGGCGTGCCGCGCCTGCTGGAGCTTTTCCTCGGTGATCAGCCTGAGCACGTCGATCACCCGGCCCATGCCCGCATAGTGCCCGCCGCGGGTGACGATGAAATCTTCCTCGATACGCTGGCGTGCGCGGCTGGTCAGCAGGCGGCTGACCTGCTGCAGGGTCTGGCCGAGTTCCACGGCGAGAAAATCGTCGCTCATCAGGCGGCTGATCGGCTTGCGCAGGAACAGGTCGCAGGCGAAGGGCCGGAGCAAGGCGTCGGTGAGCGCGTGGCGATGGACGATGCCGATGGGACGCCCTTCTTCGTCGAGGATCGCCAGGGAGTTCTGGTTGGCCTGGCGGCGGAAGATTTCCACCACTTCCTGGGTCGAGGTGCGAACGTCGACCGCGCGCTGTTCCAGCAGCAGCGCACGCAGGTCGCCGTGCTCGTCGCTGGAAGACTGGCTGGGGGCGTCAGCGCTGGGCAGCATCTGTTGTACGTCGCTCGCCGGGTGTTCCTGCGGGCGGCCGAACAGATAGCCTTGCACCAGGTCGACCCCCATCTCGCTAAGCACCGCGAGTTCCTCGGGCAGTTCGATGCCTTCGGCGATGACCTGGGCGCGAGAGGCCCGCGCCATCTTCAGGATGGAGCCGACGAACTCGCGTTTCACGGTGTCCAGGTGGATGCCGTCGACGAAGTGGCGGTCGATCTTCACGTAGTCCGGACGCAGTTCCGACCACAGGCGCAGGCTGGAGTAGCCAGCGCCGAGGTCGTCGAGGGCGATGGAGAAGCCCATGGCGCGATAGTGGTGCAGCGCGGTGTCGAGCAGGTCGAAGTCGTCGATGGGGGTCTGCTCGGTCAGTTCGATCACCACCCGGTTCGGCGAGATCCCCAGCTGTTGCAGCAATTGCAGGGTGCGGCCGGGCGGATGACCGGCCTCGAGGAGGGACTCCGGGGAGACGTTGAGGAACAGCATGGCGTCGCCCTGGATGTCGCGGAAGCGGCTGAAGGCGCGTTGTCGGCAGAGTAGTTCCAGTTCGCTCAGCCGTCCGCATTGGCGGGCCACGGCGAACAACGCCAGGGGCGAGTGCAGCGGGCTGTTGGACGGACCGCGGGTCAGCGCTTCGTAGCCGACCAGGCGCCGTTCGGAAAGCGAGAGGATGGGCTGGAACAGGCAGTGCAGGTCGCCGTGGGCCAGGATGCTGTCCAGGGCGCTCAACTGCTCGGTGACGGTCATGGAACGCTCTCGTCGCAATGAAAAAGGGCCGGTTGTGCAACCGGCCCCGTATTTCACGACAGTCCCATGACTGTTTTATGACGCTCCCGCTGAACTCAGTGCTTGGCCACCGCCGAGTTGAGGTTCAGGTAGTCCAGCAGGATGTGCCCGGACTCGGTGAGGTAGGCGTCGTCCTGCGGCTTGGTCTTGTCGTCCTCTTCCGGCAGGGCGTTCTCGTCCTCGCGCTTGAGTTCCTTCAGCGGCTCCTGGCCCTTGGACTTGCGCAGGGCGTTCTCCATGGCCAACTGGCGGTTCTCGATGCTGGTCTGCTGGGCGCGGCGCTTGGCCTCGTTCAGGCTGACGGTCTTCTCCTTCATCAGCTCCTGGGCCAGCGCCAGGCGCTCGCGGGCGTAGACGAAGTCGGCGTTGTTCTCGGTGCGCGCGTCGTGCTGGGCCTTGAGTTGCGCGAGGAACGGCTTGAACGGGTTGGCCTCGTCCTTCACCACCGGGCGGATGGTGTCCCAGGGCATCGAGTCGGGCAGGGCGCTTTCGCCGATTTCCTTGTCGTCGACGATGGACGGGTAGCTGATGTCCGGGATCACGCCCTGGTGCTGGGTGCTCTGCCCGGAGACACGGTAGAACTTCGCCAGGGTCAGCTTCAGTTCGCCGTGGTTGAGCGGCTGGATGGTCTGCACGGTGCCCTTGCCGAAGGTCTGTCCACCGAGGATCAGCGCGCGGTGGTAGTCCTGCATGGCGCCGGCGAAGATCTCCGAGGCGGAGGCCGAGAGACGGTTGACCAGCACCGCCAGCGGGCCGGTATAGAAGGCCTTGCCTTCGTCGTCGTTGAGCACGTCGACGCGGCCGTCGCTGTTGCGCACCAGCACGGTCGGGCCCTGGTCGATGAACAGGCCGGTCAGCTCGGTGGCCTCCTGCAGGGAGCCGCCGCCGTTGTTGCGCAGGTCGAGGACGATGCCATCGACCTTGTCCTTCTGCAACTCGGCGACCAGCTTCTTCACGTCGCGGGTGGTGCTCTTGTAGTTCGGGTCGCCGGCGCGGTAGGCCTTGAAGTCCAGGTAGAAGGCCGGCAGGTCGATCACGCCGAGCTTGTAGCTGCGGCCTTCGTGGTCGACCTTGATGATGGATTTCTTCGCCGCCTGGTCCTCCAGCTTCACCGCCTCGCGGGTGATGGCGACGATCTTGCTGGTCTGGTCGTTCGGCGCGTTGCTCGCCGGAATCACTTCCAGGCGTACCTGGGAACCTTTCGGCCCACGGATCAGCTTGACCACTTCATCCAGGCGCCAGCCGACTACGTCGACCATTTCGCCCTTGCCCTGGGCGACGCCGATGATCTTGTCGGAGGTGGCGATCTGCTTGCTCTTCGCCGCCGGGCCGGCCGGCACCAGGCGTACGACCTTGACGTAGTCGTTGTCGCTCTGCAGCACCGCGCCGATGCCTTCCAGCGAGAGGCTCATGTTGATGTCGAAGTTTTCCGCGTTGTCCGGCGACAGGTACTGGGTGTGCGGATCGTAGGACTGGGCGAAGGCGTTGATGTAGGCCTGGAAGATGTCTTCGCTGCGGGTCTGCTTCAGGCGCGACAGCTGGTTCTTGTAGCGCTTGGTGAGCTGTTCCTGGATCGCCTTGTCGTCCTTGCCGGTGATCTTCAGGCGCAGGACCTCGTCCTTCACCTTCTTGCGCCAGAGGTCGTCGAGCTCTGCGGTGTCCTTCGCCCAGGGGGCCTTTTCGCGGTCGATCAGCAGGCTCTCGTCGACGCTGAAGTCGATCTTGTCGACGCCCTTGTCGAGCATCGCCAGGGCATAGTCGAGCCGACCTTTCAGGCGGTCGAGGTGGCGCTTGTAGATGACGAAGCCGGGATCGAGGTCGCCGCTCTTGAGGAAGTCGTCGAACCTGTTGCGCCAGCGATCGAACTCGGCGATGTCGCCGGCGGTGAAGTACATCCGCGCCGGATCGAGCATCTTCAGGTAGCTGTCGTAGATCTTGGCCGAGCGTTCATCGTTCAGTGGCGGCTTGTTGTAGTGGTGCCGCTTGAGCAGTTCCACGACGTTGAGGCTGGCGATGACCTGCTCGCGGTCCGGCTGCAGGCTGTCCCAGGAATTCTGGGCGCTGCCGACGGAGACGGCGGTCGAGGCGAACAGCGGCAGCGAACTGGCGCCGAGGAGGAGCAACAGGGCGGTACGGGGCAGAAAACGCTTCATGCTGATTCGACTGATCGCGGAGTAATGACGCATATTAGGCCTTATTAGCCGGCGCCGGGTTCCCTTGGCGCAATGCAAAAAGCCCGACTCTGGGTGATCGGGCCGTGACAACCCCACTATGGAGGCAGCGTGAACGCATTGCAAGGTATCGAAGGTCGTGTCGAGTGGTCGGAAATCGCCGCCCCGTCCTGCGGTCAGGGCGAAATCCGCATCCGCGTGGCGGCCGCCGGACTCAACCGCGCCGACCTGTTGCAGAAGGCCGGGCTCTACCCGCCGCCACCCGGCGCCAGCCCGGCGCTGGGGCTCGAGTGTGCGGGTGTGGTCAGCGAGGTGGGCGCGGGCAGCACCTGGCAGGTCGGCGACCGGGTCTGCGCGCTGCTCGCCGGCGGCGGCATGGCCGAGGAAGTGGTGGTGGACGCGCGCCACGTACTGCCGGTCCCGGCAGGGCTGAGCCTGGCGGAGGCGGCGGGGATTCCGGAGGTCTACGCCACGGCCTGGCTGAACCTGTTCCAGTTGGCGGCGTTGCAGCCCGGCGAGAAAGTGCTGCTGCACGCCGGCGCCAGCGGCGTCGGTTCGGCCGGCATCCAATTGTGCAAGGCGTTCGGCAACCCCTGCTGGGTCAGCGTCGGTTCCGCCGAACGCCTGGCCTACTGCGAATCCCTGGGCGCCGCCGGCGGCGTGCTGCGCAAGCAGAGCCTGGAATCGCTGCGCGATTTCGCCCCGTTCGACGTGATCCTCGATCCGGTCGGCGCCCGCTATGCCGGGTTGAACCTGGAGTTGCTGCGGCGCGACGGGCGCTGGGTGATCATCGGCCTGATGGGCGGCCGCGAGGCGCAACTGGACCTGGCTCAACTGCTAGGCAAACGCATCCAGTTGACCGGCTCGACCCTGCGTACCCGCGATACCGAGTTCAAGGCGCAGTTGATCGCCGAGCTGGGGTTGAAGGTCTGGCCATTGTTCTCCGCCGGGAAACTCCGTGCGCAGCTGGAGCGAACCTTCCCGATCGGCGACGCCGAGGCGGCGTTCGAGGCGCTGGCGAGCAACCAGGTGCAGGGCAAGGTCGTGCTGGTGGTGGACCCGTCGCTGGCCTGAAGGGCCGCTTCGGCGAGGCGATGGAAAGCGCGATCCGCTCGCGCTTTCGCGGCGAGCCTGTCAGCGCCAGGCGTTGACCGGCCAGCCCATTTCCTTGGCGTAGGCGAGCAGGGTCGGGTCCGGATTGACCGTGTTCGGATGGCCGACCAGCTTCAGCAGCGGCAGGTCGTTGCGCGAGTCCGAATAGAACCAGGCGTCGGCCAGTTGGCGATCGTCTCCTTCCAGCAGGTCGAGCAGACGCAATACCTTGCCTTCGCGATAGGTGAGGGTGCCGAGGGTGCGGCCGGTGTAGTGTCCGTCGAGCACTTCGAGATCGATGGCGAGGACTTCGTCGACGCCGATCCGCGCCGCGATCGGCTTGACCAGGTGCACCCCGGATGCGGAGACGATCAGCACCCGGTCGTTGGCGCTGCGGTGGCGCGCCAGGCAGGCGCAGGCGTCGCTGTAGATCAGCGGCTCGATGACCTCCTCGACGTAGGCCTCCACTTCCCGCTCGACTTCCTCGACGCTGCGACCGATCAGCGGTTGCAGGGTATAGTCCATGTACAGGTCCATGGACAGCTTGCCCTCGGCGTACTGCTCCATCAGTTCGGCGTCGCGGCGGACGAAGGATTCGTCGACCCAGCCGAGACTCGCCATGCGCTGGCTCCACAGGCTGGAGCAGTCGCCGTGGATCATGGTTTCGTCCAGGTCGAAGATCACCAGGCTCATCAAGCTACCTCTCGAATACTGTTGCGATCGATGACCAGCGTCAGCTGACTGCCGGCCGGATACAGGCGGTCTGCGCTGCGGTTGAGGACGTCGACGGTGAGTTCCACCCCGGCGGCCTCGACGCGGTAACGGATCACGTTGCCGAGCAGACTGTGCGAGCGTACCAGCGCCGGCACGCCTTCGCTCGGTTCGTTGCCCAGGCGCAGGGATTCCGGGCGGATCGCCACCTGTTGCGCGCAGGGCTGGCCGAGCAGGCGGCTGGCCTGTTCGGCGTCGAGCAGGTTGTAGTTGCCGATGAAGCCGGCGGCGAAGGCGTTTTCCGGCGCGGTGTAGAGGGTCTCCGCGTCGCCGCTCTGGACGATGCGTCCGGCGTTCATCAGGACGATGCGGTCGGACAGGGTCAGCGCTTCCTCCTGGTCATGGGTGACGAACACCGTGGTCAGCCCCAGCTCCTGCTGGATGCGGCGGATCTGTTCGCGCAGGTGCTTGCGGATGCGCGCGTCGAGGGCCGACAGCGGCTCGTCGAGCAGCAGCAGGCGCGGGCGCGTCACCAGCGAGCGGGCCAGCGCCACGCGCTGGCACTGGCCGCCGGAGAGTTGGTGCGGGTAGCGTGCGGCGTACTCGCCCAGCTCCACCAGTTCGATGGCTTCGGCGACCCGCTGCTTCAGTTCCGCCGCAGGCACCTTCTGCATGCGCAGGCCGAAGGCGACGTTCTGTTGCACGGTCATGTTGGGGAACAGCGCGTAGCTCTGGAACACCATGGCGATCCCGCGCTTCTGCGGCGGCAAAGGCACCACATCCTCGCCGTCGATGAGGATGCGCCCGCTGTCGACCTCGGTCAGCCCGGCGATGCAGCGCAGCAGGGTGGACTTGCCGCAGCCGCTGGGGCCGAGCAGGGTGACGAACTCGCCGCGGGCGGCGGCGAAGTCGATATCGCGGAAGATGCTGGTGGCACCGTAGCTCTTGTCGAGCTGTTCGACGCTGACGAACGACATGATCAGGCCTTGTCCTTGTTCAGTCGATTGGCCGCCCAGGTCAGGACCAGGACGAACACGAAGTAGGAGACCACCACTGCGCTGGTGTAGTGGCCGCTGCTGTTGCGCATGTTGTTGAGGAACACCTGCAGGGTCTCGTAGCGGGTACCGACCAGCAGGTTGGCGAAGACGAATTCGCCGATGAGGAAGGAGAACGACAGCAGCAGGGCCACCATCACCCCCTTGCGCAGGTTCGGCAGCACGACCAGCAGCGCCGCCTTCCAGGTGCTGGCGCCGAGCAGGTGGGCGGCGTCCATCAGGTCGCGCAGGTTGATCGCCTGCAGGTTGTTGGTGATCGCCCGGTACATGAACGGCAGGGCGATGGTGAAGTAGCAGCCGACCAGCACCCAGGGCGTGCCGATCATTTCCAGCGGCCCGCTGGCATAGAGTTGCAGCAGGCCCACCGAGGAGACGATCGGCGGCACCGCGAAGGGCAGCAGGATGAGCACGTTCATCACGCCGTCCAGGCGCGGGAAGTGGTAGTGGATGACGAACATCAGCGGCAGGATCAGCAACACGCTGAACGCCAGGGCGCCGAAGCAGACCAGCAGCGAGCGGGCGAAGGCCAGCAGGAAGCGCTGGTCGCTCCACAGCGTCAGGTACCACTTCAGGGTCAGGCCGTCCGGCAGCAGGGTCGCCGACCACTGGGTGGCCAGCGAGTAGAGCAGGGTCGCCGCCAGCGGCAGGACCAGGATCAGGAACAGCGCGCAGACCACCAGGCGATGGTAGAGCGCGGCAGGACGTCGATCAGCGCGCGACATGGTAGCTCCTGCGCAGCAGCCATTGGTGGACCAGGGTGATCAGGGTCATCAGGCCGACCAGCACCATGGCCAGGGCGCTGGCCATGTTCGGGTCGGGGAACACGTCGCCGGCGACCAGCGCGCCGATGCGGATCGGGATCACGTTGAAGTTGCCGGTGGTCAGCGAGTACACCGTGGCGTAGGCGCCGAGGGCGTTGGCCAGGAGGATGACGAAGGTACCCAGCAGCGCCGGGGTCAGCACCGGGATGCCGATGTGTCGCCAGTACTGCCAGCCGTTGGCGCCGAGCAGCGCGGCGGACTCGCGCCAGTCCTCGCGCAGGGCGTCGAAGGCCGGGTAGAGCAGCATCACCCCGAGGGGGATCTGGAAATAGGTGTAGAGGATTATCAGACCGGTCTTCGAGTAGAGATTGAAGTCGTCGATCCAGCCGGCCTGCTTGAGCAACAGGGTCAGCGCGCCGTTGAAGCCGAGCAGGATGATGAAGGCGAACGCCAGCGGTACCCCGGCGAAGTTGCTGGTCATGTTGGAGAAGGCCATGACGAAGTCGCGCAGGCGGCTGTCGACGTGGCGCAGCGAATGGCTGCCGAGCACCGCGATGAGCAGGCCGAGCAGGCTCGACCAGCCGGCGATCTCCAGGCTGTGGCGGATCGCCTGGCGGTAGAAGGGCGAGCCGAACAGCTCGAGGTAGTTGGCCAGGCTCCAGGCGTCGCTGGCCTTCAGGCTGTTCAGCGCGACCCAGGCCAGCGGCGCTATCTGGAAAATCACGAAGAACGCCGCGAAGGGCAGCAGGAACAGCAGCGCCAGCCATTTGCCGGAGAGTCGTTTCATGGGGCGAGCAGCTCCCGGCAGACGGGTTTGTCGTGGGCGGCGCCGAGGATTTCGCAGAGCGTGCCGCAGAGGTCGGTCTGCAGCGGTTGCGCCAGGTCGTCGCGGCTGAAGGCGTCGCCGAAGACGAACAGCGGCACCTCGCGCTCCTCCTCGAGGATGCCGCCGTGGCTGCGGTCCTCGTTCATTCCGTGATCGGCGGTGATCGCCACCTGGTAGCCGGCCGCCAGCCACTGGTGCAGGTATTCCGACAGCAGTGCGTCGGCGCGCCGCGCGGCGTTGCGGTAGGCGGGGCTGGCGAGGCCGTGCCTGTGCCCGGCGTCGTCGATGTTCATCGAGTGGACCAGCATGAAGTTCGGTGCGTGCCGGCGGCGCAGGCTTTCCGCGTCGGCGAACAGGTGCGAGTCCGGATAGTGGTCGCTCCAGTAGAAGTGTCCGCGCTGGATCGGCATTGCGCTGTCGTCGGTGTGGCGGTCGCGGGCCGGGTCGAACGGCGCGCGGTTGTACAGTTCGCTGACCCAGTGGTAGGCCGCTGCCGCGGTACTCAGGCCGGCCGCGCGGGCGTAGTGGAACAGGCTCTGTTCCTGGCTCAGGCGGACCACGTCGTTGTGCAGGATGCCGCTATCGATCGGCGGCACTCCGGTGAGGATGCATTCGTAGAGCGGCCGGGACAGCGAAGGCAACTCGCATTCCAGGCGGTACGACTGGCCGCGGCCGGCGCCGCAGAGGGCCTGGAGATGCCCCATGCAGTCGCGGGCGACGCTATGGTTGAGGCCGTCCAACAGGACGAGGATGACGTCGTGGCGCATTCGGGGTATCCGTCGATGCGGGGCGGCCGCCGGGGAGGGCGGCCGCGCTCCGCGTCACTGCATGTTGATGATCACCGCTTCCTGCCACTGCCGCGGCAGGCGCTTGGAGGTTTCCTCCCAGGCCTTGGCGTCCTTGATCGGCTGGGCCTTGGCGTACTGCTCGTTGGGTAGCAGTTGGGCCTTCACGTCGTCCGGCAGGGTCAGGCTCTCGGCGCGGATCGGTCGCGCGTTGCCCTTGGCCAGGTTGATCTGTCCGGCGTCGCTGAAGATGTACTCGCGGGCAAGCTTGGCGGCGTTCGGGTGCTTGGCGTACTTGTTGATGATGGTGGTGTAGCCGGAGATCACCGAGCCGTCCGAGGGGATCAGCACCTCGAAGCGCTCCGGGTCGATCTGCTGGCGGTAGCTGAGGCCGTTGAAGTCCCAGACGATGCCGACTTCGACCTCGCCCTTTTCCAGGGTGGCGATCACCGGGTTGGTCAGCGACAGGCGGCCCTGCTTGGCGATCTTGCCGAAGAACTCCAGGCCCGGCTTGATGTTCTTCTCGTCGCCGCCGTTGGCGATGGCCGCGGCGAGCACCCCATTGACCGCCTGGGCGGCAGCGCTGACGTCGCCGATGGTGACCTTGTACTTGCCCTGCAGCAGGTCGGCCCAGCTGTGCGGTACGTCCTTCACCAGTTGTTTGTTGACGATGAAGGCGATGGTCCCGGTGTAGGCGAGTGCCCAGTGGCCGTCCTGGTCCTTGGCCCAGGCCGGGATCTGTTCCCAGGTGCTCGGCTTGTACGGCTGGCTGACGCCCTGCTGCACGGCGATGGGGCCGAAGGCGGCGCCGACGTCGCCGATGTCGGCGCTGGCGTTGTCCTTCTCGGCCTTGAACTTGGCCAGCTCCTGGGCCGAACTCATGTCGGTATCCATGTGCTTGAGCCCATACTTGCTCTCAAGGTCCTTCCAGGTGTCCTTCCAGTTCGCCCAGCTGTCGGGCATGCCGACGCTGTTGACCTGGCCTTCCTTGCGCGCGGCCTGTTCCAGCGCCTGCAGGTCCGCTTCGGCGGCCAACGCCAGGCCGCTGCCGAGGGCGATGGTGGTTCCCAGCAATGAAGCAAGCATGCGTTTCATTCGGTGCTCCTTCGTTCGAGAGGTTCGGTCGGGCAGCCTCGGGAGTTCTCGACGCTCCTTCGGGCGGGACTGCCGCGGGTGTGGTCTAGATCAGCAAGACCCAGGCCAATCTAGAGCCGCTGGATGACGGTTTCATGTCAGCTAGCCGCGCCTGGCATCGCCGCGGCTTGCATCCGCAGAAGCGTAGACCATGCTTAAGCCCTCGATTCCATGGGCGCCGGGCGCCTCCGGGAAGACCGTTGTCTTGTACCTGTCACGTCCCGGTCATCTGGGTTTCCTAGCATCGGACGAGCCGGAGGCACAGGGCGGGCCGGCGGAAATGCCCCTTGTTGGGGCTGGACTAGACCAATAAGGAAGCTGTCGATGCGTGACGAAGCGCTACCCACCGTAACGGCGATCTGCCGGGCGCTCAGCGAGCAGATCGGCCATGGTCTGCTGCCGGCGGGTGGCAAGCTGCCGGCCGAGCGCAAGCTCAGCGAGCTGTTCGCGACGACCCGGATCACCCTGCGCGAGGCGCTGATCCAACTGGAGTCGCAGGGCCTGATCTACCGTGAGGAGCGCCGCGGCTGGTTCGTCTCCCCTGAGCGGCTGGCCTACAACCCGCTGGTCCGCAGTCACTTCCATGCGATGGTCAGCGAACAGGGCCGGGTGCCGGCGACCGAGGTTCTGTCGGCCCGGCAGATGCCGGCGAGCGCGGCGGTCTGCGAGCTGCTGGAGCTGCCGGCGCTGTCCAGCGTCTACCAGATCCGCCGGGCGCGGCGGGTGGACGGGCGGCTGGTGCTGTATGTCGAGCACTACCTGAACGCGCAGTACTTCCCCGGAATCCTCGGCCACGACCTGACCCGCTCGCTGACCGAACTCTATGCCAGCGAGTACGGCATCCACTATGGGCGGGTGCGTTTCGACATGGTGCCCACAGCACTGCATGCCGAGGCTGCGGCGCCGCTGAAGGTGGCGGTGGGCAGCCCGGCCCTGCGCATCAGCCGGATCAACCGCGACCAGCGTGGTCGGCTGATCGACTGCGACCTGGAGTTCTGGCGCCACGACGCCATCCATATCAGCGTCGAGGTACCGCAGTAACGCCACGCGTCGACGACCTGCGGCACCTTCTGCGAGGATGGGGCTCCGGGAAAAGGAGCCCTCGCATGTTCATACTGCCGATTTCGTCCGACCTGCACCTGGAGCTGCTCGACCAGCCGCGCGCGGAGGAACTGTTCCGCCTGGTACGTGCCAACAGCGAGCACCTGGCGCCCTGGATGCCGTGGGTGCCGCTGACGCAGAGCGTGGACGATACCCGCCGTTTCATTGGCGAAGGCCAGCGGTTGTGGGCGGAGCGCAGGAGCTGCCGCTGCGGGATCGTCGAATCCGGATGCCTGGTCGGCGTCATCGACCTGCACGACTTCACCGAGGACAGTCGCAGCGCCAGCATCGGCTACTGGCTGGCGGCGTCCGCGCAAGGGCGCGGGCTGCTGGCCAGGGCGTTGGGGAAGACGATCGAGCTGGGTTTCCTTGGCTACGACCGGCAGCGCCTGGTGATCCGCTGTTCCACCGAGAACCTGCGCAGCCAGCGCGCCGCCGAGCGCCAGGGCTTCCGGCGCGACGGAGTGATCCGGGCCAACGAGATCATCGCCGGGCGTGCCCACGACCATGCGATCTACACGCTGTTGCGCAGCGAATGGCACGCTGCGCACGCCTGAGTGGCCCCGGGCGAATGCCCGGGGCGTGAGCGCGCCTGGCGCTCAGGGCAGCTCGCTGCTGGCGTAGAAGGCGCCGAGCACCTTGACCAGGTGCGCCAGGTCATGGCTACCGGCCAGCTCGCGAATCGAGTGCATGGCGAAGGTCGGCAGGCCTATGTCGACGGTGCGCACGCCGACCTGGCTGGCGGTGATCGGGCCGATGGTCGAGCCGCATCCCATGTCGCTGCGGGTCACGAAGCTCTGCACCGGCACTTCGCTGTCCTGGCAGAGGTGGCGGAAGAAGCCGGCGGTTTCGCTGTTGGTGGCATAGCGCTGGTTGCTGTTGATCTTGATCACCGGACCGCCGTTCAGCGCCGGGCCATGGTTGGCGTCGTGCCTGTCGGCGTAGTTCGGGTGTACGCCATGGGCGTTGTCGGCCGAGACCAGCAGCGAGCGCTGGATCGCCCGGCTGAAGGCGTCGCCTTCCGGCAGCAGGCGGCGCAGTACCTGTTCGAGGAACGGACCGTCGGCGCCGCAATGCGAACAGGAACCGACTTCCTCGTGGTCGGTGCAGACCAGGATGCAGTTCTCGTCGCCTTCGGCGTTGAGCAGGGCTTCCAGGCCGGCGTGGCAGGACAGCAGGTTGTCCAGGCGCGCCCCGGCGATGAACTCGTCGTTGAGACCTACCACCGCGGCGGACTGGGTGTCGTAGAACGACAGCTCGTAGTCCAGTACCACGTCGGCGGTGATGCCGTGCTCGCGCAGCAGCTGTTCGTCGAGCAGCAGGCGGAAGTCGGCGGCCTCGCCCGGCGCCAGTTGGGCGATGATCGGCGGCAGTTCGTTCTGCGCGTTGATCGGCCAACCCTCGTTGGCGGCGCGGTTGAGATGGATGGCCAGGTTGGGGATTACCGCGATGGCCTTGCGGAAGTCGACCAGGCGGCTTTCCAGCTTGCCATTGGCGCGGAAGGTGACGCGCCCGGCCAGTGACAGGTCGCGGTCGAACCAGGGGGCGAAGAGGGCGCCGCCATAGACTTCGACGCCGAGCTGGAGGAAGCCGTTGCGAGCGATCTCCGGGTTCGGCTTGACCCGCAGGCAGGGGCTGTCGGTGTGCGCGCCGACCAGGCGGAAGCCGCTTTCCAGGGGCGAGCGACGGCCCAGGCGGATGGCGATCAGCGACGAGTCGTTACGGGTCACGTAGTAGCGGCCGCCGGTTTCGGTGTGCCAGGCGTCGCGCTCGTCGAGGCGGCGGTAGCCGGCGGCTTCCAGGCGGCGGGCGAGGCTGGCGGTTGCATGGAAAGGCGTGGGCGAGGCCTTGAGGAAATCGATCAGGCCCTGGTTGAGTTCTGCGCGCATAGTGGCTCCGGACGGCAATCCATGCAGTCTATCGTATTGTCCGACGGGGTTCAGGTCGTTGGCGGCGGGGCCGGCCAGAAAAAGCGGAAGCTGGTCGTTGTATGGCAAGACGGGGTACCGGAAATCGGCGGGCGGCGTCCCGGCGGGCCGGGACGCGGCGGGGAAGGCTCAGAACGGCGCCGGCGACTCGAAGCGCAGGCGTTCGCCGCTCTGCGGATGGGTCAGGCACAGCAGGCTGGCGTGCAGGCACAGGCGTTCGTGGGCGGCGAGGGCTTCGGGGTTGGCGTAGAGGCGGTCGCCGAGCAGCGGATGGCCGATGGAGAGCATGTGCACGCGCAACTGGTGCGAACGGCCGGTGATCGGCGTCAGCTCGACCCTGCTCCAGCGTTCATGACGCTCGATCACGCGCCAGAAGGTCAGGGCGTGGCGGCCGTGCTCGAAGTCCACCACGTGACGCGGCTTGGTCGGCGGGTCGTAGCGCAGCGGCAGTTCGATGCGCCCGCTGTCCAGTTCCGGCAGGCCCCAGCAAAGGGCGGTATAGGCTTTCTCGGTCTCGCGGTCGTGGAACTGGCGGGACAGCTCGCGGTGGCTGTCGGCGTCGCGGGCGAGCACCATCAGGCCGGAGGTTTCCCAGTCCAGGCGGTGGACGATGCGGGCCTCGGGATAGCCGTTTTCCTGCAGGCGGGTGACCAGGCAGTCCTTGTTGTCATCGGCGCGGCCGGGCACCGACAGCAGCAGGGTGGGCTTGTCGACCACCAGCAGGGCGTCATCCTGGTGAACGATTCGGATCTGGGACAGCGGCATAGCGAACGGGCTCATCGCCGGGAGGCGGCAGGGAGCCTGACGGGCAGGCTCGGTGAAACGACTGCGGCGGCCAATGGCCGCCGCAGTATGGACCCTGGGCGAATCAACGATCCGGCAGGGTGATGTTGAGTTCCAGGATCGAGCAGTTGCCCTGGTTCTCCAGTTCCACCTGGATCTGCTCCTGGTCGATCGGTACGTACTTGCGGATCACTTCCAGCAGGTCTTTCTGCAACTGGGGCAGATAATCCGGCTGTGCGCGCTGGCCACGTTCGTGGGCAACGATGATCTGCAGTCGTTCTTTCGCGATGGAAGCGCTGTTCTGCGATTTCCGACTGCGAAAGAAGTCTAAAAGGCTCATTCACGTCCTCCGAACAGTCTTTGCAGGAATCCTTTCTTCTGCACATCGAGGAATCGATGCGGTATTTCCTTGCCGAGCAGGCGGTCGACCGCATCGCTGTACGCCTGGCCGGCGTCGCTCTGCTCGTCGAGGATCACCGGCACGCCCTGGTTCGACGCCTTGAGCACGGCCTGGGATTCCGGGATCACCCCGAGCAGGCGGATGGCGAGGATCTCCTCGACGTCGTCGACGCCGAGCATCTCGCCCTTGGTGACGCGCTCCGGGTTGTAGCGGGTCAGCAGCAGGTGTTCCTTGATCGGCTCCTCGCCTTTCTCGGCGCGCTGCGACTTGCTTGCCAGCAGGCCGAGCATGCGGTCGGAGTCGCGTACCGAGGAAACCTCGGGGTTGGTCACGACGATCGCTTCGTCGGCGAAGTACATGGCCAGGTGGGCGCCTTTCTCGATGCCCGCCGGGGAGTCGCAGATGATGTATTCGAAATCCTTGCGCAGTTCGGCCATGACTTTCTCGACGCCTTCCTTGGTCAGGGCGTCCTTGTCGCGGGTCTGGCTGGCGGCCAGGACATGCAGGTTTTCGAGGCGCTTGTCCTTGATCAGGGCCTGGGTGAGGGTGGCCTCGCCGTTGACGACGTTGACGAAGTCGTACACCACGCGGCGTTCGCAGCCCATGATAAGGTCGAGGTTACGCAGGCCGACGTCGAAGTCGACGATGACGGTCTTGAAACCGCGCAAGGCCAGGCCGGTGCCGATAGCTGCGCTGGTGGTGGTTTTACCGACGCCACCCTTACCGGAAGTGACTACGAGAATTTTGGCCAAGGTGATTCACCCCAATGAAAAACGTAAGAATTCTGGTCCCTGAAAGTGGCGGCAGTATCCGTTAAAGGCGGGTGATGTTCAACACGTCACCCGACAGGCTGACGTGCACTGCCTTGCCCCACTGCGGGCTGCGTCGCAGGTCCTCCGCGACCTTGTAGTTACCGGCGATGGAGACCAGTTCGGCGGCCAGCTGCTGGCAGAAGATTCGCGCCGTGGCGTCGCCTTTCACGCCGGCCAGTGCGCGTCCGCGCATCGGGCCGTACACATGGATGTTTCCGTCGGCGAGAAGTTCCGCGCCGGGACTGACCGCGGCCAGCACGATCAGGTCGCCGCCGGCGGCGTAGATCTGCATGCCGCCGCGCACCGGGGTCTTCACCACCTTGGTCGGGCGGCTGACGGGCTCGGCGGGCTTCTCTTCCGCCTTGGCCGGCTCGGGCCTGGCTTCACCGGCGCTCGGGCTGGGCTCTTCGGCAGGCTTGCGCGGGGCGCTGTCCTTGATGTCCAGCGGTCGTTCGCGGGCGCCCGAGGGCGGCAGCACCGGCAGGTCCAGGGCCTGGGCGGCGGCGATGTCCTCCTCGCGCCCGGCGCGGATCGCCAGGGTGCGCAGGCCGTGGCGGCGACAGACCTCGAGGAGCGCCGGCAGGTCGAGGCGGCCTTCGCCTTCGGGCAGCTTGTCGAGGGCCATGACCAGGGGGGTGTCGCGGAAGAAGTTGGGCGCTTGCGCCACTTTGTCGGCGAGTTGCCGTTCGAGCCTCGCCAGGTCGTTGTGCGCCAGTTCGAGGATGGTCACCGCGAGCATGCTGCCCTTGAGCTGGAATACGGGGTCTTGATCGAGGAGGTCGGCTTGGCTCATGGGGCTTGTCGGTCGTTGAATTGCAGGGACTTATAACGAGAACGCCGGATGCCCGCAAGCGTGGCAGATAGCCGGGGCGGCATCGATCGGCAACGCGGCGTCCCGCCGGGACGGCGGGCAGGGTAGAATGGCGGGCTTTGATCGTCGTCGGAACCGTCCATGGATCGCCCCCGTTTCTCCAGCGCTTTCCTCCATCCCCGCTACTGGCCGCTCTGGTTCGGCCTGGGACTGCTCTGGCTGGTGGTGCAGTTGCCGTATCCCGTCCTGCTGATGCTCGGCCGTGGCCTGGGGGCGCTGATGTACCGCTTGGTCGGCTCGCGCCGCGAGATTGCCGCGCGCAACCTCGAACTGTGCTTTCCGGAAAAGTCGCCCGCCGAACGCGAGCGTCTGCTGAAGGAGAACTTCGCCTCCAGCGGCATCGCCTTCTTCGAGATGGCCATGAGCTGGTGGTGGCCGAAGGCGCGCCTGGCCCGTCTTGCCCATATAGAAGGCCTGGAGCATCTGCGCGAGGCCCAGGCGCAGGGCGAGGGGGTGATCCTCATGGCCCTGCATTTCACCACCCTGGAGATCGGCGCGGCGCTGCTCGGCCAGGTGCACACCATCGACGGCATGTACCGTGAGCACGACAACCCGGTGTTCGACTACATCCAGCGCCGTGGCCGCGAGCGGCACAACCTCGATGCCACCGCCATCGAGCGCGAGGACGTGCGCTCGATGCTCAAGGTGCTGCGTGGCGGCCGCGCCATCTGGTACGCACCGGACCAGGACTACGGCGCCAAGCAGAGCCTGTTCGTGCCGCTGTTCGGCATCCCGGCGGCCACCGTCACCGCCACCACCAAGTTCGCCCGCCTGGGCCGGGCGCGGGTGTTGCCGTTCACCCAGAGCCGCCTGGCCGATGGCAGCGGTTATCGCCTGACCATCCACCCGCCGCTGGAGGACTTCCCCGGCGAGAGCGAGGAAGCCGATTGCCTGCGGATCAACCAGTGGGTCGAGCGCTGCGTGCGCCAGCAGCCCGAGCAGTACCTGTGGGCGCACCGGCGTTTCAAGACCCGCCCGCCAGGCGAAGCCAAGCTCTATCCGAAACGGCGCAAGCGCTGAGGACGGGCATTCCGGACGCGCGCGGGGTCTGGCTATACTCGCCGCAGTTCATGACGGAAGCCCCGCTGTGTCCGATCCCCTTGCCCCACGTCCGCCGCTCACCGGCCTGATCCTTTCCGGGGGCGGCGCCCGCGCGGCCTACCAAGTCGGGGTCCTGGCCGCCATCGCCGACCTGCTGCCGGACAGCGCCGGCAATCCTTTCCCGGTCATCGTCGGTACCTCCGCCGGCGCCATCAACGCCGTTGGCCTGGCTTGCGGCGCCCTGCAATTCCGCCAGGCGATCCAGCGCCTGACCGCGGTCTGGCAGGGATTCCGCACCGAACATGTCTATCGCAGCGACTGGCCGGGCGTGACCCGCCAGGCCTCGCGCTTCCTCGGCCATAGCCTGCTCGGCCTGGGGCGGCGGGTGCCGGTGGCGTTGCTGGACAACCGGCCGTTGCATGAGCTGCTGGCACGTGAGCTGGATTTTTCCGGGATTCATGCGGCGGTGCGCCAGCGCCAGTTGCGCGCGGTGGCGGTGACCGCGTTCGGCTACGAGTCGGGGCAGGCGGTGACCTTCTACCAGGGGCGCGCGACCATCGATCCCTGGGTACGCCATCGGCGCCTGGGCATTCCCACCCGCCTGGAGCTTCGGCACCTGCTGGCCAGCGCGGCGATCCCGCTGCTGTTCCCGCCGGTGCGGATCAACCGCGAATACTTCGGCGACGGCGCGGTGCGTTCCCAGGCGCCCATCAGCCCGGCGTTGCACCTGGGCGCCACGCGGGTGCTGGTGATCGGCGTCAGCGGCAACCCGGCCACCGGTGGCGACAGTGCCATGACCGGCCTGCCGCCGTCCGACCGACCGCCGAGCCTGGCGCAGATCGGCGCCCACCTGTTGAACAGCACCTTCATCGACAGCCTGGAAGGCGACATCGAGCAGTTGCAGCGGATGAACCAGATCGGCCAGTTGGTGGCGCCGGAGGTGCGCCGCCAGGCGGGTGGGCTGGAGCCGGTGGAGGTATTGCTGGTGTCGCCGAGCCGGCCGCTGGACGAGATCGCCGCGCGGCACTACCGGGAGCTGTCGCGGGTGCTGCGGCTTTTCCTGCGCGGTCCCGGAGCGACCCGCGCCAGCGGGGCGGGGGTATTGAGCTACCTGTTGTTCGAGCGCGGCTATTGCAGCGAACTGATCGAACTGGGCTACCACGATGCGATGGGCAAGCGGGCGGAACTGGAGCGCTTCCTGCGGATCGAGCGGTAAACCTTATTCAGGACGGGACAGGCGGAAGGAAAAAACCGCCCCGAAGGGCGGCTCGCGCACGGCTCAGACGGCCAGGACACCGTCGCGATAGTCGCGTAGCGCCTGCTCGATTTCCTCGCGGCTGTTCATCACGAACGGACCGTACTGGACGATCGGCTCGCGCAACGGCTTGCCGGCGAGAACCAGTACCCGGGCGCCGGCTTCGCTGCGCAGGCTCAGTTCCCCTTCTTCGGACAGCCGAGCCAGGCGATTGGTGGCGATTTCCACCGGGCGTTCGCCTTCCACCGTCAGGCTGCCTTCGTAGACGTACAGCAGCACGCGATGGCCGTCCGGCAGGCGCGGGGCGATGCGGCCGCCGGCAGGCAGTTGCAGGTCGTAGTAGTGCGGCTCGGTGTCCGGCCTTTCCACGGCGCCGATCTGCTGCGCCTGGCCGTCGTCGAAGCGACCGGCGATCACCGTGACCTTCACGCCTCCGGCGGTTTCCAGGCGCGGCACGTCTTCCGGCTCGATATCGCGATAGCCGGCCGGGGCCAGCTTGTTCTTCGCCGGCAGGTTGACCCACAGCTGGAAGCCACGCATCGCGCCTTCCACCTGTTCCGGCATCTCGCTGTGGATGATGCCGTGGGCGGCGGTCATCCACTGTACGCCGCCGGGCTTGAGCAGGCCGCGATTGCCGAGGTGGTCTTCGTGGCGCATACGCCCTTCGAGCATGTAGGTCACGGTCTCGAAGCCGCGGTGCGGGTGCGAAGGGAAACCGGCGACATAGTCATCCGGGTTCTGGGTATCGAACTGGTCGAGCATCAGGAACGGGTCGAAGCGTTCCGGGGACGGGCCGCCGATCACGCGGGTCAGGCGGACGCCGGCGCCATCGGAGGCGGGGTGGCCGGTATGCAGTTCGAGGACATCACGGTAGCGGGTCATGGGAACCTCCTGGTTCGTGTATGGCTCGATGATAGTCCTCTGTGATCGATATATGGATGCGGGTTTTATGTGATTCCTATCGATTTATTGAATCGTTCTGAGGAAAAGAAACCGCCGCACAGGGCGGCGGTTCTTCGTCTCACTCGGCGATCTGCAGCTTGCGCGCCTCGGTATAGATGTAGCGCAGTTTCTCGTACTCGAACGGCGAGTTCATCTGGCCGTAGCGGAAGCTGGTGTTGTAGCGCTTGTCCACCACGCGCAGGGCGGTGATCTCCGGGTGGTCGCCGCTGGCCTGGGGAACGTTGAGGTAGTTCACCTGGTATTCGCCGACGTAGTCCACCACCAGTCCGCCGGTGTCGCGCAGGTTGGACGGGCCGAGGATCGGCAGCACCAGGTAGGGGCCGCTGCCCACGCCGTAGAAGCCGAGGGTCTGGCCGAAATCCTCGCTGCGCTTGTGCAGGCCCATCCTGGTCGCAGGGTCCCACAGGCCGAGCACACCGAAGGTGGTGTTGAACAGCAGCCGCGCGGTGGTTTCCATCGCCGCCTTGCCCTTCAATTGGGCGAGGTTGTTCAGCAGATTGGGCACGTCGCCGAGGTTGTCGAAGAAATTGCTCACGCCGCTGCGGACGAAGTGCGGGGTGACGTATTCGTAGCCTCGTACCACGGGCAGGAACACCCACTCGTCGAAGCGATAGTTGAAGTGGTAGACCCGGCGGTTCCAGGATTCCCAGGGATCGTACATGTTCAGTGCGTCGAGGGTGGCGCGCTCGAATTCGCGTTGATCCAGGCCGGGATTGAACTTGAGTTGGTCCAGTGGACGGCTGAAACCGTCGCCGTCGAGCTGGCGTGGCGGCAGTTCGGCCGGCGCGGCGGCCTCGTCGGCCTGGGCGCTGGCGGCAGCGCTCAGCAGAAGGGCGAACATCCAGTGTGCGGTTCGGCTCATCGATCAGTTTCCTGCCTGCTGGGTGAGGGCCGCGCTGGCGACCTGGGTCTGTCCGGCAGCGGGCGTGGCGAAGAAGTCCAGCATGTCCTGCGCGTTGACCTTGTAGTTGAGGTTGCCGCAGTGACCGCCATAGGGATAGACGGTCAGGCGTTCGCCGAAGGTCCGGCGGAGGAAGCCGAGGTCGCCCGGGCCGAGGATGACGTCGTCGGCGTTGTGCATCACGGCGATCTTCGGGCTGTCGTGCAGATAGTCCTGCAGCTTGTAGAGGCTGACCTGGTTGACCAGTTGGGTCAGGCTGCCGCCGTCGTAACGGGCTCGCCACATCGGGATCAGTTGCTCGGTCATGTAGCACTCGAAGTCGCACTGTAGCGCGCGCTTGAAGAAGGGCTCCAGGCTGGTGCCTTCGTTGATCGGGTAGTTCGGCGGGGTGATCAGGCCGCGACGGTTGACCAGGTCCGAGGTGAAGGCGATGTCGGCGGCGGAGAAGCGGAACGAGGTGCCGATCAGCATGGCCATTTCTTCGTTGCTCAGGCGTTGCTTTGACTGCTGGAAGTCGTAGAGCATGGCGTCGTTGATGTCGACGTAGCCTTTCTGCCGGAAGTAGCGGGTCAGCTTGCTCAGCACCACCTCGTAGAAGGTGCGCGAGTCAGTGATGCCCTTGACCTGGGTTTCCACCAGTTTGTCGAGGTTGCTCACCGAGGTGTAGAGGTTCACCGGTGGGTTGAGCAGCAGCACTTTCTTGAAGTTGAAGCTCCGGCGGCTTTCGTCGAGGTGGCTGACGAACGCGGCGTTCAGCGCCCCCAGGCTATAGCCGGTGAGGTAATAGTCGGTCACCGGCAGGTCGCGCTGCTGCGCGCGCACCGCCTGCATCACCCGGTACAGGTCATCGGCGTCGTCGCTGGAAAAGCCCGGTGTGGCGAAGCGCGAGGCGCTGGCCATGAAGTCCCAACTGGTCGGCGAGGACAACTGCACCACGTGGTAGCCGGCCTGGTAGAAGAGCTTCTTCAGGTATTCCGGGAAGCTGCTGGCGTAGTGGGCGCCAGTCCCGGCAATGATGAAGATCAGCGGCGCCGCATGATCCTGGCGGGCCAGGCGGTAGCGCAGCTTCTTCACCGGCCAGAAGTTGTCCGGCAGGGCGAACTCGCGCTCCGGGCGCAATTTCAGGCTGTAGTCCTTCTGGTCGATGTCCTCGCTGTGCGGAAGCTCGGGACGCAGTTCCGGCGGCGTGGTGGCGATGGTCGCCTCGAACGGGTTGGTCAGTGGATAGCCGTAGCTCGCGGCGTCCACGTCCCGGGCCTGCGCCAGATTGGCACAACCGAGGGCGAGGCCGCCGAGCAGGGCAGCGAAACGGAGGAAGTGGGGCATCGGGGGAATCCCTTCGAGGGAAAAGTACTGAGTGAATATACTGCCGCTATGACAACTGCAAGCCTCAGTAGTGCAGTGGGTTATTGCAGCCAGCGTTCCAATCGGTCTTTCCCGCCTCTTGCCGTGCCTCGCGAATATCCCTTCAGGCGTGGCGGTGCAGCCAGCCATGGGCGCTAGCCGGGCGCGGCGCGCCGTCTTTCTCGAAGCGTTTCCAGATCTTCTCGTGGAAGTAGAAACCGACCGAGTTGCACAGCGGCTCGACCGCCGCCACCAGCCCGCCGACCGCTATGCTGCCGGTCAGCGCATAGGCCACGCTGAAGGCGATGATGAAGTGCATGACGGTGAAGGTCAGGGTCTTGAGCATGGCTGCTCTCCTTTGATCGAGAATCATTCCTCTTTGGCGAAAGCCTATCCAGGCGCTCGGCCAAGCGGAAATCGGCCTGTCCAATCGAGTGCATAGAGCGCTTCGATCGCACTGTCTCGGAGCACATCCGCAGCGTGCCGCAGCGCAGTTCGAGGCATGTCGTTATCGGGTGCGATGGGTGTCGTTCTCAGAGCAGTCCGCCGTCCGGGCGCGCCGATGATGGACGGCGGCACCGCAGAGTGCCGCGACCGCCGGGGAGCGTCCCCGTCGGCATAGAACAAGGGGTACGTCTGATGCGAATGATGCGACGACTGTTGTGCTGGAGTGCGGGCCTGGCAATGTCGGCGGCTGTGGGGATGGCGGCCGCGGCGGACAAGCCGGTGATCACCATCGGTTACGTGGACGGCTGGTCGGACAGCGTGGCGACCACCCATGTGGCCGCCGAGGTGATCCGCGAGAAGCTCGGCTACGAGGTGAAGCTGATGCCGGTGGCGGCGGGGATCATGTGGCAGGGCGTGGCGCGCGGCAAGCTCGATGCCATGCTCTCGGCCTGGCTGCCGGGCACCCACGGCGCCTACTACGAGAAGATGAAGGATAAGGTGGTCAACCTTGCCATCAACTACCCGGACGCACGCATCGGCCTGATCGTCCCCGAATACGTGAGCGCCAACAGCATCGCCGACCTCCAGGCGCAGAAGGACGCTTTCGGCGGCCGCGTGGTGGGTATCGATGCCGGCGCCGGGGTGATGATCAAGACCGACGAGGCGATCAAGCAATATGGCCTCGACTACAAGCTGGTGGCCAGTTCCGGCAGCGGCATGATCGCCGAGCTGACCCGTGCCGAGAACGAGAAGAAGCCGGTGGTGGTGACCGGCTGGATTCCGCACTGGATGTTCGCCAAGTGGAAGCTGAAGTTCCTCGACGATCCGAAGAAGGTCTATGGCGATACCGAGCATGTCGACACCGTCGCCAACCCGGCGCTGGAGGCCAAGGCCAAGCCGGTCTGGGAGTTCCTGAAGAAGTTCGGCTGGAGGGATGGCAACGAGGTCGGCCAGGTGATGCTGGCGATCCAGGAGGGCGCCAAACCCGAGGATGCGGCGAAGCAGTGGGTGGCGGCCAACCCGGGACGGGTCAAGGACTGGGTGCAGTAGCACGGCTGGTTCGATCGGGGAACGCCGTGCCCGGGCAACCGGGCACGGCGTTTTTCCTTGCCGAAGGCTGGCTCCGGAATCTGCCGGAAGGCCCGGGAATACCGGTCTAGAGCGGCTGGCGAAACGCTACGACTAAAGTCGTCTGGAGCGCTTGCACCAGCGTCCTACAGTGGATATCGACGACATTCCGCGTCACCCCGCTGTGAGGATAAAAACAATGAACGACAGCATCTACCAGCGGATTGATACCAATCCGCGCTTCAAGGAGTTGGTGGCCAAGCGAGAGCGTTTCGCCTGGATACTTTCTTCGATCATGCTTGGCCTCTACGTGATATTCATCCTGCTGATCGCTTTCCAGCCGCAGCTGCTGGGCGCGCGTATCAGTCCCGATTCGTCCGTGACCTGGGGCATCCCGATGGGTGTCGGACTGATCCTTGCCGCGTTCATCCTGACCGGCCTGTACGTGCGTCGCGCCAACGGCGAGTTCGACAGCCTGAACCAGGAAATCCTCAAGGAGGCGCAGCAATGATCGCTCGTCTCCTTGCCGCGCTCGGCCTTGCGGCCTTCGCTCCGGCCCTCTGGGCCGACGCGCTGACCGGCGACGTGCAGCGCCAGCCGCTGAACGTCTCGGCCATCGTCATGTTCGTCGCCTTCGTCGGCGCGACCCTCTGCATCACCTACTGGGCATCCAAGCGCAACCGCTCGGCGGCCGACTACTATGCCGCAGGCGGCCGCATCACCGGCTTCCAGAATGGCCTGGCGATCGCCGGCGACTACATGTCGGCGGCATCCTTCCTGGGTATTTCGGCGCTGGTCTTCACTTCCGGCTACGACGGCCTGATCTACTCGATCGGCTTCCTGGTCGGCTGGCCGATCATCCTCTTCCTCATCGCCGAGCGCCTGCGCAACCTGGGCAAGTACACCTTCGCCGACGTCGCCTCCTACCGCCTCAAGCAGAAGCAGATCCGCACCCTGTCGGCCTGCGGCTCGCTGGTGGTGGTGGCGTTCTACCTGATCGCGCAGATGGTCGGCGCCGGCAAGCTGATCGAGCTGCTGTTCGGCCTCAACTACCATGTCGCGGTGGTCCTGGTGGGCATCCTGATGGTGCTCTACGTGCTGTTCGGCGGCATGCTGGCGACCACCTGGGTGCAGATCATCAAGGCCGTGCTGTTGCTCTCCGGCGCCTCGTTCATGGCGATCATGGTGCTCAAGCACGTCAACTTCGACGTCAGCACGCTGTTCTCCGAAGCCATCAAGGTGCATCCGAAGGGCGAGGCGATCATGAGTCCGGGCGGCCTGGTCAAGGATCCGATCTCGGCATTCTCCCTGGGCTTCGCGCTGATGTTCGGCACCGCCGGGCTGCCGCACATCCTGATGCGCTTCTTCACCGTCAGCGACGCCAAGGAAGCGCGCAAGAGCGTGTTCTACGCCACCGGTTTCATCGGCTACTTCTACATCCTGACCTTCATCATCGGTTTCGGCGCGATCCTGCTGGTCAGCACCAACCCGGACTTCAAGGACGCCACCGGCGCCCTGATCGGCGGCAACAACATGGCGGCGGTGCACCTGGCCGACGCGGTGGGCGGCAGCCTGTTCCTCGGCTTCATCTCGGCGGTGGCCTTCGCCACCATCCTCGCGGTGGTCGCCGGGCTGACCCTGGCCGGGGCCTCGGCCGTCTCCCATGACCTGTACGCCAGCGTGTTCAAGGGCGGCAAGGCCAACGAGAAGGACGAGCTGCGGGTCTCGAAGATGACCACCGTGGCCCTGGGCGTGGTCGCCATCGTGCTCGGCATCCTCTTCGAGAAGCAGAACATCGCCTTCATGGTCGGCCTGGCCTTCTCCATCGCCGCCAGCTGCAACTTCCCGGTGCTGCTGCTCTCCATGTACTGGAAGAAGCTGACCACCCGCGGCGCCATGATCGGCGGCTGGATGGGCCTGATCACCGCGGTGGGCCTGATGGTCCTCGGCCCGACCATCTGGGTGCAGATCCTCGGCCACGAGAAAGCCATCTACCCGTACGAGTACCCGGCGCTGTTCTCGATGATCGTCGCCTTCGTCGGTATCTGGTTCTTCTCCATCACCGACAAGTCGGCGGCGGCCGACGAGGAGCGGGCGCGCTTCTTCCCGCAGTTCATCCGTTCCCAGACCGGCCTGGGCGCCTCTGGCGCGGTGGCCCACTAAGCGCTACGTGAAGACGTAGCCCGAGGCGGCGGCCGGATTTCCGGTCCGCCGCCTTTCGTTTCAGCGTCCCGGTTACAGCGAGATGAGCCATGCCTGACAGTTTCAACTTCGCCTCGCCGCCCTTCGACCAGTTGCGTCCCCATCAGCGCGAGACCCTCAAGCAGGCCCTCAGCGTAGGCTACTACGCGCCGGGGGAAACCTTGCTGGAGGCCGGTTCGGCGGTCCCCGGGCTGTTCGTCCTGCTCAAGGGCGTGGTCGAGGAGCGCGGCGACGACGGGCGAGTGTTCGCCCAGTACGCCGCGGACGACCTGTTCGACGTCCGCGGGCTGTTCTCCGGCAGCAGCAAGCATCGCTACCTGGCGATCGAGGAAAGCATCGTCTACGAACTGCCGGCCAGTTGCTTCCACCAGTTGTGCGGGGAGAACCCGGGTTTCGCCCGGTTCTTCCAGGCCGACCTGGCGGCCAAGCGCCAGTTGGCCCAGCGCGACGGGCAGAACCTTGCCGAGTTCATCCTTACCCGCATCGCCCGCGAGCACTTGCTGCCGGCGCTGGAGGTGGAGGCCTCGCTGTCCCTCGGCGACGCCGCGCGCCTGCAATTGAGCCACGGCGCCGATGCCCTGCTGGTGCGGCTGGAGAGGGACGGGCCCGAGCTCGGCATCGTCACCCGCACCGACCTCATGAGCGCGCACTTCCGCGACGGGCGCAGCGAGCTGGAGGCTATCGGGCCGTTGGCCCATGGTCCGCTGGCCAGCGTCGAACTGGGCGATTTCCTGTTCGACGCGATGATCCTCATGACGCGCCAGCGTATCGAGCGGGTCGCGGTCACGGAGGACGGTCAGGTGATCGGCCTGTTGCACCTGACCCAGGTGCTCAGCCTGTTCTCCACCCATTCCCACGTCCTGGCGCTGCGCATCGCCCGCGCCGACGACCTCGGCGACCTGCGCCGCTGCGCGGAAACCCTGGACACCCTGATCGCTACCCTGGCCGGCAACGGTATCCGCCTGCGCTTCATCATGCAGCTGGTCAGCGCGCTCAACGAGCAATTGCTCGAACGGCTTTTCGAATTGTTGCTGCCGCCAACCCTGCGCGGGCGCTGCTGCTTGCTGGTGATGGGCAGCGAAGGACGCGGCGAGCAGTTGCTGAAGACCGACCAGGACAATGCCCTGGTCCTGGCCGACGATCTGCCGCAGGAACAGGCCCTGGCGATGATGCAGCGCTTCAGCGCGGCCTTGCTGGAGTTCGGTTATCCGCCCTGTCCCGGAGGGGTAATGGCCAGTCGGCCGGAATGGTGCAAGCCGCTGGTGGCCTGGCAGGCGGAGCTGCGCGGGACGCTGCTGGAGGGCAAGCCGGAGCAGCTGTTGCGCCTGTCGATCCTGGCCGATGCCTGGCCGGTGGCCGGCAACCTGCAGCTGTTCGAGCCGTTGCGTCGGCAACTGCGCGGTTTCGCCGACGGCGGCGAGCGCTGGCTGGCGGATATCGCGGCGGCGGCCCTGCAATTCGATACGCCGCTGACCTTCCTCGGCCAGCTGAAAACCCAGGACGCCCGCCTCGATCTCAAGCGCGGCGGGATCTTCCCCATCGTCCACGGCATCCGCACCCTGGCCCTGCGCGAAGGCCTGGAGACCCGCGGGACCCTGGCACGGATCGAGGCGCTGAAGCGACACAAGGTCCTCGAAGCACGCCTGGCGGACGACCTGAGCGAGTCTTTCGAGCTGTTCCTGCAACTGCGCCTGACCCGCCAGTTGGCCGGCCAACGCGACGGTCGCCAGCAGGGCCTGGACGTCAGCGGCATGAGCCGCCACGATCGCGACATGCTGCGCTACGGCCTGCATGTGGTGAAGAAGTTCAAGCAGAGCGTGGCCCGTCAATTCCACCTGGAGACCCGATGAACACCATGGTCAAGTTGCCCGACAGCCGCTGGCCGGGCTGGCGCCGCCGGCTGTACTGGTTGATGCACGAGGCGGTCGAGGCGGAAGAAGTGATCTCCCTCGATCTCGAGACCACCAGCCTCGACCCGCGTCGTGCCGACATCCTCAGCATCGGCGCGGTGCTGGTGCGGCGCGGCAAACTGGTCATGGGCGAGCGCCTGGAACTCTACGTCGAGCCGCCGCCGAGCCTGGATGCGGAGTCGATCCGCATCCACAAGCTGCGCCGCGCCGACCTGGAGGGACAGTTGCAGCTGGAGCAGGCCCTGCGCCAGGTGCTGGCGTTCATCGGCGACCGACCGCTGCTGGGCTACTATCTGTCGTTCGATGTCGCCGTGCTGAACCGGCACCTGCGCCAGCTCCTCGACCGACAGTTGCACAACCCCTCCATCGAGATTTCGTCGCTGTACCACCGGAAGGTCAGCCGGCATTTTCCCGACGCACACATCGACCTGCGCTTCGACACCCTGGCGCGGGCCCTGGATGTGCCGGTCAGCGGTCGCCACACCGCCCTCGGCGACGCCCAGGCGGTGGCGCTGATGTTCATGCGTCTGCTCAAGGGGCCGGCGCCCAAGGTCATCCACTGAGGCTGGAGGTCGCGGATTTATTGAATCTTCGTTGCTCGGCGGGGGTCGAGAACTACAAGGGCGGAATCTCCCGCCCTTTGCCCCATGAGCCGAACAGGAGCGACGCCCATGAGTCTCGGTACGATTCTTCTGATCATCCTGATCCTGCTGCTGATCGGCGGCCTGCCGGTCTTTCCTCATTCGCGCAACTGGGGCTACGGGCCCTCGGGGATCATCGGCGCATTGCTGGTGGTGCTGTTGGTCCTGTTGCTGCTGGGCATGATCTAGGGCCCGATCGGGAATGCCGTCGCGGTTGTCCGCCGTCGCGGCGGGTATCGGCGGATAACGCCTCCGGCGTTATTCGCCCTACGCGGAGGGTTCCCAGCTTTCGCTCCGCCGTTGCGGCGGGGTATCGGCGGATAACGCCGTTGGCGTTATGCGCTCTACGTAGGATGGATCGAAGCCTTCGCTTGGAGAAGGGCGGTTTCATCGCGGGTCCGCCGGGCGCTTTTTTCCATCGACCGGCTTCACTTGCCTTGCGTCTCGCGCCAGACTGGCGCGCATGCCGATCCAGACGCTTGCCACCCTTGCCGATATCGACGCCGCCGAGTGGGACGCCTTGCTGCCTCCCGCCCAGCCATTCCTGCGTCATGCTTTCCTGTCCGCGCTGGAAGACAGCCACAGCGTGACGCCCGCTACCGGCTGGCGCCCGGCTCATCGCGTGCTGCGCGATCCGCAAGGGCGGCTGTGCGCGGCGCTGCCGGCCTATGTGAAGGCGCACTCGTACGGCGAATACGTGTTCGACTGGAGCTGGGCCGACGCCTGCCAGCGGGCCGGTATCCGCTACTACCCGAAGCTGCTGGTAGGGGTGCCCTTCACCCCGGTCGCCGGTGCGCGCCTGCTGGGCGAGGACGAAGGGTTGCAGGGGCTGCTCGCGTCCCTTGGCGAGGAGGCCGAGGCGAGCGGTCTGTCGAGCATCCATGTGAATTTCACCGACGCCCGGGCGGACACCTTGCTTGCCGCGCGTGACGGTTGGCTCGAACGCCTGGGTTGCCAGTACCACTGGCACAACCGCGGCTATCGGGACTTCCAGGACTTCCTCGAGGCCCTCAGTTCGCGCAAGCGCAAGCAACTGCGCAAGGAGCGCGAACAGGTCGGCGGACAGGGCATCGAGTTCGAATGGCGGGAAGGCGGCCAGTTGTCCGAACTGGAGTGGGATTTCGTCTATCTCTGCTACGCCAACACCTACCTGGTGCGCGACCGCGATCCCTACCTGAGCCGCGAGTTCTTCGGCCTGCTGGCCGAGCGCATGCCGGAGGCGATCCGTGTGGTCTTCGCCCACCAGCGTGGCAAGCCGGTGGCGATGGCGTTCAGCCTGGTCGCTGGAGATACCCTGTACGGGCGCTACTGGGGATGCCTGGCCGAGTTCGACCGGCTGCACTTCGAGACCTGCTTCTACCAGGGCCTGGAATTCGCCATCGGCGCCGGCCTGGCGCGCTTCGACGCCGGCGCCCAGGGCGAACACAAGCTGATCCGCGGTTTCGAGCCGGTGCTGACGCGCTCCTGGCACTACCTGGCGCATCCCGGTCTGCGCGATGCCGTGGCGCAGTTCCTCGAACAGGAGCGGGCGGGTGTGCGCGCCTACGCCGAGGAGGCCCACGGCCTGTTGCCCTACCGCCAGGCCTGAAGGGGGCCGGAACGATAGGGCGTGGCGTCCGCTCAGCCGTTGCTGGTGCTGCCGCCCCATTCGAGGAAGCGGATCTTGTGCAGCTCGCCGCTATGGTCCTCGTAGACCACGGTCACCGGCACTACGCCGGTCCTGGTCGAATTGTCGGTACGGTGCAGGACATTCTTCACGTCCAGTTGCATGCCGTAGTGGTATTCCTCGACCGGCAGGCCGCGGCCCGGGTCCTTGTCCACGTCCTGGGCGAAGGCCATGGGGGCGAGGCTGGTGATGACGGCGGACACGACAGAGGCAAGTTTCATTCTGTGATTCTCCGTAGCGATGGGGCGAAATCCCCGGTACCGAGCACTGGCATCCTTGGTCGTCCGTGGCCGACGCCAGGTGGACGGGGACGATGCGGCAGGCGTCGGGATCGAGCCGGGGCACGGGTTCGATAAGAACACCGTTTCGCTGGCGGAAAAAATCGAAGCGCGTGCTAGTCGAGATCGACGGCGGTGATGATTGCCGCGAAAAGGCCCGTTGCAGAGCCTTTGACAAGGTCACCCAGGCCGGGCGGCGCGAGCCGCCGCCCGGTGCCGAGGCTTCAGTCGACGCCGACGAAGCCGCCGGTCTGGTGTTGCCAGAGGCGCGCATAGAGGCCGCCATGGGCGAGCAACTCGGCATGCGTGCCGCTTTCGGCGATGTGGCCCTTGTCCAGCACCACCAGGCGGTCCATGCGCGCAATGGTCGACAGGCGGTGGGCGATGGCGATCACCGTCTTGCCCTGCATCAGGGTCTCCAGGCTTTCCTGGATCGCCGATTCGACTTCCGAGTCCAGCGCCGAGGTCGCTTCGTCGAGGATCAGGATCGGCGCGTCCTTGAGCAGCACCCGGGCGATGGCGATGCGCTGGCGCTGGCCGCCGGAGAGCTTCACTCCGCGTTCGCCGACATGGGCGTCGAAGCCGCGGCGGCCCTCGGCGTCGCTGAGCAGCGGGATGAACTCGTCGGCGCGAGCCTTGCGCACCGCTTCCATGAGTTCCGCGTCGCTGGCGCCGGGGCGGCCGTAGAGCAGGTTGTCGCGGATCGAGCGGTGCAACAGCGAGGTGTCCTGGGTGACCATGCCGATCTGCGCGCGCAGGCTTTCCTGGGTCACCCCGGCGATGTCCTGGCCATCGACCAGGATGCGTCCGCTCTCCAGGTCGTACAGGCGCAGCAGCAGGTTGACCAGGGTCGACTTGCCGGCGCCGGAAGGTCCGACCAGGCCGATCTTCTCGCCGGGCCGGACCTTCAGGTCGAGACCCTGGATCACGCCGCTGCCCTTGCCGTAGTGGAAGGCGATGTGCTCGAACTCCACCTCGCCGCGCTCTACCCGCAGCGGCTGGGCGTCCTCGCGGTCGACCACCTTGCGCGGCAGGGCGATGGTCTGCATGCCATCCTGGACCTGGCCGATGTTCTCGAAGATGCCGCCGACCACCCACATGATCCAGCCGGACATGTTGTTGATGCGGATCACCAGCCCGGTGGCCAGGGCGATGGCGCCCACCGAGATCAGCTCCTGGCTCCACAGCCACAGGGCCAGGCCGGTGGTGCCGGTGATCAGCACGCCGTTCATCACCGTGATGGTCACGTCCATGGAGGTCACTACGCGCCCGGCGCGTTGCGACTTGAGGGTCTGGTCGCCGATCGCTTCGCGGGCGTAGTCCTCTTCCTGGCGGGTGTGGGCGAACAGCTTCAGCGTGGTGATGTTGGTGTAGCCGTCGACGATCCGCCCCATCAGCTTCGAGCGCGAATCCGAGGCCTCCACCGAGCGGCGCTTGACCTGGGGAACGAAGTAGGCGAGGGCGCCGACGTAGGCGAACACCCACAGCACCAGAGGGATCATCAGGCGCCAGTCGGCCTCGGCGAACAGCACCAGGGCGCTGACGGTATAGATCAGCACGTGCCAGAGGGCGTCCACCACCTGCACCGCCGAATCGCGCAACGAGTTGCCGGTCTGCATGATGCGCTGGGCGATGCGCCCGGCGAAATCGTTCTGGAAGAAGCCGAGGCTCTGCTTGAGCACGTAGCGGTGGTTCTGCCAGCGGATCAGGTTGGTCATGCTCGGGTTGATGCTCTGGTGCACCAGCATGTCGTGCAGGGCGTTGAACAGCGGGCGCAGGACCAGCGCCACCACCGCCATCCAGATCAGTTCGTTGGCGTGCACGCGGAAGAACTCCGCGCTGGGCGTGCTCTGGGCGAGATCGACGATGCGGCCGAGGTAGCTGAACAGCGCCACCTCGATCAGCGCGACGATCAGGCCGACCACCAGCAGGGCCAGGAACACCGGCCAGACCTGGCGCAGGAAGTAGACATAGAAACGCAGCACTTCGCTGGGCGGCATGCGTTCGGAAGCACTGCGGAACGGGTCGATCAGACGTTCGAAACGACGATAAAGCATGATGGCTCTCTTCTGGAGCGGGCCCGTCCTGGGCCCGCCGGATCAAGCCCCTGCGGCTGGACTCAGAGGCGTTTGGCGGACAGGATCACCACGTCGTCGCTCGGCACGTCGGCGAAGCCGTTGCGGCGGGTGGTGGGAACCTTGGCGATCTGGTCGACCACGCCCATGCCACGCACCACCTTGCCGAACACGGCATAGCCGAAGTCGCGGGCACCATGGTTGAGGAAGTCGTTGTCGGTCAGGTTGATGAAGAACTGGCTGGTGGCCGAATCGACCACTCCGGTACGGGCCATGGCGAGGGTGCCGCGCTCGTTGAGCAGGCCGTTGTCGGCCTCGTTCTTGATCGGTGCACGGGTCTTCTTCTCCTGCATGCCGGCGCTGAAGCCGCCGGTCTGCACCATGAAGCCCGGGATCACGCGGTGGAACAGGGTGCCGTCGTAGTAGCCGCTGTCGACGTACTCGAGGAAGTTCTTCACGCTGATCGGCGCCTTGGCCGGATCGAGTTCTACCTCGATCTCGCCGAGGCTGGTAGCGATCAGGACGTGCGGCTTGGCGGCAGGAGTGGCGGCCAGCAGGGAACCGGCGAAGAGCAGGGTGCAGGCGGCGATCAGGAGACGTTTGAGCATGGTTGTTCCTTGGTTTTATCGATATCGGCGAGGAAGCCGAGCAGGGTGGTGTTGAAAATCTCGGGTTGGTCCATCGGCGTGGCGTGGCGGGAGTCCTCCACCACCACCAGGCGGGCGTCGGCGATCCGCTCGCAATAGGCCTGCTTCAGCGATACCGGCGTGTAGTCGCGATCCGCGCTGATCACCAGGGTCGGACAGGCGATCTCGGCCAATCGTTCCTGCACGCCCCAGCCGATGATCGCGTCGAGGCTGGCCAGGTAGGCGCGCTTGTCGTTCTCCGCCCAGCGCGCCTCGATCTTCTCTCGCAGCCCGGCCTGTTCCGCCTTGGGAAACAACAGCCGGCCGAGGGCGCGGCCGATGGTCCGCAGGCTGAGCAGGCGCGAGAGGAGCTTGCGCTTGGCCACCTCCAGATGTTCGCGAGGCTTGCGCGGGATGACTTCCGGAGTGCTGTTGACGATGGTCAGGCTGCGCAGCAGGTCGGGTCGGTCGCAGGCCAACTGGAAGCCGATCATCCCGCCCATGCTGATGCCGACCAGGTGTACCGGGCCGCAGCCGAGCCGGTCGAGCAGCGCCGCGCAGTCCTCGGCGAAGCCGGCCATGCTGTAGCCGCCGCGCGGCTTGCCGGAGCGGCCGTGGCCGCGCAGGTCCGGGACCAGCAGGCGGTAGTGGCCCAGCAGGGCCGGCAACTGGTATTCCCAGTCGCGGGCGCTCGAACCGAGACCGTGCAGCAGCAGGACCGGCGCGCGCTCGGTGGGACCGGGGTGGTCGTCGTAGACGAGGGTGCAGTCGCGGTGCTGGAAGTCAGGCATCTGCGTTCACTCGGCGGCCGGTTCGGGCGCCGCGAAGGGCGCGTTGAGCGGTACGTTGGCGAACGACTTGAGCATTTCCATGAGGATCTGGCTGGCCGGGCCGAGCGGCTTTTCCTTGTTGGTGTAGAGGTAGAAGCGGCTCTGCCGCACGCCGCCCTGGCTCAGCGGCAGCGGCTTGAGCTGGCCACTCTGCAGTTCGCGCTCGATGATGTGTCGCGGCAGCCAGGCGAAGCCCAGGCCGTTGCCGACGAAGGTCGCCGCGGTAGCCAGGCTGCCCACCGTCCAGCGCTGTTCGGCGCCCAGCCAGCCGTGGTCGCGCGGCTGTAGCCGGCCGCTGTCGCGGATCACCACCTGCATCTGGGTTTCCAGGTCCTGGTGGGTCAGTTCGCGTTGCAGGCGGTGCAGCGGATGGTCGGGGTGGGCCACGGCGACGAACTCGACCACGCTGAGGTCGGCGCCGAGGTGGCCGGGAATGATCAGGCCGCTGATCGCCAGGTCGGCGGCGCCCTGGATCAGCGCTTCCTCGACGCCGGAGAGCACTTCCTCGCGCAGCAGCACGCGACAGCCGCGGCTCTGTGGCATGAAGGCGGACAGCGAGCGGACGATCCGCGCGGTGGGGTAGGCGGCGTCCACCACCAGGCGCACCTCGGGTTCCCAGCCCTGTTCCATGTGGTGCGCCAGTTCCTCCAGTTGCCCGGCCTGCTTGACCAGTTGCCGCGAACGGCGCAGCAATACTTCGCCGGCCTCGGTCAGCACCGCCTTGCGTCCGTCGATGCGCAGCAGCGGCACGCCGAGCTGTTCCTGCATGCGCGCCACGGTATAGCTGATCGACGATTGCGAGCGGTGCAGGGCTTCCGCGGCCTGGGCGAAGCCGCCGTGGTCGACCACCGCCTGCAGGGTCCGCCATTGGTCCAGGGTTACGCGTGGCGCTTTCATTTCCGCCTCCTCGAATGCAGGGATGCCTCGCCGGCGTTTCCGCGGCCGGCAGGCGATGACGAGTGCGCCGGAGGGGCGACTTCGCTTATCGTGTCGTCGGCGTCCTGTACGGGGTAGCTGTCCATTCTCTTGACGTACGGGATGCCGTGGTTTTCAGGGTGTTGCCATTTTTCCATCTGTCGCTACCGGGAGTCCGGCCATGAAAAGGCTTTGCTGTTTCGCACTATCGCTGCTGCCCCTGTCCGCTTTCGCCTATCCGATCGAGGTCGACCCGCAACTCAACGGCACCGAGGTCTCCTACAGCACCCAGGACATCGGGCGCGACATGGGCGCGATCCTTCTCACCAACCTGGGAGGCCAGGCGGCAGAGTGCACGGCGGTGTTCCGCAACGGCCCGGAGACCCCGAAAGTGCGCAAGGGCGTGATCCAGCCCGGGCAGAACAGCAACTTCACCGCGCAATTCGGCCGCGACATCATCAAGTTGCGGATCAAGCTGACCTGCAAGATCGCGAAATAGAGCGTTCTCTCACCGAAAGACTAGGTGGTGCCTGTTTATAAATCAACCTGGTCGATATTTAACAGCGGTTTTTTCAACTTTTTAATCGATTAATCATTCTCTACCCTCACCTCCATCGTTGTAGCGCAGTGGGTGGAGGTCGAGTCATGTCCCGTGTCCTGGTTATCGAGAGCAGTGCCCGCCAACGGGGCTCGGTTTCCCGCCTGCTGACGGCGGAATTCATCTCCCACTGGAAAATCGCGCATCCCGCTGATCGCTTCCAGGTCCGCGACCTGGCGCGCGAGCCGCTGCCGCACCTCGATGAATTATTGCTGGGAGCCTGGACCACCCCCTGTGATGGCCATAGCGCTGCGGAAAGGCGCGCCCTCGAGCGTTCCAATCGCCTGACCGAGGAGTTGCGGATGGCGGACGTGCTGGTGCTGGCGGCACCGATGTACAACTTCGCCATTCCCAGCAGCCTGAAGAGCTGGTTCGACCATGTGCTGCGCGCCGGCCTGACCTTCCGTTACGCCGAGCAGGGGCCGGAAGGCCTGCTACAGGGCAAGCGCGCCTTCGTTCTCACCGCCCGCGGCGGGATCTACGCCGGCGGTGGTCTCGATCACCAGGAACCCTATCTGCGCCAGGTGCTGGGCTTCGTCGGCATCCACGACGTCACCTTCATCCACGCGGAGGGCATGAACATGGGCCCGGAATTCCGTGAGAAAGGCCTGGCGCGAGCCCGTGAGCGGATGCGGCAGGCGCTGGAAACCGACACCTCCCTTTGCGTCCCTCTGCCAACGCTCCGGTGATTGGACGCAGCACCCGGTCGAACCCCTTCCCCCCGCGTGTTCGACCGGGTTTTTTTATTCCCTGCGGACTTTCGATGGTTGCCGGTGTGACGGCCGGGGCGGATTCAGGCGCGCTCGGGATCGCCTCGTTCGTCGCCGACTGCGGTTTTCCTGCCCCGTGCACCGAGGCGCGCCGACAGCACGATGGCGAGGATGATCAGGGCACCGCCGAGGAACATCCGCGGCCCCGGCGTCTCATGGAACAGCAGCCAGGCGAAGGCGATCCCGTAGACCGGCTCCAGGGCGAATACCAGTGCCGCGGTGCGGGCCTTGACCACCGCCAGGCTGGCCACGAACAGGCTGTGCGCCAGGCCGGTGCAGAAGACGCCCAGCAGGGCCAGCCAGAGCCAGTCGAGAGCGGGTAGCGCCGGTAGTTCGCCGACCGCGAATGGCAGCAGGCACAGGGCGACTACCAGGTTCTGCCAGAGCGCCGCCTGCACCGGGCCGACCTGCCCGCTGTTGCTACGGTTGGCCAGCGACAGCAGGGCGAACAGCAGGCCGGAAAGGATCGCCCAGAGCAGGCCGAGGGTGGCGCCGCTGGCGAGGTCGAAGTTCGGCGTGACCAGCACCAGGCCAAGGCTGACCAGGACCACCAGCAGTCCTTCCGCGAGATGAATGCGCTCGCGGAAGAGCAGCCCTTCGAGGATTACCGTGAAGGCCGGGAAGCTGGCGAAGCCGAGGGTGGCGATGGCCACGCCGGCGGTCTTCACGGCGATGAAGAAACTCACCCAGTGGCCGGCCAGGAGGAGGCCGCAGAGCGCCAGGCGCAGCCATTGCGCGGGTCCCAGGGCGCGCCAGGCCTGGCCCGCGAGGCGGGCGAAGAGGCCGAGGGCGAGCACCGCGAACAGCGCACGACCGAACACGATCACCCCGGGGGAGGCGCTGGCCAGCTTGCCGAACACCCCGGTCAGGCCGAAGAGGAGGGCGCCGCCGTGCAGGGCGGCGAGGGCGGAACGTCGATTCATGGGGATCCTTCAGGCCAGGCGCGCACCGTTGGGCAGGGGCTTGTCGAAGCCGGCCAGGACCACCTTGTCCTCGCTATCGTAGACCCCGGTGACCAGGACCTCCGAGCGCACCCCGGCGATCTGCTTCGGAGCGAAGTTGCAGACGCAGAGGACCTGGCGTCCGACCAGTTGCTCGGCCTGGTAGTGTGCGGTCAGTTGCGCGCTGGAGGTGCGCAGGCCGAGCGGTCCGAGGTCGACCTCGAGGACATAGGCGGGTTTGCGTGCCTTGGGGTTGGGAGCGGCGCTGAGGATGGTGCCGACGCGCAGTTCGACGCGTTCGAAATCCTGCCATTCGATGATGTCCATGCTGACTCCTGTTCTGTCGATGGGCAGAGAGTAAGGAGTCGTGACGGATTTGTCTGTCGTGCGGCTAGCCGGTTTTGTCGCGGGACTCGCGACGCAGTTGTCGCGGGGTGACGCCGAACTCGCGGACCAGCGCTGCGGTGAAGGCGCTCTGCGAGGCGTAGCCGACCCGGGCGGCGATCTCGCCCACCGCCAGGCTGCTCTCCAGCAACAGTTCGTGGGCCTGGTGCAGGCGTCGGCTGCGCGCGTAGTCCATGGGCGTCTGTCCGGTCTCGGCGAGGAACAGGCTGTGGAAGCGCGCCACCGAAAGACCGGCCAGCCGCGCCAGGTCGGCTACCTGTAGCGGATGGGCGGCATGGCGGTCGAGGTAGGCGTCGAGGCTGGCCAGTGGCAGGCGGGGCTGCTGGCGCGGCGGCTGGCGCTCGCTGGCCAGGCTGGCGAGGAGCAGGCCGGCGCCCTGGTGGGCGATCACCGGGTCGTTGATCGGGCCGCTGGCCAGCCAGTTCACCAGTTGGCCCTGGGCGGGCGTCAGCGACAGCGCCTGCGGTCGCTCGAACAGCCGCCTGCCGGCTTCGGCGTGTTCGCCCAGGCCCAGCAGCAGGCTGCCGTCGCAGGGCAGGTCGAGGACCAGGCAGCGGCTGCCGGAGGGACTCGAGCAGGCATGCCGGGCTTGCGCCGGAACCACCGCGAAGGTCTGCCGCAACACGCGGCTGCCGCGCCCCTCGACCTCGAAGTCGAGGCAGCCGCTGAGGCCCAGGACCAATTGGGCATGGTCATGGCTGTGGACGATCTGGTCGTGGCTGTAGTGGCGCAGGGAAAGGATCGAACCCATGGCGAAGCTCCCGGAGGCAGGCGCCCAGTCTACCCGCTGGCGCCGGCGACAGACAGCCGGGCCCTGTCACGCAACGGTCGCCGGCCTGTCACAGTCGTTTCACCGGCGCCGGCCAAGATCGGAAAAACACCGTCGGAGACCCGCCGATGAGCACCGCGCAACGCTTCACCTCGAACCGCAAGCAGCGGGTCCGGACCCTGTGGATCTCGGATGTCCACCTGGGGACGCGGGATTGCCAGGCCGAACACCTGGCGGCGTTCCTCAAGCGCTACCACGCCGATCGCATCTACCTGGTGGGCGACATCATCGACGGCTGGAAGCTGCGCGGCGGCATCTACTGGCCGCAGGCGCACACCAACGTGATCCGCCGCCTGCTCACCCTGAGCAAGCGCGGCACCGAGGTGATCTACGTCACTGGCAACCATGACGAATTCCTGCGCCGCTATTCGAGCCTGATCCTCGGCAACATCCGCCTGGTCGACGAGGCGGTGCACAGTACCGCCGACGGCCGCAAGCTGCTGGTGATACACGGCGACCAGTTCGACGTGATCACCCGCTACCACCGCTGGCTGGCGTTCCTCGGCGATTCCGCCTACGAGTTCACCCTGCTCCTCAACCGTTGGCTGAACCACTGGCGGCGGCGCTGGGGCTACGGCTACTGGTCGCTGTCGGCGTACCTCAAGCACAAGGTCAAGACCGCGGTGAACTTCATCAGCGACTTCGAGGAAGCCATCGCCCACGAGTGCCACAAGCGCGGGCTCGACGGGGTGGTCTGCGGGCACATCCACCATGCCGAGATCCGCCGCATCGAGGGCGTCGATTACCTCAACTGCGGCGACTGGGTGGAGTCCTGCACGGCGCTGATCGAACACTGGGACGGCAGCATCCAGCTCTACCGCCTGGCCGAGGAGCAGGCGCGGCTGGCGGCGCAGGCCGCGGCGGTCGAGCCGGCGGCATGAGGCTATTGATCGTCAGCGACGCCTGGTTACCGCAAGTCAACGGAGTCGTCACCAGCCTGCTGGCCCTGCAGCGCGAGCTGGAACTGCTGGGCCACCAGGTACGGGTGCTGTCGCCCGCCGACTTCCGCTGCCTGCCCTGTCCCAGCTATCCGGAAATCCCCCTGGCCTGGAACCTCTGGCGCCTCGGCGGGTTGATCGAGGCCTTCGCCCCGGATGCCGTGCACCTGGCCACCGAGGGGCCGCTCGGCTGGGCCGCGCGGCGCTGGCTGGGCAAGCGCGGCCTGGACTTCACCTCGGCGATCCATACGCGCTTTCCCGAATACCTGCGTGACCGCTGTCCGTGGCTGCCGTTGTCCTGGGGCTATGCCTTCCTGCGCACCTTCCATCGGCCGAGCCGGGCGGTGCTGGTGAGCACCCCGCGCCTGCGCGACGAGTTCTGCGCCTGGCGCTTCCAGCACCTGCGGCTGTGGCGCAAGGGCGTCGATACCGAACTGTTCCATCCCGCCGAGACACCTCCGGCGAAAGAGCGGCCGCCGGTGTTCCTGTATGTCGGGCGGCTGGCGACGGAAAAGAACCTGGAGGCGTTCCTCGATCTCGAACTGCCGGGCGAAAAATGGCTGGTGGGCGACGGCCCGCAGCGGGCGGCGCTGGAGCAGCGCTATCCACAGGCGCGTTTTCTCGGCTACCGCCATGGCCGCGCGCTGGCCGACGCCTACCGGGCGGCCTCGGTGCTGGTGTTCCCCTCGCTGACCGATACCTATGGCCTGGTGATGCTCGAAGCCCTGGCCTGTGGCGTGCCGGTGGCGGCCTTCGCCGTGCCGGGGCCGCTGGATGTATTGCAGCAGGGCGTGACCGGGGTCATGCACGAGGATCTTGGCGAAGCCTGCCGCCAGGCGCTGGCGCTGGATCGCCAGGCCTGCGGGCGCTGGGCGCGGGAGCAGTCCTGGCGGGTTTCGGCGGAGGAGTTCCTGGCGCTGCAGGCGAGCGGCCCACGGACTGCGCCGGAATGGCGCGACGAACTGCCGGCGGCGTTCGACGAACTTAGAGGATGACCTTGTCGCGCAGGCGTTCGGCGGCCTGTTGCAGGGCCTGGATGACCCGTTCCTTGTCGTAGTTCTGGATGTTGTTGGTGTCCAGGTACATGGAGAAGCCGGGCAATTCGTGCTCGACGTAGCTGGGCGCGGCGCCGAGGTCGCGGCGCGAGTCCACCACCTGGTAGATCTGCACCGGGCGGCTGAAGCCCTTGACCGCGATCTGGCCCTTGTCGCGGCACATGATCACGTCCTTGATCAGCGAGTAGGTCTCGTGGGAAATGAGGATTTCGCCGGCTTCCGAGGCGCTTTCCAGGCGGCTGGCGAGGTTCACCTCGCGGCCGATGATGGTGTAGTCCATGCGCGTGTCGGCGCCGAAGTTGCCCACCGTGCAATAGCCGGTGTTGATGCCCATGCGGATTTCCAGCGGCTTGGTGATGCCCTGGGCCCGCCACTGCTGGCGTAGCACCTTCATGTGCTTGCGCATGGCGATGCCCATCGATACCGCAGCCACGGCGTCCTTCTTCGCGCCCTGGGTGCTGGGGTCGCCGAAGAACACCATGACGCAGTCGCCGACGAACTTGTCGATGGTGCCGCCGTACTTGAGGGCGATCTTCGACATTTCGTTGAGGTAGTTGTTGAGCAGGTCGGTCAGGGCCTCGGCTTCCAGTTCCTCGGATAGCTCGGTGAAGCCGCGGATGTCGGAGAAGAACACGGTGAGCTTCTTGCGCTGGGTTTCCAGGCGCACGCTCTTCTTGCCGCTGAAGATCATTTCCCAGACCTGCGGCGACAGGTACTTGGCCAGGTTGCGCGCGAGCCGCGCGGCCTTTTCCTGCTCGCGGGCGATCTCCTGGCGCACCTGGGCCAGGCGCAGGCCCTGCTGGTGGCCGAAGAAGGCGGTGATGCAGATGTACAGTCCGCAGAACAGGATGCTGACCGCGGCCACCTCGACCGGGGTATTGCCCAGCAGCGGCGGGGCGACGAGCACGGCGACCAGCAGGGCGCTGCTGGCCGATACCAGCAAGGCCATGCCGAGCAGGCGCAGGCCGCCGATGACCAGCGCGGTGAAGCTCAGCACCAGCAGGAACATCAGGCTGGGCACCACGGAGAAGCCGAGCAGCGCCATGCCCAGGCCACAGTGCACGGCGTCGACCGCGAGCAGGGCGCGGGTCACCTTGCGCGGGTCGTGCTGGCGGAAGCGCTGGCCGAGGTGGTACGCCAGGTGCGGGTAGAGCAGCGCATAGGGCACCATCCAGAGGATGCCGTAGCTGAAATACTGGGTGTAGGTTCCCGCCGCGATGCTGGCGCCACAGGCGATATAGGCCAGCACGCGCGAATAGTATTCACGCATGGACGCGACGGACCGGCTCGTCGGCGAGCGGTCGGGGAGGGTAGGCTTCATGCGCTGGAGAGGATCCCTGTGTATTTTCGTCCCGGCTCGGCCTCGTGAGCTTTCCGCCTGGGGAATGGCGGGTGGCCAGGTTGCTGGCGGAATCTTAACCAAGCGTTTGCGCGGCGGCCAGTGACAGCTGATCGATAGTTCAGGAAAGCGCGCCGATCCGGGACCGACGGTCGTCCCGGGGGAGCGACCGGCCCGGGGGCCAGCCGCGCGGATGGGTCAGAAGCGGATGCGGCCGGTGAAAGCGTCCTTGAGCATCACCCAGTCGCCCATGAACGACCACAGCGGGTACTTGAAGGTGGCCGGGCGGTTCTTCTCGAAGACGAAGTGGCCGACCCAGGCGAAGCCGTAGCCCACCAGCGGCAGCGCCAGCAGCCATAGCCACTGCTGGCTGGCCACGGCGTGGAAGAGCACCGCCAGCACCAGCAGGCTGCCGACGTAGTGCAGGCGGCGGCACACCGCGTTGCTGTGTTCCTGCAGGTAGTAGGGGTAGAACTCGGCGAAACTGTGGAAACGCTCGTCATCAGGGCTGCTCATGGAATGCCTCCTCTCGTTGTGTCCGCGCAGTGTAGTGCGGGCCGCACGATGTCGCGGATGACATACAGGGCCAGTTTAGTATCCTTGGGCCGCCAGGCCGGACGACGGTCGGCGTGCCTCCCGCCAGAACAAGAAGAGACCGATGCCGGAACGTACAACCTTGTCCAGCTGGGTCCAGGGCATCGTCCTCGCCCTGGAGCTGGAAGGCCTCGACGGACGCCAGCTGTTCGCCGAGCTGGGCCTCGACTACCAGGCCTTGCAGGACCCCGACGCGCGCTTCCCGCAGGACGCCATGAGCCGTCTGTGGCAGCGTGCGGTGGCGCTCAGCGGCAACCCGGCGATCGCCCTGAACATCGCCCGGGTCCGGCGCCCGGCTTTCCACGTCGTCGGCTATGCGCTGATGTCGAGCCGCAACCTGGCGGAAGGCTTCGCGCGCCTGGAGCGCTACCAGCGGATCATCGCGGAAGCGTCCGACCTGACTTTCCGCCGCACGCCGCAGGGCTATCGAATCGGCGTCACGGTGCATGGCGATCGCCTGCCGGCGCCACCGCAGAGTGCCGAATGCTCGCTGGCCTACCTGGTGGACATGGTCCGCTGGATCACCGGCCGGTCGCTGGACCCGCTGGCGGTGGAGCTGCCCGGCGCGCCCCGCGAGCCGCTGGCACCCTATGTCGATCTGTTCCGCGCGCCGCTGCGCTTTCACGCCGAGGAGTTCGCGCTGGTGTTTTCCCGCGTCGACCTCGAGACGCCGCTACCCTCGGCCAACGAGGCGCTGGCCCAGTTGCACGATCGCTTCGCCGGCGAATACCTGGCGCGTTTCAGTACCAGCCGCATTACCCATCTGACCCGGCAGACCTTGTGCCGGCTGCTGCCGCAGGGAGAACCCAAGCGCGAACGGGTGGCCCAGGCGCTGCACCTGTCGCAGCGCACCTTGCAACGGCGCCTCCAGGAAGAAGGCACCAGCTACCAGCAACTGCTCGACGACACGCGCCGGGATATGGCCGAACAGTATCTCCAGCAGCCCGGCCTGACCTTGCTGGAAGTCGCCTACCTGCTGGGTTTCGCCGATCCGAGCAATTTCTTCCGGGCATTCCGCCGCTGGTTCGGCTGCACGCCCAACGAATACCGGGCGCGCCGCCAGGAGCGCCCGGGCTAGTCGCCAGGCCAGGCGGGACGCTTCAGGGTTGCACGGCGGGTTGCGCCGAGGCCTGGCGCAGGGTCCAGTCGAGAACCTGGGCCGACAGCGTATCGCCGGCCTTGCCGAAGGCGCTGACCACCGCCGCGACCTTCTTGCCATCCACCGGCTGGCTGACCTCGAAACGCCGGCTGGCGACCACGCGCTTGTCGTCGGTACGCACCAGGCGCGCGTCGTAGCGGATCAGCGCGCTGGCCTGGCCGTTCGGGTACTCGGTCTGGAAGGCGCGAAGGTCGCCGCCCAGTTCGAAATCGGCCTGCAGGTTGCTGTCGTCGCTGCTCAGGCCGCGGACCCGGCCGTCGGCCTGGAACGCCTGCATCAGACGGTCGCGCAGCAGCGACGGCGCCGGATCGCTCCAGCGCGCGCCCTGGTACACGCTGATTTCGTCGCCGTGTGGGCGCACCGCGATGCGCGGGCTCTCCAGCACCAGGCTGGTACGCGGCCGGGCGATCCGCAGCGACCAGTCGACCGGCCGCGCGGCGGCGCTGGCCGGAGGGTTGTGCACCGGTAGCAGGTAGACCTGGAGGACCTGCGCCTCCGGCAGGATCGAGCAGGCGCCGAGGGTGGCGAGCGCGGCCAGGCCGGCGGCCAGGGACAGGCGACGCAGCGGGCGAAGGGCGAGCCTCATGGGGTGAACTCCTTGGTTTTTTCCCGGCCCAGCAGGTAGTTCGCCGGGTTCTCTTCCAGGCGCCGGCTGATTCCGCGCAGTGCCGCCAGGGTATCGCGCAGTTCGCTGACCGCCGGGCCCAGCTCGGCGAGTCCCTGGATGCCGCCGTCCAGCGAGTGGCGATTCTCGCTGATCAACTGGTCGAGGGTGGCGCTGGTGCGCTCCAGCGAAGCCATGGTCTTGTTGGCGTTTTCCAGCATCCCCTTGCCTTGCTCGTTGAGCAGGCCGTTGGCGCTGCGCATCAACTCGCTGGCCTGGGCCAGGGCGGCGTTGGCCTGCCTGCTCGCCTGGGCCAACTGCTGCATCACCGCGCTGACGTTCTCGCGCTCGGCGGAGAGCGCGCCGGTGGCCTGGTCGAGATGGTCGAGGGTGCGGCTGATGCGCGCTGTGTTTTCCTCGGAGAGCAGGTTGCTGAAGCGCGCGATGAGCTGGTTGATGTTGCCCATCAGGTCTTCGCCGTTGCTCAGTAACTGGGTCAGCGGCGAGGGCGTGGCGACGATCACCGGGATCTTCCCGTCCTTGCCCTCCAGCATCGGGCTGGCGGGCGTGCCGCTGCTGAGCTGGATGATCGAGGTGCCGGTGATCCCGGTGAGCGCCAGCTTGGCGGTGGTGTCCTGCTTGATCGGCGCGCTGGCCACCACGCGGATGCGTGCCCAGACCTTGCGCGGGTCCTTCGGATCGAGGCGGAGGAAGGCCACGTCGCCGACCTTGATCCCGCTGTACTGCACCGAGCTGCCCTGGGAAAGGCCACTGACCGCTTCGTTGAAGACTATGTCGTAGTAGTTGAACTTGCCCTCCGAGCCGGACTTGGCCAGCCACAGGCCGAAGAGCAGGGCGGCGCCGATCACGATCACGCTGAACAGGCCGATCAACACATGGTGGGCTCGGGTTTCCATCTCAGTGATTCTCCGGCACGGCGGCGGCTTGGTGGGCGGCGCGCCCGCGCGGCCCGTGGAAGTATTCGCGGACCCAGGCGTCGTCGGTGGCGGCGACCCGTTCCAGGGTATCGACTACCAGGACCTTCTTCTGCGACAGCACGGCGACCCGGTCGCAGATGGTGTACAGGGTGTCCAGGTCATGGGTGACCAGGAACACGGTCAGGCCGAGGGCGTCGCGCAGGGTACGGATCAGGTTGTCGAAGGCCGCCGCGCCGATCGGGTCGAGGCCGGCGGTGGGCTCGTCGAGGAACAGGATGTCCGGGTCCAGCGCCAGGGCGCGGGCCAGGGCGGCGCGCTTGATCATGCCGCCGGAAAGCGAGGCCGGATACTTGTCGCCGGCGTTGGCCGGTAGCCCGGCCAGGGCCAGCTTGACCTGGGCCAGGTGCTCGGCGTCGGCGCGCGGCAGGCCGGCGTTCTCGATCAGCGGCAGGGCGACGTTCTCCACCACGGTAAGCGAGGAAAACAGCGCGCCCTGCTGGAACAGCACGCCGAAGCGCCGTTCGACCAGGGAGCGGCGCTCCTCTGGCAGTTGCAGCAGGTCTTCGCCGAACACCCGCACGCTGCCGGAGGTCGGCCGACGCAGGCCGACGATGCTGCGCAGCAGCACCGACTTGCCGGTGCCGGAGCCGCCGACCACGCCGAGGATCTCGCCGCGACGGACGTCGAGGTCGAGGTGCTCGTGGACCGCCTGGGCGCCGAAACGGTTGCACAGGTCGCGGACCTGGATGATCGCCTGCGGGTTGTCCTGGTTCACCAGCCCATCTCCATGAAGAACAGCGCGGCGAGGGCGTCGAGCAGGATCACCACGAAGATCGAGTGGACCACGCTGGTGGTGGTGTGCTCGCCCACCGACTGGGCGCTGCCGCTGACCTTGAAGCCTTCCAGGCAGCCGATCACGGCGATCAGGAAGGCGAACAGCGGGGCCTTGCTGATACCGACCAGGAAATGCTGTACGCCGATTCCGTCCTCCATGATCGACAGGAACATCGCCGGCGGGATGTCCAGGGTCCAGGCGCAGACGGTCATGCCACCGACGATGCCGCAGAGCATGCCGACGAAGGTCAGCATCGGTAGCGATACCAGCAGCGCCAGCACCCGCGGCAGCACCAGCAGCTCGATGGGGTTGAGGCCGAGGGCGCGGATCGCGTCGATCTCCTCGTTGGCCTTCATCGAGCCGATCTGTGCGGTGAAGGCGCTGGCGGTGCGGCCGGCCATGAGGATCGCGGTGAGCAGCACGGCGAACTCGCGGAGGAAGGAGAACACCACCAGGTTGACCGTGTAGATGGTCGCGCCGAAGTTGGCCAGCACCGTGGCGCCGAGGAAGGCGATCACCGCGCCGACCAGGAAGGTCAGCAGGGCGATGATCGGCACCGCGTCCAGGCCGCTCTTCTCGATGTTCGCCACCAGCGGCGTGACCCGCCAACTGGCCGGGCGGACCAGGCTGCGGAACAGGGTCTCCAGGGTCAGGCCGATGAAGCCGAGGAGTGCCTTGAGGTGCAGCCAGAAGGTCTCCATGGCACAACCGATGCGAGCCAGCAGTTCGATGGCGGTGGTTGGCGGCTTGGGTTTCTCCGGCTCGCAGAAGTCGTGCAGGGCGTGGCCGACGGTCTTCAGCAGGGCCTGGCGCTCGCGCGGCAGGCCGGGCTCCAGCTCGGCGAGGTCGGCCAGGCGCTCGGCGCCGAGCAATTCGGCGAGCAGGGCGGCGCCGGCGGTATCCAGGGCGCCCAATTGGCTCAGGTCGAAGCTGGCGTTGCCCGCCACTTCGCTGCGCAGGCGCGTCACCTCGCGCTCCAGAGCCGTGTAGTGGGCGAGCGTCCAATCACCTATGGCTCTGACGCGGGCGGGCTGGGTGGAGCTATCCAGGCTCACGTGGCCGGGTTGCGGCTGTGTCGTCATGGTGCAGAAGCTTACACCGGCTTTTCAGTCCCTGAGTAGAGCCATTGCAGACAGGCCCGTGAGCGCTCAGTGGCGCCAGAACGCCGGGGTCAGCAGGACCAGCACGGTGATGATCTCCAGGCGACCGAGCAGCATGCCGGCGGCCAGCAGCCACTTGGCGGCGTCCGGCAGGCTGGCGAAGTTGCCCGAGGGGCCGATGATGGGCCCCATCCCCGGGCCTACGCCGGCCACGGTACTGGCGGCACCGGTGAGCGCGGTCATCCAGTCCAGGCCGATCAGCGACAGGCCGAGGGCGAGCAGGCAGACGACGATCGCGAAGAAGAACGAGAAGGTCAGGATCGAGCGGACGATTTCCTCGTCCAGGCGATGGCCGTTGTAGTTCTGCTTGAGCACTGCGCGCGGATGGATCAACTGGTAGAGGTTGGCCTTGAGCAGGGTATAGGCGACCTGGAAGCGGAAGATCTTGATACCGCCGGCGGTAGAACCGGAGCAACCGCCGATGAAGCCGAGGTAGAAGAACAGCATGATCGAGAAGTGCCCCCACATGCTGTAGTCGCCGAGGGCGAAGCCGGTGGTGGTGACCACCGAGGTGACGTTCACTGCGACAATGCGGAAAGCATCCATCCAGGGCAGCTTGGAGGTTACCGCGTACCAGGTGCCCATCAGCAGCCAGGTCACCAGCAGCAGGCCGAGCAGGCCGCGGACCTGCTGGTCCTTGATCAGCGCCTTGCGGTGTCCGCGCAGGGTGGCGACGTAGAGCGCGAACGGCAGGCTGCCGAGGATCATCACCACTACCGCGGTCCAGTGCACCGCTGGCTGCTTCCACTTGGCCAGGGATTGGTCGGAGGTGGAGAAACCGCCGGTGGAAATCGCCGACATGGCGTGGTTGACCGCGTCGAACGGGCTCATGCCCGCGCCCCAGAAGGCCAGGCTGCCGAGCAGGGTGATGCCGACATAGGTGGCGACGATGTACTTGGCGACCATGTGCGAGCGTGGCAGGACCTTTTCCGAGCGGTCCGAGGATTCGGTCTGGAACAGGCGCATGCCGCCGATCCGCAGCATCGGCAGGATCGCCACGGCCATGGCGATGAAGCCGATGCCGCCCAGCCAGTGCAGCAGAGAGCGCCAGATGAGGATGCCCGGGGACATGTCGTCCAGCCCGCTGAGCACGGTGGAGCCGGTGGCGGTGATTCCCGACATGCTTTCGAAGAAGGCATCGGTGTAGCTGATGTGCTGCTGCAGGACGAACGGCAGGGCGGCGAAGATGCATACCAGCACCCAGCTCGATACGGTGAGCATGTACATGTCCCGCGGGCGCAGGTGGACATGCTCGGGACGTCCCGGCAGGACCAGGCCGAGGCCGGTGACGAAGGTGGCGACGCTGGACCAGATGAATGCCTGGATGCCTTCGGTACGGTCGAAGGCGAGCATGGTCAGGATCGGGACCAGCATGCTGGCGGCCAGAGTGATCAGGAAGATGCCGATGATGAAACCGAGGATACGTAGGGTCGGCAAGGCCATGGATCGTGGGGCTCTGGGCTGTGGCGGACCGGCCATTCTACCAGCCGTCCGCGGAGAGTAAATCTGCCGCTGCACCCCTCTTCACAGCTGCCGCGAAATCGCTAGAATCTCGCTTCGCCCGCCGGCGCTCGCCGGTTTCTCTGGTGTTCTGCCAACCATGTCCACTGACAATCCGTGTCTTACCTGCGGCGCCTGCTGTGCGCATTTTCGTGTGTCTTTCTATTGGGGCGAGTGCCGTTCCGCAGGCGGCGTCGTACCCGACGAACTGACCGTCCGCATCAGCCCGCAGATGGTTGCCATGAGCGGTACCGAGAACAAGCCGGCACGCTGCGTCGGGCTGCTCGGCGAGGTCGGTTGCGGCGTTCGCTGCACCGTCTACGAGCAGCGCTCGAGTACCTGCCGCGAGTTCGAGGCGGCCTGGGCCAACGGCCAGCCCAACCCGGCCTGCGATGCCGCGCGCGCCGCCTACGGCCTGCCGCCGCTGACCCCGCCGCTGCAGCCGCACCTGGCGCCGGGACGGGTCGCCTGAGAGCGGGCGTGAGCCTGGCGATTGCGTCTACAATGGCGATTTCGTTTCTGACAGGAGTTCGCCCATGGAGGCTCTCGACGCCTTGCTCACTCGCGTTTCCCACGCCCGCCTGAGCGATCCCGCGCCCTCGCCGGAGCAGCTCGACCGGCTGTTCCGGGTCGCCTTGCGTGCCCCGGACCACGGGCAACTGCGGCCCTGGCGCTTCATCCTGGTAGAGGGCGAAGGCCGCCGGGCCCTGGGCGACCTCTACGCCCGCGCCCTGGCGAGCCGCCAGCCGGACGCCGCCGAGGAAGCGCTGGCCAAGGCCCGCAACATGCCGCTGCGCGCACCGCTGCTGGTCGTGGCGGTCGCTTGCCTGCAGGACCACCCGAAGGTGCCGCACGCTGAGCAACTGCTGGCTGCCGGCTGCGCCGCCCACGGCCTGGTGCTGGGCGCCTATGCCCAGGGACTGGGGGCGATGTGGCGGACCGGCGAGATGGCCACCGATCCGGTGGTGCACGCCGGCCTGGGGCTCGGCGAGCAGGAGCGGATCATCGGCTTCGTCTACCTGGGTACGCCGATGGGCGAGTTGCGCACGCCGGCGGAACTCGACCCGACGGCCTTCGTCAGCGCCTGGCCGGGCTGAGCGGCAACAGCAGGCGTACGCACCAATACGCGCCCTGGGCGTGCCAGAGCAGTCGTCCGCCCTGCCAGCCGGCCAGTCGTCGGGCGGCTTCCACGGCCGCCGGCAGCCAGCGCCGGCCTTCTTCCGCCTGGCCGAGGATGTCCAGGCGCAGCCGGCCGTGGCGTGCGTCCAGCGCCGGATTCAGTGTGATGCGCTGCCACGGGCGGGCCTGCGCGGCGCCGCCGAGCAGGCCGTAGAGCGCCTCGTGCAAGGCCGGGCGCCAGCTTTCCAGCGGCCAGGTGCCGCGTTCCGGCAGGTTCAGGTCGAGGCGCGCCCAGCGATGCCGCAGTTGCTGGGCGACCTGTCCCAGCTCGACCGCCAGGACCAGCGATTGCGGTTCGTCGCCGGGAGGTTCCGGCGGCGGCGCGATGGCCTGGGCGAGCGGGCGTTCATCGAGGAACAACGAAGCGGGAAGAGTCATGCCGGATGCTCCTGGGGAATTGTTCATCTGGGCGCGGCGTCATTCGGTCGCCTTGCGCCGTAGCGGCAGGCTGAGGGTGGCGATGAAGCCGCCGTCGGGATGGTTGCCCAGGCGCAGGTGCCCGCCGTGGCGCTCGATGGCGCGGCGGGCGATGGCCAGGCCCAGGCCGTGTCCCGGGCTGCTCTGGTTGGGTGCGCGGAAGAACGGCTCGCCCAACTGCTCCTGCAGTTCGGCGGCGATGCCTGGCCCATGGTCGCGGACGCTCAGGCGCAGGTAGTCGCCGGCGCTGCTGGCACGCACCTCCAGGGGTTGGCCGACGGGGTTGAAGCGCACGGCGTTGCGCAGCAGGTTGTCCACCGCGCGTTCGAACATGTCCGGCCAGCCGTCGATGCTCAGGTCAGGCGCCACCTCCAGGCGGATATCCTGTTCCGGAGCCAGCAGCAGGGCGTCTTCGCGCAGCCGCTGGAGCAGCGGTAGCAGGGCGATCCGTTGGCTCGCGCCGGGTTCGGCGTCGAGCCGGGCGAGGGCGAGGATCTCGCCGATCAGCGCTTCCAGGCGGTCGCATTCCTGTTCCAGGCGCGGCCACATCTGCGCCCGCGCTTCCGGTTCGGCGCGTTCGGCCAGGGCCAGGGCGATGCGCAGGCGAGCCAGCGGCGAGCGCAGTTCGTGGGATACGTCGCGGAGCAACTGACGCTGGCTGCCGATCAGGCTTTGCAGGCGTTCGCCCATGCGGTTGAAATCGCGCGCCAGGGTGCCCAGTTCATCGCCGCGCCGCGCCAGGCGGGCCAGGCTGTCCTTCTGGTAGGCGGTCTGGCCGAGGTCGTGCACGGCGCGCCGCAGACGGTTCAGCGGACGGGTGATGGACAGCGTCAGCAGCAGGCTGAACAGGGTCAGCACCACCAGTGCGATGCCCAGCGCGCTGAGCGGCCAGAGCAGGCTGCCGCGGTGCCAGGCCTCCAGCTCCGGGTGCGGGATGCGGTAGATGAACAGATAGGTATGGTTGCTCTGCGGGCTGACGTATTCCTGGCTCAGCTGGCGCCAGGGGAAGCGCGGCAGGTTGCGGTCGCTGGTGCGCGGCGGGCGGTGGTGGGGGCGCGGCAGGTAGGTGCCGTCGACCAGGCGCTGGCCGCTTTCATCGAGCACCTGGATGGAAATCCCGTAGTCGCGACGGCGTTGCTCCAGCAAGCCCTGGGCCGCGTAGCTGCCCTGTTCTTCGTAGAGGGCGGTCCACTGCTCGGCGAGATCCTTCAGGCCAGGATGGCGGGCGATGATCCAGGTGTCCTGGTTCAGCGCACGACCCAGCAGGATGGACAGCCCGGCGACCAGCAGCAGGGCCAGCCAGAAGGCGGCGAGGATTCGCCAGAAGAGTGAACGCATGGTTTTCCTGTTGAATCGCATGTCGGGCCGGCCGCGAGGGTAAACCCCTAGGATATGCGATTCCGGCTGGTCGGAAGACCGCTACCGGAGGACCCGGTAGCGGTGGCTCGGACGTCAGTTGGACTTCTTGTCGGCCTTCCATTGCTGGAATTCGGCCCACTCTGCCTTGCGCTGCTCGCGCTTCTTCTGCAGTTCGTCGAACTTCTTCTGCTGCTCGGGGGTGAGCAGGGCGCGGATGTCCTTCTGGGTCTTCTCGTGGCTGGCCTTGAGTTCGTCCTTCAGGGCCTTCTGCTCGGCCGCCGGCAGCTTGGCCAGGTAGCGCTGGGTGATCTCGTGGCGGGCCTTCATTTGTTCGCCCATCAGTTTGCCCATCTGCTGGCGCTGTTCGCGGGTCAGGTCCAGTTCCTTCATCGGGCCGCCATGCCGGGGACCGTGCTGGCCCATCATGTGGCCGCCTTCCATCGGCGGGGGGGGCAGGTCGTTGGCGGCGGGCGCGGCCATGGCGAAGGTCGGCAGGGCGGCGGCGATGAACAGGGCGGTTAGCGTCTTGCGCATGGTGTTTCTCCTTTCTGGGTCCGGCCATTTACCGGATGAGCCCAGTCTAGGGAGGTCAAGGTCAAGCGCGGTCAGCCCTGGGTAAAGCTTGGGTAAAGACCTTGTGTCGGCGGGCTGACGAAACCCGCTCAGTGGCTGTAGTAGTAGCCGCGGCCGCGCAGGGCGAGGATGCGCGGGCTGCCGTCGGGGTGGCTGCCGAGCTTCTTGCGCAGGTTGCTGACGTGCATGTCCAGGCTGCGGTCGTAGAGGGTCAGCTTGCGGCCCAGCGCCAGTTGCGCCAGGGCCTGCTTGTCCAGCGGCTCGCCGGGCTGGCGCAGGAGCGCTTCGAGGATGCGGCTTTCGGAAAGGGTCAGGCTGATCTCCTGGCCGTCGATCTGCGCCACGCCGCGCGTCAGGTTCAGCGACAGGTCGCCCAGTTGCATCTGCGCGCTGGGTTGCGCCGGGTGGGTTCGCCGCAGCACGGCGCGCAGCCGTGCGGTGAGTTCGCGCGGGTCGCAGGGCTTGGCCAGGTAGTCGTCGGCGCCCAGTTCCAGACCGAGGATGCGGTCCAGCGGCTCGCCGCGGGCGGACAGCATCAGCACCGGCAGGTCGGGATGGTCGCCGCGCAGTTGCTTGAGCAGTTCCAGGCCGCTACCGTCCGGCAGCATCACGTCGAGCACCACGGCATCCGGTGTCTGCTCGGCGAGGGCGCGACGGGCCTGGGCGCCGTCGTGGCTGGCACGCACGGAGAAACCTTCCTGGACCAGCCAGGTACCGAGCAGCTCGCAGAGCTCCCGGTCATCGTCGATCAACAGCAGTTCGCTCATCGAGTGTCGCTCAATTGATCCATTCGCGTCGCTGTCGCCGGCGGCCGCGGCTCAGGGCACCGAGGACGAACGCGAGCAGGGCCGTGGCGGCGCCGGCGACATACCAGGTCTGCTCTTCCGTGAGCAGCGGCGGTTGCCGCTGCGCCTGGGCCGCCTGCAGCTGCTCGCGCAACTGGCGGTTCTCCTGGCGCATACGACTGACCAGTTCGTCGCGCTGGCGTTCCGTTTCCACCAGGCGGCGCTCCAGTTCGGCGGTAGCCTGCGTAATGGAAGGCTGCGCGGCTGGAATCGGTGCTGGCGCGGGTTCCTCGGCCAGGGCCAGGGAAGCTCCCAGGCTCAGCAGCAGGCAATGGGCAGCGGATGGACGCATCATGACTCCTTGTACCGATGAAGCGACGGATTGCACTGTCTTCCGGTTCGCCCTTCCGGCTTGGCGAAAGCGCCGGGCCGGCCTGGTTGCGCTGCGGCGGGCACCGGAAAGCGGCGTCCGGTGCGAAAACGTTTGCCGGGAGGGCGACCGGGCCGGCCGCCGGTACCCGGCGACTGCCTCAGGGCAGGACTTTCTTGAACGGCTTGACCACCACCTCGGCGTACACCCCGGCGGCCCGGTAGGGATCGGCCTCGGCCCAGCTCTGCGCCGCGGCCAGCGAATCGAATTCGGCGACGATCAGGCTGCCGGTGAAGCCGGCGGCGCCCGGGTCGTTGCTGTCGATCGCCGGGTGCGGGCCGGCGAGTACCAGGCGGCCTTCTTCCTTCAGCTGTTCGAGACGGGCCAGGTGGGCCGGGCGGCTGGCCAGGCGGCGTTCCTGGGAAGCGGGGATGTCACGGGCGATGATCGCGTAGAGCATGTCAGTCCTTGGGCTTTTCGCCGGTATCGGCGTCGTGCAGGTGGCGAGCCAGGAACAGGCCCTGGCCGATCAGGAACAGCAAGGTCATGCCGAGGCTGCCGAACACCTTGAAGTCCACCCAGAAGTTCGGATAGGTGAAGACCACGTACAGGTTGGCGAAGCCGCACACCAGGAAGAACACCACCCAGGCGATGTTCAGGCGCACCCAGAGGCCCTGCGGCAACTGGATGGCATGGCCCATGATGCGCTGGATCATCGGCTTGTCGCCGATGAAGTGACTGCCGGCGAAGGCCAGGGCGAACAGCCAGTTGACCAGCGGCGCCTTCCATTTGAGGAAGGTGTCCTCGTGGAAGGCCAGGGTCAGGCCGCCGAGGACCAGGCAGGCGCCGAGGGTGAACCACTGGCTCTTTTCCAGGTGGCGGTGCTTGAGCCAGAGGGCGCCGTAGACGATCACCGAGGCGAGGATCAGGGTCGCGGTCGCGCCGTAGATGCCACTCAGATTGAACCCGGCGAACTCGACGTTCTGAGGGTCTATCTTGTAGACGATGAAGAACAGGATCAGTGGGATGAAATCGATGAATTGCTTCATGGTGGCAGTCAGGACACGGTTGAAACGGCATAATAGCAACCTCTGGATGTTCTGAAACAGTCATCCTGTCTTTCCGAATGCGTCAGGCCTGTGCCGCAGGCGCATTCGCCAGGTGGAGCAGGCTCCCCGGACCCATGAACGGTACGTCTCGATACCGCGAGGCAGCGAATCGGCGTTGCTTCATCACCATTCTTCACTGGAATCAGGATTCAGCCATGCGTGTCGATCTGCATTGCCACAGTACCGCCTCCGATGGCGTGCTCGCGCCCGCCGCCCTGGTGCAGCGGGCCCACGAGAAAGGCGTCGGGCTGCTGGCGCTGACCGACCACGACACCCTGGAAGGCCTGCCGGAAGCCCACCAGGCGGCCGCTCGACTCGGTATCGAACTGGTCAACGGTGTCGAGCTGTCCTGCACCTGGGGCGGTGCCACCATTCATGTGCTGGGCTACGGTTTCGACCTCGACGCCGCTCCCCTGCGCCAGGCGACCGAAGCCCTGCACCGGGGCCGCTGGGCGCGCGCCGAGGAAATCGACCGGCGGCTTGCGGCCAAGGGTATGCCCGGTGCGCTGGAGGGCGCGCGGGCGATCCAGCGGGCCCTGGGCGACAGCGGCAACGCGCCGGCGCGGCCGCATTTCGCCGAGTTCCTGGTCCAGGGCGGCTGGGTCAAGGATCGCGCCGACGCGTTCCGCAAGTGGCTGGGGGCCGGCAAGCTGGGAGACGTCAAGCAGCACTGGCCGACCCTGGAGGAAGTGGTCGGCTGCCTGCACGAGGCGCGCGCCTGGATCAGCCTGGCGCACCCGTATCATTATGATTTCACCCGGACCAAGCGCCGGCGCCTGGTCGCCGACTTTCTCCAGGCCGGCGGACACGCCATCGAGGTGGTCAATGGCGTGCAGCCGGCCGAACAGGTCGGTACCCTGTCGATCCTGGCCCGCGAGTTCGGCCTGATGGTCACCGCCGGCAGCGATTTCCACGCGCCGGGCGACTGGTCCGAACTGGGCATGTACCGTGCGGTTCCAGAGGACCTTCCGGCCATGTGGCCGCGTTTCGCCAGGCATTTTCGCGATACCGAACGTCATTCCGAAGCCAAGGGGGCCGAATGAGCCAGTTCTTCCAGATCCATCCGGAAAATCCCCAGCCGCGGCTGGTCAAGCAGGCGGTGGAAATTGTCCGCCAGGGTGGGGTGATCGTCTATCCCACCGACTCGTCCTATGCCCTGGGCTGCCGCATCGGCGAAAAGACCGCGGTGGATCGCATCCGCCGCATCCGCCAACTGGACGACAAGCACAACTTCACCCTGGTCTGCCGCGACCTTTCCGAGCTGGGCGTCTATGCCAAGGTCGACACCGGCCTGTTCCGCCTGCTCAAGGCGCACACCCCCGGTCCCTACACCTTCATCCTCAGCGCCACCCGCGAGGTGCCGCGCATGCTCCTGCACCCCAAGCGCCGCACCATCGGCCTGCGCGTGCCGAACTGTCCGATCGCCCGGGCGCTGCTGGAGGAACTGGGCGAACCGCTGATGAGCGTGAGCCTGATCATGCCCGGCAGCGGCGAGCCACTGAACGATCCCTATGAAATGCGCCAGGTACTGGAACACCAGGTCGACCTGATCGTGGACGGGGGCTATGGCGGCGGCGAGGCCTCCACCGTGATCAGCCTGACCGACACCGATCCCGAAGTGATCCGCGTGGGTTGCGGCGATCCGGCGCCGTTCATGCAGCCGGCCTGAGCGCCGCCCGAATCCGCCCACCACGAGCCTAGCGATGCAGGACGATAACCCGGCCAACGCCGACACCCCTCCAGCCGAACCCGCCGCCGAGCGGGTGCCGCTGCAACTGGCGCTGGTCTACGGCGAGGCGGTCACCGAGCTGCCGCAGGACCTCTATATCCCGCCGGACGCGCTGGAGGTTTTCCTCGAGGCCTTCGAGGGCCCGCTCGACCTGCTGCTGTACCTGATCCGCAAGCAGAACATTGACATCCTGGATATCCCGGTGGCGGAAATCACCCGCCAGTACATGGGCTATGTCGAGCTGATGAAGGCGGTGCGCCTGGAGCTGGCCGCCGAGTACCTGGTGATGGCGGCGATGCTGGCGGAGATCAAGTCGCGCATGTTGCTGCCGCGCTCGGCGGAAGCCGAGGAGGAAGAGGAAGATCCACGGGCCGAGCTGATCCGCCGCCTGCAGGAGTACGAACGGTTCAAGAAGGCCGCCGAAGACCTCGACGAACTGCCCCGGGTCGGCCGCGACGTGCTGGTGCCGGCGGTGGCTGCTCCCGAGGCGCGGGCGCGCAAGCTGCTGCCGGAGCTGGCGCTGCAGGAGCTGATGCTGGTGATGGGCGAGATGCTGCGCCGCGCCGACCTGTTCGAGAGCCACCAGGTGACCCGCGAGGTACTGTCCACCCGCGAACGCATGAGCGAAGTGCTGGAGCGCCTGAAAGGCGGCGCCTTCGTGCCCTTCATCCAGTTGTTCACCCTGGAGGAGGGCAAGCTCGGCGTGGTGGTCACCTTCATGGCGATCCTCGAACTGGTCAAGGAGCAGATGGTGGAACTGGTGCAGAACGAGGCTTTCGGCGCCATCCATGTGCGCCTGCGGATAGCCCGCGAAGCGGAGGAAGGCGAAACCCTGGAGGAAGCCCTGGAAGACGATTTCGAGTGAGCGCGCCGCGCCGCTGGCCGTTCGTCCCCCTGCGGACGGTCGCCTTTTCCGAGCTTCCGGCTTCGCTCCCTGCCGTGGCCTGTTAAGCTGCATGCCCGATTCCGCTATCTTTCCCTCTTCCTGGCTCCGGTATCCGTTGCGACGATGAACCTGTCCGATCCCCACGAACTCGCCACCCTGCTCGAAGGCATCCTCCTCGCGGCCGGCAAGCCGCTGTCGCTGGAACGCCTGGCTGAGCTGTTCGACGAGGCAGAGCGGCCGGAGCCGGGGCAGTTCCGCGACGCCCTGGCGATCCTGGCACTGTCCTGCGCAGGGCGCTCCTTCGAGCTGAAGGAAGTCGCGTCCGGGTATCGCCTGCAGATTCGCGAGCGTTTCTCGCCGTGGGTCGGCCGCCTCTGGGAGGAGCGTCCGCAGCGCTATTCGCGCGCGCTGCTGGAAACCCTGGTGCTGATCGCCTACCGCCAGCCGATCACCCGTGGCGAGATCGAGGAGATCCGCGGCGTGGCGGTGAACACCCAGATCGTCAAGACGCTGATGGAGCGGGAGTGGATCCGCATCGTTGGCTACCGCGAGGTGCCGGGGCGCCCGGCGATGCTGGCGACTACCAAGGCGTTCCTCGATTATTTCAACCTGAAGAGCCTCGACGAGCTGCCGCCGCTGTCGGCGCTGCGCGAGATGGAGCCCGAGCCGGAACCGCCGGTCGAAGTGGCGCCCGCGGCGCAGCCGCCGCGCGACGATCTCGACGAGGATGCGATTCCTGCCTCGATCCAGGCCCTGGCCGATCGCGCCATCGCCGAGGCCGGGGAAAGCCTCGAGGAGATCGAGGGGGAGGCCGGCGAGCCGGAGAAGCCGCGCGAGGAAACCAGCTTCCGCAGCCTGCTGCTGGAACTGGACGAGATGGAGCAGGGCCTGAAGACCGACTTCGACGACCTGCTCGACCCTCCGGAGCCCTCGGAGCAGGGCGACGAGTCCGCCGAGCCAGCGGCTGGGCCGATTCCCGTGGTCGCGGAGCAAGCCGTCGAGCCTGCCGTCGCGGAGGCTGTCGCGGGCGCCGATCCCGATGACGAAGAGCGCGCCCTGGCGGAGGCCATGCGCGAGGAGCGCGAGGCACTGGACGCCGACGACGACTGGCCGCGCCGCTGACCGTCGTTCCACCCTGTAGAATTCATCCGGCCGCGCCGGCGAGGCCGGCCCGCTCCGTTTCATCGACCCTGGAACTCCCCATGAAAGAGACCCTGAACGAACTGATCACACTCATCAGCACCGGCTGCATGGGCGCCGAGGAGATCCGGCGGATCGCCGACGAGGCGGCCCAGGCCTACGCCGATCCGGCAGGGTTCCTCGCCGCCAACCCGGACATCAACTACGACGACAGCTTCCCGATCCCGCTCGGCGAGTGGGTGGTGGTCGGTAGCCTGCCGGATATCGTGCTGTTCCAGGCCGACACCTATGCCGAGCTGTTCGCCCGGATCGTCGCCTCCTTCGGCAAGGACGTGGCGTTCAACATCAAGCCGAAGCAGTTGCTCAAGACCGAGCCGCTGGTCGCCCTCAACCGTATCCAGGTGCAACTGAGCAGCATGTATCCGGAAAAGGGCGGCTACGTGCTGGTGGATTTCAGCGAGCCGCTGGACGACGAGTTGCAGGCGGTGCTGGTCTATACCCAGGACCTGCCGCGGGTCATGGCGCTCTGCGTCGAGGCCGGCATCTATGCCGCGCCTGCCTACGAAAGCCTGCGCGACGCCGAGGCCGAGTGACCGCGGGCCGCTCGATCGGCCCGATAGTCATTCCCTCCTGGACGCCGGCCCACCGCCTGTCGTGAAGTGACGGGCGAGGACCGGTTGCGGTCCGCGCCGAAAAAGGGGGAACGCTTGAAAAGTCCTTGCATCAATATCTGTGAGTTCGATGCCGACGTGTGCCGCGGCTGCGGGCGTACGCGCCAGGAAATCCGTGCCTGGAAGCGCGCGGACAAGGCCGAGCAGCGACTGATCCTCGCCGAGGCCGACCTGCGCCTGCTGGCGTTGCAGGCGCGCGGTCGGCGCAAGTTCCGCTGAGGCGCGTCAGTCGCGGGCGGCGGCCAGCGCCAGGGCGCTGTCCAGCATGCGGTTGGAGAAGCCCCACTCGTTGTCGTACCAGGCCATCGCCTTGACCAGCCGGCCGCTGACCTTGGTGTGGTTGGCGTCGAAGATCGACGAGCGCGGGTCGTGATTGAAATCCACCGACACCAGCGGCTGGGTGTTGTAGCCGAGCACCGGAGAGCCCTCGCTGGCCTCGCGCAGCAGGCGGTTGACCTCGTCTACGCTGGTATCCCGGGCCACCTGCACGGTGAGATCGACCAGCGACACGTTGATCACCGGCACCCGCACCGCCAGCCCGGTAAGCTTGCCGGCGAGTTCCGGCAGGACCAGGCCGACCGCCTCGGCGGCGCCGGTCTTGGTGGGGATCATCGACTGGGTCGCCGAACGTGCGCGGTACAGGTCCGGGTGGTACACGTCGGAGAGGTTCTGGTCGTTGGTGTAGGCATGGATGGTGGTCATCAGGCCGTGCTCGATGCCCAGCTCGCGATGCAGCACCTGGGCCACCGGTGCCAGGCAGTTGGTGGTGCAGGAGGCGTTCGAGACGATCCGATGGGAGGCGCGCAGCACCTCGTGGTTGACGCCGTAGACCACGGTGGCGTCGACGTCCTTGCCGGGCGCCGAGATCAGCACCTTGCCGGCGCCGGCCTGCAGGTGGGCAGCGGCTTTGTCGCGGCTGGTGAAGAGCCCCGTGCACTCGAGCACGATGTCCACGCCGAGGCTCTTCCAGGGCAGTTCCGCCGGGTTGCGGATGGCGCTGACGGCGATGCGGTCGCCCATCACCCGCAGGCTTTCGGCATCGTGCTCGACCTCGCCGGGAAAGCGTCCATGGACGCTGTCGTACTGGAACAGGTGGGCGTTGACCGCGGCGTCGCCGAGGTCATTGATCGCCACTACCTGCAACTGTTCGCGGTAGTGGCCGGTATACAGGGCGCGAAGAACGTTTCGGCCGATGCGACCGAAGCCGTTGATGGCCAGGCGGATAGTCATAATGAGGTCGTCTCTTTTCTATTGTTGTGGTAAAAACCATTACATTTCGTCCAGAAAGAAAAGTAAACATCCTTCAACCGATGATTATGTTGTAAAAACAACAATTGATAGTCTGTAGGAGAATCTGCCATGCACCCTCGTGTGCTCGAAGTCACCCGCCGCATCCAGGCCCGTAGCGCGGCCACTCGCCAGCGCTACCTCGAGATGGTCCGGGCTGCGGCCAGCAAGGGGCCGCACCGCGGCACCCTGCCGTGCGGCAACCTCGCCCACGGGGTCGCGGCCTGTGGCGAAAGCGACAAGCAGACCCTGCGGCTGATGAACCAGGCCAACGTGGCCATCGTTTCCGCCTACAACGACATGCTCTCGGCGCACCAGCCGTTCGAGCGCTTTCCGGGGCTGATCAAGCAGGCGCTGCACGAGATCGGTTCGGTCGGCCAGTTCGCCGGCGGCGTGCCGGCCATGTGCGACGGGGTGACCCAGGGCGAGCCGGGCATGGAACTGTCGCTGGCCAGCCGCGACGTGATCGCCATGTCCACCGCCATCGCGCTGTCTCACAACATGTTCGATGCAGCGCTGTGCCTGGGTGTTTGCGACAAGATCGTGCCGGGCCTGCTGATCGGCTCGCTGCGCTTCGGCCACCTGCCCACCGTGTTCGTCCCGGCCGGGCCGATGCCGACCGGCATCTCCAACAAGGAAAAGGCCGCGGTGCGCCAACTGTTCGCCGAGGGCAAGGCCACTCGCGAAGAGCTGCTGGCCTCGGAAATGGCCTCCTACCATGCACCCGGCACCTGCACCTTCTATGGCACCGCCAATACCAACCAGTTGCTGGTGGAGGTGATGGGCCTGCACTTGCCCGGTGCCTCCTTCGTCAACCCGAACACCCCGCTGCGCGACGAACTCACCCGCGAAGCGGCACGCCAGGCCAGCCGGCTGACCCCCGAGAACGGCAACTACGTGCCGATGGCGGAGATCGTCGACGAGAAGGCCATCGTCAACTCGGTGGTGGCGCTGCTCGCCACCGGCGGCTCGACCAACCACACCCTGCACCTGCTGGCGATCGCCCAGGCGGCGGGCATCCAGTTGACCTGGCAGGACATGTCCGAGCTGTCCCATGTGGTGCCGACCCTGGCGCGCATCTATCCGAACGGCCAGGCCGACATCAACCACTTCCAGGCGGCCGGCGGCATGTCCTTCCTGATCCGCCAACTGCTCGACGGCGGGCTGCTTCACGAGGACGTACAGACCGTCGCCGGCCCCGGCCTGCGCCGCTACACCCGCGAGCCGTTCCTCGAGGATGGCCGGCTGGTCTGGCGCGAAGGGCCGGAACGGAGTCTCGACGAAGCCATCCTGCGTCCGCTGGACAAGCCGTTCTCCGCCGAAGGCGGCTTGCGCCTGATGAAGGGCAACCTCGGTCGCGGCGTGATGAAGGTCTCGGCGGTGGCGCCGGAACACCAAGTGGTCGAGGCGCCGGTACGGATCTTCCACGACCAGGCCAGCCTGGCCGCGGCCTTCAAGGCCGGCGAGCTGGAGCGCGACCTGGTCGCCGTGGTGCGTTTCCAGGGCCCGCGGGCGAACGGCATGCCGGAGCTGCACAAGCTCACGCCGTTCCTCGGGGTCCTGCAGGATCGTGGCTTCAAGGTGGCGCTGGTCACCGACGGGCGCATGTCCGGGGCGTCGGGCAAGGTGCCCGCGGCCATCCATGTGAGTCCGGAAGCCATCGCCGGCGGTCCGCTGGCGCGCCTGCGCGACGGCGACCGGGTGCGGGTGGATGGGGTGAACGGCGAGTTGCGGGTGCTGGTCGACGACGCCGAATGGCAGGCGCGCAGCCTGGAGCCGGCGCCGCAGGACGGCAATCTCGGTTGCGGCCGCGAGCTGTTCGCCTTCATGCGCAACGCCATGAGCAGCGCGGAAGAGGGCGCCTGCAGCTTTACCGAGAGCCTCAACGGCTGGCGCTGATTCTGATAGGTCGATATCCGCCGGCGCTTGGCTGGCGGCTGTCTCTCCGGCAACATCTGCCGACCGTCCCGCCCTGGCGCGGGGCATTGCGGTTCAACGACGATGAATAACGACAACAAGAGAAGCGCCGGCGGCCTCGGCCTGGTCGGCGATATCGGCGGCACCAATGCGCGTTTCGCGCTCTGGCGCGGGCAGCGCCTGGAATTCATCGAGGTGCTCGCCTGCGCCGACTACCCGCGGCCTGAACTGGCCGTGCGCGACTACCTGGCGCGGATCGGCGAATCGGTGGCGAACATCGACTCGGTCTGCCTGGCCTGCGCCGGTCCGGTCGGGGCGGCCGATTTCCGTTTCACCAACAACCACTGGGTGATCAATCGTGCCGCGTTCCGCGAGGAGCTGGGGCTGGATCACCTGCTGCTGGTCAACGACTTCAGCACCATGGCCTGGGCCGCCTCGCGGCTAGGCGCGGACGAGCTGGTGCAGGTCCGCGCCGGCAGTGCCCAGGCGGATCGTGCCCGGCTGATCATCGGTCCCGGCACCGGCCTTGGCGTCGGCAGCCTGCTGCCGCTGGGCGGGGGACGTTGGGAAGTGCTGCCCTGCGAGGGCGGGCACGTCGACCTGCCGGTCACTTCGCCGCGCGACTTCGCGCTCTGGCAGGGCCTGCAGGCGCGCTACGGACATGTCTCCGCCGAGCGCGCACTGTCCGGCAACGGCCTGCTCGCCCTCTATGAAATCAGCTGTGCCCTGGACGGGGTCGCCGTACGCGCGAGCAGTGCGGCGGAAGTCGGTGCCCTGGCCATGGCCGGCGACGCCCAGGCGGACGCCGTGCTGGAGCACTTCTTCCTGTGGCTGGCGCGGGTCGCCGGCAACGCGGTGCTCACCGTCGGCGCGCTCGGTGGCGTCTACATTACCGGCGGCATCGTCCCGCGTTTCCTCGAGCGTTTCATCGCCAGCGGCTTCGCCGAGGCCTTCGCCAGCCGTGGCAAGACTAGCGGCGCTTACCTGCAGGACGTACCGGTGTGGGTCATGACCGCCGAACATCCGGGCCTGCTCGGCGCCGGAGTCGCCCTGCAGCAGGCCCTGGACGCCGAGGGTTGAGTCGGCGTCGAGCAACCGCATAAGGAGGAGCCTCGTGAGCGCGAACGGACGATCGATCCTGCTGGTGGACGATGACCAGGAAATCCGCGAATTGCTGGAGACCTACCTGAGCCGCGCCGGCTTCCAGGTCCGCAGCGTCTCGCGGGGCGCCGACTTCCGCCAGGCGCTGTGCGAGGAGGAGGCGAGCCTGGCGATCCTCGACGTGATGCTGCCGGACGAGGACGGCTTCAGCCTCTGTCGCTGGATTCGCTCCCACCAGCGCCTGGCCTGCATGCCGATCATCATGCTCACCGCCAGTTCCGACGAGGCCGACCGGGTGATCGGCCTGGAACTGGGTGCCGACGACTACCTGGGCAAGCCGTTCAGCCCGCGCGAGCTGCTGGCGCGGATCAAGGCCCTGCTGCGCCGCGCGCAGTTCACCCAGGTGCGCGGTGGCGACGTACTGGCTTTCGAGGACTGGCGGCTGGACACGGTCAGCCACCGACTGTTCCACGAGGACGGCGAGGAGTTCTTCCTCAGCGGCGCGGATTTCGCCCTGCTCAAGCTGTTCCTCGACCATCCGCAGCAGATCCTCGACCGCGACACCATCGCCAACGCCACCCGCGGCCGCGAGGTGCTGCCGCTGGAGCGCATCGTCGACATGGCGGTCAGCCGCCTGCGCCAGCGCCTGCGCGACACCGGCAAGGCGCCGCGGCTGATCCAGACCGTGCGCGGCAGTGGCTACCTGCTGGCGGCGCAGGTGCGGCCGCACCTGCAGCCATGAGCGAACGGCGGCGCTGGTCGCCGGTGCCGCGCTCGCTGCTCGGGCGCATGCTGCTCCTGACCCTGCTCGCGGTGCTGGTCGCGCAAGGGCTTTCCAGCCTGTTCTGGCTGTCGCACCTGCGCTCCAGCCAGCGCGAGGGCCTGCTCACCAGCTCGCGCAGCCTGGCCTACTCGATGGCGGCCAGCGTCAGCTACTTCCGTTCCCTGCCGCTCGGCTACCGTCCGCTGGTGCTCGACCAGTTGCGCAGCATGGGCGGTACGCGCTTCTTCGTCTCGCTGAACGACCGGCCGCTGGAGATGCGTGCCCTGCCGGACACGCCGAACAAGCAGGCGGTGCTGGAGATCGTCCAGGACGTGTTGCACCAACGCCTGGGCAAGGAGGTCGAGCTGCAGGTCGAATTCGTCAGTCCCGACGAGCTGCGCCTGTTCAACGGCGCGCTGAAGCTCGACGAGCTGCCGCGTTCCTGGGCGCACTACGCGCTGACCCTGGAGCCGGTGAACCCGCCGGTGCTGGTGACCCAGATCCGCATCGGCGACAGCGAGTGGCTGTACATCGCCAGCCTGATGCCGGCGCCGTACGTCAGCCTGGAACCCGAGGGACTGCAACCGCAGCAGGTGCTCTCGATCGTTTTCACCAGCCTGTTGCTGCTGCTTTTCACCGGTTTGCTGATGCATTGGCAGAGCCGTCCGCTCAAGCGCCTGGCGCGCGCCGCCCGCGACCTGGCCCTGGGCAGTCCGTCGGCAGCGCTGGAGGAGCGCGGCGCCAGCGAACTGGTGGAGGTGGCGCGCGCCTTCAACACCATGCATGAGCGCATCGACCGCTACCTGAACGAGCGCGGGCAGTTGTTCAGCGCCATCTCCCACGACCTGCGCACGCCGATCACCCGCCTGCGCCTGCGGGTAGAACTCCTCGAGGACGAGCGCTTGCAGGAGAAGTTCGGGCGCGACCTGGACGAGCTGGAACTGCTGGTGAAGGGCGCGCTGCAGTGCGTGAAGGACACCGATATCCACGAGAACGTCGAGCCGGTCGACCTCAACCTGTTGCTCCAGCACATCGCCGAGCCCTACCTGGCCGATGGCCGGGTGGAGGTCGTCGGTCGCGCCGCGGAGCCTTATCCGGGCAAGCCCCTGGCGCTCAAGCGCTGTATCGGCAACCTGCTGGACAATGCGCTGAAATACGGCGAACGCGCCCGCCTGAGCCTGGAGGACGGGCCGGAAGCGGTGGCGCTGCACGTCGACGACGACGGCCCCGGCGTGCCCGAGCAGCGCCTGGAACAGATCTTCGAGCCGCGCTTCCGTCTGTCTCCGCGAGGGCAGGGCTACGGGCTGGGCCTGGGCATTGCGCGCAACATCGCGCACACCCATGGCGGCGAAGTCAGTTTGCAGAACCGTCGCGAGGGCGGCCTGCGGGTCAGCCTGCGCTTGCCGCGCCTGGGGCTGGAGTGATGGGCTGGCCTGCCGGGCCCTTGAACGAGGCGGGCAGGCACGAGGTTCTCCCGTGTTCTGCGGCAGCCGCAGACAGAGGCGGAGCGGGCGCTATGGCAGTGTTTGCGCGGGCATCGATTGCTCGGGCTGAAGTTTCGTCGGCAGAAGGTTCTCGGGCCGTACATCGTCGATTTCGTCTGCCATGAGCGGATGCTGGTGATCGAACTGGATGGCGGGCAGCATGTGGGTTCGCCGGCCGATGCCTGGCTGGAGAGCCGGGGTCCAGGGTACTGCGGTTCTGGAACGACAAGGTGCTGGCGCGCAGGGAGGTGCTGCTGGAGGTCATTCTCGTGTTGTAGGAGGTTTCTGTCGCGAAACCGCCTTGCCGAGTTCGAGTCCAGATTTTCCTGCTCTGCCTCAATCCCAATGTAACCACTCCGTGACAAACCCGGATCGCTTCGTTACCCGCGACGCGGAACGCTTGAATAGACTCGAAGCATTGCAAGCGCAGACTTGCTCCGAATAACAAGAAGAAGGTTTTCCTCATGAATGCGATCCGTCGCCTCTCTGCCGTCATCTGTCTTTCCTCCCTCTGCCTCTCCCCACTGCTGGCCCAGGCCGGCGAAGTCGAAGTGCTGCACTGGTGGACCTCCGCCGGCGAGAAGCGCGCCGCCGAAACCCTGAAGAAGCTGGTCGAAGCCAAGGGCCACACCTGGAAGGACTTCGCCGTGGCCGGCGGTGGCGGCGAGGCTGCGATGACCGTGCTGAAGACCCGCGCGGTGTCCGGCAATCCGCCGGCCGCGGCGCAGATCAAGGGGCCGGATATCCAGGAGTGGGGCGAACTGGGCCTGCTCGCCGACCTCAACGCGGTGGCCGCCGAAGGCAAGTGGGACCGCCTGCTGCCGAAGCAGGTGGCGCAGATCATGAAGTACGACGGCGACTACGTAGCAGTGCCGATCAACGTACACCGGGTGAACTGGCTCTACATCAACCCGGAAGTGTTCAAGAAGGCCGGCGCCACCCCGCCGACCACCCTCGACGAACTGTTCGTCGCCGCCGACAAGCTCAAGGCCGCCGGTTTCACGCCGCTGGCCCATGGCAGCCAACCGTGGCAGGACGGCACCGTGTTCGAGAACCTGGTGCTGAGCAAGATGGGTCCGGAAGGCTATCGCAAGGCCTTCGTCGAACAGGACAAGGCGACCCTCACCGGAGCGCAGATGGTCGAGGTGTTCGCCGCGCTGAAGAAGCTCCGCGGCTATGTCGATGCCGACGCCGCCGGTCGCGAATGGAGCGCCGCCACGGCGATGGTGATCAACGGCAAGGCCGGGATGCAGATCATGGGCGACTGGGCGAAGAGCGAGTTCACCGCCGCCGGCAAGGTGCCGGGCAAGGACTACCAGTGCCTGCCGTTCCCCGGCACGCAGAAAGCCTTCGACTACAACATCGACTCGCTGGTGATGTTCAAGCTGAGCAACGCGGAGAACCGCAAGGCCCAGGAAGACCTGGCGCGCAGCGTGCTCGACCCGTCCTTCCAGAAGGACTTCAACCTCAACAAGGGCTCCATCCCGGTTCGCCTGGACGCCGACATGGCGCCGTTCGACAGTTGCGCCCAGCAGTCGATGAAGGACTTCAAGCAGGCTTCCCAGGACGGCAACCTGGTGCCGAGCATGGCCCACAGCATGGCCGCTTCCAGCTACGTGCAGGGGGCGATCTTCGACGTGGTGACCAACTTCTTCAACGACCCCGCCGCGGATCCGCAGAAGGCCGCCCAGCAACTGGCGGCCGCCATCGAGGCGGCGGCGCAGTAAGTCCCTGGCGCGGAGCCCGGCCTGGGCTCCGCTCGATCCTCCCGACTGGCTCCGTGCCGCCGAGCGGCACGGGTGGGTTCCTTCGCACGCGAGAAAACGCATGGCGACCAATTCCCCTGTCTATCCCACGGCTCCGGTAGCGCCTCGTCGCGTCTCGCCACTCGATCGCCTGCAAGGCTGGCTGCCGAAGCTGGTGCTGGCGCCAAGCGTGGTCGTGGTGCTGTTCTGCATGTATGGCTACATCGGCTGGACGCTGCTGCTGTCCTTCACCAACTCGCGCTTCATGCCCAGCTACAAGTGGGCCGGGCTGAGCCAGTACCAGCGCCTGTGGGACAACGACCGCTGGTGGGTGGCGAGCAAGAACCTGCTGCTCTTCGGCGGCTCGTTCATCGCCATCTGCCTGGTGCTCGGAGTGTTCCTCGCAGTGCTGCTGGACCAGCGCATCCGCCGCGAAGGCTTCATCCGCACCCTCTACCTGTATCCCATGGCGTTGTCGATGATCGTCACCGGCACCGCCTGGAAGTGGCTGCTCAATCCGGGCCTGGGCCTGGACAAGCTGCTCCGCGACTGGGGCTGGGAAGGTTTCCGCTTCGACTGGCTGGTGGACCCGGAGCGGGTCGTCTACTGCCTGGTGATCGCCGCCGTGTGGCAGGCCTCCGGCTTCGTCATGGCGCTGTTCCTCGCCGGCCTGCGCGGGGTCGACCCGGCCATCGTGCGCGCCGCCCAGGTCGACGGTGCGAGCCTGCCGACCATCTACCTGCGCATCGTCCTGCCGAGCCTGCGCCCGGTGTTCTTCAGCGCGCTGATGATCCTCGCCCATATCGCGATCAAGAGCTTCGACCTGGTGGCGGCGATGACCGCCGGCGGCCCGGGTTATTCCTCCGACCTGCCGGCGATGTTCATGTATGCGCATACCTTCACCCGTGGCCAGATGGGGCTCGGCGCGGCGAGCGCGATGCTGATGCTCGGCGCTGTACTGGCGATCGTGGTGCCTTACCTGTATTCCGAACTGCGAGGCAAGCGCCATGCGTGACGCGTCCCTGAACCCGAGCTTCAGCGTCAGCCGCCTGGCCGTGCACCTGACCCTCTGGGGCGCCTGCGCGCTTTACCTGGTGCCGCTGCTGGTGATGCTGCTGACCAGCTTCAAGACGCCGGACGACATCCGCACCGGCAACCTGCTGTCGCTGCCCGACACCTTCACCGTCATCGGCTGGCTCAAGGCCTGGGACAGCGTCGGCGCGTTCTTCTGGAACTCGGTGCTGATCACCGTGCCCGGCGTGCTGATCTCCACCTTCATCGGCGCGTTGAACGGTTACGTGCTGTCGATGTGGCGCTTCCGCGGTTCCCAGCTGTTCTTCGGCGCGCTGTTGTTCGGCTGCTTCCTGCCGTTCCAGGTGATCCTCCTGCCGATGTCCTTCACCCTCGGCAAGCTCGGCCTGGCCAATACCACCAGTGGCCTGGTGCTGGTCCACGTGATCTACGGCCTGGCCTTCACCACGCTGTTCTTCCGCAACTATTTCGTGGCGATCCCGGATGCCCTGGTCAAGGCCGCGCGCCTGGACGGCGCCGGTTTCTTCACCATCTTCCTGCGCATCCTGCTGCCGATGTCCACGCCCATCGTGATGGTCTGCCTGATCTGGCAGTTCACCCAGATCTGGAACGACTTCCTGTTCGGCGTGGTGTTCGCCAGCGGCGATTCGCAACCGATCACCGTGGCCCTGAACAACCTGGTGAACATCACCACCGGGGTCAAGGAATACAACGTCGACATGGCCGCGGCGATGATCGCCGCGCTGCCCACGCTGGTGGTCTACGTACTGGCCGGCAAGTACTTCGTGCGCGGCCTCACCGCCGGCGCCGTGAAAGGCTGAGACGGGTCGCTGACCCCGGAGACGAACGAAACATGGCAACCCTCGAACTGCGCAACCTGCACAAGAGCTACGGCAGCGGCCTGGCGGATACCCTCAGGGACATCCGGCTGAAGATCGACTCCGGCGAATTCCTGATCCTCGTCGGGCCCTCGGGTTGCGGCAAGTCGACCCTGATGAACTGCATCGCCGGGCTGGAGAGCATCACCGGCGGTGCGATCCTGGTGGACGGCCAGGACATCAGCGGCATGAGCCCCAAGGACCGCGACATCGCCATGGTCTTCCAGTCCTACGCCCTGTACCCGACCATGAGCGTGCGCGAGAACATCGCCTTCGGCCTGAAGATCCGCAAGATGCCCCAGGCCGCCATCGACGAGGAGGTGGCGCGGGTGGCCAGGCTGTTGCAGATCGAGCACCTGCTCGAACGCAAGCCCTCGCAGCTCTCCGGCGGCCAGCAGCAGCGGGTGGCCATGGGCCGGGCGCTGGCGCGGCGGCCCAAGGTCTACCTGTTCGACGAGCCGCTGTCCAACCTCGATGCCAAGCTGCGGGTGGAAATGCGCACCGAGCTGAAGCTGATGCACCAGCGGCTGAAGACCACGACCGTGTATGTCACCCACGACCAGATCGAGGCCATGACCCTCGGCGACAAGGTGGCGGTGATGAAGGACGGCGTCATCCAGCAGTTCGGCACGCCGCAGCAGATCTACAACGACCCGGCCAACCTGTTCGTCGCCAGCTTCATCGGTTCGCCGCCGATGAATTTCATTCCGTTGCGCCTGCAGCGCCGGGACGGACGCTGGACCGGCCTGCTCGATAGCGGCCAGGACCGTATCGAACTGCCGCTGAGCCTGGAGCCCAGCCTGGAGGAGGGGCGCGAGCTGATCCTCGGCGTACGACCGGAGCAGATCGCCCTGGGCGATGGCAGCGCTGCCCATGACCTGCGTACCGAGGTCGAGGTGCTCGAACCGACCGGGCCGGACACCCTGGTCTTCGTCACCGTCAACCAGGTCAAGGTCTGTTGCCGCCTGGCGCCGGACGTCGCGCCGGCCGCGGGCAGCGGCATGAGCCTGCGCTTCGATCCCGCGCGGGTCCTGCTGTTCGACGCGCAGAGCGGCGAGCGCGTGGCCGTGCGCACGGCGGGCGTGGCGGCGGAAAAGGTCACCGCCTTGAACGGCAATCGCCAGAAGAACTCCTGAATCCTTTCGTACTGCCTAGACTACAACCACGAGGACGCTGGAAATGTACAAGAACAAGAAAACCAGACCGGCCGCCAGGACCGTTGGCTGCCTGTTTGCCCTTGGAGCGCTGGGCTTGGGGAGCGCGGCGCACGCCGCCGAGGCGTTCTCCCCGAACTCGAAATGGATGCTCGGCGACTGGGGCGGCAAGCGCACCGAGCTGCTGGAGAAGGGCTACGACTTCAAGCTGGAGTACGTCGGCGAGGCGGCGGCCAACCTCGATGGCGGCTATGACGACGACAAGACCGGACGCTACACCGACCAGTTCGCCCTGGGCGTGCACATGGATCTGGAGAAGATCTTCGGCTGGAAGGCTACCGAGTTCCAGTTCACCGTCACCGAGCGCAACGGCAAGAACCTTTCCAACGACCGCATCGGCGACCCGCGTGCCGGGCACATCAGCTCGGTGCAGGAGGTCTGGGGCCGCGG
>NZ_JAJFDF010000012.1:0-209908 GCF_020708595.1 Pseudomonas sp. 203-8 | reverse complement strand
CGCCGGCGCGGATCAGCGCCGGACTGCCGCGCAGGTACGCCTGCACGTCGCGCAGGCGCGACGGATCGCCCCATTCGGGTTGCTGCAGCGCTTCGCAGCGCCGTACGCGTTGCAATAGATCGTCCATGGTGGGTCCCCCTTCGGCAGGAGATATCGTTTCGATCAAGTGGGAATGCCTTCGCGTTTTATTTCCGGGACCGGAATGCTCAAGGCGCGCAATTGTTGGAAGACGTTCATGAATTCGCGGTTGCGCTTGATCTTGCCGTCTTCAAGTTCGAAGGAATGCAGGAAGTGGTTCTCGTAGTAGCCTTCGGGATATCCGGGGAAAAGAATCTTGCCGTGACCGTCGCATTCGACCCAGAAATGATTGGGGTCGTCGGTTCCGAATATATTTATGTTGTACCACTCCCAATCGGGAAAGCGCTTCAATGACCAGACGGCATGTTCCGCAAGTTTGTCTTTGCCACGAATGACGATGGGCGAGCCGGTATCGGTGGTCCATAAACCGCCACAGCCGTCCTCGACGAAAAGTTCATGGCGGCGCAGGCGATCCTGGCCTTTGGTATTCATGTACTTCTCGACGGTGGCGCGATTCTTTTCGCGAAGTTCGTTGGCATCGGTGAAACCGATTGGATTTGTCGTATCAGGCATCGTCAATGCTCCTTGGCGGTAGATGTCATTCAAGTGGGAATACCGTCACGTTTTATTTGCGGAACGGCTATTCCCAATGCACGCAGTTTCTGTATCGGGTTCATGAACTCGCGATTACGTTTTATCCGGCCGTTCTCGAGTTCGAAGGAATGGATGTAGTGGTTCTCGCAATAGCCCTGCGGATACCCCGGGACCAGCGCCTTGCCGCGCCCGTCGCACTCGACCCAGAAGTGGTTCGGATCCTCGGTCTCGAAGATCCGCACGTTGTGCCACTCCCAGTCGGGGAAGCAGCGCTCGAGCCACTCGGCGAGCCGCCTGAGGCTCTCATGGCCCCGGAAAACCAGGGGTTCGCCGCTTTCCGTGGTCCAGTTGCCGGCGCAGCCGTCCTCGACGAACAGGCTGTGCCGCTGTAACCGTTCTGCCCCCTTCATTGCCATGTAGCGCTCCACCGTGGCGCGATTCAGGCGCCGCAGACGCTCGATGTCGAGGGGTGTTTCCCTGTACCGCTGACCGTTCATGCGCCGCCTCCGAGAGGGCTCTCCAGGTATGCCGGAGAAACTTTTCCCTCGCGGCATCGGTTATTCGCTGGCGCGCAGGAGTTCGTCGCTCGGTAAGGGAGCGATATTCGCTGGGCGCATTGTTTATACGTAGGGTGAAATTTCGCGTTACATATGTTCGCCTGTCGTTTCCAATTTTCGAAAGGCAATAGGAGTTTCATCCCGGGTTTCTTTTGGAAACCTGTCGGTAATGGATTCGCAATGCTTTCGTTAAGGTGCGACAGACGAGGTCGCGAAGACTTTCAGCGTCATTCCGTGAAGTGTTTCAAATAGCCAGCATCCCTGGTCGCTGATGTGGATTGCATAAAACACAGAACGCTCGTACCGGCTCAACTACAAGATCTGGTAGGTGCCAGACAGGGTATGCGGGATTGCTAAGCTGATGCTTCCTGCAATGCCGGAGGTTGTAGCCAAGTTGTAATTTTATTCTTTCGGTACGCAGGAAAAGGCTCTGGAACAGGCAGTTGGAAAGTTCCAGGGTTGTTTCCGCAACGAGATCCAGGGAGCGCTGATCCGGGGGATGAGCGCATTTTTTCTCAAAGTTCCGAATGAACCGGGGTGTTCTGCGGTATTTCTCGCCGAGCGGGCAAGAAGTGCGAAATAGAGCGCTTGGGTACTTCTCGGGTTACGGAAATGTGTAACGAGAGAGAATAAAAGATGAATAATTCGAATCTTGCTGCTGCGCGTAATTTGATACAAGTTGTTACCGGGGAATGGAAGTCCCGTTGCGTCTACGTCGCTACGCGCCTCGGGCTGGCCGATCTGATCGAGAGCGGGATCGACAGCGACGAGACGCTGGCCGCCGCGGTCGGTTCCGATGCCGAGCGCATCCATCGACTGATGCGCCTGCTGGTGGCCTTCGAGATCTTCCAGGGCGATACCCGCGACGGCTACGCCAATACCCCCACCAGCCACCTGCTGAGGGATGTCGAGGGCTCCTTCCGCGACATGGTGCTGTTCTACGGCGAGGAGTTCCACGCCGCCTGGACGCCCGCCTGCGAGGCGCTGCTCAGCGGTACCCCAGGCTTCGAGCTGGCGTTCGGCGAAGACTTCTACAGCTACCTGAAGCGCTGCCCGGATGCCGGCCGGCGCTTCCTGCTGGCGATGAAGGCGAGCAACCTGGCCTTCCACGAGATCCCCAGGCTCCTGGATTTCCGCGGGCGTAGCTTCGTCGACGTCGGTGGCGGTTCCGGCGAATTGACCAAGGCCATCCTGCAGGCCGAGCCCAGCGCCCGGGGCGTGATGCTCGACCGCGAGGGTTCCCTCGGCGTGGCCCGCGACAACCTCTCCAGCCTGTTGGCAGGGGAGCGCGTCAGCCTGGTGGGCGGCGACATGCTGCAAGAGGTGCCGTCCAACGGCGATATCTACCTGCTGTCGCGGATCATCGGCGATCTGGACGAAGCCGCCAGCCTGCGGTTGCTCGGCAATTGCCGCGAGGCGATGGCCGGCGACGGCCGGGTGGTGGTGATCGAGCGGACCATCTCGGCCAGCGAGCCGTCGCCGATGTCGGTGCTCTGGGACGTGCACCTGTTCATGGCCTGCGCTGGCCGTCACCGCACCACCGAGGAGGTGGTCGACCTGCTCGGGCGCGGCGGCTTCGCGGTGGAGCGGATCGTCGACCTGCCGATGGAAACCCGCATGATCGTCGCTGCCAGGGCCTGAATCGGAACTTTCAACGGTTGGCCCCGGCGGTTTCGCCGGCGGCCAGTTGGCCGGCGCCCGGCGCCAGGTCGCCGCTGCCCCAGCCGAGCGCCTTGTAGAGCGCGATGACGTTGACGAACGAGGCGGTCTCCGCCTGCGCCAGTTCCTCGCGGATTTGGTACAGCGCGCGCTGGTTCTCCAGCACCGCTAGGTAGCTGCCGGCGCCGGCGCGGTAGCGTTCGTTGGCGATCTCCAGGGCGTTCGCGCCATGGGTCGCGGACTGGAACAGGGCGACCAGCCGACGCTGGTGTTCGGCCAGTTGGTTGAGCGCGTTGCCGACGTCCTCCTGGGCCAGCAGCAGAGAGCGCTGGTAGCGCGCCAGCGCGGCGTCGGACTGCGCCTCGACGGCGCGCAGGCGGGCCCGCACGTTGCCCAGGCGGAACGCCGGCCAACTGACGCTGGGCGCCAGTTCGAAGGCGCGCGAGGCGCTGCCGAGGTCGCCGCTGCGCAGGGCGAAGAAACCGATGAAGCCGCCCAGGTCGAGGCGCGGATAGAGTTCGGCGGTGGCCGCGCCGACGTCTTCGGTGCTCGCTGCCAGTTGCCGCTCGGCGCTGACTACGTCGGGGCGCTGGAGGATCAGGCGGTCGACGTCGCCCAGCGGCAGGTTCTTCGCCAATGGCGCGGCGGCGCCGCCGTCGAGGATCGGCGCGCCGCTGCCGGGTGCCTCGCCGCGCAGCACGTCGAGGCGATAGCGGGCGCTCTCCAGCGCGGTCGTCAGTGGCGGAATCGCCGCTTCGCTGCGCAGCAGGTTGGCCTGGGCGTTCTCCACGTCCTCCGGCAGGCCGCTGCCCAGTTGCAGGCTGCTGCGGGTCAGCTCCAGGGTGTCGCGCCAACTGCGCACCTGGGCGCGCGCCACGTCCAGCCGGCGCTGGTAGCCCTGGATCTCGAAGTAGGCGCGGGCGGTGTCGGCGGCGATGCTCAGGCGTACCAGCCGGAGGTCGGCGTCGGCCGCTTCGGCGCGGGCCAGGGCGGCGTCGGAAAGTCGGCCGAGGCGGCCGAACAGGTCGATTTCCCACTGCGCGTCGAAGCCGGCGCGGTAGCTCTCCGCCAGGCGCCGGCGCGGCTCGCCGTCGTAGTCCAGCTGTTGTTCGATGCTGCGGTTGTAGCCGGCCTGGCTGGTGACCTGCGGCAACTGGTCGAGCCAGCGGTCGTCGAACAGCGCGCGGGCGCTGCGCAGGTTGGCGCGGGCCTCGCGGATGTCGTGGTTGCGCGCCAGCGCCTGGTCGACCAGGCGCACCAGTTGCGGATCGTCGAAGAAACTCCACCAGGGCGCTTCCCGCCGCTCGCCGGAGAACTCGCCGAGGTGCTCGCTGGCGACGCGTGGCGGCGGCGACTGCGGACGCTGGTAGTCGGGGCCGACGCTGCAGGCGGCCAGGCCGGTGCCGACCGCCAGGGCCAGCGCCAGGCGCGAAAGGTTCGGGTAGGAGCGCTTCATGCCTTGTTCACCAGCAGATCGGCCTCGGCCAGTTGCCGGCTGCGCGGGCTCTTGTCGACTTCCGCGTGGTTGCGCGCCAGCAGGGTATAGACGGTGGGCAGCACGAACAGGGTGAAGAGGGTGCCGACCAGCATCCCGGAGACGATCACCACGCCCAGGCCGAAGCGGCTGGCGGCGCCGGCGCCGCTGGCGAAGAGCAGCGGCACCAGGCCGAAGACCATTGCCGCGGTGGTCATCAGCACCGGCCGCAGGCGGATCTGCGCGGCGCGCAGGATCGCCGCGCGGCGGTCGAGGCGCTCGTGGAGTTGCAGTTCGTTGGCGAACTCGACCATGAGGATGCCGTGCTTGCTGATCAGGCCGATCAGGGTGACCAGGCCGATCTGCGTATAGATGTTCATCGTCGCGTAGCCCAGCGCCAGCGGCAGCAGCGCGCCGCAGATCGACAGCGGCACGGTGATCAGGATGATCAGCGGGTCGGCCAGGCTCTCGTACTGCGCGGCGAGCACCAGGTAGATCACCACCAGGGCGGCGAGGAAGGCGAACACCAGGGTGTTGCCTTCCTGGGTGTATTGCCGCGAGTCGGATTGCCAGTCGTGGCTGAAGCCGGCCGGCAGGCCGCGCGCCACGTCGTCGAGGAAGGCCACCGCCTGGCCCATGGAGACGCCGGGCGCGGGGATCGCCTGGAGGGTCGCGGCGTTCTGCTGGTCGAACTGGATCAGCTTGTTCGGTTCGACCTGAAGCTCCACCCGGACCACCGTCGACAGCGGCACCAGGTTGCCGTCCTGGGTGCGCACGAACTGTCGTGCCAGCGCTTGCGGAGTGAAACGCTGGTCGCGCAGGCTCTGTGGGATCACGTCGTAGGAGCGGCCCTCCATGCCGAAGCGGTTGACGTAGTTCTCGCCCACCAGCACCGCCAGCGACTCGCCGATGTCCTGCATGCGGATGCCCAGGCTGTTGGCCTTGGCGCGGTCGATGCGGACCTGGACCACCGGGTTGTTGTAGTCGAGGTCGCTGTCGACCACCACGAACAGCCCGCTCTGTCGGGCCTTCTGCTTGATCTCTTCCATGGTCCGGTAGAGCACCGGGTAGTCCTGCGGGCTGCGCAGCACCATCTGCACCGGCAGGCCGCCGGTGGAGCCGGGCAGGGCGGCCAACTGGAAGGCGAAGATGCTGCTGCCCTCGACATCGCCGACCTTGCCTTGCAGCTCGGACTGGATCGCCGAGGCGTCGCGCTCGCGTTTTTCCCAGGCCGCCAGGTTGATCCCGCCGAAGCTCGCCGCCGGTCCGTCGGTGCCGTTGATGATCCAGGTGCTCACGGTTTCCGGGATGCTGGTGTAGACCTGGTCGAGCTTGCGCGCGAACAGTTCGACATAGTCGAGGTTGGCGTGCTGCGGCGCCTTGATCGCGGTGAGCACCGCGGCCTGGTCCTCGGTCGGCGCCAGTTCGCGCTTGGGCATCGAATACAGCAGCGGCAGGCTGATGCACACCAGCAATGCCAGGCCGCCGGTCAGCCAGCGGTGGCCCAGGGAGAACTCCAGGACCTGCCCGTAGCGCCGCGTCAGGCCGCCGAAGAACCACTCGGCGGCGCGGCCCATGCGCCCCTCGTTCTGGTGCGCCTGGAGCAGCAGCGAACTCATCACCGGCGACAGGGTCAGCGCCACCACCCCGGACACGATCACCGCGCCCGCCAGGGTCAGGGCGAACTCGCGGAACAGCGCGCCGGTGAGGCCGCCCATTAGGCCGATGGGGGTGTACACGGCGGCCAGGGTGATGGTCATGGCGATCACCGGGCCGGCCACTTCGCGGGCGCCGATCAGCGCCGCCGCCACCGGCGACTTGCCTTCCTCGATGTGGCGGTGGACGTTCTCCACCACCACGATGGCGTCGTCCACCACCAGCCCGATGGCCAGCACCATCGCCAGCAGGGTCAGCAGGTTGACGCTGAAGCCGAAGGCCAGCATCAGCGCGGCGGCGCCGAGCATCGACAGGGGAATGGTCGCCACCGGGATCAGCACGCTGCGCAGCGAGCCGAGGCAGAGGTAGATCACCAGCACCACGATCAGCAGCGCTTCCACCAGGGTCCGCACCACCTCGTCGATGGAGGCCTGGATGAAGCGCGAAGTCTCGTAGGCGAGGTCGACGCGGACATCCGGCGGCAGGGTCTTCTGGATCTCCGGCAGCAGCTTGCGGATGCCGTCGACGATCACCAGCGGGTTGCCGGTGGGCGTCGGGAACAACCCCAGGTGCACCGCCGGGTCGCCGTCCATCAGTGCGCTGGTCTCGGTGGCCGCGGCGCCCAGTTCGACGGTACCGACGTCGCGCAGGCGCACCAGGCCGTTGCCATCGTTGCGGATGACCATCTCGCGGAAGTCGTCGACGTTGGTCAGGTCGGTGTTGACCCGCACATTGGACAGCACGTACTGCCCCTTCACCATCCCCGGCGCCGCCTGGTAGTTGTTGCGGCGGATCGCCTCGGCCACGTCGGAGGCGGTCAGGCCGCGCCCGGCGAGGCGGTCGGCGTCGAGCCAGAGGCGCATGGCCAGGCGCTGGCCGCCAAAGGTCTGGACCTTGGCCACGCCGTCGATGGAAGAGAACATCGGCTCGACCACCCGCGACAGGTAGTCGGTCAACGCCGGGATCGGCAGGGTCTTGCTGGAAAAGCCGACGTAGGCTACCGCGGTGGTCTCGCCGGAAGAGCGTTCGATCACCGAGTCGTAGGCACGCTCGGGCAGCTTGTAGCGCACCGAGTTGACCTTGGCCATGGTCTCGGTCATCGCCTGGGTCGAATCGCGGTTGAGCAGCATGCGGATGGTCACCACGCTACGCCCCTGCACCGAGGTCGAGGAAAGGTAGTCGATGCCCTCCACCGACGACACCGCCTGGGCGATCGGCTGGGTGACGAAGCCTTGCATGAGATCGGCGGAGGCGCCGGGGTACTCGGTGGTGACGGTGATGGTCGAGCTTTCCAGCAGCGGGTACTGGCGGATCGGCAGCTTGCCCAGGGAGAACAGGCCGAGCAGCAGGATCAGCGTGCTGACCACCAGCGCCAGCACCGGCCGGCGGACGAACAGGTCGGTAAAGGTCATCGCGGGGTTCCTTCAGCGGCCTGCGACCGGCACGGGGGGCGCGGCGCTGCTCAGGGTGTCTTCCTTGACCGGTTCCACGGCCATCCCGTCGCTCAGGTTGATCTGTCCGGAAGTCACTACCCGGTCGCCCTCGGCGAGGCCCTGGAGGATTTCCACGCGACCGTCCCAGCGCTCGCCGATCCGCACCGAGACGCGCTTGGCGCTGAGCGGCCGGTCGCCGTCCTGGTGGGCGACGAACACGGTGTCGCCGTAGGCGGTATAGGTGACCGCGGTTTCCGGCACGCTCAGCGACGGCGCGTCGGCTTTGCGCGAGACCCGGATGCTGGCGAACATGCCGGCGGCGAGCAGGCCTTCGGGGTTGTCCAGCAAGGCCTGGACCTGCACCGTGCGCGACTTGCCGATCAGCGGGTCGATGGCGCTGATGCGCGCCGGGAAGCTGCGCCCCGGATAGGCGTCGACCAGGACCTCGAGGGGCTGGCCGAGCTTCAGCTCGGGACTGGTGCTTTCGTCCAGGGAGAAATTGCTTTTCAGGGTCCGCGCATCCACCAGGCTGGCCACCGGCTCGGCGACGCCGAGGTACTGGCCGAGGTGCACGCGGCGGATGCCGAGCTGGCCGGAGAAGGGCGCGCGGATCGCCTTCTGGTCGATCAGCGCCTGGGTCTGGCGCACCGCGCCGAGCGCCATGTCGCGGGCGGCGACGGCGTTGTCCAGCTGTTCCTGCGAGGCGACGTTGCGCTCTACTAGCTTGCGCGCACGGGCATGGAGGATCTCGGCATTGCGCAACTGCGCCTTGAGACGGATCAGCTCGGCCTGTTCCACCGCGTCGTTGAGTTGCACCAGCAACTGCCCTTGCTGCACCTGCTGGCCCGATTCGAAGGCGATGCGGGTGATCCGTCCTGCCGCTTCGGCGGCCACCTGGACCTGGCGACCGGCCTCCAGCTCGCCGACGCCATCGAAGACGCGCGGCACCACCCGCCGCTCCACCGAGGCGAGGGCGACCTTCACCGGCGGGTAGCCGGCGAAACCGCCGGCGTCTTTCTTCGCCGAGCCGGTGGCGTAGACGGCGATGCCGATAACCGCCGCGCAGATGAGCGCGGCACTGGCGATCAGGACGGGTTTCTGCATGATCGCCTCAGGCCTTCTGGTAGGTGGCGGCCACGGAGACGTCCTGGCGCAGCCGCTGGCGTTGCGCGCTGGCGATGGCCGTGGCGATCAGGCCGCCGATCACCGCGATGTGCTCGAGGGCGAAGAACATCGCCAGCTTGGCTTCGACGCCGGTCTTGCTCCAGAAGGTGTGGACGATGAGGATGGTCAGCAGCAGGAACACCGCCAGCGCCCCGGCGCCGAGCCATAGCTTGCGGTCCAGCAGGACCAGTGCGGAGCCGGCCAGCAGGGTCACGGCGGTGGCGATGTTGAACAGCCAGGCCGGCTCCAGGCCGGCGGCGCGCATTTCCTCCAGGCTGGCCTGATAGTCGAACAGCTTCGCCAGTCCCGAGGCGACGAACATCAGGGCCAGGCAGATCCGGGCGGTCAGCCAGAGCCAGTTGCTTTCGAGCGAGTTATCGATGAAGCGCTGCATGGGTCGTTCCTTGTGCTGGTCGCCATCCGGCGCCGCGAAGCGGCCGTGGAGGCGGTTCGTGGTCCTGGGGAAACGGGGCGGTATGACCGCAGCGGGGACTATAAAACCTCAAGTTAAGTTGAGGTCAAGGGCGTCTGTGATTAGCGCTATAGGCCTTGCTGGGCGTGGGTTTAAGGTGGATTCGTTGGTGTCGCGGGACGGTGGGATGAGGGGCTGACGATTGGTCGCGGGGACTATTGGGGGAGGGGCTGGGTGTAGCTTGCGGGCAACCCGTCGCGACGGTTCCCCCTGGAGCGAGACGCCTTCGCGGCATCACTGTCGCTCGACCCGCTGCGCGACGATTCGACCTCCTGCCGGGGCTAGTTAGCTACCCCATCGTCTGGAGGGCAAGCATGGCAAACCTCTACGTGGCGGATCCTGGTTCCGTAGGGCGAATAACCGCTTGCGGTTATCCGCCGGTTCTCCGGGACAGCGGCGGATAACGCCCCTGGCGTTATTCGCCCTGCAGGACTTGCCGTATGTGGGCGGAAGCTCCATGCCTGTGGGCCTTGGAGCCAGGGCGGGCTTCGGGTCTGGCTCCGTAGTGCGGATGACCGCTTAGCGCCGATCCGCCGGCCCAGCGGCGTATCGGCGGATGGCCGAGCGCAAGGTCACGGCACCGCCACGAAGCGCAGATCGCTCGGCGACCCCACCTCGACGCTTTGCAGCGTCTTGCCCACCTGGCCGCTCTGCGGATCGCGGGCGAACACCCGCAACTGGTCGCTGTTCTGGTTGGCCACGAGGACGAAGCGCCCGCCGGGCGAGAAGGCGAATTCGCGCGGCTCGGTGCCTTCCACCGAGCGCCGTTCGACGAAACGCAACTGGCCGCTGGCCGGGTCGACGGCGAAGGTCACCAGTTGGTTGTCGTCGCCGCGATTGAGCACGCCGAGGAAGCGGCCGTCGGCGGACAGGTGCAGGGCGCCGGCGCCGACTTTGCCCTGGAAGCCGGCAGGCGCCAGGTCGTGGGTCTGCAACTGACGCAGGCGGCCATTGCCCTCATGGGCGAACACCATCACCTGGCCGCTCAGTTCCAGGGTCAGGTAGGCGAAACGCCCGTCGGCGCTGAAGATCAGATGGCGCGGGCCGCTGCCGGGCGGGGTCGGGACGAATGCCGGATCGGCCGCCTGCAGCGGACGTTCGGCCTGTTCCGGGGCGTAGCGGTAGACGAATACCTTGTCGGCGCCGAGGTCGGGGGCGAACAGGTACTGGCCGTCGGGCGAGGACACCACCGAGTGCACATGACCGGAAACCTGGCGCGGATGCACCTTGCTGGCCTGGTGCGACTCCACCTGCACCACCGGCGCCAGCGAGCCGTCCGCGCGCACCGGCAGTACCGCCACCGAGCCTTCCGGCTGTACCGAGTAGTTGGCGACGAACAGGTAGCGACCGTCATGGCTGAGGCTGCTGTAGGTCGGATGATCGCCGAGGGTCTGGACCTGGCTGATCTGTTGCAGGCGGCCGCTGATCGGATCGAAACGGTAGGACGTGGCGCGACCGACGGTATCGCCCTTGCCGCCCCGTCCGTTCTCGTTGACCACGAACAGAGTGCGTTGGTCCGGGGCGAAGGTCAGGTACGAGGGGTTGCTGGTATGGGCCACGCGCAGCGGGCCTTTCACCGAGCCGTCGGCGCCGTCGAAGCGGTAGACCTGGATGCCTTCGCTGGAGCCTTCGGTATAGGTCCCCACCAGCAGGTTGTAGAGGCTGGCGGCCTGGGCCTGGGGCGCCACGCCGGTGAGCGGCGCGAGGGCCAGCAGGCAGAGGGTGGGCAGTCTTCTCATGGGCAACTCCTTGGCTCGCTATTGTTCTGATGGCTCGGGGTTGGACCGGAGCCAGGCCGTTGGGTTCGCCCCTGGCCGCTCAGTCGCCGGCCTGGCCCAGCACGCCGCGCCAGCGTTCGAAGGCAGCGGTCGCGTAGCCTTCGCGCCAGACCAGCCAGGTGTCTACTTCGGCAAGGGGCAGGCTGCGCAGCGGCGGCGTGCCGAGCAGTTGCAGCACCGAGCGCGGCAGCACGCCGACACAGGCGCCGGCGGCGACGCAGGCGAGGATCGCATGGTAGGAGCCGACTTCCTGCACCGTCAGCGGCGTGCCCAGGCTGTCCTCGGCCAGTTGCCGGTAGGTGCAGCCACGGGCGAAGCCGGCCAGGGTGCGCAGGCGCACCTCGGCGACGTCGTGGACCGGCGGGTGTTCGGCCGGCAGGATCATCAGCAGTTCCTCGCGGAACAGCGGCTCGCCGCGCAGGCCGCTGCCATCGAGTTCGCCGGCCCAGCCCGGGCCGGCGGCCACCAGCGCGCAGTCCAGGCGCCGCGCCCGCACCCCATCGAACAACGCGCGACTGGTGCCGGTGGAGACTTCCAGGGCGACCCGCGGACAGGCCTTGTGATAGCTCGCCAGCAGCGCCGGCAGGCGGCTGGCCGCGGTGCTTTCCATGCTGCCCAGGCGCAGGCGCCCGCCGGGCTCGGCGGGATGCATCGACTGACGCGCCTCGTCGGCGAGAGCCAGCAACTGCTCGGCGTAGGCGAGGAATTCGCTGCCGCGTTCGGTCAGGCTCATGCGCTTGCCGTCGCGCAGGAACAGTTCGACGCCCAGGTCCTCCTCGAGCTGGCGGATCCGCGTGGTGACGTTCGACTGCGCTCGCTGCAACTGCTGAGCGGCGCGGGTGACGCTGGCTTCGTGGGCGACCGCGCGGAAGATTTCGAGGGAGGAAAGGTCCATCGATCTATCTCTTTATGAGAATGAATTGTTAAAAATATTCTTTTATGAAGATATATTGGTCAAGCGTCGGCCGACGCGGTGTCGTCCGACCGGGAGAGGGAATCGCCATGACTGACCGCTTCACGCGCCTGCTCGGTATCCAGCAGCCGATCATCCAGGCACCCATGCTCGGCGTCTCCACGCCGGCGCTGGCCGCCGCCGTATCCAACGCCGGCGGGCTCGGTTCGATCGCCATCACCGGTAGCGCCGCCGAGAAGGGCCGGGCGCTGATCCGCGAGGTGCGCGGGCTGACCGACAAGCCGTTCAACGTCAATCTGTTCTGCCACCGCCCGGGGCAGGCCGACCCGGCCCGCGAGCGCGCCTGGCTGGACTACCTGAAGCCGCTGTTCGCCGAGTTCGGCGCCGAGCCGCCGGCGCGCCTGAACAACATCTACCTGAGCTTCCTCGAAGACCCGACCCTGCTGCCGATGCTGCTGGAAGAGCGGCCGGCGGCGGTCAGCTTCCATTTCGGCGCGCCGCCCCGCGACCAGGTTCGCGCGTTGCAGGCGGCGGGCATCCGCGTACTGGTCAGTGCCACCACGCCGGAGGAAGCGGCTCTGGTGGAGGCCGCCGGCGCCGATGCGGTGGTCGCCCAGGGCATCGAGGCTGGTGGCCATCGCGGGGTGTTCGAGCCGGAGCGCGGCGACGCCGCCATCGGCACCCTGGCGCTGGTCCGCCTGCTGGCGGCGCGCGGTTCGCTACCGGTGGTGGCTGCCGGCGGGATCATGGACGGACGGGGCATCCGCGCCGCCCTGGAGCTGGGCGCGAGCGCCGTGCAGATGGGCACCGCCTTCGTCCTCTGTCCGGAGTCCTCGGCCAACGCCGCCTACCGCGAGGCGCTGAAGGGGCCGCGCGCGGCGCGCACCGCGCTGACCGTGACCATGTCCGGGCGCAGCGCCCGCGGCCTGCCCAACCGGATGTTCTTCGATGCCGCCGCGCCTGGAGTGCCGCCCTTGCCGGACTATCCGTTCGTCTACGACGCGACCAAAGCGTTGCAGACCGCCGCTCTGGCTCGCGGCAACCATGATTTCGCCGCCCAGTGGGCCGGCCAGGGCGCGGCGCTGGCGCGGGAGCTGCCGGCCGCCGAACTGCTGCGCACGCTGGTCGAGGAACTGCGCGGCTGAGGGAGGCCGTTCGCTGCGCGCGACGATGACTGTCTCTGTTCAGTTACCCCTGTGTTGTGCTTTTCTGCCTCCAGCACTGGAACGACAGGTGGAACATGGGACAGGACAAGTTGAAGGTCGCCGTTCTCTTCGGCGGCAGCAGTGAGGAACGGGACGTCTCCATCGCCAGCGGCGCGCAGGTGATCCAGGCGTTGCGCAGCGCCGGCCACCAGGTGCTGGCGGTGGATACCGCCAGCGGCCTGCTCGGCGCGGAGGAAGAGCGCCGCCTGCTGGCGAGCAAGGTCAAGGAGGTCCCGCCGGACTCCGACTCGCTGGCGATCATCCGCAGCGGCAAGCAGAGCCTGCTGAGCGCCGGCGAACTGGCTGGGGTCGACGTGTTCTTCCTCGCCCTGCACGGCGGCACCGGCGAGGACGGCACCCTGCAGGCGTTGCTGGATGCCGGTGGTTTCGCCTATACCGGCAGCGGCCACCTGGCCAGCGCCATGGCGATGGACAAGGACGTGGCCAAGCGCCTGTTCCTCGCCGCCGGGGTGGAGACCGCCAGTTGGCTGATGGCGCCGGCCTCGGAAGAGGCGGTGCGCGAGCAACTGGGCTTCCCCCTGGTGGTCAAGCCGAACAGCCAGGGCTCCACCGTGGGGCTGTCCATCGTGCATTCCCAGGCCGAATTGCAGCCGGCCATCGAGCTGGCCGGGCGCTATGGCGACGAGGTGATGCTGGAGCGCTTCGTCGCCGGCCGCGAGGTCACCGTCGGGGTGCTCGACGACCAGGCGCTGCCGGTGGGCGAGATTCTCCTCGGCGGCCAGGAGGTCTTCGACTACGAGCACAAGTACCAGGCCGGCGCGGTGCGCGAGGTGTTTCCCGCCGACCTGCCGCCGGCGATCGCCGCCGAGGCCCAGCGTCTGGCGCTGAAGGTACACCGGGCGCTGAAGCTGAGCGGCTACAGCCGCACCGACTTCCGCCTCGACGAACAGGGCCGGCTCTGGTGCCTGGAGGTCAATACCCTGCCGGGCATGACCGCCACCAGCCTGCTGCCGCAGGCCGCGGCGGCGGCCGGGATCGGTTTCGCCGAACTCTGCGAGCGGATCTGCCGGCTCGGAATCGAGCGCTGCAAGGGCGCGCGCAAGGCGCGTTCCTGATTCCCGCGGCCCGCCACCGGGGCGGGCCGCGCCTTTCGCTCAGGCCTCGAGGTTCTCGACCCGCTCGAGGGTGTCGTAGAGGCTGTAGCGCTCCTGTTCGTCGCGTCGCACCCGGCCCATGGCGACGCACGGATCATGGGTGAAGACCAGTCGGCCGTTGCGGGCGATGAGGCTGTCCAGCAGGCGTTCCTTTTCCTCGATCAGGCCTTCCGGGAAGCGGTCGTAGCCCATGGTCAGCGGTAGGTGTACCCAGGGTGCGCCGGGGATCAGGTCGCCGCTGAATACCACCGGGCCGTCGGGCATGGCGATCTCCGGGAGCATCTGGCCCGGGGTATGGCCTTCGCTGAAATGGAAACGCCAGCCCTCGCCCAGATGCGCCGAGCGCTCGCCGTCGTCGAGCAGCTCCAGGCGTCCGCTGGCCTGCAGCAGGTCGAGCAGTTCCGGCACGAACGAGGCTCGGTCGCGCGGGTGCGGCTGGCGCGCGCGCTGCCAGTGGCGGCGGCCGCTGACGAAATGCGCGTTGGGGAACAGCAGGCGCGCCGGCTGGCCTTCTTCCCAGGCGGCGAGCAGGCCGCCGGCGTGGTCGAAGTGCAGGTGGGTGAGCAGCACCACGTCGATGTCGGCGTCGTCCAGGCCGGCCGCGGCGAGGCTGTCGAGCAGTACGTGGCGCTCTTCCTGGACGCCGTAGCGCTGGCGCAGGGCGGGCGGGAAGAACGCGCCGATGCCGGTCTCCACCAGTACGTTGCGCTCGCCGTCGCGCACCAGCAGGGCACGGCAGCCGAGGTCGATGCGGTTCTCCGTATCGGGCTGCATCCAGCGTGACCAGAGCGCGCGCGGGGCATTGCCGAACATGGCGCCGCCGTCGAGTTTCTGGCTGTTGCCGAGGAGGGTGGTGAGGGTTCGCATGGATATGTCCTTGTTCCTGGTCTAGCGAATAACCGGCGGTTGCGTCGTTTTTCAAGAATGCCTGGCCGGCTTCCCGGGCGTCGTAGGGCGAATAACCGCTTCGCGGTTATCCGCCGTTATCGCGGGCTGTCGGCGGACAGCGCGTTGCATGCTGTCCCGGAAAAAACACGCGGCCCACGGGCCGCGCGACGGAAGCTTCAGAACTGTTCCGCCTCCAGGCCGTACAGGCTTTCGCTGCCGGCTTCGACGGCGGCGGCGAGGGAGTGCACGCGGGGCAGGATGCGGGCGAAGTAGAAGCGCGCGGTGGCCAGCTTGCCGTCGTGGAACGCCGGGTCGGCCTCGCGCTGGCGCAGCGCGGCGGCGGCCATGCGCGCCCAGAGGTAGGCGTAGGCGGTATAGCCGAACAGATGCAGGTATTCCACCGAGGCTGCGCCGATCTCGCGCGGGTCGTTGCCGGCGCGGGCGACGATGCCCTGGGTGAGGTTGTCCAGCAGGTCCAGGGCGGTCAGCAGCGGGGTGACGAACTCCGCCAGTTCGGCGTTGGCGCCGGCGGCGAAGGCTCGCACCTCGCGGCTGAAGATGGAGAGGAACAGCCCGCCGTTGGCGACCACCTTGCGGCCCATCAGGTCGAGCGCCTGGATGCCGTTGGTGCCTTCGTAGATCTGCGCGATGCGTACGTCGCGCACCAGTTGCTCCTGGCCCCATTCGCGGATGTAGCCGTGGCCGCCGAACACCTGCTGGCCGAGCACGCAGCTCTCCAGGCCGGTATCGGTGAAGAAGGCCTTGGCCACCGGGGTCAACAGGGCCACCAGGGCTTCGGCCTGGCTGCGTTCTTCCTGGTCCTCGGCGTACTTGGCCAGGTCGAGCTGCTGCCCGACATAGGTGGAAAAGGCGCGGCCGCCCTCGGTCAGCGCCTTCATGGTGAGCAGCATGCGGCGCACGTCGGGGTGCACGATGATCGGGTCGGCGGCCTTGTCCCTGGCCACCGGGCCGGTCGGCGCGCGGCTTTGCAGGCGCTCGCGGGCGTAGGCGACGGCGCTCTGGTAGGACATCTCGGCGCAGCCGATGCCCTGGATGCCGATGGACAGGCGCTCGTAGTTCATCATGGTGAACATCGCCGCCAGGCCCTTGTTGACTTCGCCGACCAGCCAGCCACTGGCGCCGTCGAAGTTCATCACGCAGGTGGCCGAGGCCTTGATCCCCATCTTGTGCTCGATGGAGCCGCAGTGCACCGCGTTGCGTGCGCCGAGCGCGCCGTCGTCGCCGACCAGGAACTTCGGCACCAGGAACAGCGAGATGCCGCGCGAACCGGCCGGCGCGTCGGGCAGCTTGGCCAGCACCAGGTGGATGATGTTCTCGGTGAGGTCCTGCTCGCCGCCGGTGATGAAGATCTTCGTCCCGCTGATCCTGTATGAACCGTCGGCCTGCGGCTCGGCCTTGGTGCGGATGATGCCCAGGTCGGTGCCGGCGTGCGGTTCGGTCAGGCACATGGAGCCGGCCCAGGTGCCGGCGTACATGTTCGGCAGGTACCTGTTCTTCAGCTCCTCGCTGCCGTGTGCATCGAGGGCCAGGCAGGCGCCGGCGGAAAGGGTCGAGTAGAGGCTGAAGCTGGCGTTGGCCGCGTACATCATCTCCTCGAACTGCACTGCCAGCATCTTCGGCATGCCCATGCCGCCATGGGCCGGATTGCCGGTGAGGCCGACCCAGCCGCCCTCGGCGTAGGTCGCGTAGGCCTCGCGGAAGCCGGCCGGGGTGCGCACGGCGCCGTCCTGCCACTGCGCGCCTTCTTCGTCGCCACTGCGGTTGAGCGGCGCGAGCAGGCCGCCGGTGACCTTGGCCGCTTCCTCGAGGATGGCGTCGGCGGTGTCGGCGTCGATCCGCTCGGCCAGTCGCGGCAGGCGCTGCCACAGGGCGGGGGCGTCGAACACGTCGTTGAGCAGGAAGCGCATGTCGCGCAGCGGGGCGTTGTATTCAGGCATTGCACACCTCGTCGGTGAACGGCCGGCGGGACGGCCGCAGGTACAGGGTTGCCCGTGCGCATCCTGCCTACGGCCGCCGTGGTACGGCCGCTGCACGGGCAATTCGGCTGGCGGCGCTCAGAGGGCGGCGGCCCACTCGCGCAGCACGTATTTCTGGATCTTGCCGGTGGAGGTCTTCGGCAGTTCCGAGAACACCACGGTACGCGGAATCTTGAACGCGGCCAGGTGTTCGCGACAGAACGCGACGATCTCGCTCTCGGCAAGCCCCTGATGATCGCTCTTCAGGGTAATGAACGCACAGGGCGTTTCCCCCCACTTTTCGTCGGGCCGCGCCACCACCGCCGCCTCCAGCACCGCCGGGTGGCGGTAGAGCACGCCCTCCAGTTCGATGGTGGAGATGTTTTCGCCGCCGGAGATGATGATGTCCTTGAGCCGGTCGCGGATCTCGATGTAGCCGTCCGGATGGCAGACCGCCAGGTCGCCGGTATGGAACCAGCCGCCGGCGAAGGCTTCCTCGGTGGCGCTGGGATTCTTCAGGTAGCCCTTCATCACGGTATTGCCGCGCATGAATATCTCGCCGATGGACTGGCCGTCGCGCGGCACCGGCTCGAGGGTCTTCGGGTCGGCCACCATCACCCCTTCGAGGGTCGGGTAGCGCACGCCCTGGCGCGACTTGATCGCGGCGCGTCGCTCCAGCGGCAGGTCGTCCCACTCGCCGTGCCAGGCGCAGACCGTGACCGGGCCGTAGACCTCGGTGAGGCCGTAGACATGGGTGACGCGGATGCCCATCTCTTCCACCGCGCCGATCACCTTGGCCGGTGGCGCGGCGCCGGCGACCATGGCATGCACCGGGTGGTCGATGGCGGCCTTGGCCGAGTCGGGCATGTTGATCAGGGCGTTGAGCACGATGGGCGCGCCGCACAGGTGGCTGACCTGGTGCTCGCGGATCAGGGTGAGGACCTTTTGCGGATCGACCCGCCGCAGGCAGACGTGGACGCCGGCCAGCGCGGTCACCGTCCACGGATAGCACCAGCCGTTGCAGTGGAACATCGGCAGGGTCCAGAGGTACACCGGGTGCTGGCCCATGGACCAGGTCATCTGGTTGCCCAGCGCGTTCAGGTAGGCGCCGCGGTGATGGTAGACCACGCCCTTGGGGTTGCCGGTGGTGCCCGAGGTGTAGTTCAGCGAGATCGCCTGCCACTCGTCCCGGGGCCATTCCCAGGCGAACTGCGGGTCGCCCTCGGCGAGCAGCGCCTCGTAGTCCAGTTCGCCAACCGGGCGGCCTTCGCCATACTCGGGGTCGTTGACGTCGACCACCAGCGGCGGGTGGTCGAGCATACCGATGGCGGCATGGATCACCTCGTGGAATTCGTAGTCGGTGATCAGCACCTTGGCTTCGCCGTGTTGCAGCATGAAGGCGATGGCTTCGGCGTCGAGGCGTACGTTGAGGGTGTTCAGCACCGCGCCGATCATCGGCACGCCATAGTGCGCCTCGAGCATCTCGGGGATGTTCGGCAGCATCACCGCCACCGTGTCGCCCTGGCCGATGCCGCGCCCGGCCAGGGCCGAGGCCAGGCGTCGGCAGCGTTGGTAGGTCTGCGCCCAGTCGCGGCGGATGTTGCCGTGGATCACCGCGGGGTAGTGCGGATAGACGCTGGCGGTGCGCTCGATGAAGCTCAGCGGCGTCAGGGCGATGTGGTTGACGGCGGCGGGCGCGAGACCCTGTTCGAAGATCGACATGAAGAGTACCCCGTGGCTGATTGTTAGCTCTGTTCTGGGTAAGGGTCACGATCTGCCGCGCGCGGAGAGACTGCGTCGAAAACGGCTGGTTTCTCTGGCTCGGCAGATCGTGAACAGCTTCCAAGGACCAGGCGAAGCGCTCCTTGGGTTGGGGCGATTTATAGCAACGATGAAAAATATATGGAAGTTAAACCATAAGCTTATAGTATAAATACCATATAAATTCCCAGGACCATCTTCCGCCCATGAGTCCGCTTCCCGCTTCGCCTGCCCTCAACAGCCTCCTGCGCCTGCTGCGCGAGGGCGCGCCGCTGGTCGAGCGGGTCGGTGCGCTGCGCCGCTTGCTGCTCGAACATCCGGGCACGCGCCAGGCCTGGTACCTGGCCTGGCAGCCGCAGGCGCAGACCTATACCCCGGTGCCGCCGTCGCCGGCGCTGCCGCCGGGCGCCGGCGAGCCGAACCGGGCCAGCGACCTGGCGTTGCGCGAGCGGCTGGTGCGCGACGGCCGGCTGGCTCTGGACGAATTGCGGCGTTCCGCCTCCTGGCTCGGCGCGCGCTTGCGGCGTGCCGGCGTGGAGCATGGCATGGCCTTCGCCCTCGACCTGCAGGCCGGCGACGAAGGCCTGCTGCTGGTGGCCAGCGATACGCCGCAGAGCGCTGCGCTGGACTGGCTCGGCCTGCTCCTCGCACCGTTGCTCGCCGCCGCCCGTGGCGTCACCCGCGCTGCGCCGTTCCTCGCGGCCGACCCGCAGCCGGCGCTGCTGCTCGACGGCGAGGCGCAGGCGGTGGAATTCAACCAGGCCTTCCTTGCCTTGCTTGGCGAGCGGCCGCGCGAGGCCTGGCGCGCTTACCTCCCGGCCAACCATGGGCAACTGGTGCGCGCCAGCCTGGGGCAGGCGCGGGCCCTCGGCGAGGTGGAGGCGGAGTGCGACGGGCGCATCCTGCTCTGGCAGTTCATTCCCGACAGCGCCGAGGCCCGGGTGCTGGCGCGCTGCCGCGACGCCACCGCCAGCCTGCGCGGCGAGCGCGAGGCGGCGCGGGCCAGCCGGCTGTACCGGCTGATCACCGAGAACACCACCGACCTGATTTCCCGGCATACCCTCGACGGCATTTTCCTCGACGCCTCGCCGGCCTCCTGGACCCTGCTCGGCTACTGGCCGGAGGAACTGCGCGGGCGTCCGGCGCAGGCGTTGTTCCACCCCCAGGACCGCGGCCAGGTGGCGCTGCGCGCGCGCGAAGCGCTGGAGCAGGACGGCTACCTGACCATCACCTACCGTATCCGCCACCGCGACGGCCGCTACCGCTGGTTCGAGACCGCCAGCCGGGCGATCCGCGAGACCTACACCGGGGCGGTGGTGGAGGTGGTCAGCGTGTCCCGCGATGTCACCCGGCGGGTCGAGGCGGAGGAGAACCGCCGGCGCCTGGCCGAAGTGGTCGAGGCGAACACCGACCTGGTGCTGTTCGTCGAGCATGGCGGCCGCGTCACCTACCTCAATCCTTCGGCACGTGCCGCCCTCGGCATCGCCGACGGGCAGGAGGCGCCGGCGCTGGAACGCCTGCTGGCCGGCGACACTCCGGCGCGGCTGGCCGAAGAGGGTTGGCGACAGGCGCGCGATGGCGGCGTTTGGAGCCGCGAGGGGCGCCTGCAACCGCAGGACGGGCGTCCGTCGCTGCCAGTCTCGCTGGTGTTGCTGGCCCATCGCGGCCGCGGCGAGGAGCGCTATTACTCGCTGGTGGCCCGCGACATGACCGAACGCGAACTGCGCGAGGCCCAGCAGCGCCGTCACCAGGACGAACTGGCGCACACTGCGCGGCTGGTCACTCTCGGCGAACTGGCCTCGGGCATCGCCCACGAGATCAACCAGCCGCTGGCGGCGGTGATGAACTACGCCAGCGCCAGCCAGCGTTACCTGGCCGTCCTCGGCAGCCAGCCCGAGGCCGCCGGGCGGGTGGCCGAGGGGCTGGCGCGGATCGGCGAGCACGCCGGCCACGCGGCGGAGGTGATCAAGCGCCTGCGCGCCTTCCTGCGCAAGGGCCAGCGGCGCCTGCAGGCGCTCGACCTCAACCAGGTGGCACGCGAGGCCATCGGCCTCTGCGCGTGGGAAGCCGGGCACTGGCAAGTGGCGGTGGAAGAGGCGATGACCGACAATCCGCCGCCGCTGTATGCCGACCGCGTGCTGCTCGAACAGGTGTTCCTCAATCTGCTGCGCAACGCCATCGAAGCCAACCGCGAGGCGCATCCCGGCTCGCCGTCGCGGGTCGTCATCGGTAGCCGCGTCGAGCCCGGCGGGCTGCTCTGCCTGTGGGTTCGCGACCAGGGACCGGGAGTGCCGGCGGATCAGCTGGAACACATTTTCACGCCGTTCCACACCAGCAAGCCGGAAGGGCTGGGCCTGGGCCTGTCGATGAGCCGCAGCATCGTCGAGGGCTTCGGCGGCACCCTCGAAGCCGAGCTGCCGGCGGATGGCGGGTTGCTCATGAACTGCCGGCTGCCGCTCGCCGCCGGCGCCACGGGAGGGTAACGATGGCTATGCCTGACGAAGCGCTGGTCTACGTGGTCGACGACGACCAGGGCATGCTCGAATCGACGGTCTGGCTGCTGGAATCGGTCGGCCTCAAGGCACGGCCCTTCACCCAGGGCCGGGACTTCCTCGATGCCTGCGAGGGCGGCCGCCATGCCTGCGTCCTGCTCGACGTGCGGATGCCCGGCATGGGCGGGCTGAACGTGCAGGACGAACTGCTGGCGCGCGGCATCGACCTGCCGGTGATCTTCGTCAGCGGCCATGCCGACGTGCCCATCGTGGTGCGCGCCTTCAAGGCCGGTGCGGTGGATTTCATCGAGAAACCCTACAACGAACAATTGCTGCTCGACAGCGTGCAGCAGGCCCTCGATCGCCACGCCCGTCGGCGCCGGCACCACGATCTCGACGCCGGGTTGCACGAACGCCTGGACAGCCTCACCCCGCGCGAGCGCGACGTGCTCTTGCCGCTGGTGCGCGGCTATACCAGCCGCGAGGTGGCCGAGCAACTGGAAGTCAGCGTGAAGACCGTCGACCTCTACCGCGCGCGGGTGATGAAGCGCATGCAGGCCCAGACCCTGCCGGAGCTGGTGGGCATGGCCATCGCCGCCGGGCTGGTGGACCCGCTGCGCTTGCGCGAGGGCACCTGAGCGCGCGCGGGCCCTGGCGCGGGGCGGGAAGTGGCATAGTTTGATATCTCATATGGTTATATGAAAACCATATTTCACCGGATGTTTGGTTATTAATAGACTGCGGCCCACCCGGCGCCCGACGTCGAACCCCATTCCTCCGCGAGATACCCATCATGAAGATTCGCCTGCTTGGCGCAGCCTTGGCGGCTGTGTTCACCCTGATCGGCAGCGCTGCCCATGCCGACGACCTGGCCGACATCCGCAAAAAGGGCGAGATCGTCATCGGCACCCTTGGCACCGACGAGCCGAACAGCTTCATCGACCCGAAGACCCGTCAGATCATCGGCTACGAGGTCGATCTTGGTACCGAGATCGCCAAGGCCATCGGGGTCAAGCCGGTGTTCAAGCAGATTTCCGTGGCGGCGCGTATCCCGGAGTTGCAGCAGGGCCACGTGGACCTGCTCGCCGCCTCGCTGACCCACAACAAGGAGCGCGAGGCGCTGGTGGATTTCTCCTATTCGATCATCGTCACCGGGCAGAAGGCCCTGGTGAAGAAGAACGCCGGCTTCGCCTCGCTGCATGACCTCGACGGCAAGAAGGTGCTGACGGTCAAGGGCGGCACCCAGGAGCCGAACATCCGCAAGGCGCTGCCCAACGCCCAGGTGGTCACCTTCGAGACCAGCCAGCAGGCGCTGCTGGCGTTGCAGCAGGGCAAGGGTCAGGCCTTCGTCGACGACGAGTCGGCACTGGTCAACGATTTCGGCAAGCTCGGCGCGGCGGCCGGCGGCTACGCCATTCTGCCGGAGAACCTGAGTACCGAGGCCCTGGCCATCGCCTTCCGCAAGGGCAATCCGCAACTCAAGCAACTGGTCGACTCGACCCTCGCCGGCCTGGAGCGCAGCGGCGTGGCGGAGCAGCTGTACCTCAAGTGGTACGGGCCGGGCACCAAGTCCAACCTCAGCGAGCGCCACTTCAAGATCGATTCCGACCGGATCCCCGAGTGAGCGCCTGACGTCTCTGCGTGACGGCGACCATGCGCGTCGCCGCCCGTCCCCTGTGAGTCCTCGCGGACAGCGTGCGCCTTTCCCATGTTCGAGTTCGATTTCTCCCTGCTGCTGCGCGGCCAGTACCATGAGATGCTGGTCGCCGGCCTGCTGCTGTCGCTGAAGCTGGCCGCCGTCACCCTGGTCTTCGCCGTGCCGCTGGCGATGCTGGTGGCGCTGCTGCGCCTGGCGCCGTTCCGCGCCCTGCAATGGCTCGGTTTCGCCTATGTCGAGAGCATCCGCAACGTACCGCTGCTGGCGCACATGCTGTTCTGGTACTTCGCCGCGCCGGAATGGCTACCCGAGGACCTCAAGGCCTGGCTCTACGCCGGCAACATCGAGGCCGCCAGCGCTATCGTCGCGCTGACCCTGTACACCGCCGCGTTCATGAGCGAGGACATGCGCAGCGGCATCCGCGCGGTGCCCACGGTGCAACTGGAGGCCGCCCGCGCGCTGGGCTTCGGCTACCTGGCGAGCATGCGCCTGGTGATCCTCCCGCAGGCCTTGCGGATCACCGTACCGCCGCTGATCTCGCAAACCCTCAACCTGTGGAAGAACACCAGCATCGCCACGGTGATCGGCGTCGCCGAGCTGATGTACCAGGCCGGCCAGGTGGAGAGTTCGACCTTCCGCAGCTTCGAGTCCTTTGCCTTCGCCACCGCGGCCTATCTCAGCGTATCGCTGCTGATCACCGGCGCCGCCGCCTGGTACCAGCAGCGCTATCCGGGAGTCGAACGGCGATGACCACCCTGGAACTGATCGATAGCTACTGGCTGTACTTCCTCGTCGGCCAGTACCCCAACGGGCCGCTGGGCGGGCTGGCCCTGACCCTGGTCCTGGCCTCGCTGGCGCTGCTGCTGGCGCTGCCGCTGGGCATCCTGCTCGGCCTGGCGCGGGTCAGCCCCTGGCGCTGGCTGCGCTGGCCGGTCACCGCGCTGGTCTTCGTGGTGCGCGGGGTGCCGTTGCTGATGGTGATCTTCTGGGCCTATTTCTTCCTGCCGACCCTCACCGGCCAGCGCACCGACCAGTTCACCACCATGCTGCTGGCGCTTGTGCTGTTCGACGCGGTGTACCTGGCCGAGATCGTCCGCGCCGGCATCCAGGGCCTCGACCGTGGCCAGTTCGAGGCGGCGCGTTCGCTCGGCCTGGGCTACCTGGCGAGCATGCGCCTGGTGATCCTCCCGCAGGCGCTGCGCAACATGCTGCCGTCGTTGGTCAACCAATTCGTCTCGACGATCAAGGAGACCTCCCTGGGCTACATCATCGGCCTGGCCGAAGTCAGCTTCATCGCCTCGCAGATCAATACCCAGGTGTTCACCCTGCCGACCCAGGTCTACCTGATCCTCGGCCTCACCTATTTCATCCTGTGCTTCGGACTGTCGCGTTTCGCCTTCTGGCTCGAACGCCGCCAGGCGCAGCGTGGCAATCCCAAGGAGGCCCGATGATCCGGCTGGAAAAGGTCAACAAATGGTACGGCGCCTACCACGCCCTGGCGGATGTCGACGAACAGGTCGGCCGCGGTGAGGTGGTGGTGGTCTGCGGACCCTCGGGCTCCGGAAAATCCACCCTGATCCGTACCCTGAACCGCCTGGAACCGATCCAGGGCGGGCGCATCCTGATCGATGGCCAGGACATCCACGCTCCCGGCCTGGACCTCAATCGCTTCCGCTCGCACATCGGCTTCGTGTTCCAGCAGTTCAATCTGTTCCCGCACCTGAACGTGCTGGACAACTGCACCCTGGCGCCGCTCCGTTTGCGCGGCCTGAAACCCGCGGAGGCGCGCAGCCAGGCCATGGCGCTGCTGGAGCGGGTCGGCCTGGCGGACAAAGCGGCGGCGTTCCCCGCGCGGCTTTCCGGCGGCCAGCAGCAGCGCGTGGCGATCGCCCGCGCGCTGGCGATGGAGCCGCCGCTGATGCTGTTCGACGAACCGACCAGCGCCCTCGACCCGGAGATGGTCGGCGAGGTGCTGCTGGTGATGCGCGACCTGGCCCGCGACGGCATGACCATGGTGGTGGTAACGCATGAGATGGGCTTCGCCCACGACGTCGCCGACCGCGTGCTGTTCATGGACGCCGGCCGGGTGCTGGAGCGCGCCAGCCCCGACGATTTCTTCAACCGCCCGCAGCACCCGCGTGCGCGGAAGTTCCTCGCCGACATCCGCACCCCCTTCGCCCAACCCCTGTGAGGAACGCCATGAGCACTCCGAGTCTGCCGATCATCGATATCGCCGCCCTTGCCGGCAGCGACCCGGCGGCGCGACGGTCGGTCGCCGTGCGAATCGACCGCGCCTGCCGCGAGCAGGGCTTCTTCTACGTGGTCGGGCACGGCGTCGAGGCGCAACTGGTCGAGCGCCTGGAGCGCCTGGCGCGGCAGTTCTTCGCCCTCGACGAGACGAGCAAGCTGCGCTGGCGCATGGAGCTTGGCGGGCGCGCCTGGCGCGGCTATTTCCCTCTTGGCGGCGAACTGACCTCCAACCGCCCGGACTGGAAGGAAGGCTTGTACCTGGGCAGCGAACTGGACGCTGAGCATCCCGAAGTGCGCGCCGGGACGCCGCTGCATGGCGCCAACCTGTTCCCCGAGGTGCCCGGCCTGCGCGAGACGCTGCTGGAGTACCTGGACGCAACCACCCGCGTCGGCCACAGGCTGATGGAGGGCATCGCCCTCGGTCTGGGACTGGAAGCCGACTACTTCGCCGCGCGCTATACCGGCGATCCGCTGATCCTCTTCCGCCTGTTCAATTACCCGAGCCAGCCAGTGCCGGAGGGCCTCGACGTGCAGTGGGGCGTCGGCGAACACACCGACTACGGCCTGCTCACGCTGCTCCACCAGGACGCCATCGGCGGCCTGCAGGTGCGCACCCCACAGGGCTGGCTGGAGGCTCCGCCGATACCGGGCTCGTTCGTCTGCAACCTCGGAGACATGCTCGAACGCATGACCGGCGGCCTCTACCGCAGCACGCCGCACCGGGTGGCACGCAACACTTCGGGGCGCGACCGCCTGTCGTTCCCGCTGTTCTTCGATCCGAACTTCCATGCCCGCGTGCAGCCCATCGAAGGGCTGCCCGAGGTGCCGGAACAGGATGACAGCGCCCGTCGCTGGGACCAGGCCAACGTCCACGCTTTCCACGGCGAGTACGGCGACTACCTGCTGAACAAGGTGGCCAAGGTATTCCCGCAGTTGCGCCGCGACCTGCTCTAGGCGCGCGGCCGGACGATACGCTCCGGCCGCGCTGGCGGGTTCAGCCGAGCGGCGCCGGCGACCGCACCGGCTGGTAGGAGCGCTCGCCGCCCAGGGCTTCCGGCGTACGGCTGCTGCCCTGCAGGGCGGTGTCGAAGACCCCGGCGAAGCGCTGGCGATCCTCCAGGCTGGTGGCCAGCGCATGGCCATAGGAGACGATCGCCTGGTTCACCGGGAAGCGCTCGGCCTGGTAGCCGGCCAGGGCATCCTCCAGCGCGCAGGCGTCGCGCAAGGCCAGGTCGAGGGCGTCGGCCAGGGCGCTGGCGTCCTCGATGGCCAGGTTCATGCCCTGGCCGGTGATCGGATGCACGTTGTGGATGGCGTCGCCGAGCATCGCCACGTTGTCCGCCCAGTAGCGGTCCAGGTTCAGGTAGCCGATGGGGATGCCCTTGAAGCGCGAAGTGCCGGTGACGGCGGCGATCGCCTCGGCGCTCTCGTCGCCGACGAAGCGTTGCAAGCGCCGGCGCAGCGACTCGCCGCGGGTGTCGGCCATCAGCTCGCGCGCCTCCTCCCTGGGGAAGCTCACCACCAGTCGCGCGCGGTCGAAACCGATCGGATAGAAGTAGGCCAGCCCGCCCTGCGAGTCCACGTACAGGCGGTTGCGCTCGGCCACGCAGGGCGCCAGGGCGAAGGTGCCGACCAGCATCGGCGACGGGTAGGGGCGGCGTTCCACCTCGATATCGAGCAGCCGGCGGCGCACGTAGGAGGCGATACCGTCGGCTCCCACCACCACCCGCGGACGCAGCACGCGGCCGTCGTTCAGGCGCACCTGGTCGATCGCGTGGCGCTCGTCGCGCTGCACCGCTTCGATGCGGGTCTCGAACAGCATCTCGACGGTCGCTTCGCCGTCGATTTTTTCCAGTACCAGGCGGCGCAGCGACTCGCAGGGCATGAGGATGAAATAGCCGCGCGCGTCGACGCTGGAATAGTTGAAATAGCGAAGCAGCTCGCCGTCGTGATAGACCTCCAGCTCATGGCGGACCCGCCCACCGCGACGGGTCACCTCGGCCAACAACCCGGCCGCCTCGACCACCCGGATGCCGGCCGGCTTGAGCAGGTCGGCGCCGTTGATCGCGCGTTCGCGCCGTGCCTGCTCCACTACCACCACGCGGTGGCCCTGGCGGCCGAGCAGGTAGGCGAGCATCGCCCCGCCGATGCCGCAGCCGTTGATCAGTACATCGATATGGTTGTCCGTCATGGATGAGTCTCCGTGTCGTTCCTGGCGGAAAAGGGAAGGGTGGAGGCAGCAGCATAGCGACGGAACGTTATGCAGAATGGGTGTTGTCTGCACTTGGTCGCCTGTCCGGCCCGGTTGTCCGGTCTCGCCGCCAGGCGGGAGTGCCGGCCCTTGCGGGCCGGACAGCTTCAGGAAGCGTCGATCCAGATGGTCTTCAACTCTGTGTACTGGTCGTGTGCCCAGACCGACTTGTCGCGACCGCCGAAGCCTGACTCCTTGTAGCCGCCGAAGGGCGTCGAGGCGTCGCCCTCGCCGAAGCAGTTGACGGTGACGATCCCCGCGCGGATCTCCCGCGACAGGCGCAGTGCGTGGCGCAGGCTGCCGGTGTAGGCCGAGGCGGCGAGGCCGTAGACGGTGTCGTTGGCCAGGGCGATGGCTTCGTCGATGTCGTCGAAAGAGGTGACCGAGAGCAGCGGGCCGAAGATTTCCTCGCGGAACAGCCGGCTGTGCGGCGAGACGCCATCGACCACGGTCGGCTCGACGAAGATGCCAGCCTCGGTGGCGCCGCCGAAGCGCACCGCCAACCGCTCCGTCCTGGCCTGGTCGAGGTACGCGCGGACCTTCTCGAAGTGCGCCGGGCTGACCAGCGCGCCGAGGCGATTACGCGGATCCAGCGGGTCGCCCATGCGCCACTCGCGGAGCTGCGCGCCGATGCGTTCGAGCAGCGCCTCGCGGACCTCGGCGTGGACGATCAGCCGCGAGGACGCCGAGCAGTTCTCGCCCATGTTCCAGAACGCGCCGTTGACCACGTGTTGCGCCACCAGGTCGAGGTCCTCGACATCGTTCATCACCACCGCCGGGTTCTTGCCGCCGCACTCCAGTACCACCCGCTTGAGGTTGGACTCGGCGGCGTACTTGAGGAACAGGCGGCCGGTCGCGGTGGAGCCGGTGAAGCTGACCATCGCCACGTCCGGGTGGCGGCCCAGCGGTTCGCCGGCCTCGCGGCCGCCGCCGGGGACCACGTTGAACACCCCGGCGGGGATCCCCGCCTGGCTGGCCAGTTCGGCGACGCGCAGGGCGGTCAGGCTGGTCTCGGGGGCCGGCTTGACCACTACGGAGCAGCCTGCCGCCAGCGCCGGGCCGATCTTCCAGGCGAGCATCAGCAGCGGGAAGTTCCACGGCAGCACCAGGCCGACCACGCCGATCGGCTCGCGTACCACCATGGCCAGCGCCGCCGAACCGACCGGGGCGGTGCTGTCGTAGATCTTGTCGATCAGTTCGGCATGCCAGCGCAGGGTATTGATGGTTTCCGGCAGGTCGGTGTGCTGGCATTCGCGGATCGGCTTGCCGCTGTCGAGGCTCTCCATCACCGCCAGTTCCAGCAGGTGCTCTTCCAGCAGCTCGGCCAGGCGCAGCAGCGCCGCCTTGCGCTCGGCGGGCGTGCGCGAGCGCCAGCGGCCGTCCTCGAACGCCCGCCGCGCGCTGGCCACGGCGTGCCCGACGTCCTCCGCGTCGCAGGCGGCGACCTGCGCCAGCAGCTCGCCGGTGGCCGGGTTGGTCGAGGCGAAGGTGCGGCCGCCGCAGGCATCGCGGAACCCTCCGTCGATGAAGGCGCGCTGGGGAAGGTCCAGCGTCGCGGCGATGGCCGCGTATTCCTCCCGGCTCAGCAGCTCAGTCATGGCGGCCACCCTCGACGATCCGCGCGACCTCGCCCTTGAGCCTGGCGACGATCTCCGCCAGTGCCGCCTTGCCGGCCTCGTCCAGCGCCTTCAGCGGCGCACGTACGCCGCCGGCGCGCAGGCCGGCCAGTTCGCAGCCGTGCTTGATCGACTGGACGAAGTGACCGCTTTCGAGAAAGTCCATCAGCGGCATCATCGCCGCCATGATGCGCCGGCCCTTGGCGAAGTCGTTCTCGACCACGCAGGCCTGGTACAGGGCGAGGTGTTCGCCAGGGATGAAGTTGGAGCCGGCGCAGACCCAACTGCGCGCGCCCCAGGCGAAGAACTCCAGGGCCTGGTCGTCCCAGCCGCAGGACAAGGCGATCCGCGGGTGGCGGCAGGCCAGGCGGTGCAATTGCGCGGTGGAGCCGGAGCTTTCCTTGATCGCGACGATGTTGCGGCAGCCGGCGACGGCGGCGAAGAACGCCTCGTCCATCTCCACGCCCATCCGCGCCGGATAGTTGTAGAGCATGATCGGCAGGCCGGCGGCGCGATCCACCGCCAGCACGTGCTCGGCGATCTCCCGCGAGGTCGGCAGCGCGTAGGGCGGCGAGCCGACCAGGATGGCGTCGGCGCCGATGGCGCGGGCGGCTTCGGCGTAGGCCAGCGAGTCCTCGGTGCGGATCGCGCCGGTTCCCACCACCAGCGGCAGGCGCCCGGCGATGACTTCGCTGGCGTGGGCGGCGAGGGCCAGGCGTTCCTCGGCGGTGTGCGCGTAGTACTCGCCGGTGGAGCCGCCGATCACGATGCCGTGCACCTTCGACTCGACGAGAAACTCCAGGACCTCGGTGAAGGCCTGGGTGTCGATGCTGCCGTCGGCGCTCAGCGGGGTGATGGCGGGGGTATAGATACCTTCGAATTTCACGGGGGTTCCTCCTGTGGGATGCTGGGCCGCGGCGCACCCGGCGGACGCTGCCGCGGCGGGTGGTTCAGGTGAGCGAAGCCGCCTGCTGCAGGTTCAGCGAACGGGTTTCTGGCGCCAGGGCCCAGGTCACGAGCAGCCCGAGCAGGGTCACCAGCGCGGCGGCGTACATGGTCTGGGCGGTACCCAGGGTTTCCAGGGAAAGCGGCACCAGGTAGGTGCCCACCGCGGCGCCGACGCGCGATAACGAGGTGCCGACGCCGACCGCGAAGGCGCGGATCTCGGTGGGGAACAGTTCGTTCGGGTAGACCAGTTGCAGCACCTGGGCGCCGCCGATGAACAGCGCGTAGGCACCGAACAGGCCGAGGATGGTCGCCTCCGAGCCGGCGTGGAAGACGCCCAGCCCGAGCAGCGCCAGGCCGGACCAGAGGAAGCTGTGCAGCAGCATGCAGCGCCGGCCGATGCGGTTGATCAGGCGGGTGGCGATGATGCAGCCGATGACGAACAGCAGGGTGATCGCCACCGAACCGTAGGAGGCCCAGTCGCCCTTCAGGTTCAGCGCCAGCAGCACCTTGGGCGCGAAGGCGTAGACGGCGAACACGGGGATCACCGAGCAGGTCCAGAACAGGGTGACGAAGAGCATGCGCTTGCCGTAGCCGGCGTAGAGCAGGTGCCAGATGGTGACCTTCCGTTCCAGCGCCTGTTCGGGCAGGTTTTCCAGCGAGAAGGCTTCGCCGTAGACCTGGCGGATGACCCGTTCTGCGTCCGCGTCGCGGCCCTTGCTCAGCAGCCAGCGCGGCGACTCGGGGGTGCCGATGCGTAGCAGGAACAGCACGGCGCCGATCGCCGCGGTGCTGGCCAGTACCAGGCGCCAGGCGTCCTCGCCGCCGCTGCGCAGGATCAGGTCGCCGACCAGGTAGGCGAAGGCGGCGCCGGCGAACCAGAGGATGGTCAGGGTGGCCAGGCGCGGTCCGCGATACTTCTTCGGCAGGAACTCCACCAGCAAGGCGGTGGCGACCGGGTACTCGATGCCCACCGCCACGCCGATCAGGAAGCGCAGGACGAACAGCGCCGCCGCCGAGTCGACCCCGTACTGCGCCAGGGAAGCGAGGACGAACAGGCTGGGGCCGACGAAGAACAGCCTGCGGCGGCCCAGGCGGTCGGTCAGCCAGCCGCCGAGGAAACCGCCGAAGAAGATGCCGACCAGCGCCGAGGCGGCGATCATGCCCTGCCAGAAACTGTTTAGTTGCAATGCCGCGGTCATCTGCAGCATCGCCACGCCGATGATGCTCAGCACGTAGCCGTCGACGAAGGAGCCGCCGCCGGAGCGCAGGGTCAACAGCCGGTGGAAGGCGTTGAGGGGTACGTCTTCGATCGAGGTCGTAGGATTTGTCATTATTGTCTCCTGGTTCTAACCGCTGCCGGTGAATTCGGGCCGAGCGAATCCGCGAGGCTGGAACGCTCTCCAGCTCCGGTCTTCAATGGCCGTCTGAATCGAAGTCGGCGCCCGCGGGCGCGTTCCTAGGGATGCCTAGCTTTCTCTACCTGCTCGATACTGCCCCCACCTCAGGTTGAGGTTCACGCCAAGGGAAAGGAGTGGTTCGGGTGGATTGCCGCTGGGACCGGGCGCGCGCAGCAGGAAGTCGATCAGCTCGTTGCGTTCGCCCGCCAGCCAGTCGGCCAGCAGCTTCCCGGTGACGGTCCCGCGGGTTACCCCCAGGCCGTTGCAGCACAGGGCGCCATAGACGTTGGGCGCCAGCTCGCCGAAGTGCCCCATGTGGTTCCTCGACAGCGCCAGCGAGCCGCCCCAGGTGTAGTCGAAGCCGACTTCCGGGAGCATCGGGAAGCGCTGGCGGAACGAGGCGCGATGGCGTACGGCGAAGCGCTCAAGGTACTTCCCGGCGCTGCGTCCGTCAGGGTTGAAACTGAAGCTGTTGCGGATCAGCAGGCGGTTGTCCGGGGTACGCCTCACCGTGGTGCCGTAAGGGTCGGCCGGGATCAGGCCCCAGTAGGGGCGCCCGCCGAGGCGGGCCCGCTCCTCGGCATCGAGCGGCCGGGTCAGGCTGGCGTAGGTGAAGATCGGCAGCATCCGCCCCTGGAGGAAGCCGAAGCTCATGCCGAAGGCGTTGTTGGCGAGGACCAGGCGGTCGGCCAGGATGCTGCCGTGGGGATGGCTCAGCAGGGTCCTGTCGCCATATTCCACGGCGGTGATCGGTGTGTGTTCGTAGAGGCTGACGTTGCCCGGCAGGCTGTCGGCCAGGCCCTTGACCAGGGCCGAGGGCTGCACCAGCAGGGTACCGGGGGTGAACAGGGCCTTGCGATAGAAAGCGGTGCCGATGTGTCCCGGGAGGTCGTCCGCCTCGATCACCTCGTAGGCCTGGCCGAGCCGATCGAGGCCGCGCCGGTAGGCGTCGAGCACAGCCACGCCGCGCGCCTCGACGGCCGCCTGGTACTTGCCGCAGGCCTTCATCTGGCAGTCGATGGCATGGCGCTGCACCTGTTCGCGGAGCAGCGACTGGCCGGCGAGATTGAGCTTCAGGCCGATCCGGGCGGTCGCTATGTCGCCGATGTAGTCGTCGGCGCCGATGTCGTGGGGCAGGTCGATGGCGAAGCCGGCGTTGCGCCCGGCGGTACCGAAGCCGACTTCCTGGGCCTCGACCAGGACGATCTCCTCGTCGGGAAAATGCAGCGCCAGCTGGCGCGCGGCGGCGAGGCCGGTGAAGCCGGCGCCGACCACCACCCAACGGGCGGCGCTCCTGCCGTAGTGGGCCGGCTTCGGCCGCCGCGGCGGGCTGAGGTGATACCAGCCGCAGGAACGGTCGTCGGCCGGAAGGTGGGTTACTTTCGTCATCGCAGGGACCTGACTCTTGTTATTGGAACCCGGTAACCATCCCCTGCGTGACCGCCTCCGCTTCTCGGGCGGGGCCGTGGCGCGGGGGCTCGCTAACCCTCGTAGACCAGCGCCACCTCCACTCCGGCCGGTGCCGCGTACTCGGCCATGCGCCGGCGCGACAGCTCGAAATGCGCACGGACGATGTCCGCCGCCGCATCCGGATCGCGCCGCTGGATGGCATCGACGATCTGGTCGTGCTGGTCGCAGGCGAGTTCCAGGTCGCGTTGCATGTCGTCGGTGGTCGGATGGCGGTAGAAGATCTTGCCCAGCCGCGCATGGTCGATCAGCAAGCGGCGCAGGCTGGGCATGAGGTAGTCGTTGTGGGCCATCCTGCCGATCTCCAGGTGGAAGGCGTCGTTGTGGATGACGCGGTTTTCCACATGCTTCTCTTCGATGGCCTTGCGGAAATCTTCCTGGATCGCCTTGAGCGTCTCGATCTCCGCTTCGCTGGCATGGGTGGCCGCCAGTTGCGTGGTGGCGATGTAGATCAGCGGCGCGGCGAGAAAGAAGGCGTGCAGCGAGTCGTGGCTCATGGCCGCGACGCGCGGCGCACGGTTGGCTTCCAGTTCGATGTAGCCCTCGGCGGCGATCTGCCGCAGCAGTTCGCGCACCGGCGGGCGCGAGAGGCCGAACTCGTCGCACAGGGCGAGTTCGTCGACGACCGCGCCGGGCGCCAGTTCCATGCTCAGGATCCGCCGGCGCAGCGCATCGCCCAGCACCGCCTTGCGGTCGAAGGGGGCATCGGCGCTGTTCGAGTCGACGTCGGGTTGGGCTTTCATGGAGGCCTTTCTACTTGTCATGGGCTGTGTCTACAGTTTGTATAATGACTATAGGATTCTGTTAGACAATATGTCTACAGGTTTTTCGGGGCGTTTCCGTACCGTTCGTCCGCGCTGTTTCCGCTGACGCCGTGGCGTGTGAAAGGGGCAGCCCCCCGAGGGCGTATTTGAGCATATTCCCCCGGCGCGCCAGGGAGGCGCCAAGTCACATGGCTTGCGCATATGATGGAGCGCCCGGGGTTTTCGCCGCGACGGCAGGCGTCGCGGCCCGCTGGCCGGGAACAAGAAGAACAAGAGGCACGAATCGATGGAAAGAAGGCGTTTCAGCGCCGCCCTGCAAGGGCAGAACCTCAGGTTCACCGGGGCCGGGGAGGGGGGCTCGGCACGGGCACGGGTGGGCTTCCTGCTGCTCGAACACTTTTCCCTGCCGGCCTTCACCCAGGCGCTGGACACCCTGGTGACCGCCAACCTGATCCGCAGCGAGTCCTTCGCGGTGAGCAACTTCAGCCTGAGCGGCGAGCCGGTGACCAGCGACCTCGGGTTGCTGATCTGCCCGGACCTGGCGCTCGCCTCGGCGGCGCGGCAAGGACTCGACCTGCTGGTGGTCTGCGGCGGTTTGCGCACGCCCCTGCGCTCGTCCGCCGCGCTGCGGGAAGCGTTGCAGGACGTGGCGTCGCGCGGCGTCGCCCTGGCCGGGCTGTGGAACGGTGCCTGGTTCCTCGGCGACGCCGGCCTGCTGGATGGCTACCGCTGCTGCATCCATCCCGAGCACCGCGCCGCCCTCGCCGAGATCGCCCGCAACAGCCAGGTGACCAGCGACAGCTACATGGTCGACCGCGACCGCCTGACCGCGGCCAGCCCCACCGGCGCCTTCAACCTGGCGCTGGAGTGGATCGCCCGGCGCCACGGGCGCGACCTGGTGGAGGCGGTGGTGGATATCCTCGCCTTCGAGGAGTCGCGCTACCGGCGGGTGCGCCCCGCCCTGCACGAGAAGATGAGCGAGCCGCTGCGCGAAGTGATCAACCTGATGGCGGCGAATATCGAGGAACCGCTCAGCCAGGAGCAGCTCGCCCACTACGTGGGGCGCTCGCGGCGGCAGATCGAGCGGTTGTTCCAGCAGCAGCTCGGAACCACGCCGGTGCGCTACTACCTGGAGTTGCGGATCACCGAGTGCCGGCGCCTGCTGCAACATTCCGACCTGACCATGCTGGAGGTCCTGGTCGCCTGCGGCTTCGTCTCGCCCAGCCACTTCAGCAAGTGCTACACCGCCTTCTACGGCTACCCGCCGTCGAAAGAAGTGCGCTACGGCAACGTCCGCTCGACGAAATGAGGGCGTTTCGCCGGACGCGGCCGGCATGCTAGAACGGACCTTTCGCCCTGACCTGCGGAGGTCCTGCGCCATGTCCCAGCCTTTTCTCTGGCGTCGCGTCAACGACTCGTCCGGTTTCGCCGAGCCGCGGGTGTTCATCCGTGTCTACCTGGAACCGGGCAGCATCGATGCGGCCATCGCTTTCTACGAAGACCTGCAGGGCGTCGCCCACGACATGCGCTTCGACTTTCCCGAGAAACGCCTGACACTCGCCGCGGTCGGCGCCTTCCTCCTGCTGGAGGGCAGCGACGAGGCGCTGGCGCCGTTCCGCAGCACCACCGGCACCCTGCTGGTGGACGACATCGAGCCCTATCACCGGCGCTTGCTGGCTGCCGGCGCGCAGATCATCTTCGGGCCGGCGCGCGCGCCCACCGGCGCCTGCTTCAATGCGCTGCTGCCGGACGGCACGGTGGTCGAGTTCGTCCACCACCGGCCGCAACCGGGCGAGGCCTGAACCTCAGCCGTCGCGCCGGGCGGCGCAATCGTCCATGGCCGCGCCGATCGCCTGTTCGCCGCGGGCCAGCAGCGCTGCGCTGGCGCCGCGGATATCGCGGGCTTCCTTGTTCTGGCTGAGCTTGAACTTGCCGACCAGGCGGGTGATCTCGATTTCGATGCCGACGATCAGCCGGAGCATCTCGTCGATGTAGTCGGCGGGGCCGTCGGTCATTTTCCAGGGCGTTTCCTGGGTCGCCTCGTGGGTGCGGGTCAGGCGCGCCACCAGTCCGCGCACATAGCGTTCGTCGTCGCGGATCCGCACCCGGCCGTGGGCGTGGACCACCCGGTAGTTCCAGGTCGGCACCTGGCGGTGGTGCTCCTGCTTGCTCGGGTACCACTGCGGCGAGATGTAGGCATCGCCGGCGCGGAACACCACCAGCACCTCGTCGCCGTCGCGCAGCTCGCTCCAAACCGGGTTGTTGCGCGCGACATGGGCTTCCAGGGTGCCTTGCGCGCCCTTTGCCGGGCTCAGCTCGAACGGCAGGTGGTTGGCGTCCAGGCCCGCTTCGCCGTGGCTGACCAGCAGGCCCAGCGGATAGTCCCGGATCAGCGCGTGCAGCGCCTGCGGGTCGGACTCTTCGAAATGCGAAGGCAGGTACATGTTCTGTTCTCCTCGGGGACTGGGTCCTTATACGCTGTCGGCGGGTACCGTCGCCACGCACAGCAGGCGCGAGTCGGCGCGCATGCCGGGCATCATCAGGCGCAATTCGTCGAGCAGCAGGCCGCCCGCTTCGTGCAGGGCCGCCAGCGGCATTTCCGGCAGGCTCTCGAGGATGAACCACATGCGCCGGGCGCTGGCATCCAGGCGGGTGCGCACGCCCTGGCGCCAGTTCCAGCGGCGGCAGGTGACGCCAAGGTCGTCGCGCCAGACCACCTCGCCGGGGTCGGGGGATTCGTCGACCGCCTCGCCGTTCTTCAGGGTGTCGAAGGTCTCGCTGCCGTCGGCGACCACCAGGCGCGGCGGGCCGGCATAGGCGGCGAGATTCTCGCCGCCTACCGGAATGGCGAATTGCACGCTGATGGCGTTGTACAGGTCCACCACCGGGTCGATGCTCGGCAGCCCGCCGTCGCGCAGCGCGCGTTTGCGCAGGGCTTCGGCGGAGCAGGGGGTACGCTGCGGCTTGGCGCCGAAGCGGCGGAACGCCTCGGCCCAGGCTGCCAGGTGCGCCTCGGCCCAGTCCGGTTCGCCACGCGCCAGCGCCTGGCAGGCGCGCTCTACGGCGCGGCCGGCGATTTCCGGACGAACGATCGGCGCCGCCTCGACGGTGAGGCTCAGGGCGCGGAAACCGGGGGCGAGGGCGGCCACCTCGGCGGCGATGACGGGGAGGATCGGGGCGTGCTCGGGCATGGTCGTCTTCAGGGTTCGGTGAGATGGAGGGGGCGCGGCGCGTAAAGCGGTAGGTGGATTTCTACCATCCGGGCTCCGCCCTCACCATGAAATCAGCGAATGAATTATTAGCTGTGCTGATGATCAGGTGGTCGGGTTCAGCTGCGCTAATGGCGGGAGCGCCGTTCGCTTGCCGGCGAAGCCGGCGCCAGAGCCTTCCGCCGGCCGGGCGGGGCTGGACAGCGAGGCGCGAGGGGCGCAGTGTTCGAGCGGTCAGAACCGCCACCACCCGAGGTAGAACGCAGATGGCCAAGGCAGCCGATGTGGTTGTGCAATGCCTGGAAAACGAGGGCGTGCAGTACGTCTTCGGAATTCCCGGCGAGGAGAATCTCGACCTGCTGGAGTCCCTGCGCAAGTCGCAGATCCGGCTGGTGCTCACCCGCCACGAACAATCGGCCGGCTTCATGGCCGCCACCTACGGGCGCCTCACCGGCAAGACCGGGGTCAGCCTGTCGACCCTCGGCCCGGGCGCCACCAACCTGGTCACCGCCGGCGCCTACGCCTACCTGGGCGGCATGCCGATGCTGATGATCACCGGGCAGAAGCCGATCAAGAAGTCCAAGCAGGGCCGCTTCCAGATCCTCGACGTGGTCGGCATGATGCAGCCGCTGACCAAGTACACCCACCAACTGGCCTCCGCCGACAACATTCCCTCGCGGGTCCGCGAGGCGTTCCGCCTGGCCGAGGAAGAGAAGCCCGGCGCGGTGCACCTGGAGCTGCCGGAGGACATCGCCGCCGAGCAGACCGACAGCCTGCCCATCCCGCCGAGCCTGAGCCGCCGGCCGCTGGCGGAATACAAGGCGATCTGCGCCGCGGTGGAGAAGCTGCGCGCCGCGCGCAGCCCGATCCTGGTGATCGGCGCCGGGGCCAACCGCAAGATGACCGCCAAGGTCCTCAAGCAACTGATCGACAAGACCGGCATTCCCTTCGTCACCACCCAGATGGGCAAGGGCGTGGTCGACGAGCGTCACCCGCGCTTCCTCGGCAACGCCGCGCTGTCCGCCGGCGACTTCGTGCATCGCGCGGTGGAGGCGGCCGACCTGATCGTCAACGTCGGCCACGACGTGATCGAGAAGCCGCCGTTCTTCATGGTTCGCGGCGGTACCGAGGTGATCCACGTGAACTTCCGTTCCGCCGAGGTGGACCCGGTGTATTTCCCGCAGATCGAAGTGGTGGGCGACATCGCCAACGCCATCTGGCAGATCGGCGAGGCGCTGGACGATACCGCGCACTGGGACTTCACCCGCCTGCTGGCGATCCGCGAGGCCAACGAGGCGCAGGTCGCCGAAGGCGCCGACGACCCGCGCTTCCCGCTCTATCCGCAGCGCCTGGTGGCCGACGTGCGCCGGGCGTTGCCGTCGCAGGGCATCGTCGCCCTGGACAACGGCATGTACAAGATCTGGTTCGCCCGCAACTACAAGGCACACATGCCCAACACCGTGCTGCTGGACAACGCCCTCGCCACCATGGGCGCCGGCCTGCCCTCGGCGATGGCCGCGCACCTGGTCTACCCGGACCGGCCGATCGTCGCGGTGTGCGGCGATGGCGGCTTCATGATGAACAGCCAGGAACTGGAAACCGCGGTGCGGCTGAAGATGAACCTGACGGTGATCATCCTGCGCGACAACGGCTACGGGATGATCCGCTGGAAGCAATCGAACATGGGCTTCGCCGACTTCGGGCTGGACTACGGCAACCCGGACTTCGTGCGCTACGCCGAGGCCTACGGCGCCCATGGCCACCGGGTCGACAGCGCCGAGGGCTTCCTGCCGCTGCTGGAGCGCTGCCTGGGCACGCCCGGGGTGCATGTGATCGATTGCCCGGTGGATTACTCGGAGAACGACCGCATCCTCAACGTCGAGCTGCGCGAACGCGCCCTGGCGGTCTGAACCGCCGGAGCGTCGCGCCGGTGTGCGTTCCGGCGCGACGGCTCAGAACAGCGACAGGTTGTAGCTGGCGATCAGGCGCACCTCGTCCACGTCGCGCGCCGAGCGCTCGAAGTCGGTGCGGTAGGTGGCGTTGCGCAGGCGCAGGCTGAGGTCCTTGAAGCGGCCGCTCTGCACCACGTACTTCAGCTCGATGTCGCGCTCCCATTCCTTGCCCTCGTCGCCGTTGGCCAGGCGGATATGGTCGCCGTTGACGTAGCGGGTCATGAAGCTCAGGCCGGGCACGCCGACGCTGCGCAGGTCGAAGTCGTAGCGCAGTTGCCAGGAGCGTTCCTCGGGGTTGGCGAAGTCGTTCACCTGCAGGTAGTTGGCCAGGTACGGATTGCTGCCGTCGAGGTAGGGCATCGAGCTGGCGCCGTTCATCCGCTGCCAGCCGGCGCTGAGCGTGTGGCCGCCCTCGGCGTAGGCGAGCAGCAGGCTGAGGGCGCGGTTGTCGATCTTGCCGGCGCGGGCCGCGCCGGCGTCCTCGCTGTCGAACCAGCGCAGGTCGGCGCTCAGCTTGCCGGCGCCGACCTGCCGCTTGCCCACGGCACCGAGGTAGCGCTGGCGATAGACGTTGCGCAGGCCGCCCTGGGCGTATTGCAGCAGCAGGCCGTCGTTGACCTGGTAGTCGAGTTGGTAGGCGTCGAAGCGGTTGCCGGTGGTGTCGCAGGCGTAGCGTTTGTTCTTGCAGTGCAGGCGGATGTCCTGGGCGTCGCTGGAGTCCCGCGCGGTGTAGCGCTCCAGGCGGGTGGCGGAGAACCTGAGCCCGGCGATCTCCTCGCTGGTCAGCTGGGCGCCGTGGAACAGGGTCGGCAGCAGGCGTCCGTCGTTGTATTTCAGCAACGGCATGTCTGGCAGCATCGCCCCGTACCTGAACTGTGTCTGCGAGAAGCGCATCTTGCCGGCAACGCCGGCCTTGGCGTACTGGTCGACCGAGCGACGCGGATCGTGGCCGCTGGAAGGCAGCAGGCCGCTGTTGCTGTCCGCGGGGCTGGAGTCGAGCTTGATCCCGAGCATCGCCAGGGTATCCACGCCGAAGCCCAGCGCGCCCTCGGTATAGCCCGAGCGCAGGTCGAGGATGAAGCCCTGCGCGGCTTCCTCGCGCTTGGAGGCGCCCTGCGGGTTGGCCGAGCTGCCGTCGCGGAAGTCGCGGTTGAAGTAGACGGTGCGCGCTTCCAGGCGCGCGCTGCCGTCCTCGAGGAAGGCGGCAGGGGCCGGGGCGACGAATCCGCCGCACAGGGCGAGGGCGCCCAGGCCGCGAAGGGTGCGGGGCGAACGGGGGGAAAACGGGGAGGACATGCGGTGACTCTCGACAGCGGGGGTAAAAAAGCGCGCGAAGGTGTCACAGATGGCCGGCGGGGTCTTTGCGACCTTGGTCTAGCCGAGAAGGCGCGCACGGATCGTCGGCCAGGCAGGCCTCTAGCGGGTCGGACGCAGCGTGCCGAAAGCGACGAAGAATCCTCCGCAGCCCCCTGTGAAACGCTGCCCCGCCCGTGCCAGCCTGATCGTCACGTTTGCGCCAGGATATCCGGAGGCTAGCGCTTCACGCAGACGAACAGGGCATTCCCGGAGCTGCCGGCCCAGGGCGTGATCCGTTCGTAGTCGTGTTCGAAGACCTGCACCTCGAAATGCGTCTGCAACAGGTGCTGCAGCTCGGCGAAGCCGAGGGCGACCATGGGGTGTTCGTCCTCCCAGGTCTGGGTCGTTCCGTCCGTGGTTTTCTCGATACCGAGGCGCAGCGCCTGGCGCTCGCCCTCGCCGCTGTAGTACCAGCCGGAACCGAAGGTGAAGCGGCTGCCTCGATGCTCCACGGAATGGCGGACGAACGCGCGATTGTCGATCTGCCCCTTGTCCACCGTGTTGAAACAGAACACGCCGCCATCCGCCAGTGCGCCATACACGCTGGCCAGGCATGCGCGCAAGCGCTCCAGCCCTGCGTTGTAGTGGATCGAATAGAGGAAACAGGTGATCAGGTCCAGCGGCTCGTCCACCTGGAAGCCGGCCATGTCCTGCCGGCTGAAGTGCGCTTCGGGGCAGCGCTGTCGGGCGAGGTCGAGCATCGGCTGGTTGATGTCCAGGCCGGCGCTGCGATAGCCGAAATCGAGGAAGTGCCGCACGTGAGGGCCGGTACCGCAGGCCAGGTCCAGGTGCCGCCGGCCCTGGTTGCCGAACAACTGGTGCAGGCGACGCACGCAGTGGCTCTGCGCCTGGTAGTCGATGTCGGCGCACATCAGGTCGTAATAGTGGGACAGGTCGGTGTACAGCGCGGTGGCGGACATGGGCGGCAAGGACCGGCGGCGAAGGGCGCGGCATGGTACCCCAGGCCCGGGCTTTGCCGGCGAAAAAACAGGCACCGGCCGGCGGATCGCGGGCGGACTTCAGTCGAACCGCGGCCAGTCGTCGGCTATCCGGTACCAGCAGGCCATCGACGCGACCTGGACATGCTTCTGTTTCGCCGCTGGGAAGGGCGTGTCCAGGCTGCCGAGGGCGACCGATACCCAGTCGGCGAACTCGCCTTCGCTCCTCGACCAGAACAGCGGCGAGCCGCAGCGCGAGCAGAAGCGCCGGAGCACGGCGGGTGAGGAGCGGAACGCGGCGAGCAGGTCGGCGCCGCGGTCGATGTGCAGGTCCGCGACGGGGACGCTGCCATAGCTGGCGAATGCCGCGCCATGGGCCTTGCGACACTGGCCGCAGTGGCAGTGAGAGAGTGCGCGCGGGGGCGAGGACAGTCGGTAGTGCAGCGCGCCGCACAGGCAACTGCCGTGGAAGGTCTGGCTCATCGGAGGGCGTTCCCGGATTCGCAAAGGCGGCGAGTCAAGCAGCCCTCGCCACGCTTGTCGAGCGCCTCCTCCGGTCGCGGGCTGTCGGTGCGGGCGTCGATGTCTGCTAGGCTCTGCCGTTTCACCCTAGGAGTATTTCCCCATGGCCCGAGCCACTGCCCGCCACATCCTGGTTTCCAGCGAAGCCAAGTGCAACGAACTGAAGACCGCCATCGAAGGCGGTGCCGACTTCGCCGAAGTCGCCCGCGAGCATTCCTCCTGCCCCTCCGGCCGCGACGGCGGCAACCTGGGCTCGTTCGGCCCCGGCCAGATGGTCCGCGAGTTCGACCAGGTGGTCTTCAGCGCGCCGCTGAACGTGGTCCAGGGGCCGGTGAAGACCCAGTTCGGCTACCACCTGCTGGAAGTCACCAGCCGCCAGGACTGAACGTACGGCGGCGCATAACGCCCCTCTTCCACGCGCCGATCCAGGCGTGGGGCGAATAACCGCTGCGCGGGATAGACGGCGGATAACGCCGTTGGCGTTATGCGCCCTACCTGTCCCGGACGACGAAAGAAGCCGCACTTCCAGGTGCCAATCCGGGCGTGGGGCGAATAACCATTGCGCGGGATAAACGGCGGATAACGCCGTTGGCGTTATGCGCCCTACCTGTCCCGGACGACGAAAGAAGCCGCACTTCCAGGCGCCAATCCGGGCGTAGGGCGGATAACCGCTGCGCGGGATAAACGGCGGATAACGCCGTTGGCGTTATGCGCCCTACCTGTCCCGGACGACGAAAGAAGCCGCACTTCCAGGCGCCAATCCGGGCGTAGGGCGAATAACCGCTGCGCGGTTATCCGCCGGTGCGCGATCGATAGCCTGGCTGGCCTCAGGGCGCGAAGTAGCGGGAGATCTGCGAATAGACGCCGCTGAAATCGGAGAAGTAGTCATTGCGCTGTGAGGTGGGCGCGCCGCAGTACGAGGGGCCGCCGTACAGGCCACCGCGCAGCTGGTAGGAGCCGTCGCCGGCGACGGTCAGCAGGCCCGAGCCGGACGAGCCGCCTTCGACCACCGCCGACGGCCAGTCGACGCGGGTCAGGGCGGTATGCCCGTCGTAGGTGACGCCCACTGCCGAGACGTTGCCCTGCGAGTACTTCTTGGCGTCGCCGCGCGGATGGTGGATGTCATGGCCGAGCGAGCCGTTGGCGATCGGCGTGGCGCTCCAGCCCTGGTAGAACACGCCGGCCGGCGGAGTGCGCTTGAGTTCCAGCAGCAGGGTGTCGCGCTTCGCGTCGCGGTGCAGGATATTCGCCCCGCCGGTCAGCACGGTGACGCTCTGGTTGATGGTCGAGGCGTCGCCGTAGCACTGGGTGGTGTTGTAGAACCAGATGGTCTGCAGCGTCGCGGCGGTGGCCTGGTCCTCGATGCAGTGCGCGGCCGACCAGAACAACTGGCGCTTGGGCGAGTTGCCGTTGTTCAGCAGGGTGCCGGTGCAGATGTAGCTGCCGCCGTCCGCCGAGCTGGTGAAGACCATCTTCGCCACCGCTGCGGTGGCGTTGTCGTAGGCCCGTGTGCCGCTCTGGGTCGCGCAGACCGCATCCACCTCGCAGCTGCCGCTGGCGCCGAAGCCGTCGCGGTAGCCGGCCTTGTACAGGGAGTCGGCGAAATACGATACCTGGGGTACCGACAGGCGCAGGTCGCCCGGTTGCAGGTTGGCCGGCAGCACCAGTTCGACGGTCAGGGTATCGCCCTCGATGACCGGGCTCCAGTAGGGACGGTTGAGCGAGAGGTCCTTGCCGCTGGCCTCGAAGATTTCCTTGCCGGCGCCGGCGAAGTGCAGCAGCACGTCGTCGGGCAGCGAGCCGCTGCGGGTTTCCAGGCGAATCGCGGCGCGCAGGCTGGCGGCCCCCGCAGCGCTGATCGGGAAGCGCGCGGTGTGGCGCCCGTCCGGAGTGTCGATCCATTCGAGGGTTGTCAGGTCGATTTCCGGAGTCGCCGTTTTCAGGCCCACGCCCACTTGCAGCGGCGTACCCGGTTTCGGCGCCAGCGGCGCGGCGCGGGCCACGCGGCGGGCGGGGGGCGCGGCGAAGTGGATGCCGGCCGCCGAGGTCGCCGCGTTGGGGTTGGCGAAGCGGGCGTGGCCGGTGCTCGCCGGGGAGGCCTGGAGCACGGCGACGTCGCCAGCCATTTCGCTCGCACCGGGCGCGGCCGAGGCCTGGCTCGCGCCGGCAGCCAACGCCAGAACCAGGCATGCATTCAGGTACGTTCTCTTATGCATGAATCGACTCCTTCAGTTTGGGGAGGGCAACTTCCTTAATCGTTCGCGTGGCGAAAGATATGCAGGGGTGACGGAGTCGTTCAAATATTTTTTATATTCGTTTCTGCTAGCTATTAAATATGAAGAAGCGTTTATGGATAGCAGAATAGATAGCTATTCCCCTCACTTGTCATTGATGTTGGAGTGCTCTCTCTACCAACTAAAGTTTGGTCTGGAGTGCCGCTATAGAGCCTTCGGCTTGCTTCAGAGAGGTGCAGGGTGTAGTGCGCGAGTGCTTTGCTGGTGCATCTATCGATGTGATCGGGTTAACGAAATCCGGATTTTCAAGTTATCCGGTTTGACCAGTCCTGAATATAAGGCTGGGTGAATCTTTCATTCACCGCTCGGAAACCGTTCCGATGTCGGCTTGGTTGAATTCCAGGATATCCGGCTTATGGTCGTATCAGTCATCTTTATAATCGCGGGGCATATATAGAGCCCTGGCCGCTTACCATTACTCCAGGGTTTTCCAGGATACGCCTCCGTCTTTGTTTCAGAGCGGCGGATGCAACGGCGGCGCATGCCGCGCGATCAGTTCGGCGACCCACTCGATGAACACCCGCAGCTTGCCGCTGACGTGGCGGTTCGGCGGGAACGCCAGGTACAGCGGCATCGGCTCCAGGCTCCAGTCCTCGAACAGCGGCAGCAGCTCGCCGCGGGCGAGGGGCTCACGCGCCATGTAGTGCGGCAGCCAGAGGATGCCCAGGCCGGCCAGCCCGGCCGCCAGGTAGGCGTTGCCGTCGTCCACCGCCAGCACATGACGGCCCGCCACCCGCAGGCATTCCTCGCCCCTGCGCATGGCGTAGGGCAGGGCCTTGCCGGTGCGCGCCCAGAGGAAGCCGACGATACGCTGGTGGCTGTCCTCCAGTTCGCGCGGGTGGCTCGGCACGCCGGCGCGCTGCAAGTAGGCCGGTGCCGCGTAGACCCCCAGTTGCAGGTCGCCGACCCGCCGCGCCATCAGCGACTGGTCGCGCAGTTCGCCGCCGCGGATGACGCAGTCGACGTTCTCGTCGATCAGGTCGACGAGCCGATCGCTCACGCCCAGGTCGATCTGGATCTCCGGATAGCGCGCATGGAACTCGGGCAACGCCGGGATCAGCAGCAGCCGCGCCAGCGGGCTCGGTACGTCGATCCGGAGACGCCCGCGGGGCGCCAGGGCGGCGCTGGAGAGGCTGGTCTCGGCATCGTCCAGTTCCGCCAGCAGACGTACCACCCGCTCGTAGTAGGCGGCGCCGTCGGCGGTCAGGTTGAGCTTGCGCGTGGTGCGGTTGAGCAGGCGTACCCGCAGCCGCGCTTCCAGTTGCTGGACCAACTGGGTGACGCTGGTGCGGCTCATGTGCAGCGTCTCCGCCGCCTTGGTGAAGCTGCCGGTATCCACCACACGGGCAAAGGCCTGCATCGCATCGAAACGGTCCATCGGGACTCCGGGTCGTCGGGGATTGTTTGGATTCTACAAACAGTCATGGCCAGGGTTGCGCGTTTATCCACGGCGCGCACGACCTTACCGTTCTTCCATCGACGATGACGGGGCCGGGAGCCCCAGGATGGAGGTATCGCATGACTGTACGCGACGTGGTTTTCCCCGCCGGCCGCCAGGCCCTCTACGAGCGCAACCGCTATTCCCCGGCGGTCCGCAGCGACGGCCTGCTGTTCGTCTCCGGCCAGGTCGGCAGCCGCGACGACGGCTCTCCCGAACCCGAGCTGGAGACCCAGGTCCGCCGCGCCTTCGACAATCTGAATGCGGTGCTCGCCGCGGCCGGTTGCGGGTTCGACGATGTGCTCGACGTCACCGTGTTCATGGTCGACGCCGAGGCCAACTTCGAGCGCATCTGGAAGATCGTCCCGGAGTACTGGGGCGAGGCGCCGTACCCCACGCTGACGGCGGTGGGGGTGAACTGGCTGTATGGCTTCAGCTTCGAGATCAAGGTGGTCGCGAGGTTGCCGGAGGGGCGGTGAGAGCCGATGCGCAGTGCCGGGGCCAGCTCGGCTAGCGCCGGGGCTCTGAGGGACGCCGCAGGCTTACCCAGGCCGGCGCGTGGTCGCTGGCGTGCTCCTCGCCGCGCACCCAGCGATCCACCCCGGCGTCTTCCAGGTGGTCCGCCAGGCTGGCGCTGAGCAGCAGGTGGTCGATGCGCAGCCCGGCGTCGCGTTGCCAGTGCTGGCGGAAGTAGTCCCAGAAGGTATAGAGGCGCCGGTCGGGGAAACGCTGGCGTAGCGCGTCCACCCAGCCCTGCCGCAGGAGGCGCTCGAAGCACTCGCGGGACTCCGGCTGGAGCAGGGCGTCCTTTTTCCAGGAGCGGGTGTCGTAGATATCGAAGTCGCTGGGCACCACGTTGAAGTCGCCGGCCAGCACCACCGGATGGCCGCTCTCCATCAGCTCGGCGGCGTGTCGGATGAGGTGCTCGAACCAGGCCAGCTTGTAGTCGAACTTCGGTCCCGGCTGGGGATTGCCATTGGGCAGGTACAGGCTGGCCACCAGCAGGCCGTCGACGGCCGCTTCGAGGTAGCGGCTGTGGGGATCGCTGGCGTTGCCCGGCAGGCCGCGGCGTACCTCCAGCGGCTGGCTGTCGCGGGCGAGGATGGCGACGCCGTTCCACGCCGACTGGCCCTGCCAGATCGCGCCGTATCCGGCCCTCTCCAGCGCCGCGGCGGGGAAGCGCGCGTCGGGCGTCTTCAGTTCCTGCAGGCAGACGATGTCCGGCGCTTCCCGCTCCAGCCAGGCCAGCAGCGCGGCCAGCCGGGTCTGGATGCCGTTGACGTTGAAGGTGGCGATCTTCAGGGTGTCCACCGCTTGTCTCCGCGAATGACGATCAGGCGGCCGCCTGCAGGGCTTCGCCGATGGCTTCGTTGAACGCCTGCAAGTCACCCGGGTTGCGCGAGGTGATCAGGGTCCAGCCGTGCGCCGGGCAGACTTTCACCCGCGTGTCGACCCAGTCCGCGCCGGCGTTGGTCAGGTCGATACGCACGCTGGAATAGGAGGTCAGGGTCTTGCCGCGGGCGACACCGGCGTCGATCAGCAGCCAGGGGCCGTGGCAGATGGCGGCGACCGTCTTGCCTGCGTCGCTGAATTCCCTGACCAGGCGCTGGGCCTCGCTGTCCTGGCGCAGGGTGTCGGCATTCACCGTGCCGCCGGGGACCAGCAGCAAGTCGTAGTCCTCGGCGCGCAGGCCTTGCAGCCTGGCGTCGGAATTGACGATCAGGTCCTTCTCGCTGTCGTGCACCCAGGTCTGCGCTTCGCCGCCCTCGATGGTCGCGTGGGTGACCGTGGCGCCCTGTCGCTTCAGGGTCTTCAGCGGTTCGAGCAGCTCGTCGCGCTCGATGCCGGTGTTGGCGGTGATGACCAGGACGTTCTTGCCTTGCAGCTTCGCGCTCATGGTTTTCTCCTCTGCTGGGGCGCCCGTGGCGGGCACCGTGGCGTGACATGCAGGAGAGTGGAAAGCTGGAGCGCCGGGGAGTTCGAAAGATTTGCCGGGCGGTGGGCCGGATCCTTGGTCTGCCAGCCTCCGGCGTCAGCGGAACAGCAGCGAATGATGCGCCGCACCACCGGTGCGCGCGCCGTCGCCCACCGCGATGGCGACGTTGCCGGCCGCCAGCGCCGCGTCGCCGCAGGCGAAGACGCCGGGAACGCTGGTTTCGCGCATGCCGTCGGTCCTGATGAACGGCCCGCTCGGGCCGTCCTCGAACTCGCAGCCGAGCAACGCCGCCAGCGGGCTGGCCATGCGCGTACGCGGCTGGGTGAACAACCCCGCGAGCGTAATCGTGCGGCCACTGGCCAGGGTCACGTCGGCGCGCGCGCCGCCCAGCGCGACCACGGCTTCGCGCTCGATCGTCACGCCGCGCCGGTCCAGCCTGGACATTTGCTCGGCATCCGGTTCGAAGACGCCGTTGAGGAAAAAGGTGGTCGCTCCCCAGTCGGGCAACATCAGGGCGTGGTGGATGGCCAGCGGCGAGGCCGCCAGTACGCCAATCGGCCCGCCGTCCAGTTCGTAGCCGTGGCAATACGGGCAATGGAACACGTGCCGTCCCCAGCGCTCGGCAAGACCGGGGATCTCCGGCAGCTCGTCGGCGACCCCGCTGGCGAGGATCAGCCGGCGCGCGGTGAAACGTTCTCCGTTGGCGGCCTTCACCACGAAACCGTCCGCCTCCTTCTTCGCCGCGACGGCGGCTTCGGACAGCCACTCGACGCTGGGATAGGCCAGCAACTGCGCGCGGGCGTCATCGGCGATGGCCGCCGGATCGCGGCCGTCCTGGCCGAGAAAGCCGTGGGAGGCCCGGGCGAAGCGGTTGCGTCGCAGTCCCGTATCCATCACCAGCACCCTGCGCCGCGCCCGCGCCAGTTGCATGCCCGCGGAGATGCCGGCGTAGCTGCCACCCACGATGATCACGTCGAAAGTCATGGCGTATCTCCCATTCGGATAGTCACGAAACAACGTAAGTTTCATGAGATGCGCTTGTCAACGCTCTCGTAACTTTTTCTGTAGCGAGACATACTCATGGTCTTTCCGTCACGAGCCCGCCGTTCATGAGAAACGACACCCGCCTCTCGCGCATGCTCCATGTGCTGATCCATATGGCCCGCCACGAAGGGCCGGCGACGTCCGAAGCCATCGGGCAGATGCTCGGCACCAACCCGGTGGTGGTGCGACGGACCATGGCGCTGCTGAAGAACGAAGGCTACGTGAGTTCGGAGAAGGGCCATCGCGGCGGTTGGCGGCTGGCCAAGCCGTTGGCGGACATCACCTTGCTGGATATCCACCAGGCGCTGGGAGCGTCCTCGATCTTCGCCATCGGCCTGTCTACCGATCATCCGGAATGCCTGGTCGAGCAGGCGGTCAACGAAGCGCTCGGCGAGGCGTTCGAGGCGGCGCAGGCGTTGCTCCTGGAGCGCCTGGGGAGCGTCACGCTGGAGCAGTTGGCGAGCGAGTTCGAGCGCCGCTATCGGCCCTGCTGAGGCGCCTCGAAGGGCCGTTCGGACACCGCCGCCGCGCCTGCGGAGGCACGCCGGCGGTCCGGGATCAGAGCGAGTACTTCACCGTGAACATCAGGTTGCGCGGCTCGCCGTAGTTGAGGTTGCCGAAGTCGATGCCGCTGTAATAGTACTTGTCGAACAGGTTGTTGAAGTTCAGCCGCGTGTCGATCCGTTCGTTGACCTTGTAGCCGAGCATGGCGTTGACCACGGTGTAGCCGCCCTGCTGGAAACCGGTGCTGCTGTCCTCGGTCTTGCTCTGGGTGGCCAGGTCGCCGCCGACGCGCCATTTGTGCAGTTCGCCGGGTAGCGTATAGCTGGTGGCGAGCTTGAACAGGTGGCGTGGCTTGGCCGCGTCGAATGGCTTGCCCTCGTTGGCCTTGTTGCTGTCGTGCTTGTACTTGGCGTCGACGTAGGTATAGCCGGCCATCATCTGCCAGTCGTCGCTCAGCGCACCGCTCAGCTCCAGGTCGACGCCCTGGCTGCGGACCTTGCCCGAAGCGCGCGAGCAATAGCGCGAGGTGGGGCTGAAGGGGCATGGCGAGGGGCCGCCGACGTCCTCGGTGGCGCGGTTTTCCTGGTCGATCTGGAACAGCGCGATCTGCGAATTGAGCGCGCCGCCGAAGTGTTCGCCCTTCAGGCCGATCTCGTAGTTCTTGCCGGTGATCGGGTCGAGCAGGCCGCCGCCGGCGTCGAAGTTGCTCTGCGGCTTGAAGATGTCGGTATAGCTGGCGTAGACCGAGTAGGTCTGGTTCAGGTCGTAGATCACCCCGGCATAGCGGGTGACGTTGCGGGTGACCTTGTAGCTGTCGGTATCGGCGTCGGCCTTGTACCAGTCCAGGCGCCCGCCGAGGATCACTTTCAGCGGGTCGGCGAGGTTCAACCGGGTGGTGAGGTAGGCGCCTTTCTGTTCCTGGTCGAGCTTCATGCCCCACAGGCTGGTGTTCAGCCTCGGCTTGAGAGTCGAGCTCGGGTCCCACTGGGTCGGGTCCATCGGCCCGGTGGGGGTGCCGTCCTTGTTGAACAGGCTGCCCCAGCCGCCGTGGCCGTCGAAGCGTTCCTGGCGATAGCTGGCGCCGACCACCAGCTCGTGCTCGCGGCCGAGCAACTGGAAGGGACCGTTAGCATAGGCGTCATAGCTGTCGTGGTCGTCGGTGTAGCTGTAGTCGCCGGGGTTCTGGGTCATGCTGGCGCAGCCGGTGGTCGAGTAGTAGCAGTCGTTGTACAGCCCGAGCATGTTGATTCGCGCCCACAGCTTGTCGGCGGCCAGCTTCATCTGCCAACCGTTGGCGAAGCGGTGGGTCAGGTCGCTGAACAGGTGGGTGGTGTCGGTATCCCAGTAGGACCAGTCGGCGCCGTAATAGGACGAGCGCTTGAGGTCCAGGTGGCGGCCGCCCAGCGGGCTGGGCAGGCCTACCCAGTTGTCGTTGCGGTTGTCGTTCTGGTTCGAGGCGCCGATGGCGAAGGTGGTGTCCGGGCTCAGGTCGGCTTCGGCGATCCCGTAGAACACGCCGCGTTCGCTGCTGACGTGGTCCTGGAAGCTGTTGCCTTTCTGGTAGGCGACCACCGCGCGGCCGCGCAGGGTTCCTTCGCTGTTCAGCGGGCCGGAAACGTCGGCCTCGCTGCGATAGCGGTCCCAGGTGCCGACGCTGCCTTGCAGGGAGGCGCGGAAGTCCTGGGTCGGACGCTTGCGCACCATGTTGATCGCCGCCGCCGGGTTGCCTGCGCCCTGCATCAGTCCGGTGGCGCCGCGCACCACTTCGACGCGGTCGAACATGGCCAGGTCGGCGGCGGAAATGACGTCCTGGGTATAGGTGGAAATGCTCGTCGGCAGGCCGTCGTACATGATGTTGTCGACGTCGAAGCCGCGCGCCGCGTACTTCACCCGGGCCGGCCCGTACTGTTGCACGGTGAGGCCGGTGACGCCCTTCACCGCGTCGTTGAGGTCGCGCATGCCCTGGTCGTCCATGCGCTGGCGGGTGACCACGCTGACCGACTGAGGGGTCTCGCGGATCGACATCGCCAGCTTGGTCGAGGTGCGCATCGCCCGCGTGGTGTAGGAGCCGCTGTCTTCGGTGATGGCGGCGGTGGCCGGGTCCTGGGTGGCGACCACGCTGAGCGCGCCGAGGTCGACGCTGTCGCCGGGGGCGATGCCGGCACCTGTCGCCGCGGCCTCGACCCAGGCGTCGCCGCCCCGTACCTCCCCGCTCAGTCCGGAACCTGCGAGCAGACGCTGCAGTGCCTCGCTTGGCTCCAGCGTGCCGCGTAGGGCCGGTGCGCGCCGGTCGGCCACGGCCGCGCGGTCGAAACGGATGCGCAGGCCGCTGGCGCCCTGCAATTGCTCGAGGGATGCGGCCAGGGGCTGGGCGGGAAGGTCAAGGGCGATGGGAGCGGCCTGGGCGGCCAGGGAAAGCGAGGAGAGACCGAGCAATAACGCACTGGAAACGACGTGTTTCATCTGCAGTGTCCTGGATGGCGGCGCAGGCAGGCCGTTGGCGCGACCGGCTGCGTTTCTTGTTTATGTGGGAAACCGGCGTAGGAATTCGCGGCGGGGCAAGTGTATGTAAATGTAAAAATGGAGTAAATGATAGAGATTATCGTTATCAGCAGTATTCGCAGGAATCCGATGAACTGCGTCCTGCCAGCGGCTGACGGGGATTTCCGCTGGATACCTCCCGTGAAGGCCGTCTGGATTCGTGACTCCAGCGCAAATGAATTTGCTCGATTCGGGTCTTAATCGAAGAGATGTAAGCCGCCACACTGCGCTTCATTCGAGCCATCCCGCCCACGGAGCGCAGCCATGTCGTCCACCATCCACCCCCTCCCGTCCTTCGGTCTCGGCACCTTCCGCCTTACCGGCCAGGTCGTCGTCGACTCGGTGCGCAGCGCCCTCGAACTGGGCTATCGCGCCATCGATACCGCGCAGATCTACGGCAACGAGGCGGATATCGGCCGCGCGATCGCCGAGAGCGGCGTACCGCGTTCCGAGCTGTTCCTCACCACCAAGGTCTGGGTCGACAACTACGCCCGCGAAAAGCTGCTCGCCAGCCTGCGCGAGAGTCTGGAGAAACTGCGCACCGACCGGTTGGACCTGGTCCTGATCCATTGGCCGGCACCCGGCAACGGCGTCGAGCTGGCGGAGTACATGGCGGCGCTGGCGGAAGCCAAGTCCCTGGGCCTGACCCGGCGGATCGGCGTCTCCAACTTCAACATCGAACTGACCCGCCAGGCCATCGCCGCGGTCGGTGCGGGCGAGATATCCACCAACCAGATCGAACTCAGCCCTTACTTGCAGAACCGCGCGCTGACCGCCTACCTCGAGGAGCAGGGCATCGCGGTCACCTCGTACATGACCCTGGCCTACGGCAAGGTACTGAAGGACCCGACGCTGGCCGGGATAGCCGCCAGGCACCGGGCCACGGTCGCCCAGGTGGCGCTGGCCTGGGCGATGCAACTGGGCTACGCGGTGATTCCGTCCTCGACCCGCCGCGAGAACCTCGCCAGCAACCTGCTGGCGCGCGACCTGCGCCTGGACGCCGAGGACATGGCGCGCATCGCCGGCCTCGAGCGTAACGGCCGCGAGGTCAGTCCGCAGGGCCTGGCGCCGGCCTGGGACTGAGAACCGCGTCGAAGGTCCGCCGCGGTGCATGAGCGGGGCGGCCGAGGCTCCGGTCGCGCGGCCGGTTCAGAGCTCGATGCGGTATTCGATCACACCCGGCTTGTCCGCTACCCAGTCGTACAGGCGCTGTGCCCTGTGGTTGCTTTCCTGGGTATGCCAGTAGAGCCGCGCGCAGCGACGTTCCTCGGCCTGCCGGCGGACGTACTCGATCAACTGCTTGCCGATCTGCTGGCCGCGCACGTCGGGCGAGACATAGAGGTCTTCCAGGTAGCAGACGTCCTGTGCCGCCCAGGTCGAGCGGTGGTAGAGGAAGTTGACGATGCCATGCAGGCGGCTACCGTCGCTGGCCACGGCGCAGTGCATCGGTTCGCCCTCGTCGAAGAAGCGCCGCCAGGTGGCCTCGGTGGCCTGTGCCGAGAGTTCGACTTCATAGAACGCCTGGTAGGCCTTCCAGTATTCGAGCCACTGCTCGAAGTCCTCGTGTGCCACGGGGCGTACCGATACCAGTGTGTGCAGGGATTGCATCCAGTGCTTCCTTCTTTGGCTTGATGGGGCGATCCGGCGGAGGCCGGGACCGAGGGTCTTGACCCGGCTGTTTTTATAGCCGCCTAATGGCTTGCCATATCCCACCAATTAGATAATCGAGGGCAGACCATTTGTTCAGGCAGTCACTGCTCGAGTCGGTCAAGGCGCGCCTCCTCCATCCACAGCTCCAGGCCCTGCCGCTGCATGCGCGAATCCAGCGCGCGATCCGCCAACTGATCCTCGACGGTGCGCTGGCGCCGGGCAATCCGTTGCCGGCCTCGCGGGCGCTGGCGCAGTCGTTGGGGGTATCCCGCGACACCGTCGAAGCGGCCTATTCGCACCTGCATGCCGAGGGCTTCATCGAGCGTCGGGTCGGCAGCGGCAGCGTGGTCGCCGCGGCTACCCGGCTGTCCCCCGGCCGGCGCGGCGCGGGCGCTCCACGACGGGGCGGCGGCGCGCCGCGACTGAGCCGGCGTGGCGAGGCGATGCAGGCTGGCGGCGGGGTTCGCGAGCAGCTCGTCCCGCGCCCCTTCGCTCCCGGCGTGCCGGAGACCCGCACCTTTCCCCTGGCGACCTGGGAGCGCCTGCAGCGCCAGGTCCTCAAGGAATACGGCGCGCGCGCCCTGACCCATGGCGACCCGCAGGGTGCCGAACCGCTGCGCCAGGCGATCGCCGACTACGTCAACCTGGAGCGTGGCGCACGCGCCACGGCCGACCGGGTACTGGTGCTGACCAGTTCGCAACAGGCGCTGGGTCTTTGCGCCAGCGTGCTGCTCGACGCCGGCGAGCGGATATTCGTCGAGGACCCGGCCTACTACGGCGCGCGCAAGGCCTTCGAGGCCGCAGGCCTGGAGTGCCTGCCGGTCCCGGTCGACGAACAGGGCCTGCGGCCCGAGCCGATCCTCGCCCAGCCGCAGGCAGCGCGGGCGCTGTGCCTGACCCCGTCGCACCATTACCCGACCGGCGTGACCCTGTCGCTGGAGCGCCGCCTGGCGCTGATCGAATGGGCGCAGCGGCAGCAGGCATGGATCATCGAGGACGACTACGACAGCGAGTTCCACTACGCCGGCCGGCCCACCGCCTGCGTGCAAGGCCTGGACGCCCACGAGCGGACGCTCTACATCGGCACGTTCACCAAGTCGCTGTTTCCCGGCCTGCGCATCGGCTACATGGTCCTGCCGCCGGCGCTGGTGGCGCCGATGACCGTCGCCCGCTCCCTGCAGGACGGGCACAACGCCTCGCTGGCGCAACTGACCCTGGCGCGCTTCATCGCCGGCGGCCATTTCGGCGCCTATGTGCGCGGCATGCGCAATCTCTACGGCGAGCGCCTGGGATTCCTCGCGGAGCGGGTGGGCAAGCGTCTGGGCGGCCTGGTCGAGCCGCGCGTGCCGGCCGGCGGGCTACAGATGCCCGGGCTGCTTTGCGCGGGAATCGACGAAACGCGCGCCATCGCGGCGGCATACCGCGCCGGTGTCGAGCTGGTCGGGCTCAGCACCCTGCATCTCGCCGCGCCACCGCGAGCGGGTTTCCTGATGGGCTTCGCCGCCTACACCACGGACGAGCTGGAGGCGGCGGTCGGGGTCCTCGCGAAGACCCTGCGCGGTTTGCGTGCGAATCCCTAGGCCGCCGGCAAGCGCTCAGTCGCGCAGGGCGTAGACGTAGGCATCGACCTGGGCGCCGTCGGCCAGCGTTACCCGGGTCGCCACGCGCCGGTATTCGGTGCCTTCGAATTCATCCAGCGCGGGCCAGTGCTCGGCGAGGCGGTCGGAGACGAACACATGGCCGTGGATTTCCTCGCCGTCGGCGTCGATCGCCAGGCCCGGAAAGCCCATCCCGGCACCCCAGCCCTTTTCCAGCAGGCGACCGCGGAGGCTGGCCGCCTGCCATTGCCCGCCGATCTTCTGCATCAGGTGTTCGTTGGGACGGCCGGGGCCGAGGCTGCCGTAGACGAAGAGTCGCTGCATCGATAACTCCCTTGAACGGAACAGCGTGGGCGCAAGACGCGAAGCCTTCCGCCCGCGCCTTTCACTTGCTTGCCAGCGGTGGAGTACGCGGCGGCACGATACGCCGCGAGCCGGTCGACTCGAAGGCCGCGGCGAAGCGCAGCAGCGCCGAGTCGTCGTAGGCGCGGCCGGCGAAGGTCAGGCCCACCGGCATGCCGATGTCGGCCATCACCCCCATCGGTACGGTGACCGTCGGCACGCCGAGGTGGCGGATGGCGAGGTTGCCGTTGGCGACCCAGACACCGTTGCTCCAGGCGATGTCGGCCGAGGCCGGGTTGACGTCGGCGTCCGCCGGGCCGACGTCGGCGACGGTGGGGAAGAGCACGGCGTCCAGGCGCAGGCGTCGCATCCACTCCTCGAGGTCGATCCGCCGGGTTTCCTCGAGGCCGCGCAGGCCATCGGGGAGGGTCGCGATCCGGTCCCAGGGCTTGATGCCGCGCTCGGCCATCCGCACGTATTCGTCCATGCCGGCGGCCAGGTCGCCCTCGCGGTTGGGCAGGGTGCCGGGGTCGTGGGGGAAGATCTGCGGGCCGTCGACATCCGCCAGGCGGTTCAGCTTCGGATCGCCATTGGCGCGCAGGAAGTCGTCGAAGCCCCAGGCCGAGAGTTCCCACAGCTCGTCGTGGAGGAATTCCTTCGACACCAGGCCGCGGTTGAACACGGTGGGCGCGCCGGGTCGGTCGCCTTCGCAGTTCGACACCAGCGGGAAGTCCACCTCGATCACTTCGGCGCCGGCGGCTTCCAGGGCCTTGCGCGCCTGTTCCCAGAGGGCGATGACCGAGGGCCGGGTATGGATGCGCTGGCCGGTCGGGCCGCCGATCCCGGGGGACTCGCTGGTGCCCGCATCGGGGTCGGCGTTGATGAACATGCGCGGCACGCCGAAGCGCTTGCCGGCCAGGGCCTCGGCGCCTGCGGCCAGGGCCGGGTAGCTCGCCGGGCGTACCTCGGAGGCCTTGGGGATCGGCACCCAGGGCTGCATGCGCCAGAGGTCGCCGCGAGTATCGGGATCGTCGGCGACCACTACGTCGAGGATTTCCAGCAGGTCGGCCATGCTCCGCGCATAGGGCACCACCACGTCCATGGTCGGCGTCAGCGGCCAGTTGCCGCGCACCGAGATCACCCCGCGCGAAGGGGTGTAGGCGCACAGGCCGTTGTTCGACGCCGGGCCGCGCCCGCTCGACCAGGTTTCCTCGGCCAGGCCGAAGGCGGCGAAGCTGGCCGCGGTGGCGGTGCCGGCGCCATTGGAGGACCCCGAGGCGAAGGGCGCGGTGAGGTAGGCGGCATTGTACGGGCTCTCCGCGCGGCCGTAGACGCCGCGCTGCATGCCGCCGTTGGCCATGGGCGGCATGTTGGTCTTGCCCAGGCAGATCGCCCCGGCGGCGCGCAGGCGCTCGACGGTGAAGGCATCGCGCTGGGCCACCAAGTCCTTGAACGCCGGGCTGCCGGAAGCCGCGGTGAGGCCCTTGACCAGGTAGCTGTCCTTGGCGGTGTAGGGAATGCCGTCCAGCGGACCGAGGGGCTCGCCACGCGCCCGGCGGGCGTCGGAGGCCTGCGCTTCGGCCAGCGCATCGGGATTGCGCACCACCACCGCGTTCAGCGCGGTGGGCGTGCCGGGTGCATCGTAGGCGTCGATCCGCGCCAGGTAGGCCTGGACCAGTTCGACCGCCGTGGTACGACCGGACTCGAGCGCGTCACGCAGCTCGGCGATGGAAACCTCGGTGACCTCGATCATGCTGTCACCGCCTGGCGAATGGAGACGGGGAGACCGTTAGCGACGCTCATCATCGTTCCTCTTGTTCTCTGCTTGCTGCGACGGGGGCCGCGAGGCGGCCGGGTCGATACAGGGGATGCAGTGTACATCCTGGCCGGCGCTCGCGGCTTCCCTGGCGGGGCGCGGCAACGGCCTCGCAGGTCCTGGCCAGTGTCTGGGGTTGCCGCCGAAGCGCGGCGTCGGAGAAAGTCCGCGGGCTGTCGCCGGCCGCCGGCGAGGCGTAAGGTGCGGCGTCGGGGGGACCATTTCACACAGGGGAATCGTCATGACGAATCATCGTACCGCGCTGGTCACCGGCGCCACCCGTGGCATCGGCCTGGCCCTGGCCAGGCGCTTGGCGGCCTCCGGCTGGAGTGTAGTGGGCATCGCCCGCCATGCGAGCGACGACTTTCCTGGACGTCTGCTGTGCTGCGACCTGGCCGATCCTGCGCAAACCGCCGAGACGCTGCGCGGATTGCTCTCGGAAAGCGCCGTGGATGCCTTGGTCAACAACGCCGGGATCGCCTTGCCGCAAAGCCTGGAGAACCTCGACCTGGCCGCTCTGCAACAGGTCTTCGACCTCAACGTGCGGGTCGCCGTGCAGCTTGCCCAGGCCTGCCTGCCGGGGCTCAAGCGTTCGCCGGCGGGCCGCATCGTCAACCTGTGCAGCCGGGCGATCCACGGCGCCCGCGAACGCACCGCCTACGCCGCGGCGAAGAGCGCGCTGGTCGGGGTGACTCGCACCTGGGCGCTGGAGCTGGCGCCGCTGGGCATCACGGTCAACGCGGTGGCGCCCGGGCCGATCGAGACCGAGCTGTTCCGCCAGACCCGCCCGGTCGGCGGCGAGGAGGAACGGCGGATTCTCTCGACCATCCCCATGCAGCGGCTCGGGCGGCCGGACGAAGTGGCCGCGCTGATCGAGTTCCTGCTCAGCGAGGGCGCTTCGTTCGTCACCGGCCAGGTGATCGGTGTCGACGGCGGCGGCAGCCTGGGCGGTCGTTGAGGCCGGGGCTCAGATCCGGCGGCTGCGCAGCAGTAGCCAGAGCAGGTAGAAACCGCCGAGCAGGCCGGTCATCAGGCCGATCGGCAGGTTGGCGACGTATGCCAGGCGCTGGCCGAGCAGGTCGGCGGCCAGCAGCAGGACCGCGCCCATCAATGCGCCGGACAGCAACGGCACCCCGGCCGAGCGGGTCAGGCGCCGGGCCAGTTGCGGGCCGGCCAGGGCGATGAAGGCGATGGGGCCGGCCGCGGCGGTGGCGATGGCGGTCATGCCGACGGCGACCAGGACCATCTGCAAGCGCACGCGCTCCACCGCCACGCCGAGCTGGGCGGCGCTGGCATCGCCCAGCTCCAGCACTTCCAGGCGACGACCGTGGTACAGCGCCAGCGGCACGCTGGCGAGCAGGCCCAGCGCTGCCGGGACGACGTGCGACCAGGTCCGGGTGTTCAGCGAGCCGGCCAGCCAGAGCTGGGCATACATCGCCTGGTCGAGGTTGCCGGTGACCAGCAGCAGGCTGTTCAGGCCCGACAGGCTGGCGCCGACACCGATGCCCACCAGCACCAGGCGGTAGCCGCCGGCGGTGGCGCCCCGGCGCGCCAGCAGCACCACCGCCAGCGCCGTGCAGAGGCCGGCGGCCAGCGCCGCCAGCGAGGTGGCCAGCGGGCCGGCATCGAACAGGATGATCTGCACGATGGCGCCGCTGGCGGTGCCGGTGGTGAAACCGATGACGTCGGGCGAGCCCAGCGGATTGCGCGAGATCGACTGGAAGATCGCCCCGGCCATGCCCAGCGCGGCGCCGACCAGGCAGGCGGTGAGCACCCGTGGCAGGCGCACGCGCTGGACGATGCGCTGGGCGGTGGGGTCCTGGCCCTGGCCGAGCAGGCTGGCGAACACCTCTGCCGGACCCAGCGCCAGGCTGCCGGTCCCCAGCAGCGCCGCCGCCAGCGCCAGTCCGACCCCCGCGAGGACCAGGCAGGCCAGCGCCGCCCGTGGCCGCCAACGCAGCGACAGGGAGCCCAGGCGCAGGGCGTGGAGACCGTTCACAGGCGGCTCAGGCGGAAGCGCCTGACCAGGACGATGAAGGCCGGTCCGCCGAGCAGCAAAGCGACGATTCCGGCGGCGATCTCCGCCGGCGCCGCCAGCAGCCGCCCGAGGATGTCGGCGCCGAGCAGCAGGCCGGCGGCGATCAGCGCCGAGAAAGGCAGGATCCAGCGCTGGTCCGGTCCGGCCAGCAGTCGCGCGAGGTGCGGGGCGACCAGGCCGACGAAGGCGATCGGCCCGGCCAGGGCGGTCGCCGCGCCGGCCAGCAGCATCACCGCCAGGCAGGCGAGCAGCCAGGTCAGGCGCAGGTCGACGCCGAGCGCCCGGCCGATCTCCTGGCCCAGGGCCAGGGCATTGAGCCTGGCGGCGAGGGCGAAGGCGGCGGCCAGCCCGGCGCCGATGGCCAGGCCCGGCCATCCGAGCAGGGCGAAGCCGCTGCCGGAAAGCGAGCCGGCGGCCCAGTGGCGGAAGCGGTCGAAGACTTCCGGCGGGGCGTTCAGCACGATGATCCCGGTCAGCGAGGCGAGCATCACTGACAAGCCGGCACCCGCCAGCACCAGGCGCACCGGGTTGGTGCCGGTCTCGCGGGCCTGGCCGAGAAGGAATACGGCGATGCCGGCCAGGCCGGCGCCGAGGAAGGCGCAACCGAGGTACTGGCCCATGCTCGCCAGGTCGAACAGCGCGACCCCGACGATCACCGCCAGCGCCGCGCCGGCGTTGATCCCCAGCAGGCCGGGTTCGGCCAGCGGATTGCGCGTCAGCGCTTGCATCAGCGCGCCGGCCACTCCCAGCGCCGCGCCGGCCAGCAGCGCCACCAGGGTGCGTGGCAGGCGCAGTTCGCGTACCACCAGGTGGCGATCATCGTGCGGATCGACGGCTTGCAGGGCGTCCAGTGTGACCGCCAGGGGCACCGGCCGCGAGCCCAGCGCCAGGCTGGCCAGGGCCGCCAGCGCGAGCAGCAGCGCGCCGGCGAGCAGGCCCCAGGCGCGCAGGCGCCGGCGGCGCATCGGGGACGCCTGCATGAGCGGACTTCCGGCGAACGGGCGCATGGCTCAGCGGAAATGGCGGGCGACGTTGTCGATCATCTGCCGTCCCGAGTAGTAGTCGATGCGGAAGGAACTGGGGCCCAGGGCGTACACGCGCTTTTCGCGGACCGCCGACAGGTTGGCCAGTACCGGGTCGGCGAGGAACGCCTGCACGTCGTCGTCGCTGGCGCCGAGCAGGAACACGCTGTCGCCGGCGATGGCGGCGGGCAGGTTTTCCCGCGAGATGAACTGGAAGTCCGAGGCGCGCGTCACCTTGCCCGCCAGCGCCTCCGGCAGTTCCGCCACCTGGAAGCCGAGGGCCTCGAGCAGGCGTGCCTGGGGGCTGGCCTGGCGGCCGATGGAATAGCTGCCGGCGATGTTGTAGCCGACCACGCTGACCGGGCCCTGCGGCGGCGCGATGGCCGCGGCGACTTCGGCGGTGTAGGCGTCGAAGCGCTGGATGGCGGCCTGCGCCTGGCGTTCCAGGCCGGTGTGCCGGCCCAGCTCGGTAGCCAGTTCCTGCCAGCTGTGTTTCGAGTAGTCGACCACCAGCGTCGGTACGCCCTGCGCCTCCAGCTCCGCACGGTATGGCGCGGCGCTGTCGGCGCCGGTGGCGGAGGCGACCAGCAGGTCCGGATCCTGGGCGATCACCGCTTCGATGTCGAAGCGCAGGTTGCGGTAGAGCACCTCGACGCCACGTTGGTCGGCGACCTTCGCCCATTGCGAGAAGAAGCCCTTGGCGTCGGTCAGGCGACTTGGCGTGGTGGCGGCGCTGGCCACCAGCGGTGCGTCCATCGCCAGTAGGATGCCGGTGACGCTCGGGGTGGTGGAGACGATCCGCGCCGGCTTCGGCTCCCCGGCCGCGGCGAGGGTGGCGAACAGGCTCAGGGCGAGGGCGAGTAACGGCAGGGCGGAGCGGCGGCGGGTCGGCATGAAGGCTGTTTTCGCTGTAGGGGAAGCCGGGCGGACGGATTCATATGATAATGCTTCTCATGCAGTCTATTCCATAATGTAGAATCGATTCCACATATTCGAGCCATTCTTATCCAGGAACCTCCCATGACCCATCGCCTGCACGCGGACGCCGTGACCTTGCGCCGCGACGCGCGGACCGTTTCGCGGAATCTCTCGCTGGCCATCCCCGAGGGTTCGTTCAGTGTGATCGTCGGGCCCAACGCCTGCGGCAAGTCGACCCTGCTGGCGGCATTGTCGCGCCTGTTGGCGCCGGCCGAGGGCCGGGTGGTGCTGGACGGCAGGGATATCCACAGCCTGCCGGGACGGGAAGTGGCGCGGCGTCTCGGCCTGCTGCCGCAGAGCGCGCTGGCGCCGGATGGCATCACGGTGGCCGAGCTGGTGGCGCGCGGGCGCTATCCGCACCAGTCGTTCCTGCGCCAGTGGTCGCCGGCGGATGAGCGCGCGGTAGCGGCGGCGTTACGCGCCACGCGGGTCGACGGCCTGGCCGAGCGACCGCTCGATGCGCTCTCCGGCGGCCAGCGGCAACGCGTGTGGATCGCCATGGTGCTGGCGCAGGAAACCCCGTTGCTGCTGCTCGACGAGCCGACCACCTACCTGGATATCGTCCACCAGATCGAATTGCTCGAACTGCTCGCCGAGCTGAATCGCCAGGGGCGCACCATCGTCGCCGTGCTGCACGACCTCAACCAGGCCTGCCGCTATGCCTCGCACCTGATCGCCATGCGTGACGGCGCGATCCTCGCCGAGGGCGCGCCGGCGCATATCTTCACCGAGCGTCTGGTGGAGGAGGTGTTCGGCTTGCGCTCGTTGATCATCGCCGACCCGGTCAGCGGCACGCCGCTGCTGGTGCCGCGCGGGATCGCCGCCGACGCGCCGGGCTGAGGTGGCTCAGCGCGGCGGCGGCCGCATGCCGGGGTGGAGTACCAGGCCACCGGTGGACTGGTTGACCTGCAGCGCCTCGTGGAACAGCGCGTCGCGGTCTTCCGCCGACTGCAACTGGCCGAGATCGGTCACCGTGGTCATGGCGCAGACGATCTCCTGCTGGGCGTCGAACACCGGCGCCGCCTGGCCGGTGACATTCGACAGCAGGTGGCTGGTCAGTTCGGCCCAGCAGCGCTCACGCACCTCGTCGAGCAGCGCGCGGCTCGGCGGGCTGCCGCGGAAGTGCGCCGGTTGCTGCTTGCGCGCGGCGTCGACCACGGCCTTCGGCAGGAAGGCCTGGAACACCAGGCCGCAAGCGGTATTGTCGATGGGCAGGATATCGCCCAGGGCCAGCGGGTTGATCGAGAAATAGGCGCTGCGGTACCAGCGCACCAGGGTCGGGCCGCGCTCGGTCCAGATCGCCACCCCGCCGCTGGCGGCATGCCGTTGGGCCAGGGCCTTCATGTGGCGGGCGGCGATATCCACCGCGTCGATCCGCTTCAGCGCGCCTATGCCGATGCTCAGCGCCGCCGGCCCGAGGTCGTAGAGACCGCTGAGCGGGTCCTGGCGGGCCAGGCCTTCCTTCACCAGGCTCTGCAGGTAGCGGTGCGCGGTGGAGCCGCCGGTGCCGGTGCGCCGGGCCACTTCGCCGAGGGCCAGTTCGCCTTCGGCGTTGGCCAGGGTCTTCAGGAAGCGCGCGGCGATGGACACCGACTGGATGGTGCCGGAGCGCTTTTCGCCCGGGGCGTCCGGCATCTCGTCCGCCGGGGGCTGCGAAGTATTCAACGGCTCGGTCTCCTCACCACGGTTGATCCATAGGCTTCGGTCCGCGCTGCGGTGGCGCGGGCGGCGCCCATGATACCGATTCCCCGGGGCGGTGGGGCGCCGCGGAAGGGACGGGCGTAGGAGATTTAATATTTCGCAATGAGGAATCTATTCCCCATTGAGGAATGATCTGGTGGCGTGATAGCCTGAATGGAAAAGAGAGTCATTCCCATTTGGAGAAGATCCTTGAACGCCCGCACGCACCGCACGCTCAACCGGGGAATCGGCGTCGTCACGCTGTCCACCCTGCTCGCCTCGCCATCGGCACTGGCCCGGGAAAACCCGCCCGCCGAGGACGAACCCGCCGCCCTCGAGGCGCTGGTCGTGACCGGCGAGAAACGTGAACGCTCGCTGAAGGACACGGCGTCCTCGGTATCGCTCACCAGCGCCCGCGACATCGACCGCAAGCAGACCGGCAACGCCTCGGTCGCCGAGGTGATCAATGGCAGTCCCAACGTGGTCTACACCGACTCGGTGGGCGCGCCGATCATCCGCGGCCAGGACACCCAGGGCCCGAACAACGGGCAGAACGTGTTCTGGGGCGGCACAGTGCCGCGGGCGACGATCAACCTCGATGGCCACTACCTGAACTACAACGAGATGTTCTTCGGCGCGACCTCGGTCTGGGACGTCGACAGCATCGAGGTGTTCCGCGGCCCGCAGACCACCTCCCAGGGCGCCAACGCCATCGCCGGGGCGATCATCGTCAACACCAAGGACCCGACCTTCAGCCCCGAGGCTGCCTACCAGGCGGAGATCGGCAGCTACCATTCGCGGCGCAGCTCGATCGCAGTGTCCGGCCCGCTGGCGCAGGACTTCGCCGGGCGCCTGGCGGTGGACTACGCGGGTCGCGACACCTTCATCGACTACGACAACCCGAAGTTCCAGGACAGCGGCACCGACCAGGACTTCCGCGCCCTCAACGCGCGCGCCAAGCTGCTCTGGCTGCCCAGCGGAATTCCGGGCCTGGAGAGCAAGTTCACCTTCTCCCACAACGACAGCAATCGCCCGACCCAGGAAGCGGCGACCCGCCCGTTCGACAAGCTCGACCATCGCTCGACCACCATGCCCAGCTGGGAGCAGGACACCAACACCAGCATCCTCGACGTCGCCTATGACCTCGACAACGGCATCCGCCTGTTCAACCAGGCGCAGTACTCGCTGTCCTCGGTGCACCGCACCACCGGCGCGGGCGGCGAGGGCGACGCCGACATCCGCCAGAAGAACGCCTCCAACGAATCGCGGGTCAGCTTCGGCGAGCAGGAGGACCGGATCAGTGGCATGGGCGGGGTCTACTACGCCCGCACCCGCACCGACGAGACACTGCACCTGCGCGGGCTGTCGGCCTTCGACGACACGAAGAAGAACCTCGGTGTGTTCGGCGAGCTGAACTACCGCCTGAGCGACCGCTGGACCCTGACCACCGGCCTGCGCTACCAGGAGGATCGCATCGAGCGCAGCGGCAACTCGGTGCTGGCGCCGCGTCCGCTGGACTACCAGAAGACCTTCTCGGCCTTCCTGCCGAAAGTCTCCCTGGCCTTCGCCGCGACCCCGGACTGGACCGTCGGCGGCCTGGTCAGCCGCGGCTACAACCCCGGCGGCGTGTCGCTCAACCTGACCACCCGCAACTGGGCCTACTTCAAGGAAGAAACCATCTGGAACTACGAACTGTTCACCCGCGCCAGCCTGCTCGACGGCCGCCTGCTGCTGAACGGCAACCTGTTCTTCATGGATTTCAAGGACGCCCAGTACAACATCCCGGTGGTGGTTTCGCCGGGGGTGGCGCAGTCGTACACCATCAACGCCGAGAAGGCCCACGCCTACGGCATGGAGCTGGACCTCGACTATCGCCTGCGCGACGACCTGCGGCTGAAGGCCAGCGCCGGCGTGCTACGCACCCGGATCGACGAGATGTCCGGCAATACCGGCTACGAGCACAACGAGTTCGCCCGCTCGCCGGGCTATACCCTCAGCTTCGGACCGAGCTGGGACGTCACCGAGCGCCTCAACCTGAACGCCCAGGTGCGCTACCTGGACGGCTACTACTCGGACACCGCCAACACCAAGGCCTACTCGATCAAGGCCTACACCCTCACCGACGCCCGCGCCAGCTACCGCTTCAACGACCAGCTGCAGCTCTATGGCTACGTGAAGAACGTGTTCGACGACCGCTCGCCCACCTACATGCAGGAAAACCGGGGGATCGGCGGCATCGAGGCGAGCATGACGCAGCCGCGGACCCTCGGCATCGGCATCAAGGGCACCTTCTAGGCGCCCCGAGAAGCCGGCCCCGCGCAGGGCCGGCCCAGCCCCAGAGCCCATACAGGAGATTGGCACGATGAGTACCCCGAAACGCCTGCACATCGGCATGTCGCTGGCCCCCACCTGGCTCAGCGGCGATGCCTGGCGGCGCCCCGACAGCAATATCGAAGGCATCTTCGGCAGCGATTTCGCCGTCGACATCGCCAGGCGCTCCGAAGCCGCCCACCTCGACTTCGTGTTTCGCCCGGACGTCAGCAGCCTGCCACTGGACGTGCTGGAGACCGGCTCCGGCTTCGCCAGCCTGGATCCCACCGTACTGCTTGCCGCGGTCGCCCGCGAAACCTCGCGGATCGGCCTGGTGTCGACGGTCTCCACCACGTTCTATCCGCCCTACGTGGTGGCCCGGCAGTTGCAATCGCTGCACTGGATCAGCAACGGCCGCGCCGGCTGGAACATCGTCACCGCGCTGCAGGGCCACGAGAACTTCGGCCTGGACGCGATGCCCGATGCGGAGCAGCGCTACGCGCGCGCCGCCGAGTTCACCCGGCTGGTGCACGACCTGTGGGACAGCTTCCCCCGCGAGGCACTCCTGGTCGACCGCGAGAGCGGCCGCTACGCCGACGTTTCCCGGGTGCACCCGGTCGACCACGACGGCGAATTCCTCAAGGTCAAGGGACCGCTCAACCTGCCGGCCTTCGGCGAGGCGCGGATTCCCCTGGTGCAGGCCGGCGCCTCCGAGAGCGGGCGCGACTTCGCCGCCTCGGTGGCCGACCTGGTGTTCGCGCCGACCCCGGACAAGGAGGCTGCCCTGGAACTGCGCCGCGACCTTTCCCGCCGCGCCGAACGCCACGGTCGCTCGCCGCGCGACGTGCGCCTGCTGCCGGGCTTCAGCCTGTACCTGGCGGAGAGCCGCGAGGAGGCGCGGGAAATCTTCATGCAGACCCACGCGCGCCTGGACCGCGCGCGCAAGTTCGCCACGATCAGGCAGATGCTCGGCCTCGACCTCAGCGACTGGCCGCTGGACCGGCCGATTTCCGCGGCCGACCTGCCGCCGCCGGTGGCCAACCCCGGCAGCCGCACCCACACCGACCTGCTGCGGCGCCTGATCGAGCGCGAGACGTTACGCCTGGACCAGTTGCTGCTGCGCCCCGAGGTGGTTTCCGCGGCGCACTGGCAGGTCATCGGTACGGTGGACGATGCCGTCGAGCAGATCGTCGACTGGGCCGCCGCCGGCGCCATGGACGGTTTCATCGCCGCGCCGGGAGGCTCGGTCGGCTCGCTGCGGCTGTTCCTCGAACAGGTGGTGCCGCGCCTGGTGGAGAAGGGGCTGTTCCGCGAGCGCTACAGCGCCACTACCTTCGCCGGGCACCTGGCAGAGGAATGATGGAAAGGGCCGGCGACGGCCGCGTCCTGGCGGCGATGGCGAGCGAGTGACTGCCTGCGGTTGGCCGCCTGACGGGCCCGCTGTATCGCAGCACGCCATCCGACCGGTGGGGCGTGGTACAGGCGAGGGAGCCTCTGCCTTGGCGTAGATACCGTCGTACCCCGGGGATCATCCGGACAGGTCGCAGCCTGGGCAGCGCTGGCCGTCGGCAGGCCTGGCATTCTGCTGTTACAACCATCCATCCATTCCTGCGGAAACGAGTGAACTCAATCGCCCCGAGCGCTGTCTGTCAGCCGTCGGCCCAACCGGGCCGGGCGCATGGCCCTTGGCCATGCGGTAGCCCCGCCCCGGTCGCGCGCTTGTCCATAACAATTCGACTGGCCGGCTTTTTCGCTCCCCTTTGCGGGTTTCGTTCTCTCGCCATGTGAAGATTGCCATGTCCCTATCCCGTCGCATCCCCGCCGCTCTTTCCCCGTTCCAGAACCGTGTCATCGGAGCCTGCCTGCTCGGCGGCCTGCTGGCGGCCGGCGCCCCGGCGCAGGCCGAGGAGGCGACCGGCAACGCGCGCTGGGTGAGCGACAGCCTGACCACTTTCGTGCGCAGCGGCCCCACCGATGGCTATCGCATCGTCGGCACCCTCACCTCCGGGCAGAAGGTCGAGCTGCTTGGCACCCAGGGCAACTACAGCCAGGTGCGCGGCGAGAACGGCAGCACCGTGTGGATTCCCAGCCGCGACTTGCAGGAGGTTCCCGGCCAGGCCGAGCGCCTGCCGCAACTGGAACAGAAGGTGGCCGCCCTGACCGCCGAGCTGGACGGCATCAACGACACCTGGAAGACCCGCGTGCAGGGCATGCAGGAAACCCTCGACACGCGCAAGAAGTTGATCGACGAATTGCAGGCGGCGCGCAGCAACCTGGACGCCGAGCTCGGCAAGGCCCGCTCCGACCTGCGTGCGGTGCAGGCGCAACTGGGCGACGAGAACAAGCAGGTGCTGATGCGCTACATGGTCTACGGCGGCAGCATCGCCGGCGCCGGCCTGTTCGCCGGGCTGATCCTGCCGTCGCTGCTGAGGGTGCGGCGCAAGCGCAACGACAAGTGGTTCTGAGCCTCCGCCCGCGTCTCTGCGTTTCGTAAAGCAAGCCCCGCCGGCCGCGGGGCTGTGTCGCAAGCGCGACAAGGGCTGAAGCGTCAGCCGCCCGGCGAGACGATGATCTTCACGTTGTGCTCCTTGTTGTTCACCAACTCTTCGAAACCGCGCTCGACGATTTCTTCCAGGCCGATGCGACCGGTCACCAGCGGTGCGATGTCGAGGCGGCCGTCGGCTATGAAGGCGATCACGTCGGCGAACTCGCCGTTGTAGGCGAGGGCCCCGAGCAACTGCTTCTCGGTGGAAACCAGCTCGAAGAAATTGAATTCACTGGGCTCCTCGAAGATTCCCACAAGCACGCATTTGCCGGCCTTGCGGATGGCATCGATGGCCAGCTTGGCGGTGTGCTTGTTGCCGATGCATTCGAAGCTGACGTCGGCGCCAAGCCCGCCGGTGAGGGCGCGGATTTCGCCTAGGGCGTCGCACCGCGAGGGGTCGAGCACCTGGCTGGCGCCGACCTCCAGGGCCTTGGCCTTGCGCGCCGAGGACATCTCCAGGGCGATCACCTGTGCCGCGCCGGCGGCGCGCGCGCACATGATGGTGCTCAGGCCGATGGTGCCGGCGCCGACCACCACCACGTTCTGCCCGAGCAGGCTGCCGGCCTTCTTCACCGCGTGCATGCCCACCGCCAGCGGCTCGATCAGCGCGCCGGCCTCGCTGGGAAATCCGGCCGGCAGGGCGTAGAGCAGGTTGGCCGGTACGTTGACGTATTCGGCGAAGGCGCCGTTGTTCATCAGCCCGGTGAAGGCCAGGTTCTCGCAGATGTTGTACAGCCCATGCCGGCAGTAGTAGCAGGTGCCGCAATGCTGGCAGGCGTCTGCGGCGACCGCCTGGCCGACGGCGAAGCCGGTCACGCCGTTGCCGAGGCGGACGATTTCGCCGCTGAACTCGTGGCCGAGGATGCATTGATCCTTGAGGCCGGTGAGCGGGTGCGGCGCCTCCACGGGGATGAATACCGGGCCGGCCAGGTATTCGTGCAGGTCGGAGCCGCAGATGCCGCACCAGTGCACGCGGATCTGCACCCAGCCGGGCGGCGGCTCGGCCGGGAGCGGCACGTCTTCCACGCGGATATCGTGGCGGCCGTGCCAGACGGCGGCGCGCATCGCCGCGTTGGCTTGCGGGGAACTGTTCATGTCGGTCGTCTCCTCAATGCTGGCGGAGGAAGTCGAGCAGCAGGCGGTTGACCTGCTCGGCGGCTTCCATCTGCACCATGTGCGCCTGTCCGGGAATGATCTCCACCTGGGCTGGCAGGCCCTCGGCATGCCGCGCCGGGATGATCGCGTCATCGCTGCCCCAGATCGCCAGGACCGGCTGGCGGCCCTCGCTCGCCACGGCACGCAGGTCGTTGCGCTGGCGACCGTCGGCGAACAGGTTGTCCAGCAACTGGCGCAGGGCCGCATCGACGCCTTCCAGGCGCTTGTAGCGGAGCATGTCCTCGAGCATCTGCCGGGTGACCAGCGCGGGGTCGGAGAACAACTGCACCAGTTGCGGCTTCAACGCGTTGCGGTTGGCCGCCTCGACGAAGCCGCGCAGGTAGTCGCCGTTGATCTCCTCGCCGAGGCCGGCGCTGCCGATCAGGCTCAGCGACAGCACCCGCTGCGGCGCCAGGCGCGCGCAGTTCAGCGCCACCGCTCCCCCCATGGAGTGACCGGCCAGGTGTACCTGTTCCAGGTCGAGGTGGTCGAGCAGGGCCAGCACGCTGCCGCTGAGTTCATCGAGGTCGCCGCGCACCAGGGCCTTGCCGGACTCGCCGTGGCCCGGCAGGTCTAGAGCGATCACCCGCCGCTCGGCGGCCAGCGCCTCGTGGTTGAACAACCAGTTGTTCAGGTCGCCACCGAAACCGTGGATCAGCAGTAGCGCCGGATCGCCCTCGCCGCGGTCGAAATAGCGCAGGAGGCGCCCGTCCAGCTCGACTTTCCGCGGTGCCGGTCCGCTATCCCCAGCGTCCTCGTCGGCGGGTACGAATTCGGCCTGGAAGCGTTGCATCAGTGCGTCGATCTCCTCGTCGCTCGCCTCGCCCTCGACCACCACGCCGAGCAGCGCGCCGACCGCCAGGGTCTCGTCCTCGCGCGCCACCTTGCGCCGCAGCACGCCCGAGAAGGGCGCCTCGACGCTGCTGGAGATCTTGTCGGTCTCCACGTCGAGCACCTCGTCGCCTTTCTCGATATGCGCGCCCTCTTCCTTGAGCCAGGCGTCCACCCGACCCTCGGTCATCGACAGGCCCCACTTGGGCATGGTCAGTGTATGGATCCGGCTCATGCCGCGTCCCTCCCTTCCAGGGCCTGGCGCACGGCTGCCTCGATCTTCGCCGCGTCGGGGATGTAGAGGTCTTCCAGGGCGTCGGAGAAAGGCACCGGCGTATGGGGCGCGGTGACCCGGCGGATCGGCGCGCGCAGCGCGGAGAAGGCCCGTTCGGCGACCAGCGCGGCGATGTCGGTGGCCATCGAGCAGCGTGGGTTGGCTTCGTCGACCACCACCAGGCGGCCGGTCTTTTCCACGCTTTCGAGAATGCTGTCCTCGTCCAGCGGGCTGGTGCTGCGCAGGTCCAGTACTTCGCAGGAGATGCCCTGGCGCGCCAGGCTGGCGGCGGCGTCCAGCGCCAGGTGGACCATGCGGCCGTAGGTCACCAGGGTGACGTCGTCGCCGTCGCGGAGGAAGTTCGCCTCGCCGAAGGGTACGCTGTACAGCTCCTCGGGTACCTCGCCCTGCATCGAATAGAGCAGCTTGTGCTCGCAGAAGATCACCGGGTCGTTGTCGCGGATCGCCTGGACCAGCAGGCCCTTGGCGTCGTAGGGCGACGACGGGCAGACCACCTTGAGGCCGGGGATGTGGGTCCATAGCGAAGTGAGCATCTGCGAATGCTGGGCGGCGGCGCGCAGGCCGGCGCCGACCATGGTACGGATCACCAGCGGGGTGACCGCCTTGCCGCCGAACATGTAGCGGAACTTGGCGGCCTGGTTGAGGATCTGGTCCAGGCAGCAACCGGCGAAGTCGACGAACATCAGTTCGCACACCGGGCGCATGCCGCGGGTGGCGGCGCCGACCGCGGCGCCGACATAGCCGATCTCTGACAACGGGGTATCCAGCACACGGCCGGGGAACTGGTGGTAGAGGCCCTTGGTGACCCCCAGCACGCCGCCCCAGGCGTCGTCCTCGCCGGGCGCGCCGGCGCCGCCGGCATTGTCTTCGCCCATGATGAAGACGCTCGGGTCGCGGCGCATTTCCTGGGCCAGCGCCTCGTTGATGGCCTGCTGGTAGCTGATCTTTCTCGCCATGATGGTTCTCCTCGTTCTTGTTTTCGGGCGGCTCAGGGATAGGACACGTAGACGTCGCGCAGCAGGTCGTCCGGCTCCGGCTTGGGATCGTTCTTCGCGCGCTGCACGGCATCCTCGATGCGCGCCTCGACCTCGGCGTCGATGGCGTCCAGGTCGCTGGCGGAGAGCAGGCCGGCGTGGCAGGTGCGTTCGCGGAACTGCTTGAGGCAGTCGCGGGTTTCCCGGTAGTGCTTTACTTCGTCGGGATCGCGGTAGGTCTGTGCGTCGCCCTCGAAGTGTCCGTAGTAGCGGGTCAGCTTGACTTCGATCAGCGACGGCCCCTCGCCGGCGCGGGCGCGCTCGATGGCGGCGCCGGCAGCCTCGTGGACGGCGAAGAAGTCGAAGCCGTCGACGGTCACCCCGGGCATGCCGAAACCGGCGGCGCGGTCGGCGATGTGGTCGCAGGCCACCGACCAGTTGGCCGCGGTGGCCTCGGCATAGCCGTTGTTCTCGGCGACGAACAGGCACGGCAGGTTCCACACCGCGGCCAGGTTCATCGCCTCGAACACCGCGCCTTCGTTGGAGCCGCCATCGCCGAAGAAGGCCACCGCCACCGCATCGCTGCCTTTCAGCTTGGCCGCCAGCGCGGCGCCGGCGGCCAGCGGCGCGCCGGCGCCGACGATTCCGTTGGCGCCGAGCATGCCTTTCTCCAGGTCGGCGATATGCATGGAGCCGCCCTTGCCCTGGCAGACCCCGGTCTTCTTGCCATAGATTTCCGCCATCATGCCGTGCACGTCTACGCCCTTGGCGATGCAGTGGCCGTGGCCGCGATGGGTGGAGGCGATGCAGTCGTCGTCGCGCAGGTGCGCCATCACGCCGGCGGCGGAGGCTTCCTCGCCGGCGTAGAGGTGGACGAAGCCGGGTATCTCGCCCGTGGCGAACTCGACGTGCAGGCGTTCCTCGAAGGCGCGGATGGTGCGCATCACGCGGTAGGCATGGAGCAGTTGGTCGGTGCTCAGAGTGGACATCTTGTTGTTCTCCAGGTTGTCTTCACGGGGTCATCGGGGTTCGCTGGCCGGCCAGCAGGCGATGGCGGGCGGCGTAGGCGAGGGTGGCCGGCACATCGACGCTGAACGGGCCGGAAGGGTCGAGGGTGATGCTCGGGCGGTCGGTGGCGCTGAACTCGATCTCGCGCTCTCCGTCCAGCGCCAGGGTCCCGCTGGACAGGCTCGGTGCGTGGGCCACGCCGGGTTGCAGGTAGCCGGCGGCAGAGACCCCGCAGCCCACCAGCAGGCCCGGCGCCAGCGGCACCAGCAGGCTCTCGCGGGCGTCCGGATGCAGGCGCATCCAGGCGCCGTGGGGCTCCTCGCGGCTCACCGGCGACCACAGTCCGCAAAGCGCCGAAAGGCCGATGGCGTGGGGTTCGGCGAAGCTGACGAAGACTTCGGCGAGGTCTTCGGCGCGACTGATGGCGCGGGCGCCGATGAACGGCTGCGGCGACACCGCGACGTCCACCAGCGCCCACTCGCAGAGCCCGCGGCGCGGCTCGCGCACCAGCAGGCGCTTGTTGCGTCGCAGGCCGATCTCCGGCGGCACCCGGTTGCTGGCGCAGAGGCCGCCGGCGAGCCCCGCGCCAGTGGCTTCGCGCAGCTCCGGGAAGGCGTTGTTGGTCCCGGTGGACAGCGCCAGCAGGGGGACGTCGCCGACCTCGGCGGCCACTGCCTTGTGCGTGCCGTCGCCGCCGAGCACGGCGATCAGCGCCACGCCGCGCTCGACCATGCGCCGCGCCGCCAGGCGGGTATCCTCGACGCTCTGGCGCAGCGGCATGTCGAGGAACTCCAGGAACGGCCAGTGGCCGTCGCGGGCCTGGCGGGTCTGGCTGGCCCGGAGCACGGCGGCGGCGATGCCGGTCATGTCCGGCGGCAGCAACGCATGGCGGATGCCAGTGGCGCCGAAGGCGGCGAGCAGGCGTTGCACCACCGATGCCTTGTCGGTGCTGGAGTGCAGCCCGGCATGGGCGGTGAGGCGACGCAGGTCGCGACCGGAGGCCGGGTTGGCGATGATGCCGACGATCGGCGAGGGCGGGGTCATAGCGAGAATCCGCCGTCGACGGCGATGGCCTGGCCGGTGACGTGCGGCGCGCAGGCCAGGTAGACGACGAGCTGGCCCATGTCTTCGACGGTCTGCGCCTCGCCCTGGGGCAGCAGGCTGGCCTGGTGGCGTTCCCAGGACTGCGCCTCGCTTTCGCCGGCCTGCCGCCAGCGGCCCGACAAGCCGTCCTCGCCGCGCCACATTCCGGTGCCGACGATTCCCGGGCAGAGCGCGTTGACCGTCACCCCGTCGCGCGCGACCTCCTTGGCCAGGGCATTGCTGAAACCGATCACGGCAAACTTCGAGGCACAGTAGTGGGCGAGGTCGGGGAGACCGACCTTGCCGGCGATCGATGACAGGTTGACGATCCGCCCCCAGCGCTGCGCCTGCATCAGCGGCAGTTCGGCCTGGCAGCAGAGGAACACGCCGCGGGCGTTGACGTTCATCACCCGGTCCCAGTCGGCGAGGCTGAGTTCGGCGACCTTGCGGATGCTGATCACCCCGGCATTGTTCACCGCCACGTCGAGCCGGCCGAACTCCGTGGCGACCCGCTCGACCATCGCCCGGACGCTGTCGCCGTCGCTGACGTCGACCCCAAGGGCCAGGCTGCGGCGACCGAGGCTGCGGATCGCGGCGGCGGTTTCCTCGGCGACCTGCGGATCGAGGTCGGCCACCGCCACGTCGGCGCCGGCGCGCGCCAGGGCGAGGGCGATGCCCCGGCCGATGCCGCGTCCGGCGCCGGTCACCAGCGCGACCCGGGAAGACAGGGAGAAATCGTCGGACGACGTAGCGTGCATGCTTCACCTCTGATTGTTCTTGTAGGTGTATGCGGCAGGGCGTTGGGAGGAGCGGACAGTCCGCCCTGCCGTCGCCGTGGCTGGAGCAAGGCCGATGCCAGGTTGCGGTGTGGCGGCCGGAAGTCCCGTCGTAGAGCGCCGGCATGGGAAGGCCGGCGACCGCCGGGGCGACGTCCGGCGAGACAACCCATGTCATCGCGCACGGGTTCCCGGCGAGACGCTGAGACGCTCCGTCTCAGTCGTCGGCTGTGGCGGCCCGGCGCTTGTCGAGGGTCGCCGATGGGCGCTTAATGGGCGGCACAACAACAAGATGCCGAGCAACGGAGGCCCCATGCTTTCCGCACACTCGAAGGACCATGTGGACTGTGTCAGCCGTGTCCTGAGGAACGCCGCGCGCCTGCCGCAGGCGCCGGTGCCGACGCCGATCCTCGACTCCTGGCGCCGCTCCATGGAGCAGCACCGTCTCGACCCGGGGTCCCTGCAAGGGCCGCGGATTCTCTCGCAGACCCTCCTCGACGAATGTCGCGAGCGTTCCGAACTGTTCCTGCGCATCGCCAGCGAAGAGGTGGCGCGACTGCATGGACGGGTGCGCGATGCCGACTACTGCGTACTGCTCACCGATGCCCAGGGGCGGACCATCGACTACCGTGTCGAGTCGACCATCCGCAACGACTGCCGCAAGGCCGGGCTGTACCTCGGCACCTGCTGGTCGGAAGGCGAGGAGGGCACCTGCGGGGTGGCCGCCGTACTCACCGACAGGACTGCGGTGACGGTGCACAAGCGCGATCACTTCCGCGCCGCCTTCATCGACCTGACCTGTTCCGCGGCGCCGGTCTTCGATCCGCAGGGCGAGTTGCTCGGTGTGCTCGACGTTTCCGCCGTGCAATCGCCGGACGACCGCCGCAGCCAGCATCTGATCCGGCAGATGGTGGCGCAGAGCGCGCGGGAGATCGAGAACGCCTTCTTCATGCACAGCGCCCAGGGCCATTGGGTGCTGCGCGCGCACCGTGCGCCGGGCTACGTCGACAGCCAGCCGGACTATCTGTTCGCCTGGGACGCCGATGGGCGCCTGCTGGCGTTGAACCCGGCGGCGCGGCACTACCTGCGGCAGCGCCTGGGGCAGGTGCCGAGCCACATCGGCGAGGTGTTCGACCTCGACGCCCTGCACGCCGCCGCCGACCAGGCGCCGTGCCTGCTGCGCGGCCAGGCCGGCGAGCTGCACGTGCGTCTCAGCGCGCCGCGGGCCAAGGCGCGGCGGCTGGAGCGCGAGGTGCCCGACGACGCTGCGCTCGACCCGCGCATCGCCGAAAGCCTGCGCCTGGCGGTGCGGGTCAAGGACCGCAACCTGCCGGTGCTGATCCAGGGCGAGACCGGTGCCGGCAAGGAGGTTTTCGCCCGCCAGTTGCACCAGGCCAGCGCCCGTCGCGACAAACCCTTCGTCGCGCTCAACTGCGCGGCGATTCCCGAAAGCCTGATCGAGAGCGAGCTGTTCGGCTACGTTGGCGGAGCCTTTACCGGCGCGGCGGCGAAAGGGATGCGCGGCCTGCTGCAGCAGGCCGATGGCGGTACCCTGTTCCTCGACGAGATCGGTGACATGCCGCTGGGCCTGCAGACCCGCCTGCTGCGCGTGCTGGCCGAGGGCGAGGTGGCGCCGCTGGGGGCTGCGCGCCGGCAGGCTGTGGATATCCAGGTGATCTGCGCCACCCACCGCGACCTGGCGGCGCTGGTGGCGGCCGGCGGCTTCCGCGAGGATCTCTACTTCCGCCTCGGCGGCGCCCGCTTCGAACTGCCGCCGCTACGCGAACGCAGCGACCGGCTGGCGCTGATCCGGCGCATCCTCGACGAGGAAACCGCGCACTGCGGCGTACGCATCGAACTCGGCGAGGCAGCCCTGGAATGCCTGCTCGGCTATCGCTGGCCGGGCAATGTCCGCCAGTTGCGGCATGTGTTGCGCTACGCCTGCGCGCTGTGCGGCGGCGCCACCCTGCAACTCGCCGACCTTCCGGCAGAGCTGCGTGGCGAAGGCCGGACACCGGCCAGTGCGTGCGAGAGCGGCGGCGGTCCGGAGCGCGACGCCCTGCTCGACGCCCTCGTGCGGCATCGCTGGAAACCCATGGCCGCGGCGCGGGAACTGGGTATCTCGCGAGCGACCCTGTATCGGCGGGTGCGCCGGCATGGCATCCGCATGCCGGGCCAGGCGGACGACTGAGGTGCGCCGGCGGCCGGCGCAGTCGTCAAGCGCGGAAAATCAAAACCAGCCTTGAGCCTTGCCCCGTTAATGCCGGTGGGCTTTCCCTGTAGCGTTCCGGGCAGCGGCGCAACCCGTTCGGTCGCGCCCCGCCAGGAGCCTACGGAGGAAACCCATGCCCGCCCCGCACCAGCCAGCCCGCAACCCGACCGGGGAGTTCGACCCATGCCGCTAGCCCTGCTGCTCGCCATGGGCGCGTTCTCCCTGAGCCTGTCGATTTCCCCCGGTCCGGTGAACCTGACCATCGTCGCTTCCGGCGCCAACCATGGTTTCCGCCGGACCCTGCCGTTCGTCACCGGCGCCACCCTCGGCTTCGTCCTGCTGCTGGCCTTCGTCGGCTTCTGGTTCGTCCGCGCGATCGAGGCCTACCCGCGCTTCTTCGACTACCTGGGGATGGCCGGCGCGGCGTTCATCGCTCATGTGGGCTACCGCATCGCCACCGCGGATCCACGCCTGGCCCTGGAGGAAAACGGGGTCCCCGGGTTCTTCCAGGGCGTGCTCCTGCAATGGCTCAATCCCAAGGCCTGGATCGCCTGCGCTTCCGGCGTGGCCTTGTTCGCCAGCCCGAGCACGCACGCGCCGCTGCTGGTCTTCATGGCCATCTACCTGGTGGTCTGCTACCTCTCGCTGGCCGCCTGGGCACTGCTCGGTGACCGCGTGGCGCTGCTGCTCGACAGCCCCCGGCGGGTGCGCCTGTTCAATCGGGCGATGGGCGGCACCCTGGTGCTGACCGCTGGCTACATGCTCTACCTGCAGCTCGCCGCTAGCCCGGATTGAAGGCCTCGTAGAGGCGATTGATGAGGGTATAGGCGATGCTGCTGGCGGGTACGTTGGGCGGCCACACCGCATACACCTTCAACGGCTCCAGGCGCCATTCCGGCAGCACCGCGCGCAACTCGCCGCGGCGGATCGGCTCGTCGCTCAGGTAGGTCGGCGGCGCGGCCAGGCCGACGCCGAGGCGGGCCAGGCGGCAGGAGGCTTCGACGCTGTCGACGCGCACCCGCGGGGTGTAGTCGACGCGTACCTCCTCGTCGTCCCGCGCATGACGGAATAGCCGGCTGTCGGGGCGCATGCCGAGCCCGATCCATTCCAGCCGCTGCAGGTCGCGCGGGTGTTCCAGCGGCGCGTGCCGGGCCAGGAATGCCGGTGCCGCCACTACCTGGCGCGGCAGCAGGAACAGGTGACGGGCCTTCAGCGAGCTGTCCGGCAGGTCGCCGATGCGGAAGGCGATGTCGATGCCGTCGCCGATGATGTCGTGGCGGCTGTCGTCGCAGGCGATGCCGAGGTCGAGGTCGGGATGCTCCTCGATGAAGGCTGCCAGGTGACGGGTGAAGTCGCCGTTGACGAACACCGCGGGCATCGAGATGCGCAGGCTGTTGCGGGTCGAGACGGCGCGCTGGCGGAACTCGATGAAGCCCTTCTCGTAGAGTTCCAGCATGGAGCGGGCGGTGTCCAGCAACTGCGTGCCGTCCTGGGTCAGCGACAGCTTGCGGCTGTTGCGGTAGAGCAGCGCACGGCCCAGGTTCCGTTCCAGCCTGGACAGGTGCAGGCTGGCGGTCGCGGCGCTCAGGCCCAGCGCCTCGGCGCCGCCGGAGACGGAGCCGGTCTCGGCGATCTTGGCGAATACGATCAGGTAGCGGATGTCGTCGATCATGCGGTCTCTCGTCGCGGGGGCTGGGTGCATCCTGCGCGATGGCGGCCAGCCGGACAAGCGCGAGAGGTAGAGAGCGGCGGCGCTTCCCGGGCTTTTCAGCGCAGGCTCCAGAAACCCAGGCGACCGAGGCTCGCCGCCAGTCGCAGGCGCGAGGTCTGCCAGTTGCCGAGGGCGCGGATGTGCTGGTCCTCGGCGCTGGCGTAGGCGGTCAGGGCGTTGAGCAGCTCGATCATGCTGCCGACCCCTGAGCGGTAGCGGCCCTGCACCACCTCCAGGCTTTGCCGCGACTGTTCGACCAGTTCGCGGGTGCGCGCCAGGCTGCGGGTCTCGACGCTGAGCGACTGGTAGTTGTTCCACACCTCCAGCGAAACCTGCTGCTCGGTGTCGGCCAGCTCCGCTTCGCTGGCTTCGCGGCGGGCCAGGGCGTTGCGGACCTGGTAGGTGCGTTCGAAGCCTTCGAACAACGGGATGTTCAGTTGCAGGCCGATGCTGCGGTCGCGTTCGCGGGTATCGCCGTTGAACGCCATCGCCTGGTCGCTATGGCTGCGTGCCAGGTTGGCGCTCAGCGCCAGGCTCGGCCGGCCGGCGGCGCGGCTTTCCTCCACCGAGGCGGCGGCGGCTTTCAGCCGCGCCTGGGCGGCGAGCAGCGCCGGATGCTCGCGGCGGGCTTCGGCGAGCATCTCGTCGATGGCCTTGACGAAGCCGGTGTCGGGTTGCGCCTCCAGCTCGCCGGAGAGGCGCAGCGGGGTATCCGGCGCCAGGCCCATGCGCAGGGCGATGACGCCGAGGGCGTTGCTCAGGGCGCCTTCGTCGCGGACCTGGGCGAGGCTCGCCTGGGACAGCGCGGTCTGCGCCTGCAGGCGATCGGAAAGGGCGGCGGCGCCGGCCCGGTACTTGGCGTCGGCGGCTTCCAGGTTCTGCGCCGCCAGCTCCGCGACCTGCCGCGAGGCGGCCAGGCTGCGCTGGGCGGCGAGGGCGTCGTAGTAGGCCTGGGCGGCGAGGGCGAAGGTGTTCTGCAGGGTCGCGTCCTGGCTGGCGTTGGCCGCCAGCAGCAACTGCTGGGCGTTGCGCAGGGCGGCGCTGCGGCGGCCGAAGTCGAACAGCACCCAGCTCAATTGGAGGCTGGCGCCACGCCGGTGGCGATGGCCGTCGCCGGAGAGGTAGGGGGCATCGCGATAATCCATGTCGCTGTAGCCGCGACTGGCGTCGAGACGGCCGTCCAGGCGCGGCAGGTAGGCGGACTTGCCGATCCCGACCTGGGCCGCCTGGGCCTTGGCATTGGCCCAGGCGAGGCGGGTCTGTGGGTCGTGGCAGAGGATCCGCTCGATGGCTTCCTCCAGGCTCAGCTCGGTCGGTGGCGGCCCGCCGCGGCAGGGCAAACCGCTGCCGCCGAGGTCGTAGACCGCCTGGCCGGCGACCTGGCCGGCGGTGCCGAACACGTCCGGCTCGTAGGCGGCGGCGCCGGGAACCAGGCCGAGCAGGCCGCACAACAGGCCGGCGAAGGCACGCATCAGGCCTGCTCCCGCGCCGCGGCGGCCTGGCGTTCGGCCAGGCGCGCGGTGCTTTCGTCGAGGCTTACCTTGCCCTGGCCGAGGACTATCACGCGGTCCGCCGAGGCGATGGTCTCGGGCCGATGGGCGACCATGATGCGGGTGATGCGCAGCGCGCGAATGGCGGCGTTGACCCGCTGTTCACAGTGTACGTCGAGGTGGCTGGTGGCTTCGTCGAGGAACAGGATGCGCGGCTTCTTGTACAGCGCCCGGGCCAGCATCACCCGCTGCTTCTGGCCGCCGGAGAGCACCGTGCCCATGTCGCCGACCAGGGTGTTGTAGCCCATCGGCATGGCCTGGATGTCATCGTGGATGGCAGCCATCTGCGCGCACTGCAGCAGCCAGGGCATGTCCGGTTGCGGGTCGAAGAAACTGATGTTGTCGCTGAGCGAACCGGCGAACAGCACGTCGTCCTGCAGCACCGTGCCGACCAGTTCGCGCAGGCCGTCCAGGCCCAGTTGCGCAAGGTCCAGGCCGGCCATGCGGATCTGTCCCTCCACTGGCGGGAGGATGCCCAGCAGGACGTTGAACAGGGTGCTCTTGCCGCAGCCCGAGGGGCCGACGATGGCCACCGACTCGCCGCCGGCGATGCGCAGGTCGAGGCCGTCGAGGACCCAGGGCTCCTGTTCCGCGTAGCGGTAGCGCAGGCCCTGGATCTCGATGCTCGCCTCGCGCTCGCGGAGGTTCTCCGGGAGGATGTCGCCGTGGCTGACCTCCGGGGCCTGGAGCACGATGTCGGCCAGGCGCTCGCCCTGCAACTGGAGCATGCGCAGCTCGAAGAACTTGTCGATCAGGCTGCCGACGCGGCTGTCGAACTGCGACTTGTAGGCGTTGAAGGCCATCAGGATGCCGACGCTGAACTGGCCGTCCATCACCATGGTCGCGCCGAGCCAGATCACCAGCAGGTTCTCCACGCCGAACAGCAGGCCGTTGAGCTGCTGGTAGAACAGTTGCAGCTTCTGCGTACGCAGGCCGGCGTTGATCTGTTCCACCAGCAGGCCGAGCCATACCGAGCGGCGCTCGTCCTGGCGCTGGAACAACTTCAGCGGGCGGATGCCGCGCACCGTCTCGAGGAAGTGGCTCTGCTGGCGCGCGGCGTGGACGATCTGCTCCTCGGTGGCGTTGCGCAACGGCCGGTACCAGATCCAGCGACCGAGGGCGTAGAGGCTCATGGCGGCGATGGCGATGGCCGCCAGCGGCGGACTGTAGAGCAGCATCATGCCGAGGGTGGCGACGGTCATCAGGCCGTCCAGCACCGCCGAGAGGAAGGCCGCGGTGAGGGTCTGCTGGATGCTGTTCACCGCGCCGAAGCGCGACACCACGTCGCCCAGGTGGCGCTTCTCGAAATACTGCGCGGGCAGCCGCAGCAGGTGGCTGAAGACGTTGGCCTGCCACTGCACGCCGAGCAGGGTGCTCATGTGCATCATCACCCAGGCGCGCACCCCGCTGACCGCCTGCTGCATCAGCAGCAACAGGCCGAAGCCGATGGCCAGGGTGCTGAGCAGGTCACGGTCTTCGCTGACGATGACGTTGTCGATGGTCCATTGCAGGAAGAACGGACTGATCAGCGAGAACACTTCCAGCGCGCCGGCGAGCAGCAGCACCTGGGCCAGCGAGCGGTACAGCCCGGTGACCTTGCCGAGCATGCCCAGCAGCTTGATCCGCGGCGGCGCCTCCTGTTTCTCGAAGCCGCTCTCCGGCCAGAGTTCCAGGGCTACCCCGGTGAAGCTCCGCGAGACTTCCTCCAGGCCCAGCCGGCGCTGGCCGTGGGCGGGGTCGTGGAGCACCGCGCCGCGCCCGTCGACCGCCTTGAGCACGACGAAGTGGTTGAAGTTCCAGTGCAGCACGCAGGGCAGCTTGAGCTTGCCGAGGTCGCCGAGGTCGAGCTTCACCGCGCGGGTACCCAGGCCGAGGCGGTGGGCGGTCTGGATCAGTTGCTTGAGGGAGATGCCCTTGAGCGATACGGAGAAGCGCCGGCGCAGTTCCATCAGGCCGGTATGGTGGCCGTGGTAGCCGGCGATCATCGCCAGGCAGGCCAGGCCGCATTCGGTGGCTTCGGTCTGCAGCACCAGCGGCAGGCGGCGGCCCAGGCGCAGGGCGAGAGCGTCGAGAAAGGCCATGGGTCGTTCCTAGAGTTTGCCGGTCAGGCTGTAGAGCGGTTCCAGCACCCATTCGTAGAGGCGCCGGGTGTCCTGGAGGATGTCGGCGTCCAGCAGCATGCCGCTCTGCAGCGGACGCGGCTGGCCGTAGGCGGTCACCGCCTGGTCGTCGAGGGTTACCCGCAGCCGGTACAGCTGCTCGCCATCCTGGCCGAGCCCCGGTACGCCGCCGACCATGCTGGAAAGCTCGGCATAGGAGACGCTGGCGCGGGAGATCGACTGCACCTTGCCGTGGTACTGGCCGAACTTCTGGTACGGATAGGCCTGGTAGCGGATCAGCACCGCGTCGCCCGGCCGGATGAAACCGATGGACTTGCTCGGCGCGTAGAGTTCGGCCTGCAACGGGGTGTCGGCGGGAACGATGCTCAGCAGCGGACGCGAGCTGTCGACGGTCTGCCCGGCTTCGGCGAGCACGGCGGTGGCGATGCCGCTCTCCGGCGCGGTGACCAGCAAGGTGCGCTTGGCTTCGCTTTCGGCCAGGTCCTGCTCCACCGCGCTGAGCTGGCGGCGGGTTTCCGCGAGCTGGTTGGCCTGGCGCGCGGAAAGCCCGGCGAGTTCGTTGCGGCGCTCGGTCAACTGCTGCCGCAGCGACGTGCGTTCGCGCTCCAGGCCTTGCAGGGTCTGGCGCTGGCCGAGCAGCTCGGCCTGGCGCTGCTGCAACTGGTCCATGGAGATGTAGCCCTTGTCCATCAGCCCCTGGTAGCGCGCGGCGGCGTCGCTGGCCAGCGCCAGCAGGCGTTGCTGGCTGTCGGTCTGGGCGGCGAGGGTGGTCAGTTCGCGCTGCAGGCTGGCGACCTTGCTGGTCAGGCTGTCGCGCTCGTCGTCTTGCAGGCGGCGAAGCTTTTCCAGTTCGTCGCGCAGGGAGTCGCGGCGTTGTTCCAGGCGCCTGCTGATACCGGCCTGCACCGGGCCGGCATCGCTGCCGTAGCGTTCGCTGGAAAGCACCATCAGGCGCTCGCCGCGTCGTACCGCCTGGCCTTCCTGGACGAACTTGCGCAGCACGATGCCGGCCTGCGGCGCGTGCACCTTGACCTGGCCGTTGGCGGGCACCAATTGGCCGCTGACGGTGCTGCGCTTGGTGTAGCTGCCGAACAGGAAGAAGCCCACCACCAGCAGCGCCATCGCCGCGGCCAGCAGGGTGAGAAAAGTGAAGGAGACCGGGCGGATCAGCACGATCTCGCCCAGGCCGCCGGCATGCTGGGCGTCGAGGGCTTCCTGGCGAAACATGGTGGCTGGATCCTGGATTCGAATAATACTTGCATGACACTCCGACACCCTTGCGAAAGTTCAAACGCATGAAGTGCCGGAGTGCGACTTTTCTAATTAGATGGTGGTGCGGCCTACATCACCGGGACCGAAGTTTTCCCGGTATTGGCCCAAGTAACCGACAGCCGTCTCTGCATTGGTGAAGAGACCGACCGTGCCCCCGGCAATAGCGCCCATTGCGGTTGGCACGATCAGGCCGACCAACTGGGAAAGAGCGCCGAAGCCGAAGCCGCCGGCACCGCCCCATTTCCCGCCGATTGCCATGCCCGTCGCGGCGCCGTCGACGGCGCCTACGATCATGCCGGAAAGAGTTCCACCCGAAACGCAGGTGACTTCAATGTCATTGAGTTCTTTCATTTCATATATCTCCTTTAGGCTTCCCGTGAGTCTGGAAAGCCATTCGATGGTACTAATCCGAAAGAGTGGGATGAACTGCCAGGATTAGCGGTTTTTCATGGGCTCGATAATTCGTTTGACAATGAGTTTCAATATTCGGCGGATGAAGGTTTGCCACTCCGGGTAAACTTTGCGAATGATTAAGGCCGGTTCGTGCGACACCTCGATAAGACCTGTTGAACAAGTCAACGCCGTATCGAGGGCTCATTCATATCGGCTCCGGCCAACCGCTCTTCGTCCGAGTCAGTACGGCCTCGCATAGCGGCATTTCATGGCATCAGTCGGTCGAGCAGCGGCGAGCTGAACAGCCGATGCGGATCGGCTTCGTTCAACTGGCGCACCGCGCTGTCCCAATCGTTGCCTGCGACCAGGCCCTGGCGTAGCGACTGCGCCACCAACTGGTCGACCACCGTCGGCTCGTCCCAGGCGGCGGCGGGGCTGTAGCCCCAGCCCTTGCTCCACTCCACCCGCAGCGAGGCGTAGTCGCCGCTGAAGTGGTCGAACAGCCAGGCCTCGAACTCGTGGTAGAAGGCATTGGCCTGCGGGGTACCGGGCAGGCTGAGGATGTCCAGCCAGATCGCCGTGTCCCACTCCGGTTGGTCGGGGCGCGGACGGATCGCCGACAGGCTGGGCACCTGGGCGCCGGGAACGATCGACTCGCCGGGCTGGTCGAGCCCGCTGACGCGAATCTCCACCGGGCCGTTCATGGGGTAGTGGCCGTTGGCGCGGTAGGCGGCGACCATCGTCTGGTACTGCAGGTAGAACTCGTTGATCACCCGCTGCACGTCGCGACGCCGGGTCAGCACCGCGTAGCCGTTGGCGGTGACGCGAAGGGTGCTGGGCTTGATGTACAGCAGCAGGTCCTTGCTCCAGCCCCACAGGTCGTAGCCCAGGGTCAGCGCCATGCCGCCCACTACCAGGTCGTACTGCAGCTTGCCGAGCAGCGGGGTGAGTTCCGGGTGGCCGGTGTTGATCGCCGCCAGCAGGTCGGACAGCGCCTTGGGAATGTTGTCGGAGAAGGGGTAGTTGAACGGGCCGTTGACCGCACGGGCGCCGAACGGGCAGCGCGGGGTCGGCGTCCAGACCTTCAGCCAGGGCTTGTCGGTGAAGGGGAACCAGATGGCCTCGGCGCGTCCGCTTTTCTGCAGGAAGCTGTCGAAGGTCCTTCCGCCGCTGCCGGCTGCGGCGAACATCTCGCTCGCCGGGATGTTCACGTAGCTCTGGCAGCGCATGCGCTTGTTGACCCCGGCCTGGAGGGTCGCCTCGACGATGAAGGCGCGTCCGAGGTGGACGAGGAACGGCGCGCAGGCCGGATCGTCGCGGCGGAAGGTCTTCAGCACGTATTGTCCGGCGGCGCCGTCCCAGACCACCGCGGTCAGCGCCACGATGCTGTTGCTCAGGGAGCCGTAGCTCTGCCCCGGCAGGCGGCTTTCGCCCTGCGCCGGGATGCCGGTGCCGTGGCCGTCGATGGCGAGCACCCCGCCGAGGGTCAGGTCGCCCGGCGCCGGCGTGGCGACGAAGCCGAGCTTGACCCGCTCCAGTTGTTTCAGCAGGGCTTCCATGGTGACGCCGGTCTGCGCGCTGAACAGGCCGAACTCGCCCTGGGTGTCGATCCGTACGCGGGTCAGGTAACGGCTGGTTTCCACCAGCATGATGCGGCTCTCGCAGTTCTCGCCGCCTTTCAGCAGCAGCGGGGACCAGTTGTGACCCATGCCGCGCGGGCGCACCTTGAAGCCGTTCTGCCAGGCCCAGTTGACCACCGCGAGAACCTCTTCGTTGGTGCGCGGGGCGTAGCTCCAGAGGTCGTCGGCGGCGATTTCCCCCGACCAGTTGCGGAACGCCCGCCGATAAAGTTCGAGGCCGGCCGGAAAGCCTGCCGGCGCCGGACAACTGCTGGCGGCGGCTTCGGCGGGCTGGATGACGAAGGCCGGGGTCCAGCCGGCCACCAGGCCGACCGCGCCGAGCGTGGCACTCTTGCCGAGGAAGCTGCGGCGCGACAGGCCGCCGGATTCCTGGTCGGGATCGCCGACGAAGGCGTCGGCGTGCTGGATGAGGTCGTGCATGGCGGTTCTCCTGATCGGGGCGCTGGTCGCCCCTTCCCGGTTGCCGGGTCCTAGGTCGCCGCCGGGGGCGTCCGGGTCTCCGGCGACGGTGGAGGCCCGCTCCGCGACGGGAGCGGGCCGAGGTCCTGGGATCAGGTCCACTCGGTGTCGTAGTGGTAATCGATGCGGCTGGTGTCGCCGCCGAGCAGGCCGCCGACCGCGGCGACGCCCTTGAACACGCCGTAGCCGAGGGTGTCGGCCAGTTGATGGATGGGGGTCAGGCCGACGGCGTTGAACACCTTGCCGACCGAAGAGATGACCGACGTGTTGAGCAGGTCGTTGGACACCTTGACCACATCGACGATGGCATCGCCGACGAAGCTGAAGAGTCCGGCGCCCGATACCTGGTCGATTTCATCGAAGCTCAGTTCCTGAAGTGTGGCGAGTTGCATGGCGCTATTCCTTCATCAATCAAGTTTTGAGCGATAGCCGGCCCTCTCGCATAAACATCGGTTTGCGAAGATAGAGTGACTATCGGTTGCCAGCCGCTCTGGAAAAGTACTTTGCCGGCTGGTCGCTGAAAATTACTGATCTGCCGGCGAGAGTGTCAATCTGGGAAGTTGATAGGGTGAACCTGGAATATCCATGCTAGGCAAATGACGCCGATATTCTGTCAGTGGAATTGGTCGATGTTTTTTCGAATGCCGCGATAAGCATCTGGATATTACTGACCCATTGATATTCGTGGGTGCTGGGAAGCGGCTCGCTATTTTTACGAGATGATGCGCCAATCCAGAAAAGTATCGAATTATTGCTTTCGGAAAAAATTCAACTGCCTTGCTGATAGGTTTCTTCCGGTCGAGTTATTGAAGTCCATTTACGGTCTTGCGTTGTTTTTCAAAGTAGAGAAACCGGCGTCATAAATTTGTGCGGATAACTGGCGGGCAAACTTTCCCAGGCTGCGCTTCTGTTGCGGGGAAGTGCTTCGGTTCGGGTCGAGGCGCTTTCCAGTCTTGACAGCCCGGCACAGGCGGGTAGAGTGCCGCGCATGAATCGTGCAGCCCTGACCTTCAAGCGCTATTACGCCTATCTGCTCCCTCATTGAGGCGGTAGATGCGTCGCTGCATTCCCGAACCGCCCGAGGCGGCGGTCCGGTGAACTCCCTCCCAACCTGTCTCCTCGGGCATCCACCGTGCCAAAGGAGATACCCGTGTCCGTCCCGACCCATCAGCAAGACCTGATCGCCCTGCTCGAAGAGCGTGGCTTCGTCCACCAGTGCACCGACCGCGACGGCCTCGCCGCGCACCTGGCCGCCGGTCCGGCAACCGCCTACCTGGGCTTCGACGCCACCGCCGACAGCCTGCACGTCGGCCACCTGCAGGGCCTGATGCTGATGCGCTGGCTACAGAAGGCCGGGCACCGCCCGTTGCTGCTGATCGGTGGCGCGACCACCCGGATCGGCGATCCGAGCTTCCGCGATTCGAGCCGGCCGATCCTCACCGAGGCGCAGATCCAGGCCAATATCGACGGCATCGCCCGGGTTTTCTCGCGCTACGTCGAACTGCACGACGACAGCCTGGTGAACAACGCCGAATGGCTGGACGGCGTCGGCTACCTGGAGTTCCTCGACCGGGTCGGCCGGCACTTCTCGATCAACCGCCTGCTGACCTTCGACGCCATCAGGCAGCGCCTGGACCGCGAGCATTCGCTGTCGTTCCTCGAGTTCGGCTACACCCTGCTGCAGGCCTACGATTTCGTCGAACTGTCGCGCCGGCGCGGCTGCACCCTGCAACTCGGCGGCGCCGACCAGTGGGCGAACATCATCAACGGCGTGGAGCTGTCGCGACGCCAGAGCGGCGCCCAGCTGTTCGGCCTGACCATGCCGCTGCTGGCCACCAGTGACGGGCGCAAGATGGGCAAGTCGGCGCAGGGTGCGGTATGGCTCAACGCCGAGCGCCTGGCGCCGTTCGACTTCTGGCAGTTCTGGCGCAACTGCGATGATCGCGACGTCGGTCGCTTCCTCGCCCTGTTCAGCGAACTGCCGATGGATGAGGTGCGCCGCCTGGGCGCCTTGCAGGGCGCCGAGCTGAACGAAGCGAAGGTGGTCCTGGCCAATGCCGCCACCGCCCTGGCGCACGGCGAGCACGCCGCGCGATCCGCCGCCGATGCCGCGCGCGGGGTGTTCGCCGACGGTACGCGGGACAGCGGCCTGCCGGTGATGAAGCTATCCCGCGCGCGCCTGGCGCAGGGACTGTCGCTGACCGACCTGCTGCTGGAACACGCGATCCAGCCCTCCCGCAGCGCGGTCCGCCGCCTCGCCGCCGGCGGCGGCCTGCGCCTGGACGACACGCCGGTCAGCGATCCGGACGCGCCGCTGGCGGGCGAGGTCGACGGGCTGCGCCTGAGCCTGGGCAAGAAGCAGCATTTGCACCTGCGACTCGAGGATTGAGGTGCCTGCGGCCCCAAGGGGCCGCGCTTCACCAGAGCTTTAGCGTGTAATTGACGATGAAGCGGTTCTCGTCCAGGTCCGCACCGTAGCGGCTGCGGTAGGTGATGTTGCGCCATTTCAAGGCGACGCTCTTCAGCGGTCCGCTCTGGATCACGTAGGACAGGTCGGTGTTGCGCTCCCATTCGCTGTCGTCGGCACGGCCGGCGCCGCGGTCGATGTCGCGGCCCTGTACATAGCGGGTCATGAGGTTCAGGCCGGGCAGGCCGAGGCCGGCGAAGTCGTAGTCGTAGCGCAGTTGCCAGGATTTCTCCTGCGGTCGGGTGAAGGTCTGGTAGGCCATGAGGTTGGCCACGTAGGGCGTGGTGTAGCCGTTGAGCACCGGAAAGGCGTCGTTGCCGATCATCTTCTGGACACCGATGCCGAAGGCGTGGGCGCCGGCGCGCAGGGTGAGCATGGCGTTGAGGTTGCGATTGTCCACCGGCCCGGAGATCGCCGCGCCGTCTTCGCCGCTGTCGAAGTAGCGCAGGTCGCTGCGCAGCGACAGCCCTTCTCCCAGCGGCAGGGTGTGCAGCAGGCCGAGATAGTGCTGCCGGTAGATGTCCTTGAGCTGGCCGTAGTAATAGCTGGCGCTGAGCCGAGGGGTGAAGGCGTAGGTCGCGCCGGCGAGATTGAACTCGTCGCTGGCGTGGGCCTTGTCGCGGCCCATGATGTACATGTCGTCGCTGCCGGCCGACTCGCGAGTGCGCGACTTCCACAATTGCCCCGCGGTGAGGGTGAGACCCTCGATCTCGCTGGAGGTCAGCAGCGCGCCGTCGAAGGTCTGCGGCAACAGGCGCACGTCGTCGCGGAACGCCACCGGCAGTTGCGGCATGAGGATGCCGACCTGTAGCTGGGTCTGCGAATAGCGCAGCTTGGCGGTCAGGCCGAGGTGACTGTAGTCGTCCACCGGCTCCTTCGAATTCGCTCCGAACGGCAGCGTGCCATCGTTGCTACGCCCGCGTCCCGAGTCGAGCTTGACGCCGAGCAGCCCGGTAGCATCCAGGCCGAAGCCGAGCGGGCCGTCGGTGAAACCGGATTGCAGGCGCAGGACGAAGCCCTGCGACCAGTTGCCGGCCTGCGATTGGGGCGCATCGTGCTGGCGGTAGTCGCGCAACTGGTAGAAGTTGCGGAGGTCGAGGTGGGCGCTGCTGTCCGCGAGGAATTCCGCTTGCGCGGCGAGGGGCAGGAGGCCGAGGCCAAGCGCATAGCTGCGCCAGGCGCACGGGCGGGGGCATGCCGTGATCATCGATTCTTCCCTTGGTTGTTGTTCTTGTAGGTATGGGTGACGCCGATTGCACGGTGAGTTTTAGCATATTGTTAACTTGTTAATGAAGTGTTGGCGATCCTCCCGGAAGCTTCGCTAGCCTCTGCCCCTTTCCATGCTCATCGAGCATTGACGGTAAGGCGCTGGAGAGCGAAGCCAGCCTGGAATCTTTCGCCTTCTGCGCATTTGGTTAATCTGTTAACGTTGTCGGCCCGCGAAAGGAGCCAGGCCCGCGCGCTGCCAGGGTGAACGAGGTCGCGGCGCGAGGATTTCCCGGACGGCGAACTTGCATCCGCGTGCACGGCGGTGTCGTCTGGACCGAAAGGCGAAGAAGAGGAGGGCGAGCGTGCCTGCGAGTGCATCGAGGATTCAGGTCGGAAGCGGCGAACGACGCCTGTTGCTGCTGTTGTCGGCGCTGGTGGCGTTCGGCCCGCTGTCGATCGACATGTACCTGCCGAGCCTGCCGGCGATCGCCGCCGATCTCGGCGCCAGCGATGCCCAGGTGCAGCGGAGCATCAGCGGCTTCCTGGTCGGCTTCTGCGTCGGCATGCTGTTCTACGGCCCCTTGTCCGACCGTTTCGGCCGGCGCCCGGTGCTGCTGGCCGGTATCGCCTTGTACCTGTTCAGCAGCCTGGCCTGCGCGCTGGCCGACAGCGCGGGGCAACTGGTCCTGCTGAGGGTGCTCCAGGCCCTCGGCGGCGGCGCCGCGTCGGTGCTGGCGCGGGCCATGGTGCGCGACCTCTATCCGTTGGGCGAGGCCGCCCGGATGCTGGCATTGATGCACATGGTGACCATGCTGGCACCGCTGGCCGCGCCGCTGCTCGGCGGCTACCTGATGCTCTGGGCCGGCTGGCGCGCGTTGTTCGTGGTCCTGGCGCTGTTCGCCGGGCTCTGCTTGCTGGCGGTCTGGCGGGTCGCCGAAAGCCACCCGCCGGAGCGCCGCGGCGGCAGCCTGGCCCAGGCCTTTCTCGCCTATGGGCGGCTGCTCGGCGACCGTCGCGCGCTGGGCTACGTGCTGTGCATGGGGCTGGCGTTCGCCGGGATGTTCGCCTACATCAGCGCCGCGCCCTTCGTGTTCATCGAGCATTTCGGCGTGCGCGCGGAGCGCTTCGGCTGGTTCTTCGGCCTGAACATCCTCGGCGTGATGCTCGCCACCTGGTGCAGCGCGCGCCTGGTGCGCCGCCACGGTCCGCGGCCGCTGCTGCGGGCCGGCAGCCTGCTGGCCTGCGTGTCCGGGCTGTTCCTCCTCGGCTATGCGGCGCTCGGCGAGCGGGGCGGGTTGTGGGCGCTGGTGCCCGGCCTGCTGTGCTTCGTCAGCGTCACCGGCCTGCTCGGCGCCAACTGCATCGCCAGCCTGCTGGCGTTGTATCCCGGACAGGCCGGGGCGGCTTCGGCGGTGGCGGTGTCCGGGCAGTTCGGCCTCGGCTGCCTGGCCAGCCTGGCGGTCGGCTGGCTGGCGCTGCCCGGCGTGCTGCCGATGGCGCTGGTGATGGCCGTCTGCGGCGTCGGCAGCCTGCTCGCGCTGGGCTTGGCCCTGCACGGCGGAAACCGTTGATTTCCTTCTGCATACCCGCATGCAGCCTGTGTTTTTTCCGCTACTCTTCTGCACTTTCGAAACCAGTCATCCAAGCTCGGACCCTATGTCAACGCCAAGACCCTCCCTGACCCTGACCCTGTTGCAGGCTCGCGAAGCCGCGATGAGTTTCTTCCGCCCCTCCCTCAACCAGCACGGTCTCACCGAGCAGCAGTGGCGGGTGATCCGCATCCTGCGCCAGCAGGGCGAGATGGAGAGCTACCAGTTGGCCAACCAGGCCTGCATCCTGCGCCCGAGCATGACCGGCGTGCTGGCGCGCCTGGAGCGCGACGGCATCGTCCGGCGCTGGAAGGCGCCCAAGGACCAGCGGCGGGTCTACGTGAACCTGACGGAAAAGGGCCAGCAGTGCTTCGTCTCCATGAGCGGCGACATGGAGAAGAACTACCAGCGCATCCAGGAGCGGTTCGGCGAGGAAAAGCTCGCGCAGTTGCTGGAACTGCTCAACGAGCTGAAGAAGATAAAGCCCTGAAGCGACTGGCCGGCGTCATGCCGGCCAATTCATGTCCCAGTGCCGGCAGTCGCCCTGGCAGCGACCGGGACAGCCGCAGCCGGTGCGGCTCCTGCCGGTTTCCCGCTCGACCCGGCGGGCCACCTCCTCGTCGTCGGCGAACGGCAGCATGCTCGCCTGGTCCAGGGTCTTGGCGTGGCGCAGGCTCCAATGCACGCCGAAGAACAGCACGGCGACCGCCAGCAGCTCCAGCAGGATCTCGCTCCAGCTGAATTCCATGATGATTCTCCTCGTCGGCTGTCGAGCCTTGCCCGCAGCGTGGCGGGCGAGGCTCGGGAAGGGAAGGGACGCGCTGTCGCGGCTCAGGCCATGCGGGCCGCCGCGAGGATTCCTTCCGGGCGCGCCTGGCGTACCGTGCGCCAGGTGTTGTAGCTCATCAGCAGCATGCCGGTGAGGAAGAACCCGCCACCGACCAGGCGCACGATGAAGCCCGGATGGCTGGCCACCAGCGACTCGACGAAGGAGTAGGTCAGCGTGCCGTCCTCGTTGACCGCGCGCCACATCAGGCCCTGGGTAATGCCGTTGACCCACAGCGAGGCGATGTACAGCACGGTGCCGATGGTGGCCAGCCAGAAGTGCGCATTGATCAGGCCGACGCTGTGCATCTTCTCGACCCCGTAGACCTTGGGAATCAGGTGGTAGAGCGAGCCGATGGTGATCATCGCGACCCAGCCGAGGGCGCCGGCGTGGACGTGGCCGATGGTCCAGTCGGTGTAGTGGGAGAGGGCGTTGACGGTCTTGATCGCCATCATCGGGCCTTCGAAGGTGGACATGCCGTAGAACGCCAGGGACACCACCAGGAAGCGCAGGATCGGGTCGTCGCGCAGCTTATGCCAGGCCCCGGAGAGGGTCATCATGCCGTTGATCATGCCGCCCCAGCTCGGCGCCAGGAGGATCAGCGACATCACCATGCCCAGCGACTGCGCCCAGTCCGGCAGCGCGGTGTAGTGCAGGTGGTGCGGGCCGGCCCAGATGTACAGGGTGATCAGCGCCCAGAAGTGGACGATGGACAGCCGGTAGGAGTAGACCGGGCGCCCGGCTTGCTTGGGCACGAAGTAGTACATCATGCCGAGGAAGCCGGTGGTCAGGAAGAAGCCTACGGCGTTGTGCCCGTACCACCACTGGACCATGGCATCGGTGGCGCCGGAGTACATCGAGTAGGACTTGAACCAGCTCACCGGCAGCGACATGTGGTTGACGATGTGCAGCATCGCGGTGGTCAGGATGAACGAGCCGAAGAACCAGTTGCCGACATAGATGTGCTTGACCTTGCGCTTGATCAGGGTGCCGAAGAACACCACCGCGTAGGCGACCCAGACGATCGCCAGCCAGATCGCGCCGGTGAACTCGATCTCGGCGTATTCCTTGGTGGTGGTGTTGCCCAGCGGCAGGCTGACCAGCAGGATCACCGCCACCGCCTGCCAGCCCCAGAAGGTGAAGGCGGCCAGGGTGTCGGAGAACAGTCGCACCTGGCAGGTACGCTGCACCGTGTAGTAGCTGGTGGCGAACAGCGCGCAGCCGCCGAAGGCGAAGATCACCAGGTTGGTATGCAGCGGCCGCAGGCGGCCGAAGCTGGTCCAGGGCAGGTCGAAGTTCATCTGGGGCCAGACCAGTTGCGAGGCGATCAGTACGCCCAACCCCATGCCGATCACGCCCCATACCACGGTCATGATGGCGAACTGGCGAACCACCTTGTAGTTGTAGGCAGGTTCCGTCGTTGCTTTGTTCATCTGTACAGTCCCGAAAGAAATGAACAGCCGGCGACCGCCGTCGAGGGGGGAGACGGGGCGCCGGCCGGAGCCTGCAATCTAAGGGCTGGGGCGGGGGTAAAACAGCTTCAGGTCGATATGGAATTTGGGTATCAGATGGGGCGGGGGAAGGCGTTCGTGCAGGGCGGCGGCGCATACCGGGATGGGGGACGCGAGCCGATCATGGCGGATGACCGCGCGCGGTTATCCGCCCTACGCCGGGGTGGCTTTCCGTCTGCGGGGCGTCATCCCGCCAGCGACTGGGCGATCCGCCCGAGTGTCTCCATCGCCTTCTCCTGCCGCGCGCTCCACGGGTGCCCGTAGTTGAGCCGGGCGCAATGGGCGAAGCGGCGGGTGGCGGAGAAGATCGGCCCCGGGGCGAGGCTGATGCCCTGGGCCAGGGCCAGTTGGAACAGGCGCAGCGAGTCGACCGCCTCGGGCAACTCCAGCCAGAGGAAGTAGCCGCCGCTGGGACGGCTGACCCGGGTCTGCTCGGGGAAGTAACGCGCCACCGCCGCGAGCATGGCGTTCTGCTGGGTCTCCAGGGCGTAGCGCAGCTTGCGCAGGTGGCGGTCGTAGCCGCCGTGCTGGAGATAGTCGGCGATGGCCGCCTGGGCCGGGATCGACGCCGACAGGCTGGTCATCAGCTTCAGTCGCTCGATCTGCTCGGCGTAGCGTCCGCCGGCCACCCAGCCGACCCGGTAGCCCGGCGCCAGGCTCTTGGAGAAGGAACTGCAGTGCATCACCAGGCCTTCCTGGTCGTAGGCCTTGACCGGTTTCGGCGCCTGCTGGCCGAAGTACAGTTCGGCGTAGACGTCATCCTCGATCATCGGCACCTGGTGGCGCGCCAGCAGCTCGGCGAGGGCGCGTTTCTTCTCGTCGTCCATGCTCGCGCCCATCGGGTTCTGGAAGTTGCTCATGAACCAGCAGGCCTTGATCGGCAGGCGCTCCAGGCTGTCGGCGAGCACTTCCAGGTCGATGCCTTCACGCGGATGCACGGGGATTTCCACCGCCTTCAGCTTCAACCGTTCCAGCACCTGCAGGGTGGCGTAGAACGCCGGCGCCTCGATGGCCACCAGGTCGCCGGGACGGGTGACCACCTGCAGGCAGAGGTTGAGTGCCTCCAGCGCGCCGTTGCTGATGACCAGTTCTTCCACCGGCAGCAGCAGGCCGCCGACCATGTAGCGCAGGGCGATCTGCCGGCGCAGGCCATGGTTGCCCGGCGTCATGTCGGCGACCACCGACTGCGGGTCCATGTCGCGCACCGCGTGGGCCATCGAGCGCGCCAGGCGCGGCAGGGGAAACAGTTGCGGACTGGGAAACGCCGAGCCGAAGGGCACGGTGTCCGGGTCCTTGATCGAACTGAGTACGGAGAACACCAGCTCGCTGACGTCGACCTCGGTGGCGTCGGCCTGGCGCGGGCTGATCTCCGGTTCCGGCAGCGGCCGCTGCACGTGCTGGCAGACGAAGTAGCCGGAGCGTGCGCGGGCCATGATCAGCCCACGGCTTTCCAGCAGGTAGTAGGCCTGGAACACGGTGGAAGCGCTGACCCCGTAGGTACGACTGGCGTGCCGTACCGAGGGCACCTTCTGCCCGGGGGCGAGGACGCCGGTGCGGATCAGCTCGGCAATCTCGTCGGCGAATTTCTCGTAGCGCTTCATCTTGTCCTGGCCGCTGTCCTGGCTGGCCGTGGGCACGGCCGCTGGCGCCCACTCTATGCGCGCCGGGACCGTGTTGTCATGCCTCATCGCGGCCTCCTCAGCGCGCCGGCGAAACGAAGGTGCTGGTGCTGCCGACCGCCAGGCTCGGGTCGTCGATGCCGCGCAGGCTGAACGCCAGCGGTTGCGAGCCGGCCCTGGCGCGTTCGGCGGTAGAGGCCACCGACACCGGGAAGTCGAGGATCTCGCCGGGCTTCAGGCTCAGGGTGTGCTCGCCCTGCAGGCGGAACTCCGGCGCGTCGTCGAGTTGCAGGCGATAGCGCTGCGGCTGCTGGGTCTTGTTGATGACCTTGAGGGTGTAGATGTTCTCGATCTGCCCGGCGGCGTTCTCGCGGAACAGCCCACGGTCGCGGGTCACGTCCAGCGAGGCCAGCGGGCGGGCATCCAGGGCGACGACGAAGGCGCCGATCATCGCCAGCATCACCGCCGCGTAGCCGACCAGGCGTGGACGCAGGAAGCGGGTCTGGCCACCTTCCAGGGCGCGTTCCGAGGTGTAGCGCACCAGGCCGCGTTCATAGCCCATCTTGTCCATGATCGAGTCGCAGGCGTCGACGCAGGCGGCGCAGCCGATGCAGGCGATCTGCAGGCCGTCGCGGATGTCGATGCCGGTGGGACAGACCTGCACGCACTGCTGGCAGTCGATGCAGGCGCCGAGCCCCTGGGCGCGCGGATCGCTGCCTTTCTTGCGGGCGCCGCGGGACTCGCCGCGGGCGGCGTCGTAGGACACGATCAGGGTGTCCTTGTCGAACATCACGCTCTGGAAGCGCGAGTAGGGGCACATGTGGATGCACACCTGCTCGCGCAGCCAGCCGGCGTTGACATAGGTGGCGGCGGTGAAGAACAGCACCCAGAACAGGCTTTCCAGGTCCAGCTGGAAGCTGAACAGGTCGGCCACCAGCGGCCGCACCGGAGTGAAGTAGCCGATGAAGGTGATCGCCGTGACCAGGCTCACACCCAGCCACAGCGCGTGCTTGGCCGTTTTGCGCAAGAGCTTGGCGGCGCTCGCCGGACCCTGGTCGAGCTTGATCCGCGCATTGCGGTCGCCCTCGGTGACCTTCTCGCACCACATGAACACCCAGGTCCACACGCTCTGCGGGCAGGTATAGCCGCACCAGACGCGGCCGGCGAACACGGTGATGAAGAACAGGCCGAAGGCGGCGATGATCAGCAGCGCCGAGAGCAGGATGAAGTCCTGCGGCCAGAAGGTCGCGCCGAAAATGTAGAACTTGCGTTCGGGCAGGTCCCAGAGCACCGCCTGGCGGCCGTTCCAGTTCAGCCACAGGGTGCCGAAGAACAGCAGGAACAGCAGGCCGCCGCCGAGGCGGCGGAAGTTGCGGAACAGACCGGTGAAGCTGCGGGTGTAGATCGGGCCGTTCACCGCCGACGGCAGCTTGCCGGGCGCGGGCGGCTGTTTCGACGGAGCGGCCGGTGCGGCGGGCTCGACCTGGATCGCGGGAATTCTTTCGCTCATTTTTCGTAGGCCCATCAGGCTGGAGAGGCGGTTGCGACTATAGGAACCGGCTGATGGGCGAAACAGCGGCAGATCGAGCGGGAAAAACCGTATCAGATGCCTCCGGAAAGCAGCGGCCCAGCATTGCCGCGGGTTGCCGGGCGACCTCGGGCAGTACAGATATGCGCCCCGTGGCAACCGGTCGCAGGCGGCACGAATTCGCCGCCGTCGGCCATCTGATGTGTTTTTTTCGGCGGAATCTGCCGCTGTTTCGCTGTCTGTACGCGGGCGATAGTGGGTGCCAGTGAACACCGGCCCATCCTGTCGCCAGAAACAGGGGCGCAGCCGGTCCCCGGTTTCTTCGCCACGCACCCTGCCCGTCATCGGTGGAGAAACCCTGTCGATGAGGGCTTTGCGATGTACCAGTACGACGAATACGACCAGGCGCTGGTGAGCGAGCGGGTGGCGCAGTTCCGCGACCAGATCGCCCGCCGCCTCGACGGCGAACTGAGCGAGGAGGAGTTCCTCCCGCTGCGCCTGCAGAACGGCCTGTACCTGCAGAAGCACGCCTACATGCTGCGCGTGGCGATTCCCTACGGCACCCTCTCGTCGCCGCAACTGCGCGCCTTGGCGCACGTCGCCCGGCACTACGACCGCGGCTACGGGCACTTCACCACGCGGCAGAACATCCAGTTCAACTGGATCGAACTGGAGCAGGTCGGCGATATCCTCGAACACCTCGCCGGCGCGCAGATGCATGCGATCCAGACCTCCGGCAACTGCGTGCGCAACATCACCACCGAAGCCTTCGCCGGGGTCGCCGCGGACGAATGGACCGACCCCCGGCCGCTGGCCGAGATCCTGCGCCAGTGGTCGACGGTGAACCCGGAGTTCCTGTTCCTCCCGCGCAAGTTCAAGATCGCCCTCAGTTCGGCGGTGGAAGACCGCGCCGCGGTGCAGATGCACGACATCGGCCTGTACCTTTACCGCCACCCCGACGCCGGCGAGTTGCGCCTGCGGGTCCTGGTCGGCGGCGGCCTGGGACGCACGCCGATGCTCGGCCAGGTGATCCGCGACGACCTGCCCTGGCAGCACCTGTTGTCCTACGTCGAGGCGATCCTGCGGGTCTACAACCGCTACGGCCGGCGCGACAACAAGTACAAGGCGCGGATCAAGATCCTGGTCAAGGCGCTGGGCATCGAGGCTTTCGCCCGCGAGGTGGAGGAAGAGTGGCAGCACCTGCGCGACGGCCCGGCGCAACTGACTGCCGAGGAGTGCCAGCGGGTCGCCGAGCGCTTCGTATTGCCGCGCTACCTGCCGCCGGCCGACGGCGAGCTGGCCTACGGCAGCGCCCGTGCGGCCGATCCGGCCTTCGCCCGCTGGGCCTCGCGCAACGTCCAGGCGCACAAGGTGCCGGGCTACGCCTCGGTGGTGCTGTCGACCAAGCCCGGCGCCAGCGCGCCGCCGGGCGACGTCACCGCGGAGCAGATGGAACGCGTCGCCGACTGGGCCGAGCGCTACGGTTTCGGCGAGATCCGTGTGGCCCACGAACAGAACCTGGTGCTCCCCGACGTGCGCCTGGAGAACCTCCACGCGCTGTGGCGCGAGGCCTGCGCAGCCGGCCTCGGCACGCCTAACCAAGGCCTGCTCAGCGACATCATCGCCTGTCCCGGCGGCGACTACTGCGCGCTGGCCAACGCCAAGTCGATCCCCATCGCCCAGGGTATCCAGCAGCGCTTCGAGGACCTCGACCACCTGCACGACATCGGCGAGCTTAGCCTGAACATCTCCGGCTGCATGAACGCCTGCGGCCACCACCACATCGGCAACATCGGCATCCTCGGCGTCGACAAGAACGGCAGCGAGTGGTACCAGGTCACCCTCGGCGGCGCCCAGGGCAAGGACAGCGCGCTGGGCAAGGTGATCGGGCCATCGTTCAGCGCTGCCGAGGTGCCGGCGGTGATCGAACGGATCGTCGAAACCTTCACCGACCTGCGGGTCGGCCCGGAACGTTTCATCGACACCTTCAACCGGGTCGGCCTGGAGCCGTTCAAGGCCCGGGTCTACGCCAGGATGGAGGAACCGGCATGAACAACCTGATCCGTTTGCGCGATGGCGTCGCCGAGGTCTGCCGCGACGATCCCTGGCAACTCCTGCGCGAGTTGCCCGACGCGCTGCCGCCGGGGCCGTTGCTGCTGCCTCTGGCGGCCTGGCTGGAGCGCCGCGGCGAGGCCGGAGCCGCCGCGCCCTGGCTGGCGCCGGACGATGAGGTGGAGGCCTTGCTGCCGCACTTCGCCGAGCTGCCGCTGATCGCCGTCGACTTCCCCAGCTTCCGCGACGGTCGTGGCTACAGCCTGGCCTACCTGCTGCGCGTGCGCCTGGGGTGGAGCGGCGAGTTGCGCGCAGTGGGCGACGTGTTGCGCGACCAGCTCAGCCATATGCGCCAGTGCGGCTTCGATGCCTTCGCGGTGCGCGAGGACAAGAACGTCGAGGATGCGCTCAAGGGGCTGGCGGGCTTGAGCGTGCTCTACGGCCGCTCGGCGATCGAGCCGCGACCGTTGTTCCGCCGACGCTAGGCATACGCCCCCGGACCGACGCCGATACCTGCCGCAACGCCGACCTGGCCCCTCTCCCGCAGCGGGAGCGGGGCGCACCCCTCAGCCGTAGACCGAGGAACTGGCGGACGGCGCCGGCGCGCCGCCCTTGAAGCGCCCCGCCAGCTCGCGCAGCGAACGCATCAGCAGGCTGGTGTCCACGCCCACCGCGACGAACGCGCAGCCCAGCTCCAGGTAGCGCCGCGCCAGTGTCTCGTCGGCGGAGAGGATGCCGGCGGCCTTGCCGGCCGTGCGGATGCGGTGGATGGCGTCCTCTATGGCCGCCTGCACCTCGGGATGGCCTGGATTGCCGCGATGGCCCATGGCTGCGCTGAGGTCGGCCGGACCGATGAACACGCCGTCGACGCCCTCGACGGCGGCGATCGCGTCGAGGTTGGCCAGGCCCTCCAGGTTTTCCACCTGGACCAGCAGGCACATCTGCTCGTCGGCGTGGTTCAGGTACTCCGCCACGCTGTTCCAGCGCGAGGCCCGGGCCAGCGCACTGCCGACCCCGCGTACGCCCGCCGGCGGATAGCGCACGGCGCGCACCAGCCCTTCGGCCTGGGCGGCGCTGTCGACCATCGGTACCAGCAGGGTCTGCGCGCCGATGTCGAGCAATTGCTTGATCAGCGCAGTGTCGCCCTGCACCGGGCGGATCACCGGCTGGCCGGGGTAGGGCGCCAGCGCCTGCAACTGGCCGAGCAGGCTGCGCAGGTCGTTGGGCGCGTGCTCGCCGTCCAGCAGCAGCCAGTCGAAGCCGGCGTTGGCGGCCAGCTCCGCGCAGTAGGGATCGGCCAGGCCGAGCCACAGGCCGATCTGCGCCTCGCCGCTGCGCAGGCGTTGCTTGAAGCGATTGACGGGCAGGTCCATGGAAATGCCTCCTCAGACGAAACGGCAGGAGATGCTGCCGAGCAGGTCGTAGTCGACGTGGAAGGTGTCCCCCGGCGCGGCCGCCACCGGGCGGGTGAAGGAGCCGCCGAGGATCACCTGGCCGGCCTCCAGGCAGACGCCGTAGGGCGCCAGCTTGTTGGCCAGCCAGGCGACGCCCTTGGCCGGGTGGTTGAGCACCGCGGCGGAGACGCCAGACTCCTCGATCACGCCATTGCGGTAGAGGATCGCCGGTACCCGCCGCAGGTCGATATCGCCTGGCCGTACGGCCCGGCCGCCCATCACCACGCCGGCGTTGGCGGCGTTGTCGGAGATGGTGTCGAAGACCTTGCGCGTGACTTTCGTTTGCGGGTCGACCTGCTGGATGCGCGCATCGATGATTTCCAGCGCCGGGATCACCCACTCGGTGGCCTCGAGCACGTCGAACAGGGTGCAGCCCGGTCCCTTCAGCGGCTTGCCGAGGATGAACGCCAGCTCCACCTCGACCCGCGGCACGATGAAGCGCTGGAAGGGGATGTCGCTGCCCTCCTCGAAGAACATGTCGTCGAGCAAGGCGCCGTAGTCCGGCTCGCTGATATTCGACGAGACCTGCATGGCGCGCGAGGTCAGGCCGATCTTGTGGCCCTTGAGCACGCGCCCGTCGGCGATCTTGCGCTCGACCCAGGCGCGCTGGATGGCGTAGGCGTCCTCGATGGCGATGTCCGGGTAGTCGAGGGAGAACTGCCTTACCTGCTGGCGCGAGCGTTCGGCGGCGTCGAGGCGGTTGGCGGCTTCCTGGATCAGACGGGGATCGAGCATGGTCGGGGTCTCTCGGTTCAGCGTGGGTTGACCACGGCGGCGGGGGTCCGCAGGACCAGGCCGGCGCCGAGGGCGATGAGGATGGCCAGCAGGTACAGGGCCAGGCTGGCGCTCTGGGTGGTGTCGCGCATCCAGCCGATCAGGTAGGGCGCGAGGAAGGCGGCGATGCTGCCGAAGGAACTGATCAGGGCGATTCCGGCGGCCAGGGTGGCGCTGGAAAGGAAGGCCGGCGGCAGTTGCCAGAACATCGGCAGGGCGGCGCTGGCGCCCATCCCGGCGATCACCAGGCCGCCCATCACCAGCCAGGCGCTGGTCGGTGCCAGGGCCGCCAGGCTGAGCCCGGCGGCGGCCATCAGCAACGGAATGCCCAGGTGCCAGCGGCGCTCGCGCAGGCGGTCGGAGGAACGGCCGATGAAGATCATGAAGGCGCAGCCGGCGAGATAGGGCACCGCGCTGAGCATGCCGATGCGGCTGTCCTGGGCGATGCCGGCGCCGTGGATCAGGCTCGGCATCCAGAACGCGATGGTGTTCACCGCCAGCATCACCGCGAAATAGATCGCCACCAGCAGCCACACCTGCGGATTGCTGAAGATGCCGGAGAAGGAGGTGATGGTCTTGCGCTGCTCCTCGCCGGCCAGTTCCTCGCGCAGCAGGTGCTTCTGCTCGTCGCTGAGCCACGCCACCCGTTCGAAGCTTTCCGGCAGCGAGCACCAGACCACCACGCCGAGCAACACAACCGGCAGGCCTTCGATCAGGAACATCCACTGCCAGCCGCGCAGTCCGAGGGCGTCATGGAAGCCTTCTAGGATCCAGCCCGAAAGCGGTCCGCCGATCACCCCGGCCATGGGCACGGCGATGGCGAACAGAGCGGTGATCTGCCCGCGTCGGCGCGCCGGGAACCAACGGTTCAGGTAGACCAGGATTCCGGGGAAGAAGCCGGCCTCGGCGACCCCCAGGAGAAAGCGCAGCAGGTAGAAGCCGCGTGCGGTCTCCACCAGCAGCATGGCGGTGGAGAGACAGCCCCAGACCAGCATCAGGCAGGCGATCCAGCGGCGCGGGCCGATCCGTTCCAGCATCAGGTTGCTGGGCAGGCCGAACAGCGCATAGGCGATGAAGAATAGCCCGGCGCCGAGACCGTAGACGGTGTCGCTGAAGTGCAGGTCGGCGCTCATCTGCAACTTGGCGAAACCGATGTTGATGCGGTCCAGATGGGCGAAGACGTAGCACACCAGCAGCAGCGGCATCAGCCGCCAGGTGACGCGGTCGTGGGTGCTGTCGCTGAGAGGCAGGGTGGTGCTGTTCAGGGTGCTGGCTGTGCTCATGATCTTGTACTTTTTGTGAGCGCCCGGACGTCCCGGCGACCTGTCGGTGGCCGGGAGGCGAGCTGGGTGAGTGCAGCGTTATGGCGGGCTGGTCAGTCCGCCGGGTTGTTCAGGAATTCATGCACGTTGTTGCGCTTGTAGTTCAGCTCCGCGTCCAGTTCGGTGAGTTCGAAGGACAGCGCCAGCAGGCGTCGCGCCTGGAGCTCGGCGAAGTGCGCGGTGATCACCTCGAAAAGTGCCTCGGCGACTTGCCGGCGAGTCTCCAGGTCGCGACCGGCGCCGACTTTCAGGGTCATGTGGACGAAGGCGTAGTCGTGCCTGCCGTCGGCCATGCGCCAGGTGTCCAGGCGCACGCCGCGGCTGCGGATGCCGCCGAGCGGGAAAACGCCGCTGGCGCCGAGGCAGGCGTGGACCTTCTCGAACAGGCCGGGCAGGTCGGCTTCGGCTTCGATGTTGTCGGTGTATTCGGCGATGAAGTGCGGCATGGTGGCGTCCTCAGAGGCGGCTGGCGCAACTGGCGCCGGCCGGGTTGCCGGCCTGGGCGGCGGGGATCGCCGAGCCGTCCTGGGCGGTGACCGGGAATACCGCGTTGATCTGCCCGGTGCCGGAGGAGCCGAAGTAGGGCGTCACGACCTCCGCCTTGCCGTCGTAGGCCGACCAGCCGAGGGCGCCGAGGAGCATCGCGGTGTCGTGCATGAAGCCTTCGCCATGGCCCTTGGAGGCGTACTCGGGGAGCATCCCGCAGAACTCGGCCCAGCGGCCCTCCTGCCACATCTGCACGACTTCATGATCGAGAACCTCGAGGAACGGGCTCCAGATGCGGTCGGAGAAGTCCGGCGCCTGGCCGTTCTGGGCGAAGCGGTGGGACAGCGAGCCGCTGGCGAGGAACGCCACCGTGCCGTCGTAGTGCTCTTCCACCGCCTTGCGCATGGCCCAGCCCAGGCGCGCGCTGTCGTTCAGGTAATGCACGGTGCACAGGGCGGAGACCGAGACCACCTTGAAGTGGCGGTCCTGGTTCATGTAGCGCATCGGTACCAGGGTGCCGTACTCCGGGCCGAGGGTGGTGGCGTCGTGGGCCAGGGTCTCCACGCCGAGCGCGTTGCAGCCCTCGGCGAGGATGCGGCCCAGCTCCGGGTTGCCGGGGAAGCCGTACTCCATGTTGGCGATGAAGTGCGGCAACTCGTTGCTGGTGTAGAGCCCCTCGAAGTGCGGCGCGCAGTTGATGTGGTAGCCGGCGTTGACCAGCCAGTGGGTGTCGAACACCACGATGGTGTCGACCCCCAGTTCGCGGCAGCGCCGGCCGATCTCGCGGTGCCCGTCGATCGCCGGCTGGCGGCAGCCGTGGCGCGGGCCGGGCAGCTCGGACAGGTACAGCGAGGGTACGTGGGTGATCTTGGCAGCCAGAGCGACTTTGCCCATGACGATTCTCCTGGTGGCCCGTTGGGCCTGGCAGCGGGCGCGGCCGTTGGCGGCTGGCCCGGATTCTTCTGATTGTGTCTGCACGCCGGCGCTGCTGGCGGCCTCGGGCGGCCGCTCTGCACGAGCGCGCCCTACACGCCCCAGCGGGGGATGTGATGGCTGCCCATGGATATACACACGTTCTTGATCTCGGCGAATACCTCGAAGCTGTATTCCCCGCCTTCGCGTCCGGTGCCCGAGGCCTTCACCCCGCCGAACGGCTGGCGCAGGTCACGCACGTTCTGGCTGTTGATGAAGACCATCCCGGCCTCGATGCCGCGTGCCAGGCGATGGGCCTTGCCGATGTCCTGGGTCCAGATGTAGGAGGCCAGGCCGTATTCCACGTCGTTGGCCAGGCGCAGCGCCTCGGCTTCGTCCTTGAACGGGATCAGGCAGACCACCGGGCCGAAGATCTCCTCCTGGGCGATGCGCATGCGGTTGTCCACGTCGGCGAACACCGTGGGCTGGATGAACTGCCCCTTGCTCAGGTGCGCCGGCAGGCCGGCCGGACGCTCCAGGCCGCCGGCCACCAGGGTGGCGCCTTCCTCGAGGCCGATGCGGATGTAGCCGGTGACCTTGTCGTAGTGGGCCTGGGTGATCATCGAGCCGACCTGGGTCTTCGGGTCCTGCGGATCGCCGACGATCAGGCGCCTGGCGCGCGCGGCGAACTCGGCGACGAACTGCGGGTAGACGCTTTCCTGGACGAAGATGCGACTGCCGGCGGTGCAGCGCTCGCCGTTCAGCGAGAAGATGGTGAACAGAGCGGCGTCCAGCGCCCGCTCGAGGTCGGCGTCTTCGAAGACCAGCACCGGCGACTTGCCGCCCAGTTCCATCGAGTATTTCTTGATCCCGGCCGCCTCCATGATCCGTCGCCCGGTGGCGGTGCCGCCGGTGAAGGACACCGCGCGCACGTCGCGGTGGCGAACCAGCGCGTCGCCGGCGCTGGCGCCGTAGCCCTGGACCACGTTGAACACCCCCGGCGGAATGCCCGCCTCGTGCACCAGGCGGCCCAGCTCGTTGGCGGTCAGCGGCGACAGCTCGGACATCTTCAGCACCGCCGTGTTGCCCAGCGCCAGGCACGGCGCGGTCTTCCAGGTGGCGGTCATGAACGGTACGTTCCACGGCGAGACCAGGCCGCAGACGCCCACCGGCTGGTACAGGGTGTAGTTGAGCATCTGGTCGTCGACCGGATAGCTGTGCCCGTTCATCCGCGTGCAGACTTCGGCGAAGAACTCGAAGTTGTGCGAGGCGCGCGGGATCAGTACGTTCTTCGTCTGGTGGATCGGCAGGCCGGTGTCGAGGGTCTCAAGTTCCGCCAGGTGCGGCACGTTCCGGTCGATCAGCTCGCCGAGCCGGCGCATCAGGCGCGCGCGCTCCTTGGCCGGGGTATTGGCCCATTTCGGGAAGGCTTCCCGGGCCGCCGCCACCGCCGCGTCGATTTCCGCCGCGCCGCCGCTGGCAACCTCGCCGATCAGCTCGCCGGTGGCCGGGTTGTAGTTCTCGAAGACGTCCTTGCTTTCGACCTCGCGGCCATTGATCCAGTGTTTGATCATTCTGCGTGCTCCTGTGCGCGGGCGCGGAAGAATTCGGCCTCGCTGACGATTCGGTTGACCAGGCGACCGACGCCTTCCACCTCCACCACCACTTCGTCGCCGGGGACCACGTCGGACAGGCCTTCCGGTGTGCCGGTGGCGATCATGTCGCCCGGCTGCAGGGTCATGAAGCTGGAGAAGTATTCGATCAGGTAGGGAATGTCGAAGATCATGTCCGCGGTGCTGCCTTCCTGGCGCAGCTCGCCGTTGACCCAGGTGCGCAGGACCAGCCGGTTCGGCTCGGGAACCTCGGCCGCGTCGACGATCCACGGCCCCACCGGGGTGGTGGCGTCGCGGTTCTTCACCCGCAGGTTGGGCCGGTAGTAGTTCTCCAGGTAGTCGCGGATCGCGTAGTCGTTGCACACCGTGTAGCCGGCCAGGTAGCCGAGGGCGTCCTCGCGGCGGACGTTGCGCGCCGGCTTGCCGATCACCGCCACCAGTTCGCACTCGTAGTGCATGTAGTCGACGTTGTCCGGACGCCAGCTGACCTGGCGGTGGCCGGTGTAGGTGCCCGGCGACTTGATGAACGCCAGCGGTTCGCTGGGCGCCTTGAACGACAGTTCGGCGGCATGGTCGGCGTAGTTCAGGCCGAGGGCGAACATGCTCCCGGTGGCCGGCGGCAGCCACTCCACCCGGTCCTCGGCGAGCAGGGTGCCGTCGGCCAGGCGGACGGCGTTGGCGTCTTCCACGGTGACCTGGTGAACCCGGCCCTGGTAGCGGATGCGTGCGTGTTTCATGGTCGGTTCCTCATTCCGCGACGATGCTGTTGGCGAGGCGGCCGAGGCCGTCGATCTCGACCTCGACGCGGTCGCCGGGATGCACGTCGACGCGCCCTTCGGGGGTGCCGGTGATCAGCACGTCGCCGGCGTGCAGGGTCATGAACTCGCTGATCTCGGCGATCAGCCGCGGGATGTCGCGCACCAGGTTGGCGGTGTTGTTGCGCTGGCGCAGTTCGCCGTTGACGTACAGCTTCAGCTCCAGCGCATGGGGATCGGCGATCTCCTGCGTCGGCACCAGTTGCGGACCGAACGGGCAGAAGCCGTCGCGGCACTTGGCTTTCACCGCCGGGCGGTAGTAGCTGTCTTCCGGCAGGCTGAACTCGTTGACGATCACGTAGCCGGCGACATGCGCCATGGCCTCTTCCTCCTTCACCCGGCTGGCGTCGCGAGCGATCACCACGCCCAGCGCCGGGCCCGGTTGCAGGCGCTCGACGCCGCGCGGGAAGAGCACCGGGGCGTCGTGCTCGTTGCGGGTATTCGGTGTCTTGATGAACAACACCGGCTTCACTGGCGGCTTCTGGTAGGGCGGCTGCTGGAACTCCGGCAGGCGGCTGTCGAGCAGGCCCTTGTAGTTCAGCGCGACGCCGAACAGGGTGCCGGCGGCGACGTCATTCAGTGCGCGGCTCATTGTGGTGGTGTCTCCTGGCGCGATAAGCGAACGGCGAGGGGGCCGTCCTGGCGAAAACTCGTTAATGTGTTAACGTTATATTTAACATGTTAATGATCGTCAACCCCGGTTGCTGCGCCATTCGTCCCGGGGAGGTGGCAAGAGGCGCCGTCTGCGGTATACGGATGCCCGCGACGGCTTGCGTGCGCAGCCGGGAAGAACAACAAAGAGAAGATCGCCATGCCAGAGCGCCAGCCGATCCCCAACATCAACATCGGGCAGGTCTACGACCAGCGCTATGCCGACGCCGAGGTGCACTACGATGCGCTGGGCAACCTGGCCGGATTCTTCGGTCGCAACATGCCGGCGCACCGGCACGACCGCTTCTTCCAGGTGCACTACGTGAAGAACGGCGCGGTGCGGGTCTATCTCGACGAGCGCCAGTACCTGGAGTCGGGGCCGATGTTCTTCCTCACCCCGCCGACCGTGCCGCACGCCTTCGTCACCGAGGCGGACGCCGATGGCCATGTGCTGACCGTGCGCCAGCAACTGGTGTGGAGCCTCACCGAGGCAGAGCCGGGCCTGGCGCCCGGCCCGCAGGTGGCGCCGGCCTGCGTGGCGCTGGGCAACCTGGAGGGCGGCGCGGCCGAGGAGGCGGCGCGCCTGGCGCTGCTCTTCGAGCAGTTGCGCAGCGAGTCGATGGCCAGCCGCTCCGGCCGCCAGCAGGCGCTGCTGGCGCTGACCCGCCTGGTCATGATCAGCCTGCTGCGTCTCTCGGCCAATTCGGTGGCTGCGCGGCCGATGCGCCACGAAGACCTGCAGATCTTCCAGCGCTTCAACGCGCTGATCGAGGAGCGCTATGCCGAGCACTGGCCGCTGTCGCTCTACGCCAGCCGGATCGGCGTCACCGAGGCGCGCCTCAACGACGTCTGCCGGCGCATCGCCGACCTGCCGTCGAAGCGCCTGGTGTACGAACGGCTTATGCAGGAGTCCAAGCGCCTGCTGCTGTTCACCGGCGGCTCGGTGAACGAGATCTGCTACCAGCTCGGCTTCAAGGACCCGGCCTACTTCAGTCGTTTCTTCGTGCGTTACGCGGGGCTCACCCCCAGCGCTTACCGCCAGCGACAGGCCGACGGGGAGTCCCGTCGCTGAGCGGGTGGGCGGGTATACTCGCGCTCCCACTCGAACAGGAAGCGTTTCTCCATGCATGATGCAGCCACCTCCATGCCGCCGCAGGCTCCCGCTACCTGGGCCGACTACCTTGCCGGCTACCGCTGGCGAGGGCAGGGCGAAGGATGTTCCGCGGCCACGGTCCACCGCCTGGAGGCTGCGCGGCGGCCGACCCTGTTCGTCAAGCAGGAAGTGCTGTCCGCACATGCCGAGCTGCCCGCCGAAATCGCCCGCCTGCGCTGGCTGCACGGTGCCGGCATCGATTGCCCGCAGGTGCTGAACGAAACCCAGAGCGACGGCCGGCAATGGCTGCTGATGAGCGCCGTGCCGGGGGACACGCTGTCCGCGCTGGCGCAGCGCGGCGAGCTGGAGCCCGAGCGCCTGGTGCGCCTGGTGGCCGCCGCCCTGCGCCGGCTGCACGATCTCGATCCGGCCGCCTGTCCCTTCGACCATCGCCTGGAACGGCGCCTGGACACCGTGCGCCAGCGGGTCGAGGCCGGGCTGGTGGACGAGGCGGACTTCGATGACGACCATCGCGGTCGCAGCGCCACGGAGCTGTACCGCCTGCTCCTCGACCGGCGTCCGGCGGTCGAAGACCTGGTGGTCGCCCACGGCGACGCCTGCCTGCCCAACCTCTTGGCGGAGGGGCGGCGCTTCAGCGGCTTCATCGATTGCGGGAGGCTCGGCGTCGCCGACCGGCACCAGGACCTGGCCCTGGCCGCGCGGGACATCGAGGCCGAACTCGGCGCGGCCTGGGCCGAGGCCTTCCTCGTCGAATACGGCGGCGATATCGATGGCGAACGGCTGGCGTACTTCAGGCTATTGGACGAGTTCTTCTAGAGTAGGGCCGGTTCGGATCCGGTGCGGATTCGGCCTGTCTTTGCACGGAAACGGGGTACGACGGCACCCGCCATCGCGTCTTTTCTTGACTGCTCCGTAGAGACGCCGGCTCAGTTCAGCCGGTACTGCGCCAGTTCCTTCGCCGAAAGCACGCGCATCCGTTTGGGATCGGTGCTTTGCATGGCCTGTACCAAGGTGCTGGGGATATCCATTTCGCGGAAGTAGGCGGCGGAGTCGTAGCGCATGCCGTTGGCCGAGCGCGAGTGCAGCGAGTCGCCGTGGGCGTAGTAGGGGCGGTGCAGGCCGACGTAGCCGCGTACGGTCTTGCGCTTGCCGGCTGCCAGCAGGTAGACGCAGGTGCCCTGGCAGACGCTGCTCGACGGCACCAGCGCGTCGAAGCCGGATTCGCGCAGCAGGCGGCCCATGCGGATCGCCTCCGGCACGCTGCCGCCGATGCTGTTCAGCAGGAGCAGCTTGCGCGAGTAGGTTCCCGGATTGTTGCGCAAACCCTTGAGCAGCGTTTCGTAGTCGCCCGGCGCGATCTCCTCCGAGACGCGGACCGTCAGCACCCGCCCCATGCTCTTGTGTTGCAGCGAATGCACTTCGACCCTGGCCAGTGCGGGAGTCGCGCAGAACACGGCGAGGCAGGCGAGGACGGTCCGGAGGCGGAGGCGGGGCATGGAACGGGGCGATCCTGTCAGACGGCGATGGCTGCCGAAGATACCTGCAAGCGTTGCATTGTGCACGGTCCTCGTCGTCAGGACGAGGAGCCGGTCTCCGCCTGGCGCACCGGCAGGCGCAGGCAGAAGGTGATGACGTCGTCGCGGCAGTCCACGTCGATACGCCCCTGGTGGGCCTGGGCGATGGCCTGGGAGATGTACAGGCCGATACCGAGGCCGTTGCGGTTGCGCTGGTTGTCCGCCGACTCGCGCTTGAACGGTTCGAACAGGTTGGCCAGTTGCGCTTCGGAGAGGCCGCTGGTTTCGTTGAGCACGCTCAGGCACACCTCGTCGCCCTGGCGGGTCAGGGTGACCAGCACCGGCCGGCCGGGCAGGCCGTGATGACGGGCGTTGCTCAGCAGGTTGGCGGCGACCTGGGCGTAGCGGTCCGGGTCGACCACGGCACGAACCTGCGGGTCGATGGCGATCTCGATCACCAGGCCGGGATAGGCGACGTCGGTTTCGCAGACGATCTGCCGCACCAGTTGCGAGACGTCGGTGTCGACCGGGTTCACGGTGAGGCCGATGCCCGATTGCAGGCGGCTCATGTCGAGGATCTGGCTGACCAGCCGTTCCATGCGGCTGCTGGACGCGGAAATGTGTTGGCGCAGTTCGGTGGTGCGGGTGTCGCTGGACGACAGCAGGGCCGCCGCCATGGAGATCGACTGCAACGGGTTGCGCAGGTCGTGGCCGAGCACCGCGATCAGGCGCTGGCGCATGCGGTCGACCTCGGCCGCATGGTTGAGACACAGTTCCATCAGGTCCAGGCGCAGCTTTTCGGCGATCGCCAGGTCGGTTTCGCTCCAGGGCGTGGAGTGGCCGCGGACCACCTCCTCCCAGGCCTCGAACGAGCCGCGCGGGGTCAGCCGCGGACCGGACGGGCCGATGGTCAACAGCTTTTCCGGCTTGCCGCCCCAGCGGATGCGGTGCACTTCCTCGTGGCGGAACCAGAAGATCCAGCCCGATTCCTGGCGGTGGAAACGGATCGCCAGCACACCGCAGCAGTCGCCGCCGTCCGGAGAGTCCACGCTGGGCTGCGGCCAGTTGTCGGTGTGGTAGATGTCCCGTTCCGGGTCGCGCTGCAGGCGTTGCAGGACATTCCCGGCCTGGCGCTCGAAGTCGCCGCGGATGCTCAGGGTGCGGCCGCCGAGCATGACCAGGGCGCCGTCGCAGGGAATCAGTGCGGCGATGCCATCGTCCGGGTGGGCCAGTGCGCCGAACAGGTCGTCTGCGTCCCGCGCGCGGCGAGCCAGGGCCAGCCTGCGCTCGGTGGACACGCGCAGCAGTTCGGCGATACGCCCCTGCTCCAGGCGCTCGACGATGGCGCTGCAGACCTGGGAGAAGATCTGGAACGACATGCGCACCGGGTAGGGAATCAGCTTGGGCGACATGTGATGGCAGGAGAACAGTCCCCAGAGCTTGCCGCCGACCACGATGGAGATGCTCATCGAGGCGCGCACGCCCATGTTGGTCAGGTATTCGCAGTGGATCGGCGAAACGCTGCGCAGCACGCTGTAGCTGAGATCGAACGATTCGTTGGTCTCCGGGTTCAGCGCGGGAAACACGCGCATCGGCGTATAGGCCACGTCGGCGATCAGCCTGATCGGGTTCTGGATGTACAGGCGACGCGCCTGGGCCGGGATGTCCGAGGCCGGGTAGCGTTGCCCCAGGTAGCTTTCGAGGTCTTCGCGACGGCTCTCGGCGACCACCTCGCCGGAGTCGTCATGGCGGAAACGGTAGGCCATCACCCGGTCGTAGCCGGTCATCCGGCGCAGTTCGTCGGTGACGTTGCTGAGCAGGCTGGCGGTGTCGTTGTGCAACTGGACCTGGGCGATGATGCGCTGGGCGTTGAGGGTGAAGGAGGTGATCGACAGCGTGTCCGCGGTGCGGATCTCGAACTCCAGGTAGAACACTTCCTTGTAGCTGTGGCCGATCACGTCGAACAGGTGTTCGCCGATCCGCGTCTCGACGCTGTTCGACCATGGGCCGTTGCCGGTCAGTCCCTCTTCGAGCATGCGCAGGACCTCCGGCCCCACCTGCTCCTGCGTCAGGTAGGAACCCGGCGAGGCGACGAAACCCAGTAGCGCCTGGATGTTCTCGCTTGCCGCGAGGACCATGCCGTCCGCGCGCAGGGCGATCAGCGCCCCGTGCGGCTGGATCGCGCCAGGCACGTGGATGGGTTCGTCCTCGCAGTTCGCCAGGGTAACCGGGGTGATGCTCGTCATCTATCGTCCAGCCTGGTCTCCAGGCAGTCAGGCTTCGTCGAGAACCCATCGACGAAACGAAAGGAATGTAGCCTGTGCCGCATCCTGCGCAAGGCCGATGGCTTCGGGGCTGTCGATCTGCCGGGCGAGCTGTTCGAGAAACTCCTGCCAGCGCACCCCGGTTGCCTGGCCGTAGCCCTGCAACCACTGTAGCGGCAGACCGGGCAGGCGTGGAGCTAGTCGTTTGTAGAGATACGCGCCGCCCAGCGTCGCGCCTTCCATCACGTAGGCCACCCCGAAGACCTCCGCGGCCCGTGTCGCATTCGGCAGGTCGGCGCAGCGCGGTAGCGCCTCCACCTGCGCGCGGCTCATGCCGCCGGCCAGCAGGTCGCTTTCCAGCCAGGCGCTCTTGACCAGCCGCGCTTCGGCCCGCAGCGCCGCCGGCCAGCCGCTGCGGTTGTCGCGCAGCGCGCGCTCCAGGGGTTCGAGCCAGCCAAGGATGCGTCCGGCATGGTCGAGGTAGGCGCGGTCGTCGAGATCGTCGTCGCCCAACGGCGAACGGCGGTCCAGTTCTGCGTGCAGGTCACGGGTGGCGTCGCGGAGTGCGGCGAGGGCTGGCGATGGAGATGGGGACATGAGGTCAGGGCCAGCGATTCGAGGCATGAACGGAAAAGAGTAGCAGGAAGCCGTACGCCCGGCTCGGAATAAATGGGCATCCCCGCGCGCGGCGCAGGGATGCCGGAGCGGGCGCGCTCAGGCCGCCTCGGTCTGCACCACCCGGTAGCAGGGGACGTAGGCCGCGCCGCCGGGCAGCTTCATCCGGTGCTGCTTGACGAAGGCCTGCAGCAGGCGGTCCAGCGGCAGCATCACCGCCGGGTCGCCGTGGATCTCGTAGGGCCCGTATTGCTCGATCATGCGGATGCCGTTGTCCTTGACGTTGCCGGCGACGATTCCGGAAAACGCGCGGCGCAGGTTGGCCGCCAGTTCGTGGGGCGGCAGGCTGCGGCTGAGCTGGAGGCTGGCCATGTTCTCGTGGGTCGGCTCGAACGGGCGCTGGAAGCTTTCATCGATCTTCAGCATCCAGTTGAAGTGGAAGGCGTCGTTGCGCTCGCGGCGGAACTGCTTCACTTCCTTCAGGCCCTGGGCCATCTGCTTGGCCACCTCGGCCGGGTCGTCGATGACGATCCGGTAGTGGCGCTGCGCCGCATGGCCGAGGGTCGCCCCGACGAATTCATGGAGCTGCTGCAGGTAGGCTTCGGCGCTGCGGGGACCGGTGAGGATGACCGGGAAGGGCAGGTCCTGGTTGTCCGGGTGCATGAGGATGCCCAGCAGGTAGAGGAACTCTTCCGCGGTCCCGGCGCCGCCGGGGAAGATGATGACCCCGTGGCCGACGCGGACGAAGGCTTCCAGGCGCTTCTCGATGTCCGGGAGTATCACCAGTTCGTTGACGATCGGGTTCGGCGCCTCGGCGGCGATGATTCCCGGTTCGGTCAGGCCCAGGTAGCGACCGCCGACGATGCGCTGCTTGGCGTGGCTGATGGTGGCGCCCTTCATCGGTCCCTTCATCACCCCCGGTCCGCAGCCGGTGCAGACGTCCAGGCTGCGCAGGCCGAGCTCATGGCCGACCTTCTTGGTGTACTTGTATTCCTCGCTGCTGATCGAATGACCGCCCCAGCAGACGACGATCTTCGGCTCGACGCCGGGGCGCAGCGTACGGGCGTTGCGCAGCAGCTGGAAGACGTAGTCGGTGAGGCCTTGGGAGCTGTCCAGGTCGACGTGCTGGCTGTCCAGCCCGCTCTGGGTGTAGACGATGTCGCGCAGGGCGCTGAACAGCATCTCGCGGGTGCTGGCGATCATCTCGCCATCGACGAAGGCGTCGGCCGGCGCGTTGATCAGCTCCAGGCGCACGCCGCGGTCCTGCTGGTGGATACGCACCTCGAAGTCCTTGTAGGCGTCGAGGATGGTCTTGGCGTTGTCGCTGTGGGCGCCGGTATTGAGGATCGCCAGGGCGCACTGGCGGAACAGTTGGTAGGTCTTGCCGTTGGCGGTTTCGCTCAGTTGTTGCACTTCGCGTTGGGAGAGGGTTTCCAGCGTGCCTTTCGGACTGACCGAGGCGTTGATCACAGGGCGATGAGACATGTGCGATTCCATGCAGGGGATGCGGCGGCGTAGAAGAGCCGCGGCATCCGGATAAGGGAGCGCCGGGCAGGTTGCGTGCCGGGGGAGAGGGCGATCAGCCGTCGGAGTGGGGCGACGAGGCAACCGTGCGCTGGGGCTTGGCTCCAGGGTCTTGGTTAAATGTAATAGCGAGAACCTGACTGATCTGACAAGGAAAATCTCGAATTTATCTGTCGCCGGCCTGGCACCGGGGAAATCCTGCCACTAGCCGTGGACGAAAAGATCCGGCATCGGCTGGGATAATCGACTCTTCTCCTGATATCGTTGCGTTTCCGCCGGATGCTCGGCCAGTCGAAGGGAGGAACGAAGCATGTCGTATGAACAGTCCAGCAGCGTACCTAGCGACTTTCTTTCCTCCTTTTTCCAAGAGCCTGTCATCCATGATCGAACTCAGAACCATCACCCGCGACGATTGGGAAACCTGCATTGACCTGAAGGTCGCCCGCCACCAGGCGCACTTCGTCGCTTCCAACCTCTATTCGCTGGCCCAGAGCCGCTTCCTGCCGGGGTTCCGCGCGGTCGGCATCCACCACGGCGGGCGCATGGTCGGCTTCGCCCTCTACGGCCCCGACGCCGACGACGGCCACTACTGGCTCTACCGTCTGATGATCGACCGCCGCTACCAGGGCAAGGGGCATGGCCGCGCCGCCCTGCAACGGATCATCGCCAGCGTGCGCCGGACGAGGCGGCGCAGCGATCGCCTGATGGTCGCCTACGCCGTCGACAACGACGTGGCTCGCCAGCTTTATCGGGACGCCGGCTTCGTCGAACAGGGCCTCGCGCCCTGGGGCGAGACGATGGCCTGCCTGATGCTGCCGGAGCCGTCCCATCGCTCCGGGACGGTCGCCGGAGCGCCGGGCGGGCGTGCAGCGCACGGCGTCCCGGCGTAGAATCGCGGGATTCGGCAGTTCCCTCCAATACCTATAACGACCATCCAACGCACATCGCCGCCCCGGACCCTTGCGTCCGGGGCGTTTTCCGTCGTGTGTGGCGAGGGTCGCGGGACCTGCCCGTCCGCCCCCTGCTCCGGAACCGAACGCCCCATGGACAGCACCTCCGAAACCCGCAGCGGCAGCTGGCTGAGCGTGATCGCCCTGGCCCTGGCCGCCTTCATCTTCAACACCACGGAGTTTGTCCCGGTCGGCCTGCTCAGCGACATCGGCCACAGCTTCGAGATGCCCACCTCGCAGGTCGGCCTGATGTTGACCATCTATGCCTGGGTGGTGTCGCTGGCCTCGTTGCCGATGATGCTGCTGACCCGCAATATCGAGCGGCGCAAGCTGCTGGTCGGGGTATTCCTGCTGTTCATCGCCAGTCACGTGCTGTCCGGGCTGGCCTGGAGCTTCCAGGTGCTGATGCTCAGCCGGATCGGCATTGCCTTCGCCCACGCGGTGTTCTGGGCTATCACCGCTTCGCTGGCGGTGCGCGTGGCGCCGCCGGGACAGCAGGCCAAGGCGCTAGGGCTGCTGGCCACCGGCACCACCCTGGCGATGGTCCTGGGCATCCCGCTGGGGCGGGTGGTCGGCGAGGCCCTGGGCTGGCGTACCACCTTCATGGCCATCGCCGGACTCTCGGTGCTGACCCTGCTCTACCTGGCGCGCTCCCTGCCGCTGCTGCCAAGCCAGAACTCCGGTTCCCTGCGCAGCCTGCCGATGCTGTTCCGACGCCCGGCGCTGGTCTGCCTGTACGTGCTGACCGTGGTGGTGATCAGCGCCCAGTTCACCGCCTACAGCTACATCGAGCCCTTCGCCAAGCAGGTGGCGCGGATGAGCGGCGAGGCGACCACCCTGCTGCTGCTGTTGTTCGGCGGCGCCGGGATCTTCGGTTCGATCCTCTTCAGCCGCTACAGCGAGGCTTTCCCGCGAGGCTTCCTGCTGGCCGCGATCCTCGTCTTGGGCAGCAGCCTGGCGCTGCTGTTGCCGCTGTCCGCGCAGCCGACCTGGCTGATGGCGCTCTGCCTGCTCTGGGGCATGTCGATCATGTGCTTCGGCCTGGCCCAGCAGTCCCGCGTCCTGCGCCTCGCCTCGGACGCCACCGACGTGGCCATGGCGCTGTTCTCCGGCCTGTACAACGTCGGCATCGGCGCCGGCGCGCTGCTCGGCAGCGTGGTCAGCGAACGCATGGGCCTGGCCTCGATCGGCAACGTCGGCGCCGTGCTGGCGCTGGCCGGCCTGCTGCTCGCCCTGTTCGCCGCACTGCGCTACGCGGAGGCGCTGAAAAGCACGTCGTTGTGAGCGGTCATACCTGGGGTCGGATGATTCGGCGGAGGAATCCGCCCGCTTGATCTAGTCTTCTGGGACGAAAAGGCGCAGGGAGTGCGGGATTGCCCCGCGCCGGGCCGGCGCAGGGACGGTATATCGGGTGAACGTACAACAGAGCAAGTTCAGGCTGAGCCGCTGGGCGGGCGCGACACTGGCGCTCGGACTGCTGCTGTCCGGGCTGGGCGCCTGGGGGTTGGCGCTGGTCAACGAGCAACAGGCGCGGATGGCGCTGGAACGCGAGGCGGAACTGCTGGCCGAGGCGGTGACCCGCCGCGTGGAACTCTACCAGTATGGCTTGCGCGGGGTGCGCGGTGCCTTGCTGACGGCGGGCGAGGCGCACATCGACCGCGAACTGTTCCGCCGCTACAGCCTGACCCGCGACATCGACCGCGAGTTTCCCGGCGCCCGCGGCTTCGGCTTCATACGCCGGGTGGCGGCCGCCGACGAGGCCGGGTTCCTGCGCCAGGCGCGGGCCGACGGCCAGCCGGAGTTCCGCATCCAGCAACTGACTCCGCACGATGGCGAGCGCTACGTCATCCAGTACATCGAGCCGGTGGCGCGCAACGGCCAGGCGTTGGGCCTGGACATCGCCTCGGAAGCCAATCGCCGGGAGGCCGCCCGCGCCGCCCTGGAGACCGGGCAGGTGCGCCTGACGGGGCCGATCACCCTGGTCCAGGCCAGCGGCTTGCGCCAGCAATCGTTCCTCATCCTGATGCCGATCTACCGCAGCGGCATCACTCCACCGCCGGGGCCCCAGCGCGAACTCGAAGGCTTCGGCTGGAGCTATGCGCCGCTGCTGACCGGCGAGGTGCTGGCCGGGTTGCCCATCGACAACGCGGCGATCCACCTCGAACTCAGCGACGTCACCGGCGACGGCGCTGCCGTGCCCTTCTTCGTCAACGGCGCCGCGGCGCCGGCTCAACGCCTGTTCGGCCACATGCTGCGGCGGGAGATCTACGGTCGGCACTGGCAGATGGCGTTCAGCGCACTGCCGCTGTTCGTCCAGCGCCTGCACCAGCCTTCGCCGCGCATCCTGTTCCTGGCCGGCAGCCTGGTCAGCCTGTTGCTGGCGGCGCTGGTCAACGCCAGCGCCCTCGGCCGCCTGCGCCGGCGTCGGGAGGCGGCGACCCAGGCGCGACTGGCGGCGATCGTCGGCAATTCGGCGGACGGCATCATCGGCGTCGGCCTCGACGGCGTCATCAGCGACTGGAATCGCGGGGCCGAGGCGTTGTTCGGCTACCGCGAGGAGCAGGCGGTTGGGCGGCGGGTGGTGGACCTGCTGGTGCCGCCATCCAAGGAGAACGAGGAACTCGACATCCTCGCCCGCATCGCCCGTAAAGAACAGGTGGTCAGCTTCGATACTGTGCGCCGGCACCAGGATGGCCACCTGCTCGACGTGGCGGTGACCGTCTCGCCGATCCTCGGTCCGGACGGCGGCGTGGTCGGCGCCTCGAAGACCGTACGCGACATCTCCGCGAAGAAGGCCGCTGAGGCCCGCATCCGCGAACTCAATACCGGCCTGGAGCACCAGATCGCCGAGCGTACCGCCGAACTGCGTCGGTTGAACGTACTGCTCGGCAGCGTGCTGCAGGCGGCGTCCGAGGTGTCGATCATCACCCTCGACCGCGACGGCATCATCAGCGGCTTCAATCTCGGTGCCGAGCGGATGCTCGGCTACCGCGCCGACGAGGTGGTCGGCAAGGCCTCGCCGACCCTGCTGCACAGCGAGCGGGAGTTGCTCGCCCGCGGCCAGGAGCTGGGCGAGGAGGGTTTCCGCGTGCTGGTGGCGCGGGCCGAACAGGAGGGCGCCGAGACCCGCGAATGGACCTATCTGCGCAAGGACGGCTCGCCGCTCAGCGTGACGCTTTCGGTTACCGTCCTGCGCGACGAGGCTGGGGCGATCAACGGCTACCTGGGCATCGCCGTCGATGTCACCGAATGGCGCAACGCCGAGCGCGAGATGGCCGCGGCGCGCGACCAGTTGCAAATGGCCGCCGACGTGGCGCGCCTGGGCATCTGGCGCTGGAACCTGGCCGACGACAGCCTGCAGTGGAACGAGCGCATGTGCGAGCTGTATGGCCAGCCGCTGGCGTTGCGCGACGGCGGCCTGGTCTACGAGCATTGGCGCAGCCGCCTGCATCCGGAAGACCTCGAGCGCACCGAGGCCAGCCTGCGCGCGGCGGTGGAGGGGCGCGGCAACTACGATGTGATCTTCCGCGTGGTGCTGCCCGACGGCGGCATCCGCTTCATCCAGGCCGGCGCGCAGGTCGAGCGCGACGCCGACGGCAACCCGCTGCAGGTCACCGGGATCAATATCGATATCACCAGCGACCAGCAACTGCAGGCGCGCCTGCGCGAGGCCAAGGAGCAGGCGGACGCCGCCAGCGCGGCGAAGTCGTCGTTCCTGGCGAACATGAGCCACGAGATCCGCACGCCGATGAATGCCGTGCTGGGCATGCTGCAACTGGCCCGGCAGACCGATCTCAACGAACGCCAGCGCGACTACCTGGACAAGGCCAGCTCGGCGGCAACCTCGTTACTCGGCCTGCTCAACGACATCCTCGACTACTCGAAGATCGAGGCCGGCAAACTGGTCCTGGAAATGCTCCCCTTCGAGCTGGAGCCGCTGATGCAGGACCTGGCCGTGGTGCTCTCCGGCAACCAGGGCGACAAGGACGTCGAGGTGATCTTCGACATCGATCCCGAGCTGCCCAGCGCGGTGGTCGGCGACCGCCTGCGCCTGCAGCAGATCCTCATCAACCTGGCCGGCAACGCACTGAAGTTCACCGCCCGCGGGCACGTCCTGGTGAGCTTGCGGCGTCTGGCGCACGACGCCCACCTGGTGCGCCTGCGGGTGCTGGTGGCGGACACCGGCATCGGCATCAGCGCGGAACAGCAGCAGCGCATCTTCGAAGGTTTCACCCAGGCCGAGGCGTCCACCTCGCGACGCTTCGGCGGCACCGGCCTCGGCCTGTTCATATGCAAACGCCTGGTCGACCTGATGGGCGGTGAATTGCGGGTCGAGAGCGCGCCGGGCAGCGGTAGCCGGTTCTGGTTCGACCTGGACCTCGACGTCGCCCACGACCAACCGCTGCGTGCGGCCTGCCCCGGGGCCGGCGAACCGCTGCGGCTGCTGGTGGCGGACGACAACCTGGTGGCCGGCGAGCTGCTCGAACGCACGGTCGGCGCCCTCGGCTGGCGCGCCGACTGCGTCGGCAGCGGCAGCGAGGCGGTGGCGCGGGTCCAGGCGGCGATGGCCGAGGGCCGTCGCTACGACGTGGTGCTGATGGATTGGCGCATGCCCGATCTCGACGGCCTCAGCGCGGCGCAACTGATCCGCCAGTTGCAGGGCGACCTGCCGCCGCCCATGGTGATCATGATCACCGCCTATGGCCGCGAGGTGCTGGCCGATGCGCGCGACCACAGCGCGCCGCCCTTCGTCGATTTTCTCACCAAGCCGGTCACGCCCAAGCAACTGGCCGACTCGGTGCTGCATGCGTTGCACGGCGAACAGGGCGCCCCGGCCAACCCGCCGCCGCGCCCGGTGGAGCGCACCCAGCGGTTGCGGGGCGTGCGTCTGCTGGTAGTGGAGGACAACGCGCTGAACCGCCAGGTCGCCGCCGAGCTGTTGAGCAGCGAGGGCGCCCGGGTGGCCCTCGCCGACGGCGGGCTGGCGGGCGTTCAGCAGGTGCTGGAGGCGAGCGTGCCGTTCGACGCGGTGCTGATGGACATGCAGATGCCGGATATCGATGGTCTCGAGGCGACCCGGAGAATCCGCGCCGACGGGCGCTTCGCCGGGCTGCCGATCCTGGCCATGACCGCCAACGCCTCGCTGGCCGACCGCGAAGCCTGCCTGGCGGCGGGCATGAACGACCATGTGGCGAAGCCGATCGACAAGGAGCGCCTGGTGCTTTGCCTGCTCGGTCATCTCGGCAGGAGCGGCGCCAGGGGCGCGCCGGCAACGGCAGCGGACGTGGGCGAACTGGTCGAGGCGCGGGGCGATATCGTCGGGCGTTTTGGCGGCAGCCTGGAGCTGATCGTCCAGGTGTTGCGGCGCTTCGTTCCGGACATGCAGGACCTCTTCGCCCAGCTCGAACGCCAGCTCGGCGAGGGCGATGTCCAGGGCAGCGCCGCGACCCTGCATACCATCAAGGGCAGCGCTTCCACCGTTGGCGCCAGCGCCCTGGCCGGCCGTGCCAGCGAGCTGGAGCAGGCCCTGCGCCGCGCCGATCCGCTGCGCGGCATGGAAATCCTCGCCGGCATCCGCCTCGACGAACTGCGCACCCTGTGCGATGCCTGCCTGCTCCGCCTGCAGGCGATGTTCGGCGACGTGCAGGCGGAGTCGGCGAGCTGAACCCCGGCGCGGTGGCCAGTCCCGCCAAGGATTCAGGCGGACCCGGGGCTCGCCTGCATCCGCTGCGGCCTGTAGGGCGAATAACGCCATGGGCGTTATCCGCCGATACTCCTGAAGCCCGCCCAGGTCTTGAGCGACATCCTCTTCCTGTCGTTCAGTGCCTTCAGGCGTCGCGCAGCAGGTCGTGGGCGTTGAGGAGGGCGTAGGCGACTTCCGGGCGCTTCTCCAGGCCGCGGCGGATGGCGGCGGGAATCGCCTGGCGGGTCTTGCGGCAGAGCCCCGGCTGCTCCTCGAAGCGCATGCGGATGCCGCGCATGCTGCGCACCTCGCCGAAGGCCGGGGCGATCCGCAGGCGGATGCCCAGTTGTTCCTCCATGCGCCGCAGCAGGTGTTCCAGGTCTTCCAGGCTGCGCAGGGCTTCCAGGCGAGCGGCCAGGCGCTGCTCTTCCTGGCGGGTCAGGAGGAGGATGCGACGGTCCGCGCCGGGCGCCTCCAGGCGCTCGCGTTCGCAGACGCAGGCGCCGGGCGGGCAGGGCTGGCGGAGGGGCGGGGAAGCGCTCATGGCACCATCATAGCCAGGACCGGCGTCCCGCGCCGCTACGCTCCGTCGCCCTCGCGAGCGCGCTTCAGCGCTTCAGCGGCACCTTGCCCTGCTGCTCCAGGCCGCTGAGGATGGCGTAGGCGATCTTCACCCGCTCGGCATTGGGATAGTTGCGGTTGGCCAGGATCACCAGGCCCAGGTCGCGGCCCGGGACGAACGCCACGTAGGCGCCGAAGCCGTTGGTGGAGCCGGTCTTGTTCAGCAGGCGCTGGCCCTCCAGCGCCTGTGGCGCGGGCAGCCTGGCGATCCTGTGCGGTTGCAGCGCCATCGGCGTCGAGTTGCCGGCCTGCAGGCGCTTCAGGGAGATCGGCCAGTCGTAGGCTTCCCAGCCCAGGCCCTGGGTCATGTCGCCGACCTTGTAGTAACCGCGATGGGTGGCATCGAGCGCCTGCGCCCAGGGCCTGTCCAGGCGCTCCGGATGCAGGTTGGCATCGACGAAGCGCAGCAGGTCGGCCGCGCTGGTCTTCACCCCGTAGCCTTCGGCATCCAGCGGGCCGGGACCGACCCGTAGCGGGCGGTCGTCCTTGCCGTAGCCCTGGGCGTACTGCGCCAGCGCCGCCTCGGGCACGTCGAGGTGGGTCTGTTCGAGGCCCAGTGCCGGGAACACTTGCTGCTCCATGAGCCGTTCGAACGGCTGGCCCAGGCTGCGCGCGGCGAGATAGCCGAACAGGCCGATGCTCGGGTTGGAATAGCGGCGCTGGCTGCCCGGCGCGTAGGTCGGCTGCCACTGGCGGTAGTAGTCGCGGATCTGTGCCTGGTCCTTCTGCACCGAGTCGGGGAACTGCAGCGGCAAGCCGCCGGCGGTATAGGTCGCGAGGTCGAGCAGGCTGATGCCGTCGAAGCGGCTGCCCTGCAGTGCCGGCCAGTGCTGGCTGGCGCGGTCGTCGAGACGCATCTTGTCCTGGGCCAGGGCATAGCCGGCGAGGGTGGCGGTGAAGGTCTTGCTCACCGAGCCGATCTCGAACAGGGTCTCCGGCGTCACCCGGCGGCCGTCCTCTTTCGAGGCCAGCCCATAGCTGAAGTAATGCGGTTCTCCTTTCAGGCTGATGGCTACGGCCAGGCCCGGAATGTCATTGGCCTTCATCACCGGTTGTACGGCGGCGTCGACCAGTGCCTTCAGGCGATCCGCCGGGGCCTCGCCGGCAATGGCCGGGGTGGTGGCGAACAGCAGTGTGGAAGCGGCGATGCCGCACAGGCAGGGGAATCTGGTATCGCGCATGAGGATTGGCGTCCTTTGTCGTTGGCTGCATGAGAAACCGCCCCGGGAGCGCTCCTTGATCGGCGGGCGGGGAAAATCTAGGCTTGCGCAGGATTTGCGGCAAACGACGAATACTCGCGGCAGCCATTAGAAAAATTTGGAGCAGAGATTGGTTCGACCCCATTTGCCGCTGAACGCCCTGCGCGCCTTCGAAGCTTCGGCCCGGCACCTGAGCTTCACCCGCGCGGCCATCGAGCTGTGCGTGACCCAGGCGGCGGTCAGCCACCAGGTGAAGAGCCTCGAGGAGCGTCTCGGCGTGGCCCTGTTCAAGCGTCTGCCGCGCGGCCTCATGCTGACCCACGAGGGCGAGAGCCTGCTGCCGGTGCTGTGTGACTCCTTCGACCGCATCGCCGGCCTGCTGGAACGTTTCGAGGGTGGCCACTACCGGGACGTGCTCACCGTCGGCGCGGTCGGAACCTTCACGGTCGGTTGGCTGCTGCCGCGGCTGGAGGACTTCCAGGCGCGCCATCCCTTCATCGATCTGCGCCTGTCCACCCACAACAACCGCGTCGACATCGCCGCCGAGGGGCTCGACTACGCGATCCGCTTCGGCGGCGGCGCCTGGCACGGCACCGAGGCGCTGGCGTTGTTCGAGGCGCCGCTGACGGTGCTCTGCTGCCCGGAGGTCGCCGCCCAGTTGCACAGTCCCGCCGACCTGCTGCAGCACACCCTGCTGCGCTCCTACCGCGCCGACGAGTGGCCGCTGTGGTTCCAGGCGGCCGGACTGCCGGCGCACGCGCCACTGACCCGGAGCATCGTCTTCGACACCTCGCTGGCCATGCTCGAGGCGGCCCGCCAGGGTGTCGGCGTGGCCCTGGCGCCGGCGGCGATGTTTGCCCGGCAACTGGCCAGCGAGAGCATCCGGCGTCCGTTCGCCACCGAAGTGAGTACCGGCAGCTACTGGCTGACGCGCTTGCAGTCGCGGGGGGAGACCAGCGCGATGCTGGCGTTCCGGGGGTGGTTGCTGGAGATGGCTGCCGTTGAGGCGCGGGGGAGATAACGGTTATGCAGGCGATTCAAGTGTCGATGAAGAAGTAATCACCTTCCTCGCGCCTTTTTTTATACGCTCGGGCCCTCCCAAGGTTGATACGGTTTGAGGCGTTGGGGTTGTGATTGGAATTGCTGACGGCGTGGCGGATATGGACCGGCTCGTCGGCGTTGCTGATCGCTCCGCTAAGCGTCACTCCCAGGCTGGCGGCATAGGCCCGGCGTGCCGCAACGATCTCGCTCTCGAGCATGCCTGCTTTCCCTGCTGCGGCAACGACGGCAAGTTCGCATAGGCGGCCAGCCTTCCTCGGGGAAACCCTCAGGTCGGCGCCTGCGGACCACAGGGCAATCAACGCTTTGGATGGAGCACAGCCATTTCTGCTGTGCTCTTCGATTGTCTCCAGGAGCGGACTCATATGGCCTCTTGAAAACTGTCGGCGGATTGCCAGCAGTATCGACGATGGTGCGCTTAAAGCAACGCGGAGCAGGCGGAGATTGCGGCGAAACGGCGGATAACGCTTCGCGTTATGCGCCCTACGGGAGCGGTGCTCGGCTTGCCGGCGGAAGGCGTCTACGGATTTCCGGTTCCCGCGTCGAAATAAGAGCCCGTGGACTTGGCCAGTCCCGTCCACATCTCGTCGAGATTGCGGAAGTTCCAGGCTTCCGCCGGCTCGAAGCCGACGATTCGGTCGGTCTGTCCGGCCCTACCCAGGTCTACCACCTGCTGCGGGATCGGCACCTTCGAGCGGGCCGAGAAGAATACCTTGACCCGTGGCGTCAGCAGCGAGCGGCCGTGTTGTTCGAGGACCACGCCGAGGCGCCCGCTTTCCAGCCTGACCAGCGCGCCGACCGGGTAGATGCCCACCGCCTTGACGAAGGCGCGGAACACCTGCGGGTCGAAGTGCCCGTTCCATTCGGCCATGCGTCGGATCGCCTCGGCGGCGTTCCAGCCCTTCTTGTAGGGACGGTCGGAGGTGATCGCGTCGTAGACGTCGCACACCGCGCCCATTCGCGCCAGCAGGCTGATCTGCTCCTGCGCCAGGCCGAAGGGGTAGCCGGTGCCGTCGATGCGCTCGTGGTGGTGCAGGCAGACATCCACCACCAGGGCGCTGACCTGGCGGCAATCGAGCAGCATCCGCGCGCCGTTCTGCGGATGCCGGCGAACCAGGCCGAACTCCTGGTCGGTGAGCTTGCCGGGCTTGTTCAGGATCGGATCGGGCACCGCCATCTTGCCGATGTCGTGCAGCAGTCCGGCCAGCCCCGCCTCGCGTACCAGCGGGTCGGGCAGTTCGAGCTGGCGGGCGAGGGCGATCATCAGCGCACAGACCGCCACCGAATGCATGTAGGTGTATTCATCCGAGGTCTTCAGCCGTACCAGGCTGAGCAGCGCGTTGGGATGGCGCAGCACCGAGGCGGAGATTTCGTCCACCAGGTCCGATGCATGCGCGGTGTCGATGGCCTGGCCCATGCGCGCGTCGTGGAACATGCTGACCACGGCGGCCTTGGCACGGCTGCAGAGCAGGGCGGCGTGGCGGATTTCCTCCTCCAGGGCGACCCGCGCCGGCGAAGGGCCGGCCGGCATGGTGACCGGCAGGACCGCAGCGGCCGAGACCGCCGCTTCCTCCGGGAGGTCGAGGCCCTTGCCGACGTCGATCCAGACCTCCTTCACGGCGCTTTCGCGCAGGCGCTGCAGGTCGGACTGGTTGTCGAGCAGGAAGCCGCCTCTTTTCCAGAACGGGTGGTCCAGCCACGAGCCGCAAAGGCTCTGGACGAACATACCGAGGCGAAGCTGGGTTACCGGAATGCGTTTCAGCACGATGGGCTCGACCTCGAGACTGGGCCAGGTGGCTGTCTCCTAACGGTAGCCGAGATGGGCCGGCGGGAGTGAGAGATGCCCGTCAGTTCGTCGGCGTGACCTTCGCTTGGCTGCGTATCGTTCTGTATCCGCGTACTCCCGGCATACAAATCCCTCCGCCGACGGTACAGCCCCGATACATCGCCCTGGCGAAGTGGCCCTATCCAAACCGGCGCCAGCCAGGTCCTCGCGCTGGCGGAGACGGCGGTGGAAACCTACGGCGGCGATAGCACGGGCCAAATCTCAGTCGCGGCGCTCGACGAGCGCGTCCTGGTGTACAGCCATCAAGCGTTGCGCGTTGGGCGTGAGATGGCCGCTGTGCCAGATGAAATGGATCTCGGTGGTGCCATAGTCGCGCAACGGATGCGCGCGGACCTGGTGGTTGCCAGGTAGCGTCGCAAGCACGGAGCGCAGCACCCAGGCGGCACCCATGCCTGCGCTGACGCAGGCGAGCATGGTGTGGTAGGACTCGATTTCCAGCACTGGCAGTTGTTGCAGGCAGTCGGCTTCCTCCAGCCAGCGATCCATGCGGAAGCGGAACGAGCAGTCGTGACGGAACCCATACAGTTCGGCGCAACGCAGGTCGCGCGGACTGGTGATCGGTGGATGATCCAGCTCGGTAACCAGCACCATTTCGTCGACGAAGGCCAGGCTACTTTCCAGGGTCTGAGAGCGCACGGGACCATCGCTCAGGGCCAGGTCTAGCACTCCATCCGAGACCTGCTGCACCAAGGCTTCCGAGGCTTCGCTGCGGATGTCCAGTTCGATCGCGCGGTGGCGTTGGCGGAACCGCCCGATCAGGCATGGCATGAAGGCGACCAGAACCACGTCGAGGGCACCTACCACCAGGCGGCCGCCGCTCTCTTCGTTGCGCATCATGGCCCGGGTACTGTCGCTGAGATCGAGGATTCGCCGGGCATGCTCCAGCAGACGCCGACCGTCCGGCGACAGGCGCAGACGCTGGTGCTCGCGCAGGAACAGCTGGCAGCCGAGGTCTTCCTCAAGCTGGCGGATGCGTACGGAGAGACTCGACGGGACACGGTTCAGCGCCTTCGCCGCGGCGTTGATCGAGCCGGTGTGGGCCACGGCGCAGAAAGCGCGGAGCTGAGACAATTGCACCTGGGTATTCTCGCTTTGCGAATCGTTGGCTGAATATTTTTCGATTTCCAGAATACCTTGTCGTTCGCTACCGTTCGCCCGTCCTTACGTCCGGTGATCGGATCCCGGCGTTCCTTCCCGGCTTGCGGGCCCATCGCGTCCGCTCATGGAGAGATTACATGAATCTGCAACTCGCACAGCGCAGGGTGCTGGTTAGTGGCGGTTCGCGCGGTATCGGCCGCGCCATCGTCGAACATTTTCTCGCCGAAGGGGCCGAGGTGGCCTTCTGCGCCCGTGGTGAGGCGGGCGTGGCCGAAGCAGCGGATTGCTTCGGCGAGCGTGCCTTTGGCATGTCTGTGGACATCACCGACCCGCAGCAGGTGCGCGGTTGGGTAACGCGCTCGGCGCTGCACTTGGGCGGCATCGACATCGTTGTGCCCAACGTCAGCGCGCTGGCCGGTGGCGGAGACCTGGACACCTGGCGGCGCGCTTTCGAGACCGACCTGCTGGGCAGCGTGGGCATGGTCGCTGCCGCCCTGCCGTGGTTGAAACGCTCCGAGGCTGCCTCGGTGGTGCTGATCTCCAGTGTTTCCGGCCGCGAGGTGGACATGTTCGCCGAGCCCTATGGCGTGCTCAAGGCGGCCCTGGTCCACTACGGGAAGACGCTTGCCAGCCGCCATGCGGAGGACGGCATTCGGGTCAATACGGTGTCGCCGGGCAACGTCTATTTCGAAGATGGCGTATGGGGCGCGATCGAACGGGATAGCCCGGAAACCTTCGCCCGTTGTCTCGCCGCCAATCCCATGGGGCGCATGGCGCGACCCGACGAGGTGGCGCGGGCGGTGCTGTTCCTGGCCAGCCCGGCGGCCAGCTTCACCACCGGAACCAACCTGCTGGTGGACGGCGGGTTGACCCGGGGCGTGCAGTTCTGAGCAGAGTGCCGGAGGCTCAGGCCTCTACCAGCTCCGGCGCATCCCGCCGCTGTTCCGTCGGCGCATGGGGCGCCGGCTTGCCGAGGATCAGGTCGGCGGCCTTCTCGCCGATCATGATCGCCGGGGCGTTGGTATTGCCGGTGATCAGCGTCGGCATGATCGACGCATCGGCCACCCGCAGGCCTTGCAGGCCGTGCACGCGCAACTGGTCGTCGACCACCGCGAGCTGGTCGTGGCCCATCTTGCAGGTGCCCACCGGATGGAACACGGTGCCCAGGTTGGCGCGGATCCAGGCCTCGATCTGGCCGCGGCTGGAAACCTGCGGGCCCGGTACCAGCTCGCCCTTGAGGTGACGGGCGAAGCTGCGGCTGGCGGCCAGTTTGCGGACCAGTTGGAAACCCTGGACCAGGGTATCGAGGTCGGCAGGGTGGCTGAGGAAGTTGGCTTCGATCAGCGGCCGGTCGTGCGGGTCCGGCGAGTTCAGGCGGACCCGCCCGCGGCTCTGCGGGTGCATCACCGCGACGTGCAGGCTGACCCCGTGGCCGAAGGGGACCAGGCGCTGCGGCTGGTTCTTCAGCGCGGGGGCGACGATCAGACCCAGCTCCAGGGTCTCTGCCTGCGGGTCGAGGCGGAGGAAGCCACCGGACTCGACGGTGTTCGAGGTCAGCGCCCCGCGCCGGCCGAACAGGTACTGCCAGGGCGAGCGCAGCAGCGGCAGCCAGCCCTTCGGCGAGAAGCCCAGGCCGTAGCCGAGCTTGGCCTCGGTGCGGTACATCAGCACGATGTCCTGGTGGTCCTGCAGGTTCTCGCCGACCCCAGGCAACTCATGGCGCTGGACGATGCCGTGGCGCGCCAGTTCCGCCGCCGGGCCGATGCCGGAGAGCAACAGGAGCTGCGGCGAGTTGATCGAGCCGGCGCTGAGGATCACTTCGCGGCGTGCCTGCAATTGCACGACCTCGCCAGCCTGGCTGATCTCCACGCCGGTGGCGCGGGTACCTTCCAGCAGCACGCGCAGGGTCAGCGCCGAGCTGAGCACGGTGAGGTTGGGCCGCGCCAGGGCCGGGTGCAGGAAGGCGCGCGCCGCGCTACAGCGTTCGCCGTTGACCTGGGTGACGTGGAACGGGCCGATGCCTTCCTGGCGCTCGCCGTTGAAGTCGGCGTTGTACGGCCAGCCCATTTCCTCGGCGGCCTGGAAGAACACCTGGTTGATCGGGCCCGGGCTGCGCTGCGCGGCGACGTTCAATTCGCCGCCGCGCCCGTGCCAGGGCGATTCGCCCGGCTCGAAATGTTCCGAGCGGCGAAAGTACGGCAGCAGCTCGTCGTAGCTCCAGCCACGGTTGCCGAGGGATGCCCAGCGGTCGTAGTCGTGGCGGTCGCCGCGGATGTAGATCATCCCGTTGATCGCGCTGGAGCCGCCCCAGACCTTGCCGCGCGGGCAGGCGATCGGCTGGTTGGCGGTGCCGGGCTGGGCGGCGAAGCGATGCATCCAGTTCCACTTCGGGTTGGCGATCAGGCGGATGATCCCGGCCGGCGTGCGGATGTAGGCGGCGGGGAGCGGCGTGCGGTCGCTGGGGCCGGCCTCGACCAGGCAGACCGAGACGGCGGGATCGGCGGAAAGACGGTTGGCCAGGACGCAACCGGCGGAGCCGGCGCCGACCACGATGTAGTCGAACGAACGGCGGGCAGTGGAAGTCATGTCGGCACCTTTCTGGGTGTGCTGCCGGGCCTCGCCCGGCGTTCTTTTTCGCCCCGCGCCCATGGGCGCGACGCTACTCCATTGGACGGGGAAGCGCGCCCGGCCGCTTGTCCCAGCCTGCCGGCGGGGTTGACCGAGGCTGCCAGGCGGCGCGCTAAAGCCCCAGCAGCGAGCCCATGTCGACCATCAGTTGCAGGCCGACGACGAAACCGTCTCCGCTCAGTTCGCGAGCGCCGGGGTTGTAGTAGTTGTCCGGGTTGAAGATGTACTGCACCGACGGCTCCAGCGCGATGTGCGGGGTCAGTGCGATGTGCGCATTGGTTTCCAGGGCGTACACGTCGCGCTGGCCGAGTTTCGCATCGCCGCCAGCGGCGATCCGCGCCTGGCGCTGGAACTCCAGCTGGTGATCGTTCAGGCGCAGGTAGCTGGCCTTGAGGTTGAGCTTGTCCCGCGTGCGGTCGAAGGGCGCATGGTAGGTCAGGCCCAGCTCGGCGAAATGACGGAACGGCTGCTTGTCGTCGGCCGATACCGACAGCGAGCCGAACAGCCCCAGCGCCCTCGGCGAATCGAGGCGGCCGCCGTCGGCGCGCCAGAACAGCTGCTGGAACTTGAAGAAGCCGCCGGCGCTGCCGTGGTCGCTGGCGCCGGTGAGCGGGTCGACCTGGTTGGCGGTGTTCAGGTAGGCGTTGAGTTCATAGTGCGAGCGGTAGGGATCGAGGCTTTCCTCGCGCTTTTCGCCGATCCCCAGCAGCAGGCTGGTGCCGCTGGCGTCGTCGGTGCCGAAATCGAGGCCATGGCGCTTCTTCAGGTAATCCACCGGGTTGGACTCGAAGGCCCCGGCGTGCAGGTACAGGGTCGGGGTCGCCCGGTACTTCAGGTAGCCGCCCCAGGCGCCGTAGGGCGGCGGCAGGATGCCGGTGGAGGCGTCGATGATCGGGTCGTTGCAGGTGACCACGGTCTCGCAGTTGTAGATCAGGAAATAGCGCCGCGCATTGGTCCGTCCGAGATGGCTGTCGAGGCGTCCGCCCAGCCACTGCTGCTGCCAGGTGAGCAGGCTCAGCTGGTTGGCGCCGATGTCGTTGTGCAGCGGCGCGCCGCCGAAGTAGCTGCCCACCGCGCCCTGCCAGCTCGGCCCGGTGGGCTGACCGGTGCCGCGGTCGAGGATGAACAGGGTTTCCTCGATGTGCAGCGAGGCGCCGTCCAGGCCGGCGAGGGTGGCGAGGTCGAGGTCGGCGCCGAGGAACAGGTCGCCGCTGTTGCCGAAGCTGTGCTGGCGCGGGCCGGTGTCGAGGTTCTTCAGCGACAGGCTCCAGAACTGCGCGTGGGTCTTCACGCCGTGGCGCTGGAGTCGTTCGCCGAACCCGGCCAGCGGGCCGCTGCGGCTGTCTTCGGCGGCCTGCGCGGAGAGACCGAGGAAACCGGCGCAGAGCAGCGCCGGCAAGGTGCGGAGGGTTTTCATGGCAAGGCACTCGTCTTGTTGTTGTTCTGTCGTGCGAATCGCTGTCCGCCCCAAGCGGACAGGTGCATCCGGAGCGAAGGCGGCTCAGGCGCAGAGATAGCCGCCGTCCACCGCCAGCACGGCGCCGGTGACGAAGCTGGCGCCGGGACCGCAGAGGAAGGCCGCGGCGCTGGCCACCTCGGGCGCCTCGCCCCAGCGCGCCAGCGGCGTGCGCTGCATGATCCGGCGGGTGGCCTCGACGTCGGCCTTGAGCCCGGCGCCCAGCGGCGTGTCGATCCAGCCGGGGGCGATGGCGTTGACCCGGATGCGCTCGGCGGCATACTCGCAGGCCAGGGAACGGGTGAGCTGGACGATGGCGCCCTTGCTGGCGCTGTAGGCCGGGCGGTCGGCGGAACCGAAGGTGCTGTACATCGAGGCGATGTTGAGGATGCTGCCGCCGCGCTGCGCCAGCAGCGGCCGGGCCAGTTGGCTGGCGAGCATGGCGGCGCTCAGGTTGAGGCGCAGCACCCGTTCGAAGGTAGCCAGGTCGTATTCCTCGCGGTCGCGGCTGATGCCGGCGTTGTTCACCAGCACATCCAGGCGCGGCAGCGCTTCGAACAGCCGTTGCAGGCGCTGGCTGTCGGTGATGTCCAGTTCTTCCCGGCGAATCCGCGGATGACGCGGTGCGTGCACGCCGTCGGCGTCCAGGCCGAGGGCGACGACTTCGGCGCCGAGTTCGGCGAACTGCATGGCGATGGCCGCGCCGATGCCGGAGCTGCCGCCAGTGACCAGCACCTGCTGGCCGGCGTAGATATCGTGTTGGAAAACCATCGGCGATCGTTCCTTCAGGCGTCGGCCAGGGCCGGGTTGGGATTGACCAGCACCTTGACCTGCGACTTGTCGCGCAGCAGGGCCTCGAAACCGTGCTCGACGGCCTGCTCCAGGGGCACGCTGCGGGTCACTGCGCGGGCCAGGTCGAGGCGGCCGTCGGCGAGCAGGGCGATCAGCTCCGGGTAGGCGTCGCGGTAGCCGACGCTGCCGAGCAGGCGCAGTTCGCGGTTGACCAGGTCGAAGGCGTCCAGCCGGACCTCGCCCATCAGGCTCACCAGCACCAGCTCGCCACCCTTGCGCAGGCTGGCCAGGGCGGCGTCGAGGCTGGCCTGGCTGCCGGCGGCCTCGAAGGCGCAGTCGAGCGCGCCGCCCTCGCGCAGGCGCGCCGCCGTGTCGCCGTCGCGGGCGTCGAGCGCCCGGCTGGCGCCGAACTCCCCGGCCAGGGCGAGGCGCTCGGGACTGACGTCGATCGCGACGATGTCCTCGATTCCGCGCAGGCGGGCGAGCATCACCAGCAGCAGGCCGATCGGGCCGAGCCCGAACACCGCGCAGCGCTGGCCCGGCGCCAGGCTGCTGCGGCGCAGCGCGTGCAGGGCCACGGCGGCCGGTTCGAGCACGGCGGCCTGGCGGAAGCCCACCGCGTCCGGCAGACGGTGCAGCATGTAGGCCGGCACTCGCGCGCGCTCGGCGAAGCCGCCGTCGCCCATCAGGCCGATGAAGCCCATCGACTCGCAGAGGTTGTAGCGGCCTTCCCGGCAGTAGCGGCATTCGCCGCAGCGGTATTCCGGCTCCACCGCGACGCGGTCGCCGATGCGCAGTCCCTCCACGCCAGGGCCGAGCGCGGCGACCACGCCGCAGAACTCATGGCCGAGGGTCAGCGGCGCGCGGCAACCGGACAGCGGGTGCGCCTCGGCCTGGGGAATCGAGTGCGGGCCGCTCTGGTATTCGTGCAGGTCGCTGCCGCAGATGCCGCAGTAGGCGACTTCCAGTTCGACTTCGCCGGGCCGCGGCGCCTGGCGTTCCAGTTCGCTCAGGCGGAGGTCGCGGGCAGCGTGCCAGCGCAGTGCTTTCATGGTTGGTTTCCTTGCAGGACGGAGGTAGGCGCGCTGAGCTGGCGCGCCAGCACGGCGGGCGCGGTTTCGCGCAGGAACAGCGAGAGGAACGCGGCGAGCAGGGCGCCGCCGCAGGACATCCACATGACGATGGACAGGCCGAAGCGGTCGGCGGCGAAGCCGGCCACGGTCGGCGCGAGGAAACCGCCGACCAGTTCGCCGAGGCCCATGATCAGGCCGAGGGCGGTGGCGATGACGCCGCGCGAGACGGTCTCCGCCGGGATGGTCGCCATGAACAGGGTGAAGCAGCCGAGCCCGGTGTAGGTCAGCAACAACAGCAGGCCGAGGCTGGTCGCGTTCGGCGCATAGAGCAGCGCCAGCGGGCAACACGCGGCGAGCAGGGAGAACGCCACCAGGGTCGGTCGACGGCCGATGCGATCGGATATCGCCGGTACGGCGAAGCCCCAGACCACCCAGGCGACGCCCAGGCAGCTCATCAGCCTGCCCATGGTCGCCGGGCTGAAGCCGCGGGCGTTGACCAGGAAGGTCGGGGTAAAGGAAATCAGCACGATGAACCAGGTGACGAATACGCAACTGATCAGGGTGCAGAGCAGGATGTTGCGGCTCTTCAGCAGTGCCAGGCGCTTGCCTTTCGCTTCTTCTGCGCGCGGCGCCGGGCGCTGCGCGCGGGGCGGGTCGGGACGCACATGGCGCCAGATCAACCAGGCGATCAGCAGACCCGGCAGCAACGAGACGATGAAGGCGTGACGCCAGCCGAGGGCTTCGGCCAGGGCCACCAGCAGCGGCGGGCCGATCACCGCGCCGAGCAGGCCGGCCGCCGAGCCCTGTAGCAGACCCATGTTGAGGCCGCGGCGATGTGGCGAGGACGCCTCGACCATCAGCGATTGCGAGAGCGGCAGGATCGGCCCCTCGGCCAGGCCCATGATGCCGCGGAACAGCAGCAGGCTGAGGAAGCCGCCGACCAGCCCGGACAGCGCCGAGCACAGCGAGAACAGGATCACCGCCACGATCAGCAGCGGCTTGCGCTGCCCGCGGCGGTCGGACCAGGCGCCGACCAGCGCGCCGGATACCGCCCAGGCCAGGGCCAGCACCGAGGAGAGCATGCCCAGGTGGCTGTTGCTCAGTTGCAGCTCCTGTTCCATGAAGGGAAACAGGAAGGACAGCGCCAGGCGGTCGAAGAAGACGAAGCCGAAGGTCAGGAACAGCACGCAGAGCAGGACGTTTTCGTAACTGGCGGAATTGTTGTTATGCGCCATGTCGGTCTCCAGGCCGGGCGGGCCGGCCGGCGGGGAGGCGCGCGTCCGCCAGGGCGGCGCGCGCCCGGGGTCAGCGGAACAGGGAGTCGATGTAGGCGGCGCCGACGCCGATCTTGTCGTAGTGCTCACGGCACATCGCGATGTAGTCGTGGACGTCGAAGATGCCGTCCGCGTTGCCCTTCTCGTCGAGCCAGACCAGCGGTCCCTTGACGATGAAGAATGCACGCATCGGCTGCTCGTGCTCGTAGGCCACCAGGGTGTGGCCCTCGCCGGGCGTCTCGTAGATGAAGTCGCCGGCGGTGGCGGTCCAGTCGTGCTCCAGGTAGCCCCACTTGCCGCTGATGGTGTAGGCGAACACCTCGTGCGGGTGGTAGTGGCGGTTGACCAGGCCGGCGCTCGTCGCCATCAGGATGTCGCACCAGCGGTTTTCGCTTGGCGAGATCCACAGCGGACGCGACTTCACGGTCTCGGTGAAGGGCACGTAGAGGCGCTCGTCCTCGGTCGGCGCGTTGCGCAGGTAGACCTCGGGCTTGGCGTCCGGCTTGAAGCAGTCGGGAATCGGTTGCAGGTCTTTCCAGAATTCACGGGTGGCGAGTTCGGGCATGGGGCGGCCTCTGTCGTTGTTATCGTCGAGCCGACTCTAGCCATGGGCGGGCCTCCGGGTTTGACCCTGGCGGCCAGGAAGCTTGCGCTTTTCGGACATGGCCTGGCGCGCCCCGCGACGCGCCGCCAAGCTGGCCTGCCCAGCGTCGGAGCCGGCTGGAGGGCGATTGACGGAGGAAAGGATTCAGATGTTAATGACGGGGTGCCAGGCGCCTCGCCGACCGACCGCGACAGGTCGGCGGAGCGGCCCGGCGCCTGGCCCCGGAGGCCTTGCCTGAGGTCCGGGAGGTCCACGCAGCGTTCGACGAGAAGAATAAAAATGCCCGCACATGCCTTGCTCGAAACCCGGCGGGCCAGCACCCAGGACATTCCCCTGGAGCAGCGGCTGGCGTTCTGGGAGGACTACAACGCTTCCATCCTGGTTGGCCTGAAATGTTCGTCGTATTCCCAGGCCGGCTTCGCCGCGACCCAGGACAACCTCTGCCTCGAACGCCTGCGGCTGGCCCGCATCGGCGGCAACGAGCACGTGGTGGAGCGCGACCGCTCGATGATCCGCGCAGTGCCCAAGGAGTCGATCTTCGTCTCCCTGGTGCAGGGCAGCCAGTCGTTCTTCTACCAGGACAACGGCTGCAACCTCCTGCAACCGGGCGAGCTGGTTATCTACCGGACCGACAAGCCCTACCTGTTCGGTTTTTCCGGACCGATGCGGCAGTTCATCTTCGACATTCCCCAGGACGATTTCGCCGAGCGCTGCCTGCGCGACTTCAAGGGACCGCTGAAGATCGGCGCGGAAAGCCCGGTGCAGCGCCTGCTGGTGCGGACCCTCGGCGAGCGTACCCGGGATTTCCTCGACAGCCCCCATGGCGAGGATGCCGAGCGCTACCAGGAGGAAGCCTACGACCTGCTGGCGAGCATCATCAGCGACCATGCCGGCGAGCACCGTGCCAGCGCCCTGGGCGCGTCCTACCTGCTGGCGGCCAAGCAGTACATCCAGCAGCACCTCGACGAACCCGCCCTGAGCTGCGAGCGGGTGGCCGCCGCCACTGGCGTCTCCAGCCGGCACCTGGCGCGGCTGTTCGCCCAGGAAGGCAGCTCGCCCGGGCGCTACCTGCAGGAGCGGCGCCTGGAGCGGGCCCGCCAGTTGCTCGCTTCGCCCCAGGGCCGGCGCCTGGATGTCGCCGAGGTCGCCTATCGCCACGGCTTCTCCAGCCAGGCGCATTTCGCCCGGGCCTTCAAGGCGCGCTACGGGATGACGCCGAGCGAGGCGCGTGGCCGCTAGACCCGACTACCGTACCTTTCCTCCTCCTACTGCCAAGGACCCGTTCCGTGACCGACAAGAAAGAGCAGATCGCCCGTTTCATCCAGCGCGAATTTCCCCAGACCCGGGTCGTGGTCGAAGCCGTCGGCGAGCGTAGCGCCACGGTCTGGCAGGCGGTCGACGCCAGCGACCTGCGCCCCGGCGGCACGGTCTCCGGGCCGACCCTGATGGCCATCGCCGATGTCGCGCTGTACGTGGCGGTGCTGGGCGAGATCGGCATCGTCCCGCTGGCGGTGACCACCAGCCTGACCATCAACTTCCTGCGGCGTCCCGCGGCGGACCGCCGGGTGGTCGCCGAGTGCCGCCTGATGAAGGTCGGCAAGACCCTGGCGATGGGCGAGGTCTCGCTGTTCTCCGAAGGCGACGCGGAACCGGTCGCCCATGTGGTCGGCACTTACTCGATCCCGCCGGCGCACCGCCGCTGAGGGCGGCGCTCAGGCCACCCGGTGCGCCGCGCGCTGGCGCGCTTCCTCATCGGCGCGGCGCTTGAGGTAGGTGCGGGTGGCCACCGCCGGCGCGTCGCTGGCGACGGAGATCTCGTAGCTATCCTCATCGGCCTCCGCGAGTACCTTTTCCAGCGCGCCGAGGCCTTCCACGTCCTCGACGAAGGCGGCGAACAGTTGCTCGTGCATGAAAGCGCCGACGGTCTCGTCGTCCTGGGCGAAATCGCGTCCGTGGACGATGAAGTAGTGCATGCTGCCGTGGGTCTCCGGGGTGAGGATGTGCGCCGTGCGGATGTGGAATTCCGGTCGCCGCTCGGCGGGCAGGGCTGTGTCGTAGAAGGTCGCGCTGACCTGGTGCAGGCCTGGCGAGAGAAACTCCGAGGTGGTGATGCGCGCCGCCGTGGGACAGCCGTCGAGGCCGGTGGTGCGGCCCCAGACCGGCGACAGGGTGGTCGGCAGCACGTGCCGTACCAGCCGGTAGTGGCCTTCCTTCAGGTCCAGCTCATAGGGCGCCCCGGCGTAATCCGGGGTGCCGATGGTATTGGCGTGGAGGTAGGTGAGATGGGTCAGGTCCATCAGGTTCTCGTGCATGCTCACGTAGTTGCCCGGGTGTAGGAAGTAGCCCTTGGAGCAGGCCCAGCCCGGATCCTCCAGCCAGGGCCGCTGCGGCAGTCGCTTCGGGTCGGCCAGTCGCGGGTCGCCGAGCCAAATCCAGACCAGCGGGCCGCGCTCCAGAAGCGGGTAGTGACGGATGCCGACGCCGCGCGGACAGGCTTTCTGCGACGGTGTCTCGATCAACTCGCCCTGGCTGTCGTAGCGGAAACCGTGATAGCCGCAGACGATCCCGTCCCCCTCCAGGCGACTGCGCGATAGCGGGAAGGAGCGATGCGCACAGCGGTCTTCCAGGGCTACCGCCTGGCCGGAGAGGGTGCGATAGAGCACCACGCGCTTGCCGAGCAGAGTGCGCGCGAGCAGTTCGCGGCCGACCTCCTCGGCGAAGGCGGCGACGTACCACTCGTTGAAGATGAACGACGTGTCGCGCGTGGCCATCTGCGCGGCGGCCTTGCGTGAACTGGCGATGAGATTGGCGTTGGGCAGGCTCATGAGGCGTCTCCGTGGTTGTTCTTCGGGGTCAGAGATCGAGTTCCAGGTAGTTGCCGCGGCAGCGTGATACGCAGATCAGCAAGGTTTCCCCGCTGGCCCGCTCGGTGTCGGAAAGCACATGGTCGAAGTGCTCCGGCTCGCCGGCGCAGACGCGTGTCTCGCAGGTCCTGCATATCCCGGCGCGGCAGGCGTAGGGAGGCTCCAGGCCCTGTTCCTCGAGGACTTCGAGGATGCTCTGGTGGCTTTCGACGCGCAGGCTCAGGGCGCTGCGGCGCAACTCCAGGCGGAAGGCGTCGGTGCCGCCGGACGAGGACGCCGGCGCTACTGGAGCGTCGAAGCGTTCGAAGTGCAGGCGTTCCGCGCAGCCGCTCCCGGCGTCGCGGATGGCCTGCATCAACCCGTCGGGTCCGCAGCAGTAGAGTTCTTCGTCGGCACCTAGGCCGGCGATCAGCGCGGTACTGTCGAGTGGGTCGCCTTCGTCGCTGCAATGCAGCCGCGTCCGTTCGCCACCGAGCGTCATCAGTTCGGCGAGGAAGGCTGCGCGCTGGCGTTCGCGGACCGCATACAGTAGGCGCCAGTCCTTGCCCTGCGCCTGGCACCAGCGAACCATCGAGAGAATCGGGGTGATGCCGATGCCGCCAGCGACGAAACAGTAGCGCGCGGCGTCTTCGCGCAGCATGAAGTGGTTGCGCGGTGCCGCCGCGTGCAGGCGGTCGCCCGTGCGCAGTTGGCGGTGGATGAAGCGGGCGCCGCCACGGCTGTCGTCGCCAAGGCCTATCGCCAGTTGGTAGCGCAGGCGTTCGCGGCAGTCGTTGAGCAGGGAGTAGTGGCGGATCAGGCCGTTGCCCAGGTGAAGCTCCAGATGCGCGCCGGGGGTGAAGGCCGGCAGTTCGGTGCCGTCCATGGCGGCCAGCTCGACCAGCACCACGTCGCGCGCAACAGCGCGGAAATCGGTGACCTGCAGGTGCAGGCGGGAGGAAGGCGATGCGCTCATTGTCGGGGGTTCCTTCGGCAGACATGCAGCGAGGCTAGCGCTCCTCCAGTGCCGGCCTGTCCCCCCAGAGGTGGACAGCGGGTTTACCGGCGTCCGTCGCGGTTGCTAACGTGTCGGTCGAGGCCTGGACAGGACCTGCCCTTCCTCACCCATTACAACAAGAACAACGATGCGTGCCCGCCACCATGATCAGCTTCTGGAATGCCCCGCCGGGGTCGCCGTCGGCGGACCTGCGCCCCTTCGTCGAGCTGGCCTGCGCCTTGGGTGGCGAAGGCTTCCCCGCCGCTCTGCTGGAAACCCTTGGCCATTGGGTTGCCGCCCGTCATTTCAACGTGCTGCGCATCGGTGCACCGCGCCCCGAACTGCTCCTGGCCGGCACTCGCCATCGCGACGCGCAACTAGTGTGGCGCTGCTGGCAGGCCTATTCGCGGTACTACCACAGCCATGACCCGCTGTTCCTGCGCATGCAGCGCCAGCGCCGCGGCCCGGTGCCGCTGCTGGGCCACCTGCTGGCCGAGGACATCGAGTTCGATGCTTACCGCGAGGCGATCTATCGGGACAATGGCCTGAGCGAGCGGCTGTCGAGCCTGCATTGGGACGAGGAAGGCCGGCCGCTGCTGTTCAATCTCTACCGGCACCGCGAGGACGGCTATTTCAGCGAGCGCGAGATCGCCGCCTTCGAGCAGTGGGTGCCGGCCCTGCTGCAACTGCTGAGGGGGCACCTGGCCTTGCGCCGGGGACGCAGCGCGACCGACGAGTGGCGGCTGGCGCTGTTGCACCGGGCGACGGACCTGACACCCCAGGAGCTGGCGGTCTGCCTGCACCTGCTGCGCGGGTTGAGCCATGCCGGTATCGCCGCCGAGCTGGGGCTCAAGGAAAGCACGGTGAAAACCTACCGCAACCGCGCCTTTGCCCGCCTGGACATCCATTTTCGCAGCCAGCTTTTCGCCCTGGTGCAGGGCTGAGGAGGGCCGGACGCCGCCTGTGGGGCGGCTCCGGAGAGAGGGGTCAGGCGGCTCGGCAGGCTCGCTGCAGGCGATGGAAGCTGCGGCTGAAGTAGACCAGGCCGTCGCCCTGTTCGAGGACCTGGATGTCCTCCAGTTCCAGCAACAGCACCGAGTGGGTGCCGATCTCCTGGACCTCGGCGATGCGTCCCTGCAGGTTGGCCAGGGCGCCGTGCAGCACCGGCAACCCGGCGAGGCCCTCGCGCCAGTCGTGGAGGGCGAAGCGGCGTTCCATCGGGACCTCGGTCATGCCGGCGAAGTGGCGGGCCACCTCTTCGTGTTCGCCGCTGAGGACGTTCACGCAGAGTCGACCGTTGGCCTTGAACACCGTGTTCATCTCGCTGTTGCGGTTGATGCAGAGCATCAGCGTCGGCGGGCTGTCGGTGACCGAGCAGACCGCGGTGGCGGTGATCCCGCAGCGTCCGGCCGGGCCGTTGCTGGTGATCACGTTGACCGCCGCCGAAAGATGCGCCATGGCGTTGCGGAAGGCTTGCTGCCTGGGTTCGAGCTGGGACATGGGGATAACCTCCGGAGGCGACGCGGGCGTCATTGGCGGATGCGATCGAGCACGTTGATGTCGTCCGGGTTGTGCAGGTGCGGCACGGTCCAGCCGTTCTCGTCGTAGTCGCCCATGCACTGCTCGACCATGCCGAGCATGCCCTTCATCGCCCCGCTGCCGATCGCCTGGCGCAGGGCCTGCATGCGGATCTCGTCCTGGCTGCCGGCGTAGTTGATCTCGTACAGCTCGTGGCGGCCGCCGAACTCACTGCCGATGGCGTCCCAGAGCAGCTTGAGGATCTTGATCCGCTCCCGGTGGCCCATGCCGCCGGAGCCGCGGCAATAGGTGGAGAGGTACTTGTCGAGTTGCGGATTGTGCAGGTCGCGAACGCCGGAGGGCAGGTAGATCAGGCCGCTGGCGACCACCTGCTCGATGGTCTTCTTGATCTCCGGGTAGGCCTGCGGCGCCAGCACGCGGTAGGCCTGCAGGGCCTCGGCGCTGGGCAGGAAGGCGCCGCCGTGCCATTCGCTGGCGTTGCCGTACATGGCGTCGGTCAGCGACCAGAACAGGTTGCGCCAGGCCACCACTTCGCCGACCTGCGCCTGCACGCCGCGGAACTCCAGGGAGCCGGTGCATTGCAGGGCCTTGTAGAGGGCGCCGGTGATGAAGTCGAGCTTGACCGCCAGACGGGTGCAGCCCTGCATCGGGAACAGCCGGCCGAAGCCACCCTGGGGGAACCACTGCTTGCAGCGCTCGAAGTCGCGGTAGATCAGTACGTTCTCCCAGGGGATGAACACCTTGTCCATCACCAGGATCGCGTCGTTCTCGTCGAAACGGCTGGACAGCGGGTAGTCGAACGGCGATCCGGCGATACCCGCCACCAGTTCGTAGGAGGGGCGGCAGATCAGCTTCATGCCGGGGGTGTTCATCGGCGCGATGAACATCAGGGCGAAGTCGGTGTTGTCGCCGAGCAGTTGCGCCGAACCCTGGCCGACGAAGTTGTAGTGGGTCAGCGCGGAATTCGTGGCGACCACCTTGGCGCCGCTGACGACGATGCCGCCGTCGATTTCCTCGTCCACCGAGATGAACACGTCCTTGACCTGGTCCACCGGCTTGTCGCGGTCGATCGGCGGGTTGACGATGGCATGGTTGAGGTACAGGCAGGCTTCCTGGATGCGCTTGTACCAGGTTTTCGCGTTGTCCTCGAAACGCCCGTAGAAGCCCGGGTTGGCGCCGAGGGCGCTGCCGAAGGCGGCCTTGTAGTCCGGGGTGCGGCCCATCCAGCCGTAGGTCAGCCGCGACCACTCGGCGATGGCGTCGCGCTGCTGGCGCAGTTCGTCGGCGCTGCGCGCGTAGCGGAAGAACTTGTGGGTATAGCCGCCGTTGCCGGTATCGGTCTCCCAGCAGAGCTTTTCCTTGCTCTGCGGATCGTGCAGGGCGTCGTAGAGCCGGGCCATGGAGGCGGCCGCGTTGCGGAAGGCGGGGTGGCTGGTGACGTCCTTGACGCGGTCGCCGTAGATGTAGATCTCACGGTCGTCGCGCAGGCTGGCGAGGTACTCCTCGCCGGTGAACGGACGGGTGGCAGAGGCACGGAAATCTTCGGGTTTCATCATCGTCTCCAGTCATTGTTGTTATCTGCGCGAGAGCGCCTGGAGGGGATGATGGGACGGGGGCGGAGCGAGCTGAATGGCTTTTCCGGGGAATGAATTGCACTTTCCATGGCCCCGCGTGACGCCCGGCGCCCGGCCGCGAAGGGCGGCCGGGTGGCGGCGCGTTCAGCTTTCGGCGGGCTGCCAGGCAATCTCCAGGCTTTCGCTGTTGGCCATGCGTTGCAGGTGATCGGCGACCACGTTCTGCATGTGGGCGAGGCTGTCCTCGTCGGGGCTGTTGAGAATCATCAGGACATGGTCGGGGTGGGCGAGCAGCTCGCAGTTGGAGTCGCCGAAGTCGATGAAGCCGCGCTCGGGTGTGAGTTCGACTTCGAACTTGTGGCCCCAGTGCTTGCACAGGCGATTGACGTAGCGTGCCGCCGATTCGGTACGGACATGGGAGGTGGAGCGGAACATGAAGCGAATCCTCTCGGTTGGGGATTTCCGATACTAACCTGCTGAGAGTCATTCTTATTCATCCATTTTGCAGGGGCTTTCGATAATCGCCCGGCAAATGGTCGGCCCTTGTCCGTGGGACAGGGCGAGCGCCCTACCGGAGCCGGCGGAAGTGTTTGCCGGATACGTCGGAAAGCGCTCTCTCTGGAGGGAGAGGGCGAACGCCAGCGGCTTCAGGCCAGCCCGCCGTTTTCCGGCAGCAACGCGCCGCCATCCACAACCAGGGTCTGCCCGGTGATGTAGCTCGCCTCGTCGGAGGCGAGGAAGAGCATGGCGTGGGCGATGTCCAGCGGCTGGCCGACACGCCCGAGGGGGATGTGCGCGGCCAGCGCGGCGGCGTCGCCGAGGCTGCCCAGCGCCGGAGTCGCGACCAGGCCGGGCTCGACGCCGTTGACGGTGATGCCGTCGCCGGCCAGCTCCAGCGCGGCGGCGCGGATGAAACCGTTGACCCCGGCCTTGCTCGCCGCATAGTGCGAGAGCCCAGGGATCGCCGTGCGCGGGCCGGTCACCGAGGAGGTCACCAGGACGCGCCCGGCCACGCTGCGGCGCAGGGCGGGAAGGGCGGCCTGGGTCAGCCGGAAGCAGCTTTTCAGGTTCACCGCCAGGGTCCGTTCCAGGGTGCCTTCGTCCAGTTCCGCGAGGGCGCACTGGGGAAAGGCAGCGGCGTTGTGCAGGAGGATGTCCAACTGGCCGAAGCGCTCCAGGGTCGCGCTCACCGCTCGTCTCGCGGCGTCGTGCTCGCTCAGGTCGACGGCCAGCAGTTCGGCCGTGCCTCCGCCCAGGCGGATCGCCTCCAGGACGGCCTGGCCGCGGCTGGCGGTACGCGTCGCCAGCAGAACCCTGGCGCCTTCGGCGGCGAAGCATTCGGCGATGGCCCGGCCGATGCCCTGGCCGGCGCCGGTGACCAGTGCGACGCGGTTCTCCAAGCGCCTCACGATGGGCGCTCCAGCAGTTCGCCCAGGCAATCGCGGAGCAGGCGGTCGTGCAGTTCGACGTCCTCTGCGCGGGTCGCCGGGCAGGTCAGCGCCATGTTGTGGAATGGCGTCAAGAGCACGCCGCGGTTGAGCAGGTAGAGGTGCAGGCAGGCCTCGATCAGGCCGTTGCGTGCGTGGTGGGCCTCGCCGCCGTTGCGCGGGGCGTGGGTCATGAACAGGTACTCGACGCGCGCGCCGATGCGCGTCACGTGCCAGGGCAGGCGCAGTTCCTCGAGCGTCGCGCGGACGCCCGCCTCGAGCTGCGCGGCGAGCTGGAACATGTGCCGATAGGCGTCCTCCGTCATCACTTCGGCGAAGGTCGCGCGCATCGCCGCCAGTTGCAGCGCGTTGCCGGCCAGGGTGCCGCCAAAGCCGAAATGGTTGATCGCCTGCCCCGGTCGGAAGTGCGGCAGTACCGCCCAGATCCGCTCCGCCTGCGCCTGGCTGCATCCCCAGACGGCGCTGGGAATGCCGCCGGCGATGCATTTGCCGAGGACGAAGAAGTCCGGCTCGAGGCCATGCGCGCCGCTATAGCCGGCGGGACCGCAGGAGATGGTGTGGGTCTCGTCGATGATCAGCGCCACGTCGTGGCGGCGGGTCAGTTCGCGCAGGCCGGCGTGGAAGCCTTCGGCCGGCGGGACCATGCCGACGTTGGTCATGAAGGGTTCGGTGAGCACCGCGGCGACGTCGCCATGGGCGAGGGCGGCCTCCAGCGCGTCGAGGTCGTTGAACTCCACCAGGCGGGTGGTGGCGTCGTGGCGTACGCCATTGGGGTGAACGCCCGCGCGCGGAACCATGCGCCCGGCGGCGTCGAATTCCACCTGCGATTCGTCGACGCTGCCGTGGTAGTTGCAGTTGAACACCACCACCTTGTCACGTCCGCTGAGCATCCGGCACAGGCGCAGGACGAAACGGTTGGCGTCGGTGGCCGAGGTGGTCACCTGCCAATAGGGCAGGCCGAAGCGCCGCGCCAGTTCGGCGCCGACCCACAGGCTGTCCTCGGTCGGCAGCATCAGGGTCGAGCCGCGCCGCGCCTGGCGGGCGATGGCGTCGGCCACCGCCGGTTGGGCGTGGCCGAACATGGCGCCGCTATCGCCGAGGGCGAAGTCGACGTACTGCTGGCCGTCGATGTCGGTGACGCGCGCGCCCTGGGCCTCCTTCACCAGCAGCGGGCAGTTGCCCGGCCACTGTTGCATCCAGTGCAACGGTGCGCCGTACAGCCAGTGGCGGCGGTTTTCCCGGTAGGCCTGGGCGGAGCGCGGATGCAGTTCGTCGAAGCGTCGCAGCTCGCGCTTGAACAGCGCTTCGACGCGGGCCAGGTCGAGGCCGAAGGTGGTGTCCATGGGCGTCCTCACAGGTCGTGGCGGGTCTGGTTGAGCACCTGGGCCAGGGCGCCGACCGGGAAGTTAACCGGGGTGGCGAAGTCGTCGTCCTGGTAGCCGAAGATCTTGCCGTCGGTGCGCCCGGCTTCCAGGTCGATCAGCAGCACGCCGAGGGTCGGCACGATCTTCTCGCGCCAGACGAACAGGTACAGGCGTTCGGCCAGTCGGTAGCAGTGGCAGCGGTCGGTATCGGCCAGCCCTCGCTCGGCGCCGCGCAGGCATTGCCAGGTGTAGAAGTCGGGATTGAGGTAGACGTGTTCGTAGGCCTCGCTGGCGCTGTAGACGTAGCGGTTGCGCAAGCCGACCAACTCGTCGCTGGGGACGTGCGGGCAGGCGCCGGGCTGCCACGGGCGGTCGAGGCTGCCATGCAGGAACTCGGCCTCCACGCCGGTCAGTTCCCGGCCGGCCAGGGCCCGGGCGAACAGGCCCTGTTCGCAGGCCGCGCGGTCGGGCAGATGGCCGAGCACCGCGGTGAACGCCTGGTTGTCGAAGTCCAGCACCAGGCTGACCGAGACCGGCCGGCCGTTTTCCTGCTTGAGGAAATCCACCAGGTAAAGGTTTTCCCGCAGTGAACTGGCGCGGTAGTCCGACTCGCCGCTGGCACTGCCGTCGGCCAGGCGCCAGCGCAGGCGCTGCGAGTCGAAGGCATGTTCGATGACCCAGCCGTTGGCGAAGTGCAGGACCCGTTCGAGCCCGGCGAGATCGCCGCAGGCGGGAAGGACGTGGTTGTCCGGGGCGAAGCCGTCGGCCAGGGCGCCGACGGTGATCCATCCGGAATGCGAGTGGGCGGACATAGGGTTCTCCTCGTCGTGGGAAACCCATGCTGGCCTGTCTTCGAGTATCCCGATATCGACCGGATGGTTGATAGGTCGATATGCCACGGAAATAGTACGGAGCGGCGAAGGGAAAGTTATCGAAGATGAAGTCTTAGATGAGTTTTCGTTTCTTCTTTTTTGGTTTTTTAGTTAATGGGTTCCTGTTCTTCTATAAGTATTTTCTGAATTTATTCTTATGTGCCTATTGGCTGTTATCGGAAATGGACTACATATGTTTTCGTATGATTATTATTTTTAAATCCTGTCTTTCTTTCTAGTATTTGGGTCTGCGTTTATCAGGGCGCAATCTTCGGCTGTCGCGTAATGGTCGGAGGCGCTCTAGGCGGCCGTCCCGGTTGCGCGCAAAGGCTTGGCTACCTTGGCCGGTTCGTACTGCATCGGCTCTCCAGGGAGCAGCCAGGATGTTCCACAACTCCAAAGGAAATCAGATGAACAAGTTCAAACGTGCAATTCTTGCGCCCCTCGTTGCGTCGGGCACCCTTCTCGCGCTGATGTCCCCCGTGGCCCATGCGGTCGATGGGATCGTCAACTTCTCGGGCAACATCACCGACGTCGCGTGCGATATCAACGGCCAGGCGCCGGGTGCGGGCAACGTCACCAACGTCGACCTGGGTATCGTGGCGCCGACCCATTTCACCGCCGTCGGAACCAACTCCTCTTTCCAGGAGTTCGATCTGGTCCTCTCCGGTGCCGGCTGCACCAATGACAAGAAGGTTTCCATCGCCTTCGATACGGTCACCAACGTCGACCGTATCAGCGGCAACCTGATGCTGATGGGGCCGTCGAAAGCCAAGGGCGTGCAGATCCAGATCTTCAACAATTCGGCGGCCAACACCACGAAGATCCCGCTGGGCTTGGTCGAGGCCGCCCCGCAGAAGGCAACCATCGACAAGAACACGGCGACCCTGAAGTACAAGGCCTCCTATGTGTCCACCGAGAAGACCGTGACCGCGGGTACCGGCCTGTCCCATATCCGCTACCTCCTGGCGTACGAGTAAGCGGCGGTCGACGGACGAAGAGGTGAGGCCATGGCGCCGCTAATGCATCGTTTTCATTCTTTCGTGGCGGCAAGCGCCGTGGCCATCGCCCTGTGCGCCGGAACGGCTCATGCCGGGCTGATCGCACAGGGCACTCGCGTCGTCTTTCCGGCCAGCGAGCGCGAGGTCACCTTGCGGGTCAGCAATACCTCCGGCACTCCCGTGCTGGCGCAAGCCTGGATCGACGATGGCCGGCAGGACGTTCCCCCCGAGGAACTGCAGGTTCCCTTCAGTGTCACGCCGGCCGTGACGCGAGTGGACCCCAATGGCGGCGCCGTATTGCGCATCGCCTACCTGAAGGCCCCGTTGCCGACGGATCGCGAATCGCTGTTCTGGCTGAATATCCTGGAAGTTCCGCCCAGGGACGAAGACGAAAACAATGCATTGCAGTTTTCCTTTCGTTCGCGCTTCAAACTCTTCTTTCGACCCAGCCAGTTGAAGAGTGTCGATTCGGCTGCCGGGAAACTTCAATGGAAGTTTCTGGAGTCAGGGGGAGCAGGAAAAAAGACCGTAGTACAGGTAAATAATCCGACGCCTTACTACGTTTCGTTCGCCAGCGTCGAATTGATTGTCGATGGCCGTGTCATGTCCGTGGGAAAGGGAATGGTCGCGCCATTCTCGACGAAGGAGTTCGACTGGCAGGGAAATCCGAAGAACCTGGAAGCCGCTTCCGTCAGATACGAAGTCATCAACGATTACGGTGGCCGCAATACCCTCGATAGGGCACTCGGCAAATAACCCCTCCGTTTCCCCGCTTTCTACTTACGGCCCGACATATGAGTGGCGATTTTAAAATCGCTGCAGGGATTACATATGCCCAAAGTTTCTCTTCATAGGTGCCTGTCCGCTCCCGCTTACGGTGGGCAGGTCGCCCTGTTGCGAATGGCGATGCAGGGAGGGATCGCCGTTCGTTCCCTGCGATTCGCCTGTCTGCTGGCACTGTTTCCTTCGCTGTCCTCCTGCCAGTCCTGGTCCTCCGTCGGCGCCGCCGGCGTAGCCGGGGCGAAGGCGAAGGAGGCCAGGACGGGAGCACCGGCGAAACAGCCGCAGGCGCCCGCGGCGGCCGTTGCGTCACCGGCCGGTGGGTTGGACGCACCGTCGCGGCGGATCGTCTTCGACGCGCAGATGCTGGCCCTGGGGCCGGGCGGACGCTCGATCGATACGTCGCGTTTCGAGCGCGGCGACGTCATCGAGCCAGGCCGCTATCGCCTCGACCTGCTGCTCAACAGCCGATGGCGTGGCGTCGAGGAAGTCGAGCTGCGCCGCCAGCCGGGGCGGGAAAGCGCGGTCTTCTGCTACGACCGGGGCCTGCTGGAGCGGGCGGGCATCGACCTGGAGAAGAGCGCGCGTGGCCAGGACCGTTCCTCGGCTCGCGATCCTCTGCCCGAAGGTTTGCACTGCGACCCGCTCGAGCGCTATGTGCCGGGGGCCCGGGTCAAGCTCGATATCGCCGAGCAGTCGGTCTATGTCTCGGTGCCCAGCTATTACCTGAGCCTGGATTCTTCGAAGACCTATGTCGATCCGGCGAGCTGGGACAGCGGCATTTCCGCCGCCTTGCTCAACTACAACAGCAATCTCCACGTCAGGGAAAACCACGGCAGGAGCGCCACCAGCGGCTATGCCGGGATGAACGCCGGCTTCAATTTCGGGCGGGCGCGCCTGCGCCACAACGGCACGGCCACCTGGTCGCGCCGCATGGGCAGCCATTACCAGCGTAGCGCAACCTATGTGCAGACCGACCTGCCGGCCTGGCGTGCGCAGTTATTGCTGGGAGAAAACTCCACCAGCAGCGAGTTCTTCGATGCGGTGTCCTTCCGTGGAGTGCAGCTATCCAGCGATGACCGGATGCTGCCGGATTCGCTGCGCTACTACGCTCCGGTGGTCCGTGGGACCGCCAGTACCAATGCGCGGGTATCGGTCTACCAGCGCGGCTACCTCATCTACGAAACCACGGTGGCACCCGGGGCGTTCGCTCTCGACGAACTGCAGACCGCCAGCTATGGCGGGGACCTGGAAGTGCGGGTGACCGAAGCCAGCGGGGAAGTCCGCAGTTTCATCGTGCCGTTCGCCACCACCGTACAACTGCTGCGCCCCGGGACCACGCGCTACAGCCTGACGGCCGGGCGGCTCAACGATCCCAGCCTGGAGCGTCGGCCGAACATGCTGCAGGGCGTCTACCAGCGCGGCCTGGGCAACGACGTCACCGCATACGCGGGCGGGGCCTTCACCGGCAGCTACATGTCCGGGTTGATGGGCGCGGCGCTGAACACGCCGGTGGGCGGATTCTCCGGTGACGTGACGCTGGCGCGTACCGAGGTTCCCGGCGACGACCGCCTTAGCGGCTCCAGCTACCGTCTCGCCTACAGCAAGAACCTGCCGAACACCGGCACCAACTTTTCGCTGCTCGCCTATCGTTACTCCACCGGTGGCTATCTCGGCCTGCGCGACGCGGCCTTCATGCAGGACCGGGTAGAGCGAGGCGAGCCGCTGGAGTCGTTCTCGCGCTTGCGCAACCGTCTCGACGCCAACATCAGCCAGCAACTGGGCAACGGCGGCAACCTGTACCTGAACGGCTCCTCGCAGCGCTACTGGAGCGGCGGCGGGCGGGCGGTCAACTTCTCCGTCGGCTACAGCAACCAGTGGCGCGACGTCAGTTACTCCATTTCCGCGCAACGCCTGCGCAGCCACTACGAAGGCTTTTCCAGCGGTGACAGGCGCGGCGAGACCAGCACGCTGTTCAGCCTGAACCTGTCCATTCCGCTGGGCGGCGCGGGACGCGGGTCGCCGACCCTGAGCAGCTACCTGACCCGCGACAGCAACAGCGGAACCCAGCTCACCAGCGGGGTTTCCGGCATGCTGGGCAAGCGTGGCGAGGCCTCCTAATCGCTGTCGGCCTCCCATGACCGCGACAGCCGGCAGACCTCGAAGAGCGCCAGCCTCGACTATCGACTGCCGCAGGTCGAACTCGGCTCCAGCCTCTCGCAGGGACCGGGCTATCGGCAGTTGTCGGTCAAGGCCGCGGGGGGCCTGGTCGCGCACAGCGGCGGGATCACCGCGGCACAAACCCTGGGCGAGACGATCGGCCTGGTCCACGCGCCAAATGCCAGGGGCGCGGCTGCCGGCTACTCGGGAAGCCGGATCGACCGCCACGGCTATGCGGTGATTCCCAACCTGCTGCCCTACCAGTTGAACAGCGTCGACCTCGACCCCAACGGCATGGCCGACGAGATCGAACTGAGGTCCAGTTCGCGCAACGTGGCGCCCACCGCCGGAGCGGTGGTGCGCCTCGACTATCCGACGCGGGTGGCAAGGCCCTTGCTGGTGGATAGCCGGATGCCCAGCGGCGAGCCCCTGCCGTTCGCCGCGGAAGTGCTCGATGCCCACAGCGGGCAGTCGGTGGGCGCCGTCGGCCAGGGCAGCCGCCTGGTGCTGCGGGTCGAGCAGGATCGCGGCTCGGTTCGGGTGCGCTGGGGCAACGAGCCGCAGCAGCAGTGCCTGGTCGACTATGCGCTGGGCCCGCGCGAGACGACGCCTCCCGTCCTGCAACTGGCATGTCGCCCGGCGTCGGCCGCCGACCGGGAGCGCACGCTGTGACCGGCGTCGGCCTGGGACGATGCGGCACGGCCTGGGTCCTGCTGGTGGCGCTGGTGGCCGATGCCTCCGCCTCGCTGTCCGTGATCGGGACCCGTTTCATCTATCCGGCGGGCGTTTCCGCGCTGACGATCCGCGTCGGTAACGTCGGGACGCGCCCGGCCCTGGTCCAGACCTGGCTCGATCGCGGCGACGAGACGGCGGACCCGAGCGCTGTCACGGTGCCGTTCATCCTGTCGCCGCCGCTGTTGCGTATGGACCCGCAGGAGACCCAGGCGCTCCAGCTTCGCCATACCGGCGAGCCGCTGCCGGACGACCGGGAATCGCTGTTCTGGGTCAACCTGCTGGAGGTGCCGGGGCGGGAGGACGGCAGCGGCAACCTGCTGCTGGTGAGCTACCGCCTGCGGATGAAGCTCCTGTTCCGTCCGCAGGGTCTGGCCGGCGATCCGCGAGCCGCCGCGCGCCAGGTCGTCTGGCGCCTGCGTCCGGCGGTACGGCCGGGGCAGCGGGCGCTGCTGGAGGCGGACAACCGCAGTCCCTATCACGTTTCCCTGGTGCGCCTGGAGCTGGGCGAGGGCGACCTCGCCATGTCCCTCGGCAGCGTCACCCTGCCGCCTTTCGCCCTTACCCCGTTGAGTCTGCCGGCCGTGCCCGGCGAGGCGGCGCGGGTCCATTTCGATGCGGTGGGGGATGACGGCCAGATCGAGCGTGGCGACGCGCCGGCAGAGAGATACCCGTAGGAGTTCGGCAGGGCCCGGGGAGTTGGGCTCCTGCCGTAGCACGGCCCTGCGAATAGGTCGCGGGGTTTCACTGGAGGAAGGAAGCACATGAACAAATGCTATGCACTGGTCTGGAACGTATCCCAGGGCTGCTGGAACGTCGTCAGCGAAGGCAGTCGCAGGCGCGGCAAGCCCGCCGGCGCCAAGGCGGCGATCGCCTCCGCCCTGGCCCTGCTGGGCGCCACGGCCCTGGCTCCGGCCTATGCGCTGCCAAGCGGGGGAACGGTGGTCGGCGGGAGCGCGAACGGGGAGATACACCTGTCGGGCGGCAACAGCCTGTCGGTCAACCAGAAGGTCGACAAGCTCATCGCCAACTGGGATTCCTTCAGCGTTGCCGCCGGCGAGCGGGTGATCTTCAACCAGCCGAGCAGTAGCTCGATCGCCCTGAATCGGGTGATCGGCACCAAGGCCAGCGATATCCAGGGTCGGATCGATGCCAACGGCCAGGTCTTCCTGGTCAACCCCAACGGCGTGCTCTTCGGTCGCGGTGCCCAGGTCAATGTCGGCGGCCTGGTGGCTTCCACGCTGGACATCACGGATGCCGAGTTCAACGGCAACTCCTCCAGATACCGTTTCACGGGTCCCTCTACCAACGGTGTCCTCAACCACGGGGGCGCCATCACCGCGGCAGAAGGCGGCAGCATCGCCCTGCTGGGCGCGCAGGTCGACAACCGCGGGACGGTCCTGGCGCAGATGGGCGGTGTCGGGCTCGGCGCGGGCAGCGACCTGACGCTGAATTTCGACGGCAACAAGCTGCTCGACATCCGCGTCGACGCCGGGGTCGCCAATGCGCTGGCAAGCAACGGCGGCCTGCTCAAGGCCGACGGGGGGCGAGTCCTGATGGCGGCCAGGACCGCCAATGCGCTGCTCAACACGGTGGTGAACTCCCAGGGTGCCATCGAGGCCCGTTCGCTGCGCGGCAGGAACGGGCGGATCGTGCTCGATGGCGGCCCGGACGGCAAGGTCATGGTGGGAGGCGCCTTGTCCGCCAATGCGCTGAAAGGTCCGGGGCACGGCGGCACGGTCGAGGTCCGGGGGCAGGCGGTGGAAGTGGCCCTGGGCACCCAGGTGAACACGCTCGCCAGCAATGGCCTCAACGGCACCTGGAAGATTGCCGCCGACAAGATCGACGTGCGCCCGTCGGCGGTGTCGGATGGCGTCACCGTTCATGCCGACACCCTGTCGCGGAACCTGGCGAGCACCAATATCGAACTGGTTTCGACCAAGGGCGACCTGGACCTCGACGGCTCGGTGAGCTGGGCATCGGGCAACCGGCTGGGGCTGGGCTCCGCGGCCGACCTGACGTTGAATGGCAGGCTGAATGCCAGTGGCGCCAAGGCTGGGCTGGAGCTGAAGGCCGAAGGCGCTATCGATATCAATGACAAGATCGTTCTCGGCGGGGCTGGCAGCGCGCTGGCCATGGATGCCGGCGAAGGCCACCGGGTGAACGGCACGGCGTCGGTCTCCCTGGCCGGGGCCAACGCGACCTACGTCTCCGGTGGCTATTACTACACGGTGGTGCAGAACCTGGCGCAGTTGCAGGCGATCAACAAGAACCTGGACGGCCTGTACGTGCTCGGCGGCAATATCCTGGGCGGCAGCTATTACTGCACGGCGCTGCAATCCATCGGCGGGCCCGCCGGCGTTTTCAGCGGCACCCTGGACGGTCTCGGCAACAGCATCGGCAATCTCTCGATCAGCAACACCGGGCCGAATGTCGGGCTGTTCGCCCGCTCCTCGGGCACCCTGAGCAACCTGAAGCTGAACAACCTGCGGGTATCCGATAACACCTACGGCTCCGGACCGTCTTCGCTCGGCGCCCTGGTCGGGATCAACAGCGGCCGCATCGCCAACGTCAGCGCCAGCGGGGTCTCGGTCGTCGGCAGCCGACTGCGCTCCAACGCACTGGGCGGCCTGGTCGGGCGCAATATCAGCGGGCAGATCGCGAACGCATCCGTCAGCGGCGGCGTCACCGGTTATGCGGCGAGCACGGCGGTCGGCGGTCTGGTGGGGGAGAACTTCACCACTGCCTGGGGGCCGGAGGCGGTCATCGAGAACGCCCACAGCAACGTCCATGTGGCTGCACAGTCCACCGAGCGCAACAGCCTGGGCGGCGTCGGCGGCCTGGTCGGACTGAATGCGAAGGGCATGATCAGGGCGTCCGGCAGCCAGGGGAAGGTCGAGACCTACCGGCCCGGCCTGAACGTCGGCGGCCTGGTCGGCTACAACATGTTCGGCCACGTCTCCGATAGTAGCGCCAGCGGCCAGGTGGAGGCCGGCGGCGCGGGGAATACCGGCGGGCTGGTCGGCCTGAGTTCCGGCGGCGAGATATTCCGCTCGCAGGCGAGCGGGTCGGTGTACAGCAAGGGCGGCCTGGCGACCGGCGGGCTGATCGGCAAGGCAGAAGGCAACGGCATGCTCGGAAACCTGAAAGCCAGCGGCAGCGTCACGGACCAGGGCGGCGCGGATCTGGGCGGGCTGGTCGGCAACAATAGCCAGAGCGCCATCGAGACCGCCGAGGCGACGGGCAAGGTCAGCGGCGGCAGCAACAGTCGCGTCGGCGGGCTGATTGGACACAACCTCGGCGGTTCCGTCGCCCATGCGATCTCGCGCGGCGACGTGAGCGGCGGGTTCAACAGCCTGGTGGGCGGGCTCGTCGGCCACAACGGCGGCGAACTGGTCAACGTGGATACCAGCGGCAGGGTCAGCGCCGCTGCGAGTGCGTCGGTTGGCGGCCTGGTCGGCAGCAACGCCGGTTCGATCCTGTCGGCGCGCAGCAGCAGTACCGTCAACAGCGGCGGGCGCAGCCGCATCGGCGGCCTGGTCGGCGAGAACCAGATCCAGGGACGCATCGTTTCGTCCATGTCGGAAGGCACCGTCAGTGGCGACTACTACGTCTCCATGGGCGGGCTGGCCGGCGTCAACCTGGGATCGATCGAGTACTCCGGCGTCAGCGGCAAGATCGACTTCAAGCCTCAGTCCCATTACGGCCAGATCTACGGTGCGCAGGTCGGCGAGAACCATGGGGTCCTGGGCGGCAACTACGTGATCGGCGAGGCGGCGCTCCTGCCGCCTGCCGGTATCGACTACGGCAACATCTGGTAAGGCCGGCAGGGGAGGTCCCTGGCGGACCTCCCTTCCCGGCCGGGGCCGCTCTCGCCTGGAGTGCGGCCCTCTTCCGCAGGCGCAATCTTGGAGAGTTCCATGAGCATGAGGTTATTTCCCGGCCGCGTTTCCCTGCGCCGCCGGCCTGGCGCGCAGGCTCGGCAGGCGCTCGTTCTCGGCCTCTGCTGCCTGACCGGCGGCCAGGCCTGGGCCCTGAACGAGGTCGCCCTGAACTGCTCGTTCGGCAATGGCAAAGGCTTGCCCTGGCGTGTGGTGAACGAGCTGACCAGCGGCACGGCGAAAGGCACGGTGCTGTTCGCCAGGCCGGTGAGCCTGTTCCTGAACTACAAGCCCCAGGCTTCCCAGGAGGCGCATGAGCTGGTCATCGGGGGGAACTGGTCCGGGGTGGGCTTTCCGGGGCCTTACGGCACGGTGGCGTCCGACGTCAAAGGCATCGGCTATCGGATCTCGGTGGATGCCCAGGACGGCGTCAAGCGGGTGATTCCGGTCGACAACCAGCCCCATGCGCTGGACAAGCGAGTCACGAGCTTTTCCGGAAGCACGACCAGCGACTACCTACAGGAACTGGTCCTGACGGTCGACCCCGGCGAGTTGCCTGCCGGCGACCTGAAGGTAACCAGCGTATCCGGCAGCGCCACCCTGAATCTCTGGGCGGTGGACAGGCTGAAGGGCGAAGCGTCCATCGGCAGCGTCCTGGCGGTGCCTGCGGACAACTACCCCACCGGGGTTTGCCGAAAGCCCTATTCGCTGATCGGCCCGGCCTCCATCGGGATCGGCGGCGGTCCCCCGCCGCCGCCGATCCCGAAGAAATGCAAGGTCGAGGTGGGACGGGAAATCAACGTCAAACTGGGTAGCGTCGCGTTGAAGAACTTCCCGCGGGTCAACGACACCTCCACGGAGCGCTCCTTCGATATCTCTCTCAGCGAGTGTGCGGCGCTGGCCAAGCCGGAAATCGCTTTCCGCGACAAGTATGTCTCGGCGCAGCAAGCGGACCCGACGATCCTCAGCTTGAAGAGCGGCGGCGCGGCGGGGTTCGGCATCGTCGTGAAGAACGGCCTGGACCAGCAGCGGATACGTTTCGACGGCACGCCCTACCCGATGCGGCGTGTCGGCGACAGCGCCGACCTCCCGCTGAGTGCCGCCTACATCCGTATCGGCGCGGAGGGCGAATTGAAGGCCGGGGTCGCCGACGGCGCCGCCGAGTTCACGTTTACCTTCCCCTGAGCGGCGCCGCCGCTCTTTCCCCGGCGTTTCCCGCCCCGCCTCGGGAAGCGCCGTCGGCCGCTTTCGCGCCAGCCCTCGCGAAGGCTCGGCCCCTCACCTCCAGTGGTTGCAGATCGCCGAAGGCGCTGTGCATATCGCTCCGCTGCTCGTCCTGGGTCTCGTGCGCACATGCCATTCCCGCACACGGAATACCGATATTGCGTATGGGCGAAGGCTTTCTGAGGGATATGCAAGTTTCCTCGGTAGGATTTCGCGCAAATAAACGAACGCTATTTTCCAGGCGATAGTTTCAGCTTGTCGCGGAACTCTTTTTTCAAACTTTTTGCTGCTCTGGCTTGTCCGTTTCGTATTTCATCGTTTTTCATAAGTGTCTACGTAGACGTTTTTCGGGGGCTGTTTCAAGTGTCTTTGTTGTTAGTTTACGAGGCGAAAAAATAGTAGTTTTACTATATTAAATATCGTCGGTTTCACTAGAAAATACACATGTTCACTTTGAACCGGGGCAGTGGCGTCGGCGGATTCCGGACCGCGCTTTCCTCCTTGCCGGCCGAGCGGCGGCCGCCTGCCTGCGGCAGGCATGACCGAGACCACAGGTTTCCTGGTAACGCTTTCGCCTGCCGTGTACCGCTTAAGGAGACGCAAGGATGTCCCTACATCGCATTCGCGTAATGGTTGCGGATGATCATCCCGCCATTTCGCTGGGTATTTCCTACGAACTGAGTCAGTGCGGTTCTTTGGAGATGCTCGGTCAAGTTTCCAATTCTACCGAGTTGATCGGCCGGCTCGACGAAGGCGACTGCGATGTCGTTATCGTCGACTATACGATGCCGGGCGGGAAATATGGCGATGGACTGGCATTGTTGTCATTGCTGCGGCGACGTTATCCGCATCTGCAATTGGTTGTCTTTACCATGCTGAACAATCCGGGCCTTATCCGGGCCATTCTCAAGCAGGGTATCAATTGCATCCTCAGCAAGTCCGACTCGACCAGTCACCTGCTGGCGGCGGTGAGCGCGGCCTATTCGCGAAACCAGTATTTCTCGCCGTCGATCAGGGACATCTTCGTCAACCAGGTGCTTTCCTCGCACAACGAACGGCTGACGCCCCGGGAGGCGGAAATCGTCCGTCTGTTCGGCTCCGGACTGACCATCACCGAGATCGCCGAGCGCTCGCATCGCAGCGTGCAGACCATCAGTACGCAGAAGGTCAGTGCCATGAAGAAGCTCGGCATCAAGCGCGATGCCGACCTAATCAGGTATGCGGCCGAGGGCTATTGCCGGATGCCCTGACGGATCGGCCCGCTTCACCAGGGCAGCGGCTGGTTCCGATAATCGACGAAGCGACAGGCATTCACGCCCGCGGCATCCTCCACCGCCGCGACCAGTCCGGCGGCGCTTTCCTCGACGCTCAGCGGCGCGCTGTCGCCGCCCATTTCGGTACGCACCCAGCCGGGATGCAGGAGCAACAGGCTGAACGGCAACTCCTCGAACTCGCCCTCCCAACTGCGTACCAGGCTGTTCAGCGCCGCCTTGCTGGCGCCGTAGAGCGGCATCGTGGCCGACAGGCCCAGCGCCAGGCTGGCCATCTGCGAACTCATGAACGCCACCACGCCACCCCGGCTAACCCGTCCGGACAGTGCCCTGGCCAGGCGCAGCGGCGCGATGGCGTTGGTCAGGAATAGCTGGGCGGCCTGCTCGGCGTCGATTTCCGCCACATCCTGTTGCTGCGGGCCGTAGATGCCGGCGTTGACGATCAGGCGATCGATCCGCCGCTCGCCCAGCATCTTGCCAATGCGTTCGGCGCAATCGTGTTGGTTGAGGTCGCCGGTCACCGCTTGCAAGCGCTCCCCGGCCCGCTCCGCCAGTGCCTGTAGCCCGGGAGAGCCTTGCGGTCGCCGGGCGACGGCGAATACCTGTGCGCCGCGTTGCAGGAAGGCATCCGCCAGTCCCAGGCCGATGCCGCGCGAGGCGCCGACGATCAGAACGTTGTGCATGAGGTTCTCCGGGCGATAAAGCGGACAGGATACCCAAGCGCGTCCCGCTGCGGTAACCGCCGCGGCGACCGGCCGCGGCGGCCTCGACCTTACCGCATGGCGCTGCCGCCCAGGCCGGCGAGGTACAGGTCGAGCAGGCGGTCGTCGAACTCCGGCTCGCGCACGGCGCTCCCGCGCAGGTGTTCCTCGACGTTGGTGCAGTCCCAGAGATAGGTGTCCTGGTACAACTCGACGGTGCTGCGGCCGGCGTACATGTTGTCGCGGAACATGCTCAGCAGGGGATAGAGCGGGGCGTCGCGATTGTCTTCCCAGAGACTTACCCAGTCGTCGAACGGCATCTGCCGAAGGGGACGCCCGGCGCGTCGCCCGAGACGGCCGAAGAACTCGTCCAGGGTCAGGCAGCGCGGAATGCTCGGCACCAGGTTGAATTTCTTGCCCAGCGCCGAAGGCTGGCGGGCGATGACGCTGATCGCCTCTACCATGTAGTCCACCGTGGTCAGGCCCTCGCGCAGCTCGCGCAGGAGCGGCACGGCCCGGTACTCCAGGCAGGTCCGCGCCAGCCGGCTCCACCACTGGTAGTCGGCATGGGCGCCGGTACGGCTGTGGCAGGTGGCGTAGCCGAGGCGGAAGGTCATCAGCGGCAGGCCGCGTTCGGCGGCGAGGTCGGCGATCTTTTCCATCACCCATTTGCTGCGCACGTAGCCCATGTCGGTGACCACCGCCGGCAGGTTCTGGTCGATGTCGTCGTCCTCGCGCATCAGGCGCTTGCCGGTATGCAAGTGGCCCCAGCTGTACACCGAGATGCTCGACAGCAGCATCAGCGGCTTGCAGCGGCCGCTGGCGCAGAAGCGCAGGACCTGGCCGAGCCCCTCGACGTTGTCGCGCTTCATGTAGCTGTATGGCTGGATGAAGTTCACCGCGCTGGCGGAATGGAAGACCTGGTCGACGCTGCCGGCCAGCTCGCGATAGGTTTCCGCCGGTAGTCCGAAACCTGGTTCTGCGAGATCGGCGGCGTAGGCCCTGACCCGTCGCCAGTCCGTCTCGGCGAGTTCGATGCGGTGCTGCCGGGCGGCCTGGCGCAGGCGTTCGAGGGCATGGGCGTCGTTTTGCGCACGGACCGGACAATGCAGGTCCGCCTCGCGGCTGGCCAGCAGCTCGGCGAGCAGGTGGGCGCCCATCAGCCCGCTGGCGCCGGTGAGCAGGATGTGCCGTGGCGCCAGCAATTGGGCGGTGTCCATGGGGCGGCTGAAATCCACGTCGGCGGGCAGGCGCACGTCCCGTTGCAGCTCCAGGGCCGGTTCGCTGTCCAGCGCCGGCGGCGCTTCGCCGGCGCGCCGCGCCAGGCTGGCCGCCAGTTGGCGCACGCTCGGGGTGCGGTAGATGTCGTGGATGTAGGCACGGTTGCCGAAGCGTCGGCTCAATTCGCGCACCAGGGCGGCGGCCAGCAGGGAATGGCCGCCGACCTCGAAGAAGCTGTCGTCCAGGCCGAAGTCGGTATGCCCCAGCACTTCCTGCCAGGACAGGGCCACTTGCAGTTCGCCGGGGGTGCCGAAGCGTTGCTCGTCGAGTCGTTCCTGGCATTGTTCGTCCAGGTGTCGACGCAGGGCCTGGCGGTCGATCTTGCCGTTGACCGTGGTCGGCAGGCTGTCCAGCGACAGGTAGCGGCTGGGCAGCATGTAGTCGGGCAGTTCCTGGCGCAGTGCGGTCTTGATGGCGGCGAGCACGGCCCTGGCATCGCCGTCCTGCTGGCGGGGGACCACGAAGGCGCTCAATTGCTGGCTACCGGAGCGTGGGTCGGCATGCGCCAGCACCACCGCGCCGTGGATAGCCGGCTGGCGCAACAGCGCGGCCTCGACGTCGCCGAGTTCGACGCGGTGGCCGCGGATCTTCACCTGGTCGTCCAGCCGACCGAGGAACTGCAGGCTGCCATCGGCCAGCCAGCGGGCCTTGTCGCCGGTGCGGTAGAGCCGACGCCGCAGTGCCTGCGAGTAGTGGAAGCGCCTGGCGGTCATGTCCGGGTCGCGCAGGTATTCGCGCGCCAGGCAGACGCCCGCCAGGTTCAGCTCACCGGGTCGGTCGCCATGGCAAGGCCGGTCGTCGGCGTCGAGGATGAATGCCTCGCAGCCGTCGATGGGCGTGCCGATCGAGGCGGGTCGCCGATGTGCTTCGGCGTCGACGATGCGGCAGGTGGCGAAGACCGTGGCCTCGGTCGGGCCGTAGTAATCCACCACGGTATAGGGCAGCCCGCCGGTTGCGACCGGCGGCAGTTTTTCCCCGGCGCAGAACAGGTAGCGCAGCGCCAGCGACGGCGGGGCGGGCTGCTCCGCCAGCGCGGGCACCATCACGGTAGGCGCGAAGGCGTGGCTGATCCGCTGCTCGGCGAAGAATGCCAGCAGCGCCGCCGGGTCTGGGCGCACCTCGTCGGGCACCAGGTGGAGGCAGGCGCCTGCGCACAGGGTGGACCAGATTTCCCATTGGGAAACGTCGAAGCCGACGCCGGCCATCAGGGTGGTGCGGCTCCGTTGATCCATATTGAAGCGCCGGTTGTGCCAGCCCACGAGGTTGGCCAGGGAGCGACTCTCGATCACCACGCCCTTGGGTTCGCCGGTGGTGCCCGAGGTGAAGATCACATACAGCGCTTCGCTGCCGTCGAGCGCCGGTCTCGGCGCGGCACCCGCCGCACTCGTCGCGAGCGCCTGTGCGATGACCTCCACCGGTTGCCCCGGCAGGTCCTCGGCCTGGGTGGCGAGAACCACGGGGGCCTGGCACTGGCGGAGGATTTCCTGCTTGCGCCTGTCGGGTTGCCGACGGTCCACCGGTACGTAGGCCGCTGCGCACTTGGCGGCCGCCAGGATGGCGATGACCAGTTCGGCCGAGCGTTCGGCCAGCAGGGGCAGCAGCTCGCCCCGGGCGACGCCGCGCCTGGCCAGGTGGGCGGCCAGCCGGTCGCTGAGCCGGTCGAGTTCGCGGTAGCTGAACGAGCGCTCGCGATCGACGAGGGCGGGGCGTTCGGGATGGGTATCTGCGTGTTGCCTGAATAAGCCAAGAACAGAATCTTTCGACATGGCTGAGACTCCTGTCTTGCCGGTGGAAAAGACGTTATCCGTGGTTTTTCAGCGTATCGAGCGGGGACCAGGGGGAAGGCTGGCGATAGGCCTGGTCCAAGGCTAGCCCCGAGGGGAAATGCGGCAACTGCCATTTGGTACAGGGTAAGGGGGGCTTGCCGCCGGGGTCGCCAGGGGCGCCCCGGACGTTTTCGGAAGCGGGACCGGACTCAGTCCAACTGGCCTTCCCGGTCGTCGAAGATCGCTTCTATGGCCAGTCCGAACACCCGGGCGAGCTTGAACGCCAAGGGCAGGCTTGGATCGTAGCGGCCGGTTTCGATGGCGTTCACCGTCTGCCGCGATACCTCCAGCTTTCCGGCCAGCTCCGCCTGTGACCAGCCGCGCTCCGCGCGCAACTCGCGAATGCGGTTCCTCATGCGTAGCGCCTCAGTCCCAGGACGCAGCCGATGGCCCAGAACGCGCCCATCAGGGGCCAGACGAAGAACATCGAGAGTTTCGGAAAGCCGGTGGTTTCGAGGAAACCGTAGGCGAAGGTGAGCAGGGCGGTGCCGACGAAGGCCAGGGCGAGGGCTTCGAGATGGATGCGCCGGGCCATTTCGTCGAGGCGCCGCAGGTAACGGATCACCACCAGCGCCAGGGCGACCATCGGTGGCACCGGCAGCAGGGCGAGGAAGACCCGGCCGGCGCCCGGTTCCGTGCCTGCCAGCAACTGGCCGCTGATCAGAACGGCAGCGGCATAGCCGACCAGCGCGAGAAGCAGTTCGAGGAAGAAACGTTTGTGGGTCATGGTTGAACCGTCCATGTAAAGGGGGCTTTACATTGGCCGGGATGCTCTTCTTTGTCAAGCAAGCTTTACATTCTCTATGGGCTTGCCTTGGCGAGGAGACTCGGGGATGGTAGCGGGCGGTCTCTGGGAGAACGGCGAAATGGCGACGGGCGACGAATTCGACGCGCTGCTGGTGGAAGCCGGCCGCACACCGATGCGCGGCTGGGAATACGACTATGGCGGACGCATCCGCCTGGAGCCGCCGCCATGGGATTTCCCGGGGCGCATGCTGGAGCGCTGCCGGGCCGCCGCCAGCCTGCTGGACATGGGCACCGGCGGCGGCGAATGGTTGAGCCGGCTGCCGTATCGTCCGCCGCTCACCGTGGCTACCGAGGGCTGGGCGCCCAACCTGGAGATTGCCCGGGGGCGCCTGGAGCCCCTGGGCATCCGCGTGGTCGAGGTGGAGGGCGCGCCGGACAACCATCGCCAGGGCCGGGAGGGCGATGGCGGCGGGGCGTTGCCGTTCGCCGATGGCACCTTCGACCTGGTCGGCAACCGCCACGAGTCCTATCTGCCATCGGAGGTCCGGCGGGTGCTGGCGCCCGGCGGCTGTTTCCTCACCCAGCAGGTGGCCGGCGACTTCAACCGCGAGTTCTATGCGTTGCTCGGCGAACCGGCGCCGACGCCGGAGGCGCCGCACTGGAATCTGGGTTTCGCCCGCGCCCAACTGGAGGCCGCGGAGTTGCCGCCGGTGGCAGGCGGCGAAGGTTGGGAGGTGTTGCACTTCGCCGATGTCGGCGCCCTGGCCTGGTACCTGTTGAACCTGCCCTGGGTATTTCCCGGTTTTTCCTTCAGGCGCCACCGCAAGGGCCTGCGCGGCCTGCACGAGAGCGGCGAGCCGCTGGCGGTGCGGCAGTTCCTCTTCTGGCTGGAGGCGCGCAACCCCCAGGCCGCGCGCGGCTAGAGGAAGAGTCGCTTCACCAGCTCGGTGCGGCTGCGCGCACCGGTCTTGCGGAACAGGTTGAGCAGGTGGGTCTTCACCGTCGGCAGGCCGAGTCCGAGGCACTGCGCCAGGCATTTGTTGCTGACGCCGTCACGCAGCAGCAGGGCGATCTCCCGTTCCCTCGGCGTCAGGCCTTGCAGGCGCTCGGCGCTGGCCGCTGGCGTGGCGCATGCCTGCGCCGCCAGCTCCATCAGGCCATGCAGGGCGCGCAACTGTCGCAGCTCCTGGTCGGAGAAGGCCCCTAGGCGGGCGTCGCGCAGTAACGACAGGGCCGCCACCGGACGCTGCTGCGCATGCGCCAGTACCTCGACCACGTCGCAGATCCCGTGGCGTCGCAGGAAGCCCTGGTACAGCGCGCTGTCCTTCGCGGGCTGGCGGGCGATGCCCTGGCGCAGCGGCACCACCGGCGAAGCGCTGGCCAGGCAGTGGCGCGGCTGCAGCGGATCGTAGTCGCGGTAGTGGCGCAGGTAGTCGCGGTGCATGCCGGCCGGCATCCGCAGGAGCTGGAAGTCGTGTGCGCGACAGTCCTCGTCGATGCGATAGAACACGCACAGGCTGGCCGGCACCACCTGGGTGAAGGCCTGCATGCAGCGCAGGCCGAGGTCGGGCGACAGGGTCGAAGACATGGCGCGGGGCTCCCGTGGGACGAGGCGGCGGGACGTCCACTGTCCCGCCTGCCGGGCAGAATGTCCATGCCCCGGCGTGCCGTCTTGTCTTTCTCTGCCTGGCTTGGCAGGCAGCGGCAAGAAACCCGGCAGGCTGGAGCAAGCGAGCGGGGGAGCGGCGGGTCCAGAGTATTCCCGGGTAGTAGGCGCATGCACGACGCAGCGCCGTCGCCAAGCCGAGGAGCACACATGAGTATTGCCATCGACCCGTCCGTCAGCGCCTTCTTGCGCAGTCCCCATGGCCTGCTGATCGACGGTGAGTCCGGGCCGGCGCGTTCCGGCGCCGACATGCCGCTGTACGACCCGGCGACCGGCGCCGAGCTGGCTCGCGTGGCCCGCGCCGGCGCCGAAGACGTCGACCGGGCAGTCGCTGCCGCGCGGCGCGCGTTCGAAGGCAGCTGGGCAGGCCAGCGCCCGGCCGATCGCGAGCGCCTGCTGCTGCGACTGGCGGAACGGGTCGAGGCGCATGGCGAGCAACTGGCGCAGTTGGAAACCCTGAACAACGGCAAGTCGATCAATCTGTCGCGGGCCCTGGAGGTCGGCGCCTCGGTGGAGTTCATCCGCTACATGGCCGGCTGGGCGACCAAGATCGAGGGCCGCAGCCTCGACCTGTCGATCGCCGCGGTCCCAGGCGCTCGCTACCGGGCCTACACGGTGCCGGAGCCGGTGGGCGTGGTCGGAGCCATCGTGCCGTGGAATTTCCCCTTGCTGATGGCGATCTGGAAGATCGTCCCGGCCCTGGCCTGCGGCTGCACCGTGGTCCTCAAGCCGGCCGACGAAACCCCGCTGACCGCCCTGCGCCTCGGCCAGTTGTGCCTGGAGGCGGGGATTCCGCCAGGAGTGGTGAACATCGTCACCGGCACGGGCGCCGAGGCCGGCGCGGCACTGGCGGCGCACCCGGGCATCGACAAGCTGGCGTTCACCGGCTCGACCCCGGTGGGCAAGCTGATCGGGCATGCGGCGGTGGAGAACATGACGCGTTTTTCCCTCGAACTCGGCGGCAAATCCCCGGTGATCATCCTCGATGACACCAGCCTGGACATGGCTGCCGCCGGTTCCGCCGGCGCGATCTTCTTCAACCAGGGGCAGGTCTGCACCGCTGGCTCGCGCCTCTATGTGCAGCGCAAGCGTTTCGACCAGGTGCTGGAGCGCCTGGCGGCCATCGCCGGCGACCTGAGCATCGGCCCCGGCCTGGATCCGACCACGCAGATCAACCCGCTGGTCTCGGCCAGGCAGCAGGAGCGGGTGCTGGGGATGATCGAAAGCGGGGTGGCCGAGGGCGCCAGCGTGGTCTGCGGTGGGGCGCGCCAGGGCGAGACGGGGTTCTACGTGCAGCCGACGATCCTTGCCGACGTCACCCCGGGGATGCAGGTGGTGCGCGAGGAAATCTTCGGGCCGGTGCTGGTGGCGACGCCCTTCGACGATCTCGACGAAGCGGTGCGCCTGGCCAACGACAGCATCTACGGGCTCGGTGCGAGCATCTGGTCCAACGACCTGCGCCAGGTCATGGACCTGGTACCCAGGATCAAGGCCGGCACGGTATGGGTGAACGCCCACAACCTGCTCGACCCGTCGATGCCGTTCGGCGGCTTCAAGCAGTCCGGCATCGGACGCGAGATGGGCCATGCGGCGATCGAGGCGTACACCGAGAACAAGTCGGTGTGCATCGCCTACTGATATCGATGAATCGGGGGGAGCCGATTCGTTCGGCTCTTTCGCTGCCCTCCGCGGCAGCCTTTTGTTCGACACGCCTCGCCTGCCGGCGGAGCGTACGGGACGCCGGTGCGTCCCGCAGGGCCTGACGCAAGAACAACAACAGCAACGCTGCCGTCGAGGATACGTCGATGTCCAACTCCAGACTCACCCAGCACCTGCTCCGCGGGCGGGTTGGTTTCCCCACCGCCCTGGCCAGTTCGGTCGGGTTGATCATGGCCAGCCCGGTGATCCTCACCGCCACCACCGGCTTCGGCCTGGGCGGCGGAACCTTCGCCGTGGCGATGCTGGTGGCGCTGCTGCTGATGCTGGCGCAGTCCACCACCTTCGCCGAGGCCGCCTGCCTGCTGCCGACCCGTGGCTCGGTCTACGACTACCTGTCGTGCGGCCTCGGGCGCTTCTTCGCGATCACCGGCACGCTGTCGGCCTACCTGATCGTCCATGTGTTCGCCGGCACCGCCGAGACCATGCTCAGCGGCACCATGGCGCTGGTCAACTTCGAGTCGCTGAATACCCTCACCGAGCCGGGCGGCGGCGCCTGGCTGGTGGGCGTCGGCATGGTGCTCTGCTTCGGCCTGCTGAATGCGCTGGGGATCACCGCCTTCGGTCGCGCCGAAGTGATCCTCACCTTCGGCATGTGGAGCACCCTGATGATCTTCGCCGTGACCGGCCTGTTGCGCCTGCCCGCGGTGGAGTTGCAGGGCTGGTTCGGGGCCTCGATGGTCGGCGACGACCTGCCGACCCTGCTGTCGCTGGTGGGCATGGCGATGTTCATGTTCGTCGGTTGCGAATTCGTCACGCCGCTGGCGCCGGAGGTGCGCCACGCTTCGCGGACCCTGCCGCGGGCGATGGCCCTGGGGTTGATCGGGGTGGCCTGCTGCATGTTCCTCTATGGCGCGGCGATGCGCCGGCAGGTGGAAAACCTCGACCTCGGCGGCGGCCTGCACCTGCTGGAGACGCCGATGGCGATCCCGCGATTCGCCGAGCAGGTGATGGGACCGTTCGGACGCATCTGGCTGGGCGTGGGCCTGCTGTTCGCCGGGGCCGCCACCATCAACACCCTGATGGCCGGCCTGCCGCGGATTCTCTACGGGATGGCGCTGGATGGCGCCTTGCCGAAGGCCTTCACCTACCTGCACCCGCGCTTCAAGACACCGTTGCTGTGCATCGCCGTGGCAGCGGCGATTCCCTGCCTGCACGCCTGGTGGCTGGGCGGCGACAGCGAAGGGATCATCCACCTGGTCCTGGCTGCGGTCTGCGCCTGGGGCACCGCCTACCTGCTGGTGACCCTCTCCGTGGTGCTGCTGCGCATCCGTCGCCCGGACCTGCCGCGCGCCTACCGCTCGCCGCTGTTCCCGTTGCCGCAGCTATTCTCCAGCGCCGGAATCCTGCTGGGGATGTTCTACATCACGCCGCCGGGGATGAACCCCGCCGACATCTACCTGCCGTTCGCCCTGATGCTCGGCCTGGCGGCCGCCTACGCCCTGTTCTGGACCCTGTGCGTACAGCGGGTGAATCCGTTCCGTCCGCTGGCGGTGGAAGAGGTGCTGGAGAAGGAATTCGCCGAAGAGGACCAGCAGCAGCGGGAGAGGGCGCATGTCCGCCTGGGCGCGCTGGTATGAGCGTCACTGGCGCGACTGGCGGCCAGCCGCCTATCGCCCCGGAGCCACCCTGGCCCTGGTGCGGCGCAACCTGGCTGCGTGCGACGGCGAGGCGCAGGACGGCAGGCTGTTGCTGCGTACGAAAGAGCTGAGCCTCGAGGTTCGCGAGCGGGTCCAGGCGCACCTGTTCATGCATATCGTCAGCACCGAGTTCAGCCTGTTCGTGGCGGCGCCCGGGGGGCCGCCGGCCAGCCTGGAGCTGCGTCACGCCGGTTGCTTGCGGCGTCGCGGCATCCTTTGCAAGGTGCGCAGCGGGAGCGGGCTCGAGCCGTTGCGGGAGGCCTTGCAGGGGGGCGACCGGGCCTTGCTGGAGCAACTCATGCCGCTGGACTTCCGGAGCTTGCGCCTCTGCCGCGACGACAGGGGCTGGACCGTGAGCCTGGAACACCTGGGGGCGTGCGAGGTGGTCAACCGCTTCCCCGCCTATCGCCGCTACATCCCTCTGGTCGCCGAGCAGCGCCTGGCCCTGCTGGGCGCCTTCGCCCAATTGCAGCGCCTGCTTTCTCCCGCCTGAACGGCCCTTGCCGGCTCTCCCGGATGCGTATCCGCCGGTCCATTTGCGCTAGCTTGTGGGTATATCGATAACATGTTAATCATATCGGCAGCGCTGCGTGGCTCGGTAATTGCCGCGCCATACAACAATAACGATGGCCGTTGCCGTCAGGAGGTGCCCGGTGCATACCCTGTCTTCCGCACACAACAGCTTCGAAGCCTGGAACCAGGCGTTGCGCCAGGTCTGCGGGCGCTTCGAGTCGCAGCCCGCGCTGAACCGGACGCTGTTCATCGGCGATATCTCGCGGCAGGACCTCGGCGGCCTGGAGCTGGCGCAGATCCGCACCAACGCAGGGCGCATCGCCCGCCAGGCCACCCATGCCGATCATGACGACGACCGCCACTGCTTCCTGGTCGTCCAGCGCAGCGGCCATGCGCAACTGCGCCAGGGTGGGGACAGCATAGAGCTGGCGCCAGGGGAAATGGCGCTGATGGACTCCGCGGGCGGCTGCGAGATCATTCCCCACGGACTCATCGAACACACCTCGTTCCATCTCTCCCGCGACCAGGTATGCCGGCACCTGCCGCCCAGCCAGCGGGCCTTCGGCAAACTCTCGCCGAACTGCGCCAGCGGTCGCCTGCTCGGCCTGCTGGTGCAGCAGGTGTGCGCCGGAGAACTGCAGCCGTGGGCGGTGGCGGACGAGGGCGGGGCGTTGCAGGAGGCGCTGATCGCCCTGCTCGGGCCGGCGCTACAGCACGCCGGCGAGGAATTGGAGGGACCGCTGGCCGGGCTCTATGGCTACAGTCTGCGCCGGCACGCGGAGCGCCTGATCGAGCAATCCCTGCAGGAGCCGCGCCTGAGTCCGGACATGCTCGCCGGCCGCCTGCGCATCTCGGTGCGCCAGTTGTACCGGTTGTTCGAGGAGCAGGGCGACAGCGTCTGCCGCTACATTCTCCGCCAGCGCCTCAGCCGCAGCGCCGCCGACCTCGGCAACCCACGGCTGCGCGGCGAATCGATCACCTCCATCGCCTTCAAGTGGGGTTTCAGCGACTCGGCGCATTTCAGCCGGGCGTTCAAGAAGCAGTTCGAGGTTTCGCCCAAGGACTATCGGGCCGGCGCGCTACCGGCCTGACGCCGCCGCGCGCTGCCATTCGTCCCGCCGATCCGCGCCGCTGGCGGAGCTGGCCCGGTGAATGCTTGACGCTTCACCGGAGGCACAGCAAGAATGCGGCGTGTCAGGTTGCATGAAAATAACGGCGGCGCTGTCCGGGGTACCTGCCGCGACAAGCAGCACCCGATGCCCGCACCTTTCATGTCGCCAGCGAGGCGCAGGATGTCATTGCCTTGGGGCGTGCGCCGCGTCGCTATTCACTATCAGATTTCGAGTGCCCCCCTACACCATGCGAATGCGCCTGATGCTTTTGGGCGGCGGTAATGCCCTTGGACAGGCGCTGATCCGCCTAGGGGCGGAGGAAGACATCGGTTTCCTCGCGCCCAGACCACCCGAGCAGGGCTGGGATGCCGCCAGCCTCACCACCCTGCTGGACGAAACGCGCCCCGACGCGGTGATCAACCTCGCCTTCTACCACGACTGGTTCCAGGCCGAGCAGGTCGAGGCGGAGCGCCTGGGCGCCCAGGAGCGCGCCGTCGAGCGCCTCGCGGAACTCTGCCAGCACTACGAGATCCTGCTGGTCCAGCCGTCCAGCTACCGGGTCTTCGACGGCGCCCGCGCCACCGCCTACAGCGAGAAGGACGAGACCCTTCCGCTGGGCCTGCGTGGCCAGGCGCTCTGGCGCATGGAGCAGAGCGTGCGCGCGGCCTGCCCGCGACATGTGCTGATCCGCTTCGGCTGGCTGCTGGACGAAAGCCCGAACGGCTTGCTGGGACGTTTCCTCAGCCGCGCCGAACAACCGCAGCCGCTGTTCCTCGCCGACGACCGGCGCGGCAACCCGACGCCGGTGGACGACGCCGCGCGGGTGGTGCTCTCGGTGCTCAAGCAGCTCGACTGCCAGGCGCCGCTGTGGGGCACCTACCACTACGGCGGACTGGAAGCGACCACCACCCTGGCGCTGGGACAGGTGATCCTCAACGAGGCGCGTATCTATCGCTCCAACCTGATCCAGGAGCCTTCGGCGGAGGCCCATGCCGCGCGCCCGGACGCGCTCGACGAGCCGCAGCACGCGGTGATGGTCTGCAAGAAGATCCTCCACACCTTCGGCATCAAGCCGCGCGCCTGGCGCGCAGGTTTGCCGGCTCTATTGGACAGGTACTACAGGCATGTTTGAACGCCCCATCCTGATCACTGGCGGCGCCGGTTTCATCGGCTCCCACCTGACCGACGCGCTGCTGGCGCGCGGCTACCGCGTGCGTGTGCTGGACAACCTGTCCACCGGCAAGCGCGACAACCTGCCCCTGGACGACGAACGGGTAGAGCTGCTCGAAGGCGACGCCGCCGACGCGGCGACCCTGGCGGCCGCCCTGAAGGGCTGCGCGGCGGTCGCCCACCTGGCCGCGGTCGCCTCGGTACAGGCCTCGGTGGACGACCCGGTCGCCACCCACCAGAGCAATTTCATCGCCACCCTGAACCTCTGCGAAGCGATGCGCGAGCAGGGCGTGAAGCGCGTGGTGTTCGCTTCCAGCGCAGCGGTCTACGGGCAGAACGGCGAAGGCACGGCGATCGACGAAGACACCCCGAAGTCGCCGCTGACGCCCTACGCGTCGGACAAGCTGGCCAGCGAGTACTACCTCGATTTCTATCGGCGCCAGCATGGGCTGGAGCCGGCGATCTTCCGCTTCTTCAACGTCTACGGGCCGCGCCAGGACCCGTCCTCGCCCTATTCCGGGGTGATCAGCATATTCACCGAGCGCGCCCTGAAGGGGACGCCGATCACCGTGTTCGGCGACGGCGAGCAGACCCGCGACTTCATCTACGTCGCCGACCTGGTCGATTTCCTGGTCCAGGCGCTGGAGGCGACGGCGGTGGAACCCGGGGCGGTGAACGTCGGCCTGAATCGCAGCATCAGCCTGAAGCAGTTGCTGGCGGAGATCGGCCAGGTGCTCGGTGGCCTGCCGCCGGTGACCCACGCCGACGCGCGAGCCGGTGACATCAGGCATTCGTGGGCGAACAACGAGCGCCTGCTGCGGCGTTTCCGCTTCGACCAGCCGACGCCGATGGGCGTGGGCCTGGCGCGCCTGCTCGGCCGCTGATCACCACCAGGGCTTGTTCAGCGCCAGGTAGAAGATCCCGCCCAGCAGGGTGAGGCTGAGGACGCTGAGCAGGCCCTTGCCGGGGCCCCGCGCCATCCGCAGGGCGAACGCCGCGCAGACGATGTAGCCCAGCAACAGCCCCAGCTTCGCCAGCAGCCAGAGCGGCAGCGGCCAGGGCATCGCCAGGTGCACCAGGCCGAGCGCGCTGAGCAGCAGCAGGGTGTCCACCAGGTGCGGTCCCCAGCGGCGGATGCCGCTGGCCTTGCGCCCCGACCAGTTCCAGGCCAGGCGCCAGACGAACAGGGCGGCGCTGCTGAGGGCGAAGGTGATGTGCAGGGTCTTCAGCCAGAGGTACATGGGGTCCGTTTCCGCAGGATGAAAAAAGGCGCCCGAAGGCGCCTTTTCCCGTTGGGGGCGCAAGCCCCGCGACAGTCTACGACTCAGAACTTGTAGCCGAAACCGATCATGTAGACCCACGGATCGACGTCCACGTCGACCTTGGTCTTGTTGACGCCCAGGGCGCTCGGGCCGTTGATGCTGGCCTTGGTGTCGATGTCCATGTACCAGACGGCCATGTTGAACAGCGCGTGCTCGTTGAGCATGTAGTCGAAGCCCAGTTCGCCGGCCAGGCCCCAGGAGTCCTGCAGCTTCATGCTGCTGAAACCCTGCGCCTTGCGGTTGCTGGCGAGGTCTTCGTCGAAGAAGGTGGTGTAGTTCACGCCCAGGCCGCCGTAGGGCTGGAAGGCGCTGTTGGTACCGCCCATGGGGTAGTACTGGAGCAGCAGGGTCGGCGGCAGTTGCTTGATGTCGGCCAGCTTGCCGTCCAGGCCCGGGCCGAGGCCCTTGACGTCGACCTGGTGGTTGAACGGAGTGGCGGCGACCAGTTCCACGCCCCACTTGTCGGCGAACATGTAGGTGAAGGTCAGGCCGAGCTGGGTGTCGCTGTCGACAGTCGCCTTGGTACCGCGCTGCTTGGCGCCGTCCAGCTTGATGTCGGAACTGCTGTCGTCGGGATCGACGGTGGCGAAGCCGCCACGGATGATGAAGTCACCGGCCTTGTGTCCTTGAATATCCGCAGCGGCGAACGGGGAGGCGACGGTGAGGGCCAGCAGGGAAGCGGTAAGCCAGGACTTACGCATGATGAGCTCCATTCCTTGTATTAGAAAGTGTTGGTGCTGCTAATGGTCAGCCAGCTAACAGTTGCCTTCCTTGACACAGCTCAATCAATCCTAGGAGCAAATGTGACCGCCGCAACGTAAATGGCGCGGCGGATTGTCGCATGTCGTTCAGCCACCTTCGTATTCGTAGGGCGTCACCTTGCTCGCCTGCATGCGGTAGCCGGCCGCCGCCAGCTCGCTGCTGGCGTTCTCCACCTTGAAGGTGCCCTCGACCCAGAACGGCTGGTACAACTCGTCCATCTGCACGCCCTTGGCGGTCTTCACGTAGACGATCTGGTTCGACGGCGGCGGCGGTACGTGGATGCAGGCGCCGTAGTAGGGGACCAGGAGGAACTCGGTGACCAGCCCGGCCTCGCTGATTTCCAGCGGCACGATGTAGCCCGGCAGCTTGGCCTCGATGCCGTCCAGTGCCTTCACCACCGGGGCGTTGGGGCTCTGCTGGCTGGCCGCCGGACCGGCTTCGCTGAGGGCGTTGGCGAGGTCGTGGATCGGCAGCGGCGCCGGGGCGGGCGGGGCGCCGGCCGGGATCAGTTGCGACCAGGTCAGTTCGCGCGGCGCGGCGCGCGCCACGGCACTGCCCAGGAGCAGGGCGAAAGCCAGCAGGAGGACGGTCAGGGAGCGCAGCATCGGGGAATATCTCCGGGTCATAGGCGGATCGACAGGCCATCGGCCAGGGACTGGCGGTAGGCGCGCCAGGCCGGCACGCAGCCGATCAGCACGGCGGCCGCCAGGATAGCCCCGAGCAGGCTCCACTCATAGTCGCTCGGCCAGGCCAGCGGCAGGTAGATGCCGTAGTTGGCCTGGACGTAGCCCTGGCTGGCGGCGATGCCGAGGTAGAGCAGGCCGAGGCCGAGGGCGACGCCGGCCAGCGCCAGGCTGAAGGCCTCGGCCAGCAGCAGGCCGAAGATGTGCCAGGGGCGCGCGCCCACCGAGCGCAGGATGGCCATCTCCCGGCGGCGCTCGTTGAGGCTGGTGAGGATCGCCGTGAGCATGCCGATCAGGCCGGTGAGGACGACGAACAGCGAGACCACGAACAGTGCCTTCTCGGCGGTGCCCATCAGGCCCCACAGTTCCTGCAGGGCGACACCGGGGAGGATCGCCATCAGCGGTTCGCCGGGATAGTCGTTGACCTCGCGTTGCAGGGCGAAGGTCGCCACCTTGCTCTTCAGGCCGACCAGGAACGCGGTGATCGCCTGTGGTTGCAGGTCCATGTGCCGCGCCTGCTCGGCACTGACGCGCCCGGCGCCCATCGCCGGCACCCCGTTGCGCCAGTCGACGTGCAGCGCCTCCATGCCGGCGAGGGATATGTGCAGGGTGCGGTCCACCGGGGTACCGGTGCGCTGGAGGATGCCGACCACGGTGAACGGCTTGTCGTCGTGCTTGACCAGGCTCACCGTGCTCACCCCATGGGCCAGCACGATCTTCTCGCCGAGCCTGTAGTGCAGGGCTTCGGCCACCTCGGCGCCGAGCACCACGTCGAACAGGTCCTGGCCGAAGGCGCGGCCCTCGGCCAGTTGCAGTTCCTGGCCGCGGCCGTAGCGGTAGTGCTCGAAATAGCCGGCATCGGTACCCATTACCCGGTAGCCGCGGTGCGAGTCGCCGAGGGAGATCGGGATCGCCCACTTCACCCGCGGGTTTTCGGCGAAGTGCCGGTAGCTGTCCCAGCGGATGTTGTTGGTCGCGTTGCCGATGCGGAATACCGAGTAGAGCAGCAGGTTCACCGAGCCGGAGCGCGCGCCGACGATCAGGTCGGTTCCGGAGATGGTACTGGCGAAGCTGGCCTTGGCCTCGGTGCGGACCCGCTCCACCGCGAGCAGCAGGCAGGCGGAGAGGGCGATGGCGAAGATCGTCAGCAGGGCGGTGAAGCGGCGGTTGGCCAGGCTGGCCAGTGCCAGTCGGAAGAGATACATGCTCAGAGTCCTGCCGGCCGGGCGGCGCGGTTGAGATCGGAAAGGGACAGGCTGCGGTCGAACAGCCCGGCCAGGCTCTGGTCGTGGCTGACGAACAGCAGGCTGGCGCCGGCCTCGCGGCATTCGGCGAAGAGCAACTGGAGAAACGCCTCGCGGCTGTCGGCGTCGAGCGCCGAGGTCGGCTCGTCGGCGATCACCAGCTCCGGCTGGCCGATCAGCGCGCGGGCGGCGGCGACCCGCTGCTGCTGGCCGATGGACAGGCTGTCGGCGCGGCGTTCGTGCAGTTCGCCGCCGAGGCCGAGCTGGCCGAGCAGATGGCTGGCGGCCTGCGCCGGGCTACCGTGGCGTTCGCGGGCGCGCTGACGGCGCAACGCGGAAAAGTGACAGGGCAGCTCGACGTTCTCGCGTACCGAGAGGAATGGCAGCAGGTTGAACTGCTGGAAGATGTAGCCGGTGTGGTCGACGCGGAAATGGTCGCGGCGCGCGGCGGACAGCTTTTCCAGGTCCTCGCCGAGCAGGCGGATGCTGCCGCGGCCGGGCTTCTGCACGCCGCCGAGGAGGCCGAGCAGGGTGGTCTTGCCGCTGCCGGAAGGCCCCTTGAGGAACAGGCTCTCGCCGCGTTCGAGATGGAAGCTGGGAATGTCCAGCAACTCCGCCTGGCCGGGCCAGGCGAAGCCGAGGTTGGTCAGGGTGATCAGTGCGCTCATGGGGGTAGGGGCGGAACGCTCCGCCGGAGCCTCGAGAATGGATGGAGGGGCGCCGCGCCGAATCCCTCGCGGCGCCTCCGGAACGATCCTACAGCTTCAGCTCGGCGCTGGCCGGAGCCAGGTCGGCGCCTTTCTGGCCGTCGGGACCGATCAGTTGTACCTGAATTTTCTGGGTGGCGGGGAAGCGCTTGAAGAACTCGGCGAGGGTCAGCAGCTTGAGCAGCTCGGGCTTCTCGCAACTGAGCTGGTAATGGGCGTGGATATCGGCATGACCGTGTTCGTGTTCGTGGCCTGCCTTCTCCTTGTGCGCGTGGGCCGGCGCCTTGTCGCCGAACAGCGGACTCCGCAGTTCCTGGCTGGCCACCGAGCAGCCGGCGGTGACTGGCAGGGCGAACAGCTCCAGCGGTTTTTCCAGCTGCGCGCGGGCCTTGGCCACGGCGGCCTTGTCCGCGTCGGTGCTGGCGGCGTGTTCGAAACCGACCAGGTTCATCGCCGGGCTGTCCAGCTCCAGTTCGAGGGTCTTGCCGTCCAGCGCCACGTTCAACTGGGCGACGCCGTGCTCGTGCTTGCCCAGGCTGCCATGGGCGTGGTCATGGTCGTGGTCGTCATGGGCCTGGGCGGCGAACGGCAGCAAGACGAGGGCTAACAGCAGTGGGCGCATGAACGGGACTCCGGCAAGGAAGGAAAAGAGTTTGTTACGTTATAACGAATTTTTCCGCCTGCCTAGCCTGGCCGATTTGGCCCCCTACGCGCCGACGTGGGAGCATGGCGCGATTCGCTTGTGGAGAAACGAGATGGTGCGGATTCGCGGAAGCATCGGCGACTGGCCGGTGGACCTGACCCTGGAACTGGACGCCGAGGATTGGCGCCAGCTGGCGCAACACGTGCCCCCGCCGCCGCTGGGCGAGCCGCAGGTCGCGGCGGCCAGGGCGCCGGCGCCGGCAGCGCCGGTGGATCGCCTGTGGCAGACCGCCCAGGACCTGCTGCGCGGCAGCGGGCGGATCGAGGGGCCGCAGTTGCTGGCGGAGTTGGAGGGGTTCAGCGGCAATGCCGGCGCCGCCAAGCAACTGCTTGTGCGCCTGCGGCACGACGCCCGGGTCAAGGTCGAGGTGGTCGACGGCACCCAGGTGTTCGTCTGGCTGGAGGACTGAGCCCCGCGGACGGGGCTCGGCGACTCAGTAGAGCGCCTGGTACAGCTTGCGGCGGTAGGCGGTGACCAGCGGGTGGTCGTTGCCAAGCAGGTCGAAGACCTGCACCAGGGTCTTGCGCGGCAGGTCGTCCTGGTAGCCGCGGTTGCGCAGGAACAGCTTGAGCAGTCCGTCCAGGGCCGCCTCGTACTGCTGCCGGGCGAGCTGCTGGACGGCCAACTGGTAGGCTGCCTCGTCGTCGCCGGCATCGGCCGCCAGGCGGCTCTTCAGCTCTGCGCTGTCGGGCAGGTCGGCAGCCTGGCGCAGGAAGGTCAGCTGCGCGCGGGCGCCGGCCAGGGCCTGCTTGTGCTCGTCGCTCTTCACCGCGTCGAGGATGGCCTGCGCCTCTTCCAGTTCGCCGCGCTCGGCCAGGCAGCGGGCGTAGAGGATCAGCGCCGCGGCGTTCTCGTTGTTCTCCGCCAGCAGGGCTTTCAGGGTCGCTTCGGCGTCGCCGATGCGGCCTTCGGCGAATAGCGCCTGGGCCACTTCCAGCGGGTCTTCGTCGGGCAGCGCCGGTGCTTTCACATGGGGTTCGAGCAGGGCGCGGATCTGCGATTCGGGCTGGGCGCCGGCGAAACCGTCGACCGGCTGGCCATCCTTGAACAGGACCACGGTCGGCAGGCTGCGGATGCCGAAGCGCATCACGATGTCCTGCTCGACGTCGCAGTTGACCTTGGCCAGCAGCAATTCGCCCTGGTAGGACTCGGCGATCTGCGCCAGCAGTGGCATCAGCGCCTTGCACGGGGCGCACCAGTCGGCCCAGAAGTCCACCAGGACCGGCTTGTGGAACGAGTTCTCGATGACCAACTGCTCGAAGTTGGCGCCGGTGACGTCGAAGATGTAGGGCGTATCGCTCATGTCGATTCTCGGAAACGCAAGGTGGTGACCACTATAAGTGGGGGCGCGCCGCGCGCAAACAAGCCCGTGCCTCAGGCTTGCCCGCGTTCGGCGTGATACAGGCTGACCAGGCGGAATTCGGCGGGCTCGGCGAGGTCCGGCCAGGTACAGGCGTCGAGCACGTCCAGGCGCCGGTACAGCGGATGACGGAAGTCACGGACCCGCGAGTCGGCGACCAGCGCCTGGCGGCCGCGGCTGAGGAACTGGTCGAGCAGCGGCAGGTTGGCGCGGTCGTAGAGCACGTCGGCCACCAGGATCAGGTCGAAGCGATCGTCCTCGGCGAAGAAGTCCGCCGAATAGCTCAGCTCCACTCCGTTCAGTTCGGCGTTCGCCCGGCTCGCTGCCAGCGCCAGGGGATCCAGGTCGCAAGCCACCACCTCGGCGGCGCCGGCGCGGGCCGCGGCGATCGCCGCCACCCCGGAGCCGCTGCCGAAGTCCAGCACGCGCTTGTCGCGGACCCACTGCGGGCGCTCCGCCAGCCAGCGCGCCAGGACCAGCCCGCTGGCCCAGCAGAAGCACCAGTACGGCGGCTCTTCGAGGATGCGGCGGGTTTCCTCCGGGCTGAACTGGCGGTCCATGTTCTGCGCGTCGATCAGCCACAGGCGCAGGTCGGTGCCGGGCAGCGCGGTGGCGCTGAGCCGGGCGTCGCCGAGCAGCTCGCCCAGCGCCTGGGTCAGGGCTTGCGGTGCCGTCACGGCGCGCGTACCAGGCGCAGTTCGCCGAGGGACTGGGTGGTCGGCTGGGCGATCCGCAACGGATGCAGGCGCCAGGCCAACTGGCCGGACTGGATCACCCGCGCGTGCAGTTCGACGCGCAGCGCGCCACCGGCCGGCGGGAAGGATTCGGGGTTGAACGGCAGGCGGAAGGGCATGAGTTCGCCGGTGGCCAGCACCGTCTCGCTGGCCAGCAGCCGCTGTGGACGGTCGCGCTCGTCGATCACCAGCAGTGCCATCTGCACCTCGCTGCCGCGTGGCAGGCTGCCCTGGATGCTGCTCAGCGTTCCGCTCAGCTCGCGCAGGTGGGCCGGTAGCACCGGCTCGACCATGGTCACGCTGCGCGAAGCTTGCGGCGTTGGCGCAGGCTTCGGCTTGTCGCTGGAACAAGCGGCGAGGAGAAGGACGGCCAGCAGGGCGATCGGGCGCAGGGTCATGGGCTGCTCCATAGCGGTGGAATCCGGGCGGCGCTTGTATAGCGCAAAGTGTGATTCTTGTCGCGCTTCGCGTAGTCCGCAACGTCCGATTCCTCTCGCCTTTCCCAGCGTGCCGGCGCCGGTCGATTCTGCGGGTGCTCGGTCGGGCGCGGATGCGCTACCATGCGGCTTCCTTCAGCTACGCCTGTATCAGCACCATGCATTGTCCCTTCTGCGGTGCCCATGACACCAAAGTGATTGACTCGCGACTGGTCGCCGAGGGCGATCAGGTGCGCCGGCGCCGCGAGTGCCTGGCCTGCGGCGAACGCTTCACCACCTTCGAGACCGCCGAGCTGGTCATGCCGCGCCTGATCAAGCAGGACGGCAGCCGCCAGCCGTTCGACGAGGACAAGCTGCGCGCCGGCATGCAGCGCGCCCTGGAGAAGCGTCCGGTCAGCGTCGAGCGCCTGGAAGCGGCCATCGGCCACATCAAGCACCAGTTGCGCGCCACCGGCGAGCGCGAGATCAAGTCGCGGGTGCTGGGCGAACTGGTGATGGCCGAGCTGCAGAAGCTCGACGAAGTCGCCTACATCCGTTTCGCCTCGGTCTACCGGCGCTTCCAGGACCTCAACGAATTCCGCGAGGAGATCGAACGCCTCGCCCGCGAGCCGGCCAAGGAATGAACGCCGCCGACCCGCTGTACATGGCCCGCGCCCTGGAACTGGCGCGCCAGGGGCTGTACTCCACCCATCCGAATCCGCGCGTCGGCTGCGTGCTGGTCAAGGACGGCCAGGTGGTCGGCGAGGGCTGGCACGTCCGCGCCGGCGAGCCGCACGCCGAGGTCCATGCCCTGCGCCAGGCCGGCGAGAATGCACGCGGCGCCACCGCCTACGTGACCCTCGAGCCCTGCAGCCACTTCGGCCGCACCCCGCCGTGCGCCGATGCGCTGGTGGGCGCCGGGGTGGCGCGGGTGGTCGCGGCGATGCAGGATCCCAACCCCGAGGTCGCCGGTCGCGGCCTGCTGCGTCTGATGCAGGCCGGCATCGCGGTGCAGAGCGGCGTCCTCGAAGCCGAGGCGCGGGAACTCAACATCGGTTTCATCAAGCGCATGGAACATGGCCTGCCGTTCGTCCGGGTCAAGCTGGCGATGAGCCTGGACGGGCGCACCGCCATGGCCAGCGGGGAAAGCCAGTGGATCACCGGGCCCTCCGCGCGTTCGGCGGTGCAGCGCTTGCGCGCTCGCTCCAGCGTGGTGTTGTCCGGCGCCGATACGCTGCTGGCGGACGATGCGCGGCTCAACGTACGCCCCGACGAACTGGGCCTGAACGCCGAGCTTACCGCGCTCGCCGCGGCTCGCCAGCCGTTGCGGGTGCTGGTCGACGGGCGCCTGCGGGTGCCGCTGGAGTCGGCGTTCTACCAGGCCGGTCCGGCGCTGGTGGCGACCTGCGCCGCCGCCTCGGCGCGCGAACGCTTCCAGGACGCCGGCCACGAACTGCTGGCGCTGCCCTCCGCTGAGGGCCACGTCGATTTGCACAAGCTGCTCCTGGAACTGGCGGCGCGCGGCGCCAACGAAGTGCTGGTGGAGGCCGGCCCGCGTCTGGCCGGCGCCTTCGCCCGGCTGGGGCTGGTGGATGAGTACCGGCTGTTCGTCGCGCCGAAGTTCCTCGGCTCCAGCGCCCGTCCTTTGCTCGACTGGCCGCTGGCGCGGATGGCCGATGCGGCGCAGTTGCGGATCGACGACATCCGCGCGGTGGGCGACGACTGGCTGGTCACCGCGCGGCCCCATCCGCGGGACGCCTGAACTTCGCTGCGCGGCGACGCGGCGGACGATGCACAAGCGGCGCAACTGTGGTAAAACGCCACACGGCCATCTCGGTGGCCGTAACGTTCTCAGGGCGGGGTGAAAGTCCCCACCGGCGGTAATGGCGCGCAAGGCGCCTAGCCCGCGAGCGCTTGCCGGACCGGCCACCGCCGGACGACAAGGTCAGCAGACCCGGTGCGATTCCGGGGCCGACGGTCATAGTCCGGATAAAGAGAGAACGGGATTGCCTGCCTGGGCGTACCCTGTGCGCCCGCAAGATCCCCTTCGATCCAAAAAGCCCTGTTTTTCACGAAACAGGAGTTCGTCATATGTCTTCATCTTGGAATACCCGCGCTATGGCACGCAGGCCGCTCGGCGTCGCGCCGGCCATGCTGCGCGCCTGTGCGGCGGAAAAACGGGAGGTCGCATGTTCACCGGCATAATCGAGTCGATCGGCAGCGTCCGCGCAATGACGCCCAAGGGCGGCGACCTGCGGGTCTACATCGCCACCGGCAAGCTCGACCTGGGCGACGTCAAGCTCGGCGACAGCATCGCGGTCAACGGCGTCTGCCTGACCGCGGTGGAACTGCCCGGCGATGGCTTCTGGGCCGACGTCAGCCGCGAGAGCCTGGCGCGCACCGCCTTCCAGCACCTGAAGGTGGGCAGCCGGGTGAACCTGGAAAAGGCCCTGACGCCGACCACCCGCCTCGGCGGACACCTGGTGAGCGGCCACGTCGACGGCGTCGGCGAGGTGCTCAAGCGCGAGGAGAACGCCCGCGCCATCCAGTTCACCGTGCGTGCCCCGCGCGAACTGGCCAGGTACATCGCGCACAAGGGCTCGATCACCGTCGACGGCACCAGCCTCACGGTGAACGCGGTGAACGGCGCGGAGTTCGAGCTGACCATCGTCCCGCATACGCTCAGCGAAACCATCATGGCCGAGTACCAGCCCGGACGCCGGGTCAACCTCGAGGTCGACCTGCTGGCCCGTTACCTGGAGCGCCTGCTGCTTGGCGACAAGGCCGCCGAGCCCAGCGCCTCCGGCATCAGCGAAGCGTTTCTCGCCGAGAACGGTTTTCTCAAGTAACCCACGAATTGCATAAGGGGGTGCCCATGGCACTCAACACGATCGACGAACTGATCGAAGACATCCGCCAAGGCAAGATGGTCATCCTGATGGATGACGAGGACCGCGAGAACGAAGGCGACCTGATCATGGCCGCCGAATGCGTCCGCACCGAAGACATCAACTTCATGGTCAAGCATGCCCGCGGCCTGGTCTGCATGCCGATGACCCGCGAGCGTTGCGAGCGCCTCGGCCTGCCGCTGATGGTGCAGCGCAACGGCTCCGGCTTCGGCACCAAGTTCACTGTCTCCATCGAGGCCGCCGAGGGCGTCACCACCGGCATCTCCGCCGCGGACCGCGCCCGCACCGTGCAGGCTGCGGCGGCGAAGAACGCCGTGGCCGCCGACATCGTCAGCCCCGGCCACATCTTCCCGCTGATGGCCCAGCCAGGCGGTACCCTGGCTCGCGCCGGGCACACCGAGGCGGCCTGCGACCTGGCGCGGATGGCCGGGTTCGAGCCGTCCGGGGTGATCTGCGAGGTGATGAACGACGACGGCAGCATGGCTCGTCGGCCCGAACTGGAGGCGTTCGCCGCCGAGCACGGGATCAAGATCGGCACCATCGCCGACCTGATCCACTACCGGCTGATCCACGAGCGCACCGTCGAGCGCATCGCCGAGCAGCCGCTCGACAGCGAACTGGGCCACTTCAACCTGATCACCTACCGCGACTCGGTGGAGGGCGACGTGCACCTGGCGCTGACCCTCGGCAAGGTCTGCGCGGAAGAGCCGACCCTGGTTCGCGTGCATAACATGGACCCGCTGCGCGACCTGCTGCAGGTCAACCAGCCGGGCCGCTGGAGCCTGCGCGCGGCGATGACCAAGGTCGCCGAGGCGGGCAGCGGCGTGGTGCTGCTGCTCGGTCACCAGATCGGCGGCGACGACCTGCTCGCCCATGTCCGCGAGATCGCTTCGGCGCCGGCTCCGGCGCCCAAGGCCACCACCACCTACAGCACCGTCGGTGCCGGTTCGCAGATCCTGCGCGACCTCGGCGTGCGCAAGATGCGCCTGCTGAGTGCGCCGATGCGCTTCAATGCGATATCCGGTTTCGACCTGGAAGTTGTAGAATACCTGCCCGCCGAATAAGGCCTGTCCCGCCCGCCGCGTGCAAGATCGCGGTGGGCGCTATGCTGGACGGACCTTTCGACCCTTTTCGCTCGGGGCGCAACGGCGTCCCGGCTCTTTAACAGATGAGACCTGCTCATGACCCTGAAGACCATCGAAGGTACCTTCATTGCCCCCAAAGGCCGCTACGCCCTGGTGGTCGGCCGCTTCAACAGCTTCGTCGTGGAAAGCCTGGTCAGCGGCGCCGTCGACGCCCTGGTCCGCCACGGCGTGGCTGAAAGCGAGATCACCATCATCCGCGCCCCGGGTGCCTTCGAGATCCCGCTGGTGACCCAGAAGGTCGCCCAGCAAGGCGGCTTCGACGCCATCATCGCCCTCGGCGCGGTGATCCGTGGCGGCACCCCGCACTTCGAATACGTGGCTGGCGAGTGCACCAAGGGCCTGGCCCAGGTGTCCCTGCAGTTCGGCATCCCGGTCGCCTTCGGCGTCCTCACCGTCGACTCCATCGAGCAGGCCATCGAGCGCTCCGGCACCAAGGCCGGCAACAAGGGCGCCGAAGCCGCGTTGTCGGCCCTGGAAATGGTCAGCCTGCTGGCGCAGTTGGAGGCCAAGTGAGCAATCAAGACAGCGGCAACCCGGCAGCCAAGCCGCCGAAAGGCAAGACCGCCGCTCGCCGCAAGGCCCGCAGCCTGGCCGTCCAGGCCCTGTACTCCTGGCAGATCGCCGGCCAGCCCCTGCACGAGATCGAGGCGCAGTTCCGCACCGACAACGACTTCTCCGAGGTCGACGGCGCCTACTTCCACGAGATCCTGCACGGCGTGCCGCGACAGAAGAGCGAGCTGGACTCCACCTTCGAGCCCTGCCTGGACCGCCCGCTGGCCGAGATCGACCCGGTCGAGCTGGCCATCCTGCGGCTGTCCACCTACGAGCTGCGCAACCGCATCGACGTGCCCTACAAGGTAGTGATCAACGAGGGCATCGAGCTGGCCAAGACCTTCGGCGCCACCGACGGCCACAAGTTCGTCAACGGCGTGCTCGACAAGCTGGCGCCGCGCCTGCGCGCCGCCGAGCTGCGCGGCGGCAAGCGCTGATCCCGCGCCGGCGGCGTCATGGGTGAGTTCGAGCTGATCCGCCGCTTCTTCGCCGCGGCCGCCTGCGCGGCGCCGGCGGCGGACGTGACCCTCGGCATCGGCGACGACTGCGCCCTGCTGGCGCCGCCAGCCGGCGAACAACTGGCGGTCTCCACCGATACCCTGGTGGAAGGCGTGCATTTTCCCGCCGGTTGCGACCCTTTCCTTCTTGCCCAGCGCGCCCTGGCGGTCTCCGCCAGCGACCTGGCGGCGATGGGCGCCGCGCCCCTGGCCTTCACCCTGGCCCTGACCTTGCCGCAGGCCGACGCCGAGTGGTTGCAGGGCTTCGCCCGCGGCCTCGACGCCATGGCCCGGCAGTGCGGCCTGGCCCTGGTCGGCGGCGACACCACGCGCGGCCCGCTGAGCATGACCCTGACCGTATTCGGCAGGGTGCCGGCCGGCCAGGCGCTGACCCGCGCCGGTGCGCGCCCGGGCGACCTGCTCTGCGTCGGGGGCCCGCTCGGCGAGGCTGGAGCGGCGCTGGAACTGGTGCTGGAGCGAAGATCGGCGCCCGCCGAGGTGGCCGAACCGCTGCTGGCGCGCTACTGGACGCCGGCCCCGCAATTCGGTCTGGGCCTCGCCCTGCGCGGCAAGGCCAGCGCCGCCCTGGACATCTCCGACGGGCTGCTCGCCGACTGCGGGCATATCGCCCGCGCTTCCGGCGTTGCCCTGTTGGTCGAATGCCAGCGCTTGCAGGCAAGCGCCGCGTTGAGCGGCCTGCTCGCCGGCGAGGAAGCCTTGCGCCAGCAACTGGCCGCCGGCGACGACTACGTGCTGGTTTTCACCCTGCCGCCTGAGTACCTTGGCGAGATTCGCGCCGCGTGGCCGGCCACGGCCGTCATCGGCCGGGTCGAGGCGGGACAGGGGGTGCGCCTGCTCGACGCCGACGGAAAGGAACTCATACCGGCCGCGGCCGGTTACCAACATTTCGGAACCCAACGTGACTGAGCATCCTGATCAGGCGCCGGCGCAGCCGGTGCCGCCGTCGGTCTGGCGCAATCCCTGGCATTTCCTCGCCTTCGGCTTCGGCTCCGGCACCCTGCCCAAGGCGCCGGGCACCTGGGGGTCGCTGGTGGCCATCCCGTTCATCCCGCTGTGGCAGATGCTGCCGGACTGGGGCTACTGGCTGATGCTGGGAGTGACCATGCTGTTCGGCTTCTGGCTGTGCGGCAAGGTCGCCGACGACCTGCGCGTGCACGACCACGAAGGCATCGTCTGGGACGAGATGGTCGGCATGTGGATAACCCTCTGGCTGGTGCCGGAGGGCTGGTGGTGGCTGCTGATCGGCTTCGTCGTGTTCCGCATCGTGGATATTCTCAAGCCCTGGCCGATCAGTTGGGTGGACCGCAACGTGCACGGCGGCGTCGGGATCATGCTCGACGACGTCCTGGCCGGGGTATTCGCCTGGCTGGTCATGCAGGGTCTAGTCTGGGGATGGGTACACTGGCTGGTCTGAGGCCTCCCATGCGTCTGCTCGTCCTGTTCTGCTGCCTGTGGCTGCTGCCCGGCGTCGCTTCCGCCGCCCCCTCCGTGGGCGAGATCCGCGTGGTCAGCGAAACCTGGACGCGCTACACCCAGGAGGACGGTCGCGGGGTGGCCTGGGACCTGTTGCGGGCCGTCTACGAGCCGGCCGGGGTACGCCTGCGGATCGCCAACGAGCCCTATACCCGGGCGGTCGGCCTGGTCCTGCGCGGCGAGGCCGACGCCTGGGTCGGCGCCTACCGCGGGGAAATCGACGAAGCGCTTTATCCTCGCTGGCCCTATGACGTCGATCCGATCGCCGTGCTTTCCCTGAAAGACAATCCGCCGCCGCCACTGGAGGGCCTGAGCCGGTTCCGCCTGTCATGGATGCGTGGCTACGCCTTCGCCCGCTATTTCCCTACCCTGACCCCGCACAGCGAGTTGCAGCGCCGCACCTCGGCGCTGCCGATGCTGCTCAACCACCGGGTCGACTATTTCATCGATTCGCGTCCGGAACTCGAGGAAATGCTCGCAGGGGCCGGAGCGCTGGCGGCTGAGTACCGCATCACCGACGTCACTCGGTTGCCGCTGTATCTTGGCTTCTCCGATTCCCCCAGGGGCCGTGAGCTGCTGGCGCTGTTCGACCGGCGCATGCGGCAGTTGCATGCCAGCGGCGAGCTGGAGCGGATCTTCGCCCGCTGGAACTGGCCCTATGCGCCGTTGAAGGCAATCCTGCCACCCAAGGAGTGATCATGCTGCGGCTGTGCGTCGCCCTGTTTTCCAGCGTTCTCGCGTTGTCCTCGCTGGCCGCGCCCCAGGTGTTCGTGGTCGGCCTGTTCCCCGGCGCGGCGGTACTCAACGTCGATGGCCAGCGCAAGCTGGTCAGGGTCGGCCAGACCGGCCCGCAGGGCGTCCAGGTGGTCAGCGCCGACAGCCGCAAGGCGGTGCTGCGGATCGACGGCGTCGAGCGCACCTACGAACTGAGCCGCGAATACAACGAGGCAGGCTATTCGGCGCCGCAGCGGCAAAGCTTCAGCATCGCCCGCGGTACGGGCGGGCACTATTGGGTGGCTGGCTCGGTGAACGGGCAGAACATGCAGTTCCTGGTGGATACCGGCGCCACCAGCATCGCCATGAACGAGAACGAGGCGCGCCGCCTGGGTATCGATTACCGGGTGGACGGCAAGCCGATGGTCGCCTCCACTGCCAGCGGAACCTCGCGCGGCTGGCGGGTGACCCTGGACCGGGTGAAGATCGGCGGTATCGAGTTGCTGGGTGTCGAGGCGGCGGTGATCGAGGGTGGCTATCCGACCGAAGCCCTGCTCGGCATGAGTTTCCTCAACCGGGTGCGTTGGCGCGAGGAACAGGGAATGCTGCTTATCGAGGCCAAGCATTGAATGTCGCTCGCTCATAACCCGGGGTTCTATTCATCGTCCATCTCGATAGGTATTTGCGGCATTTCGAGCTGACCGGGCGCCGGACGCTGCTGGTACAATGGCGGACTTCCGTTTCCCTAGGAGTTCCCCGGTGTCCGTCGTGTTCGTCGCCGCCTCCAAACTGCCGACTCCCTTCGGCGAATTCACCATGCATGGTTTCCTCGACGAGGAGAGCGGCAAGGAACATGTAGCCCTGAGCATGGGCGACATCGCCGATGGCGCGCCGGTGCTTGGTCGCCTGCATTCCGAATGCCTGACCGGCGACGCGCTGTTCAGCCTGCGCTGCGATTGCGGTTTCCAGCTGGAAGGCGCGCTTGCCGCCATCGCCGAGGAGGGCCGCGGCGTGCTCCTCTACCTGCGCCAGGAAGGTCGCGGCATCGGCCTGCTGAACAAGATCCGTGCCTATGAATTGCAGGATGGCGGTGCCGACACCGTCGAGGCGAACCTGCAACTGGGTTTTGGCGCCGACCAGCGCGACTACGCCATGTGCCAGCCGATGCTCGCGCACCTGGGCGTCTCCTCCCTGCGCCTGATGACCAACAATCCGCGCAAGGTCAAGGCGCTGGAAAGCTACGCCATCACCGTGGCGGAGCGCGTGCCGCTGCAAAAGGGCCTGAACAAGCACAACAGGCGCTACCTGGCGACCAAGGCCGGCAAGCTCGGGCACATGCTCGGCAGCCTGCACCAGGGCGAGGCGGAAACCACGTGAGTCGCCAGCAAGCCCGCGGCGCGCTGGGACGTGCCTGGTGGTTGCAACTGGCGTTGGCGCTGTTGCCGCTGATCCTGGTCGAGTTCTTCCTCGGCGAACTGCAACCCCTTCCCCATGGCCTGGCGATGCCGCTGTTCATCGCCGCGCTGCTGTCGATGTTCGTCAACCTGCCGCTGTTCGGTGCCTACAAGCGTGGTCTCATCGCCACCCAGAAAGCGCTGGATACAGCGGAGGAAGCCGCCGCCTGGACCCGTCTGGCGCAGGTGCGCCGCAAGGCCCTGTTCGGCGCCAGCCTGCCGGCCTGGATCGGCGTGCCGGGTGTGTTCGCCGGGCTCAACGGCGTTGCGCTGATCCTGCTCGGGGTCACCAGCCTGGTGCTGTTCTGGCTCTACCGTATTCCGCGTCAACTCGGTTGATGCGCTCGTTCTGGCTGCTCGCCTGCCTGCTCCTCAGCCTTTCCGCCGGGGCGGCGCAGCGGGTGGTCAGCCTGGCGCCTTCGCTGACCGACAGCGTCCTCGAACTCGGCGCAGCGCGCCGCCTGGTCGGCGTGCTGGATGGCGGCGAGCGTCCGGCGGCGATTGGCGACCTGCCTTCCGTCGGCCGCTACGGCCAGGTCAATCTCGAACGCCTGCTGGAACTGCAGCCCGACCTGATCCTGGTCTGGCCCGGCAGCGTGCCCGAGGCGCAGTTGCAGCGCCTGCGGGACTTCGGCATCGCCCTCTTCATCGCCGAACCGCACAGCCTCGACGAACTGGCCCTGCAACTGGCTGCGCTGGGCGAGGCATTGGGCGAGGCCGAGGCCGGCCAGCGGTTGTCGGCCAGGTTCCGCGAAGGCATGCGGCGCCTGGCCGAGCGCTACCGGCGGGACAAGCCGCTGAAAGTGTTCTACCAGGTCTGGGACCGGCCGCTGTACACCATTGGCGGACGCCAGGTGATCAGCGATGCGCTGCGCGTCTGCGGCGCCGAGAACCTATTCGGCGACCTGCCGCAGCCGGCGCCGCAGGTCAGCGTCGAGGCGGTTCTGGCGCGCGATCCGGCGGTCATCGTCGCCGGCAGTCACGCCCAGCTCGAACTCTGGCGGCAATGGCCGGCGCTGGCGGCGACGCGGCGCGGACAGCTGTACCGGATCGAAGACAAGAACCTCGAGCGGCCGAGCTTCGCCATGCTGGCGGCGACCGAGAAACTCTGCCGCTCGCTCGCCGGGGCGCGCTGAATGCTTGCCGGTATCGCGCGCTGTATCGGCGGATAACGCCGGCGGCGTTGTTCGCCCTACGGGCAATTGGGGGGTAGGGCGAATAACCGCAACGCGGTTATCGCTGCCAGTCGGCGGGGTATGTCGGTATGGTGGTGTATCGGCAGATAACGCCGGTGGCGTTATTCGCCCTACGGCAATTGGGGGGTAGGGCGAATAACCGCAACGCGGTTATCGCTGCCAGTCGGCGGGGCATGTCGGTATGGTGGTGTATCGGCGGATAACGCCGGTGGCGTTATTCGCCCTACGGCAATTGGGGGGTAGGGCGAATAACCGCAACGCGGTTATCCGCCGTTGTCGCTGGGTTTGGCGCTACTGCCGGTCGAGACGCTGGCGTACTGCCTTTTCGATGCCCGCGGCATCCAGGCCGCATTCGGCGAGCATCTCGCTGGGCTTGGCGTGTTCGACGTAGTAGTCGGGCAGGCCCAGTTGCAGCAGCGGGACTTCGAGGCCCTCGCTGGCGAGGAACTCGCCGACCGCCGAGCCGGCGCCGCCCATCACGGCGTTTTCCTCGATGGTCACCAGCAGTTCGTGGCTGCCCGCCAATTCGCGTACCAGGGCTTCGTCGAGGGGTTTGACGAAACGCATGTCGACGACCGTGGCGTCGAGGCTTTCGGCGACCTTCATCGCCTCCGCCAACTGCACGCCGAAGACCAGCAGTGCGACCCTGCCGCCGCGCCGACGGACCACGCCCTTGCCGATCTCCACCGGTTGCAGGTCCGGATCGATCGGATGGTTGGGGCCGCTGCCGCGCGGATAGCGCACCGCGGCCGGGCCATCGAACAGGTAGCCGGTGGTGAGCAGCTTGCGCAGCTCGTCCTCGTCGCTGGGGGTCATCACCAGCATGCCGGGGATGCAGCGCAGGTAGGAGATGTCGAAGCTACCGGCGTGGGTCGGGCCGTCCTCGCCGACCAGGCCGGCGCGGTCGATGGCGAACAGCACGTCGAGGTGCTGCACGGCGACGTCATGGATCAACTGGTCGTAGGCGCGCTGGAGGAAGGTCGAGTAGATCGCTACCACCGGCTTCATGCCCTCGCAGGCCATGCCGGCGGCCAGGGTCACGGCATGCTGTTCGGCGATGGCGACGTCGAAGTAGCGTTCCGGATAACGTTCGCTGAAGGCCACCAGGTCGGAACCTTCCTTCATCGCCGGGGTGATGCCGAGCAGGCGCGCGTCCTGGGCGGCCATGTCGCACAGCCACTGGCCGAAGACGCTGGAATACTTGGGTCCGCCGGTCTTCTTCGGCGCACTGCCGGGAGCTTCCAGCTTGGTGATCGCGTGGTAGCCGATCGGATCCAGTTCGGCCGGGGCGAAGCCCTTGCCTTTCTTGGTCACCACATGGAGGAACTGCGGGCCCTTCATGTCGCGCATGTTGCGCAGGGTAGCCACCAGGGTCGGCAGGTCGTGGCCGTCGATCGGGCCTATGTAGTTCCAGCCGAGCTCCTCGAACAGGGTGCCGGGGACCAGCATGCCCTTGGCGTATTCCTCGGTGCGCCGGGCGATCTCCCAGGCCCCGGGCAGGCGCGAGAGCACCTTCTTGCTGCCCTCGCGCATGCTGCTATAGGTGCGGCTGGATAGGATCTTCGCCAGGTAGTTGGAGAGCCCGCCGACGTTGTGCGAGATCGACATGTCGTTGTCGTTGAGGATCACCAGCATGTCGGCGTCGACTTCCGAGGCGTGGTTGAGTGCCTCGAAGGCCATGCCGGCGGTCAGCGCACCGTCGCCGATCACGGCCACCGACTTACGCTCCTTGCCTTGCAGGCGGGCGGCGATGGCCATGCCCAGGGCGGCGCTGATGGAGGTGCTGGAGTGGCCGACGCCGAAGGTGTCGTACTCGCTCTCTGCGCGGCGCGGGAAGGCCGCCAGGCCGTTCTTCTGGCGCAGGGTGCCCATCAGCTCGCGGCGCTCGGTGAGGATCTTGTGCGGATAGGCCTGGTGGCCGACGTCCCAGACCAGGCGGTCGTCCGGAGTGTCGAAGACGTAGTGCAGGGCAATGGTCAGCTCGACCACGCCGAGGCCGGCGCCGAAATGACCGCCGGTCTGGCCGACGGTATACAGCAGGTACTGGCGCAGCTCGTCGGCCAGGGTTTCCAGGTCCGCCTCGCCCAGCCGGCGCAGTTCGGCCGGCGAAGAGGCGCGGTCGAGCAGGGGCGTGGCGGGGCGCTCGCGGGGAATCTCATGGAGCGTCTTGGGCATCAGGCTGTCGTTATGCAATCCGGAGAGGCCAGCAGTTTACCTGATGCACCGGCCGCGCCCAAGCAAGGGAGCCCCTACCTTTGCCGGGGACTTCCGACGACCCGTCGGTCAGTTGCGTCGCTCGACGATGTAGCGGGCCAGTTGGCGCAGCGGGTCGGCGCTCGGCGGAAAACCGTCGAGGGCGGCCAGGGCCAGGTCGCGCAGCTCCAGGGCATAGCCTTTGGCGGCCTCCAGGCCGAGCAGGGCGGGATAGGTCGGCTTGTTGTGCGCCTGGTCCTTGCCCTGGGTCTTGCCGAGGGTGGCGGTGTCGCTTTCCACGTCGAGGATGTCGTCCTGCACCTGGAAGGCCAGGCCGATCGCTTCGGCGTAGCGCTCCAGGGCGGCCAGCGAGGCGGGCTCGGCGCGACCGCTGGCGAGGGCGCCGAGGCGCACGCTGGCTTCGATCAGCGCGCCGGTCTTGTGCCGGTGCATGACTTCCAGGGCCGCCTGGTCGAGGGCCACGCCGACCGAGCCGAGGTCGATCGCCTGGCCGCCGACCATGCCGGCGGAGCCTGCGGCGCGCGCCAGGCGGGTGAGCATTTCCAGACAGACGGCATGTTCCTGCGGATTGCGCCGGGTGTCGGCGAGCACTTCGAAGGCCAGCGCCTGCAAGCCGTCGGCGGCGAGGATCGCGGTGGCTTCGTCGAAGGCCCGGTGGGTGGTCGGCTGGCCACGGCGCAGGTCGTCGTCGTCCATCGCCGGCAGGTCGTCGTGGACCAGCGAGTAGGCATGGATCAGCTCCACCGCGCAGGCCGCGGCGTCGGCGCGCTGCGGCGCTCCGCCGAGGGCCTCGCAGGCGGCGTAGGCGAGCAGCGGGCGAACCCGCTTGCCACCGTTCATCACGCTGTAGCGCATGGCCTCGTAGAGGCGTTGCAGTTCTTCGCGGGGAGCGACGAACAGGGCGTCCAGGGCGGCATCGACGCGCGCCTGGCAGCGCGCCTGGTAGGCCGCGATCATGCCTCGTCGCCTTCCGCATCGAACGGCGCTTCGCTGAGCTCGCCGTCGCGTTCGAGGAGGATCTGTACCTTCTGTTCGGCCTGGCTCAGCGACGTCTGGCATTCGCGGGTCAGGCGGATGCCCTGCTCGAAGGCGCCCAGCGACTCTTCCAGCGACAGCTCGCCGCTTTCCAGGCGTTCCACCAGGGTTTGCAGCTCGGTGAGGGACTGTTCGAAATCGAGGGTTTTCTTGCGGGCCATCGGGGGAGTCTCGGCGAGGTGTACAAAACCCCGCGACACTAGCAGAGGGGCGGGGGCCGGGCAAATCGGCGGAAGGTCGCTACGACCGATCGGGACGACCATGGCGGCGGCCTTGGCTAAGGTGGAGAGAGGTCCAGCGAGGAGGAGCCGACAGGCGATGCGCATCCAGGAGGTCCGGGAACGCAGTATTCCCCTTTCCCGTTACGCCGGCGTGGCGGCTGCCACCGGTGGTTTGAGCACCAGCCTGGTGGCGGTGCTCACCGATATCGTGCGCGACGGTCGGCGTGTGGTCGGCTACGGCCACGCCTCGGTAGGGCGCTACGCCCAGGGCGGGCTGATCCGCGAGCGTTTCGCCCCGCGCCTGCTGGGGGCTCCGGCGGACAGCCTGGCGAGCGACGACGGCAGTGGCATCGATCCGTTGCGTGCCTGGGACCTGATGATGCGCGACGAGAAGCCCGGCGGCCACGGCGAACGCTGCGTCGCGGTGGGCGCCCTGGACATGGCGCTGTGGGATGCCGCGGCCAAGGCCGCCGGCCTGCCGCTGCATCGCTTCCTGGCGCGACGCCTGGGGCTGGCGGAAGACTATCCGCAGCGCGTACCGGTCTACGCCGGCGGCGGCTACCCCTATCCGCACGACGACCTGGGACGCCTGGAAGAGGAACTGCGGCGCTTCGTCGATCTCGGCTACACCCACGCCAAGATCAAGATCGGCGCGGCCGGGCTGGACCAGGACCGGCGCCGTATCGACAGGGCGCTGCGGGTTCTCGGCGACGCTTCGCGGCTGGCGGTCGACGCGATGAACCGCTACGACGCGGAGGGCGCGGTCGACGCAGCGAAAGCCCTGGCGCCGCTGGGGTTGTGGTGGTTCGAGGACATCTGCGACCCCCACGATTTCCCTACCCAGGCCGAAGTGGCGGATATCTATCCGGGGCCCATCGGTGCCGGCGAGGCCTTGTTCTCTCTGGCCGAGGCTCGCTTGCTGGATCTCTATGGCGGCGTGCGGCGGGAGCGCGACGTGCTGGTGTTCGACCCCGTGCATTGCTATGGCCTGCCGGGCTACCTGGCGATACTCGACCACCTGTGCGCCCGGGGTTGGCCGCGCGCGGCCTTCCGCCCGCACGCCGGCTACCTGTTCAGCCTGCACTTGGTGGCGGCCCTGCGCCTGGGCTGGGCCGAGGCTACGCCGTCGGCTTTCCGGCCATTCGACGATTTCGCCGGTGCCCTGCCGTTTTCCTCGGGATTGGCGGGATTGCCACAATCGCCTGGTATCGGCTTCGAGCGCCAGGCGACACTTGCCGGGCTGTTCCGCAAGCTTCTGGAGGCCTAGAGAACGGCGGTTGGCTGGGGTTGTGCGGAGGCATTAAAAAAGCCGGCTTGTGGCCGGCTTTTCTGGGGTGGGGTTGGCTTACTTCTGATAAGCCGCGCCTGCCTTAGGAATTCTGCATCGACGAGCCGAGGGCTCGTGAAGGAAGCGCTACTCTAGCAAACTCGGCCAGTCCTGCCCAGCATCCCGCGGGGCTCTATTTCGCCGGCTGCGAGCGGCGCCTGGCGAGAGCGCTCAGCACTTGGGCGACGAGGGCTTGGCCGGCTTGCTTTGCTTCACCGGCGATGCCTTGGGTGGCTGGGGCGCGGGAGCGGTATCCGGACTCAGACCCTCCACGCGGTAGCGCCAACCCTTGACGGCTGAGACCTGCCCGTCGGCGAAGCCCTTGCTGTCGGTCAGTTGCAACCAGTACTGGCGCTCCAGTTCCAGAAGCTGGCCCTGCAGCGTGCCGCCGGCGAAACTCTTGAGCGTGAAGGTCAGCAGCGGTTTTTGCCGCGAGGCCTTGGCCGGCGCGACCTCCAGCAGCCTGAGCGCAGCGAACAGGCGTGCGGCCTGCTCGGCTTCCGCCTCGCCCATCAACTGTGGCCTGGATGGGAACTGTCGCAGGCGGATGCCATCGTCCTTTTCACTGGCTCGGGAAATGTTCAGCCGTACGCCGTTGCCATAGGACAGGGTCAGTTCGCGCAACTGTTCGAATGGCAGGTCGGTCAACCGAGGGTCGAGCAGGGCCAGGTCGTTGACCGGCAGGCCGACCGTTCGGTCGATCAGCCAGGCCCCCTCATCGTCGGCCTGCCTGACCAACTGCCCGCCCTGCGAGGTGCGCTTGCCCAGCAACAGGACCAGCGGCGGCGCGTCGCCGCGCTCCAGGGTGATCCGGCTGGCCTGGCCCTTGCCCTGGTCGGAGAGTCCCATGCGTTCGCGGTTTTCCGGCGAGGCGCTCTTTTCCTCCAGCAGGCGCGCGTCGGCCAGGCTGCGCAACAGCTGCCGGATGGTTTCCCCCGAGGCGGGATAGCCGTCCTTGCTGGCGAGCGTCCAGTCCTTGCCATCGCGCCTGGCGCGGATCGTCGGTTGGCCGGGGGTGGCGATGCACAGCGCGGTCACCTGGTGCGGTTTCAGCCCTGGCAGCCAGGCGCGGCTCGCAGGCGGTTGCGCGGGCGGTTGCTGCCGTTCGTGGAGCCAGCCCAAGATTCCGGCGAACAGCGCCAGGGCGAGAGCGAGTCCCGCTACGTTACGCAGGCGCATGTCAGCCCCTCCTCCGGCGCATGCTGCGCCAGCTCCAATGCAGCAGGAGGAACAGGGTGAGCAGTGCCGGCAGCAGGACCGTATTGGCCAGTTTCACCTGTTCCCCCAGGCGCTCGACATCGGCATTCAGCTGGAACTGCAATTGACGCAGTTGCTGGCGGATGCGCAATTTGTCATCGATGAAGCGGCGCAGCGTCGCTTCCATTTCCGGAGTCACCTCCTGGTCGCCGGCGTCCATCGATTGCTGCAAGGTGCGCAGGTTCCTGTCGGTGTCGTTGAGGCTTTGCTGCAGCGCGTTGAGCTGTTCCTGGGCGCGCAGCCCGGCCTCGCGGCGGAGCGCTTCCACGCGGGTGAACGGGCGCTTCGTATGGCCTCGCGAGCGTAGGTCGATCAGCGCGTCCGAACCGGAGAGGTAGTCGAGGGCATTGCCGACGAACAGGTCGTTGTCCGCCCATACCTGCGGCTCATTGTGGCCGGGCTGTTCCTGGAGCCAGAGCGGATTGCTCAGCAGGTCCGTATCGGCGACCAACAGCACATGGATGTTCGCGCTGTCGCTCAGGCCTTCGCCTTGCTTCCCGCGGTCCGCAGGGAAGGCACTCGTCGCCGGCCCCTCGACCTTGGCGGCCAGCACGTAGCGTTCCCCGGTCGGGACCAGGGTCGCGTTGAGCTGCTCCGTCGAGGATTGGCGGAAGCGTTCCAGCGACAGCGGCATGCTGTGCGCCGAGCTGTGCAGCAACGGAATGAAGCGCGTCGAGGCTCCGCCGAGAGGTTCGAGCAGGCCGACGCTGGCGAGGTTGAGGCTTTCCAGGCCGGTGGTCAGCACGTTGTCGTGGGGGAACGTGTCGCCGGGGAGGTGTAGCCAGGTCGGATTGCGCTCCGGGCGACGTTCGGCGTTGGGCTTGATCATGGCGAACGAGGCATCCGCCAGCAGGGTATCCGGCCGCAACTGGACGCCCCAGGAGCGCAGCAACGGGGCCAGGTCGGAGCTTTTCCCGCCGTCTGCATCGGCGAGACTCAGAGGGTCGACGAAGGCCAGCAGCTTGCCGCCGCGCAGGACGAACTGGTCGATGGCGTATTGGGTCTGTTCGGACAATTGCCTGGGGTGCACCAGCATCAACACCGAGACTTCGGCGGGGATTTCCGTCGAAGCGAGCCCCAGGGTGCGGATGTCGAACTGTTGGTAGAGCTTGTCCATCATCGCCCAGGGCCTGCTGCCCGGCTGCCCGTCGGTGGGCGCCTGCCCGGTCATCGGCAGCGAGCTCATCAGGCCGACTACCGTGCGTTCCCGCTGTGCGAGTGCCTGGACCAGGCGGCTGAGATCGTATTCCAGAAGCGGCTCTTCTTCCGGCGAGAAGAACGGGATCACCTGGAGGCCGTCGGTCGGGTTGGTGGCCGCCAGGCCAAAGTAGATGGCTTCGCCATTCGGGCCGATGGGCGGCGCCTGCAGGCCGAAGCGCGCGGCACGGTCCTCGTCGTCGGAGAATGGCAGGGGATCGATCACGAACAATCGGACATTGCCATGGCTCCGCCGTGCATAGAGGTCCAGCACCTCCTCGACGCGGCGGGCGTAGTTGCGCAGGGCGGGCAGATCACTGGCGCGGCTTTTCGAAAAGAACAGGTAGAGGTTGAGCGGTTCGTCGAGACTGTCGAGGACTTCCTGGGTGCCGGCGCTGAAGGTGTAGAGCTTCTGCTGGGTGAGGTCGAACTGCTGGTCGCGCAGCAGCAGGCTGGACAGCAGGTTGAAAGCGAGGAACAGCAGGCCGACCAGCAGCAGGCCGACGCCCGAGTACAGGGTTCGTTTCATGGATGTTTCCTACGCTGCCTTTTTCAGGTCGATGACGATGGTGGTGGCGACCAGCCAGGCGACGATCAGGCTGCAGAAGTAGGCCAGGTCGCGGACGTCGAGCACGCCCCGGCCGAGCGCCTCGAAACGGACCAGCACGCTCAGCGAGGCAATGCCGTCCAGCAGCCATTGCGGAAGCCAGCCGGAGAGCGCCTGTTGTACGTGGGGAGTGCCGGCGCCGACGAATAGCAGGCAGACGAGAACGGTCAGGGCAAAGGCGATGATCTGGTTCTTCGCCAGCGCCGACATGCAGGATCCGATGGCCAGGTAGCCGCCGGACAGCAGCCAGCCGGCCAGGTAGCCGGCGATGATCGCGCCGTTGTCGGGCGAGCCGAGGTAGTTCACCGTCAGCGGCATCGGGAAGGTCAGCAGCAACGCCAGCCCGGCGCAGAACCAGGCCGCGAGGAACTTGCCGGTGACCAGGGTGGCGCGGGAGACGGGCAGGGTCATCAGCATCTCGATGGAGCCGGACTTGCGCTCCTCGGCCCACAGGCGCATGGCCAGCGCGGGGATCAGCAGGAGGTAGAGCCAGGGCAGGCTGGAAAAGAACGGCGCCAGGTCGGCCTGGCCGCGCTCGAAGAAATCGCCCAGGTAGAAGGTGGCCACGCCGGAGAGGACGAGGAATACCAGGGTGAACACATAGGCGAGCGGCGTGGCGAAGTAGCTGCCCAGCTCGCGTCTGAAAATGGTGCCGATGGCGGTCATGCGGGGTTTTCTCGGGTCAGTTGGCGGAACACTTCTTCCAGTTGGCCGTGTTCGGTACGCACCCCGGATACCCGCCAGCCGCTGCCGTGGATCAGGCGGTTGAGCGCGGGAAGGATCTGCGCGCCGGGGCGGGCCAGAATGGTCAGGGTGCCGGCCCGGTCGGGGCGTCCTTCGATACCGGCGACGCCGGGGAGCATGGCGATGGCCAGCGGGTCTACCGGTGCTTCGATGCTGAGGCTGACGGCATGGTGGTAGCGGCTGCGGGTCCTGAGTTCGCCCGGGGTGTTGTCGGCCAGCAGGCGGCCGCCGTTGATCACCAGGGCGCGGCTGCACATGAACGAGACTTCCTCGAGGATGTGCGTGGAAATCACCACGATCTTGCTTTCCGAGAGGTTCTTCACCAGTTGCCGGACCTGGTGCTTCTGATTCGGGTCGAGGCCGTCGGTGGGCTCGTCGAGCAGGAGCAGCTCGGGATCGTGGAGGATCGCCTGGGCCAGCGCGACGCGGCGCTTGAAGCCCTTGGACAGGGTTTCGATGATGCTCCTGCGCTCATCCCGCAGATCCATGCAGTCCATGGCGCTGTCGATGCGCCGACGTTTTTCCCGTCCGCTGTAGTCGCGGATGGACGCGACGAAGGCGAGAAAGCCCTCGACCGTCATTTCTCCGTAGCTGGGAGCGTTCTCCGGCAGGTAGCCGATCAGCTTCTGTGCCTGGCGCGCCTTGTCCTGCATGTCGAAGCCGAAGATGCGTACGCTGCCGGCGCTCGGCGCGAGGAAGCCGGAAAGCATCTTCAGGGTGGTCGACTTGCCCGCTCCGTTGGGGCCGAGGAGACCGACGATCTCTCCCCGGTCGATGCGGAAGCTCAAGTCGTTTACCACCGTCCGGCCGGAAAAGCGTTTGCTCAGTCTGTCTATGTCGATCATGGTTTCACTGGAAGTTGAGCCGTTTGCTGTTATGCGTAGGGGATCGCATGAGCGCGGTAGATTACCGGGAGTTATTGGCTGGTTTTTCCAGTGGGCTCTTTTTGAGATTAGTTACTTATATTGTTGGGAAACTTCCTACGAACTCTCGTTAAAAGATGGAAGTTATCGAGACTTCCAGGGCAGCCCTGTAGCTGGCGCAGCGCCTTGGTTCCGCTGTGGGAACGCGGCCATGTCGCGCTCGCTGGTGCCTATGTTGGGGACGCGTCGATTCCCCCTGCGGAGTTTCACGAGGGAAGGCAGTTGCCGTTTCGATAGACGGGAAGCGGAATAGCCCGGCCGCCTGGATCTTCCGAACTTCGAGACCAATGCAAGTTGGAGGAAAACCCGACTTCCGCCAGTAGCGGTTATTCCTCGCCTTTCAGCAGCGGAAGGCGAATCTCGAAAGTGGTGCCCTGGCCAACCTGGCTCTGGCAGCCGATTCTGCCGCCGTGCCGGTCGATCACCGTCTTGACCATGGCCAGCCCCAGGCCCAGGCCGGCGCTGCCCTCGGCGGAAGCGAAGCGCTGGTACTGGCTGAACAGGCGCGGTAGTTCGGCGGCCGCGATACCTTTGCCCTGATCGACGATCCGGCAGCTCAGCCAGTCGCCTTCGAGGCGGATGCTCAGGCTGACGACGGTCCCCGCCGGGCTGTACTTGACCGCATTCTCCAGCAGGTTGAACAGCGCGCGCGTGAGCAGGCCGGGGTCGGCCCAGACCATCGGTTCCTGCTCGTCGTCCCAGTCGCGCCGCAGGTCGATGTCTTTCTGTTGCGCGAGGGGCCAGAGCTGGTCGGCGGCGTCCATCGCCAACATGGTGAACATGCACGCTTCGAAGCGGTAGGCGTCGGATTCGGCCTTGGCCAGTTGCACGAAGGCGTCGGTCAGGCCCAGGGCGCGACGGACCTGCTGCTCTATCTGTCGGTAGACCTGCTGGCCGGCTTCGTCCTCGGCGGGGCGGACGTCGAGCAGGGCGAGGATCGCCGAGTGCGGCGCGCGCAGGTCATGGGAGAGGAAGCGCAGGAGGGTGGCGCGCTGGCGCTCGGCATCGCGTTCGGCGCTCAGGTCGATCAGGCTCACCAGCCAGCCGATGGCGGTTTCGCTTTCGACCGGCAGCAGGCGCGCCAGGTCGAGGCGCAGGTCGCGTTCCCGGTGGTCGCGGAACTCGATGGCTTCAAGGGTTTCCAGCGTTGGGCGGGCGCCACCGGCGAGGCTCGGATGGCCGAGTCCGGCCAGGCGCTGGCGCAGTTCGGCGCCGCGCAGCTCGCCGCCGAACAGGTCGCGTGCCTTGCGGTTGGCCAGCAGGATCTGCCCCTGCGGGTCGCAGATCAGGGTCGCCACCGGCAGGCCTTCCAGGCCGTCGGCCATGAACCGCCGGCTGTCGCGGGTGCGGCTGACCGCCTGCTCCAGGGCGGCGATGCGGTTCTGCAATGGATCGTTGCCGGCGCGCGGGGGGCTGGCCCGCTCGGGCAGCACCTTGGGCTCGCGGTCGAGGCGCGCCAGTTCCCAGCCGAAGTAGGCGAGCACCGCGTTCAGCCGGCGCCAGCTCCAGATCAGGTAGGCCAGCAGCAGGCCGACCAGGCTGGCCAGCGGCGACCACCACCAGCCGTTGAGCAGCAGCGCCCAGGAAAGACCCAGGGCCAGGGCCGCGCAGGCCAGGGTGAGGAGCAAGGCGTGGCGCGAGCGGAACAGCATCAGGCCGAGCAGCAGCGCTACGCTGGCGGCGGAGAGCAGGGCGGCGAGCCAGGGTTGCAGGTCGACGGCGGTGCGCTGCTGCAACAGGCCGTTGAGAATGTTGGCCTGGATCTCCACCCCCGGCGTGGTGCCGAGGCTGGCCGACAGCGGGGTGACATAGCGGTCGCCGAGGCCCGGCGCGGTGGCGCCGACCAGGACCAGGCGGTCGCGCAGCAGGCTGTCTGGCACCTCGCCGCGCAACACGCTGACGTAGGGCACGCTGGGGAAGCCCGCGTCGGCACCGATGAAGGGAATGCGGATGGCGTGGTCACGCTGCCAGCCGGGCAGGTTGCGCATGTCGTCGAGGCCGGGCATGGGCATGGCGCCGGCATCGGCGAATGCTTGCCAGGCGAGCAGCGGGCGCGGCTGGCCGAGCGGTCCTTCGCGCAGGTAGACGCTGCGCACCGTGCCGTCGCTGTCCGCTTCGACGTTGATATGCCCGATGCCGGCGGCGCAGCCGGCCAGCGGCGCGGTCGGCGGTATCTCCCGTGGCGGTTCGCCGTAGCGCGGCACGCTTTCGCGCAGCAGTGGCAGGAGGACGTTGCCGGCCCGGCACAGCGATCTTGCCAACTGGCGGTCGCTGTCCGGATTGGAGGAGGGTTCGCTGAAGATCACGTCGAGCAGTACGCTGCGTGCGCCGGCGGCGGCCAGGCGATCCAGCAGCTCGGCGTGGACGCTGCGCGGCCAGGGCCAGCGACCGAGGCTTTCCAGGCTACGGTCGTCGATGGCGACGACGAGGATGCGCGGATCGACGGCCAGCGGGGCGAGGTTGCGCAGGCGGTCGTAGAGCAGGTTGTTCAGCGGCAGGCCGCTGCTCAGCGAAAGCAGGGCGGTGAGCGGAAGGAGCAGCAGGCTGACCAGCAGCCATTCGCGCACCAGGCCGCGGAACAGCCGCTGCGCCTGGCTGGGCTCGTCCTGGCGGTCGAGCGCCTTCATCGGCGAGGCCCCGGTGCCCTATCGGGCACTGCCGCCTCGCGGGTAGTAGAGAATGTCGTATACGCTGGTCTCGCCCTCCAGTCCGTCGTTGTCGAAGGCCGAGAGACGGACGTGGTAGAAGGCCGCCTTGAGTCCGCTGAAACAGACTTCCGGGGTGCTCGAGAAACGCTCCTGCTGGATGCGCAGGAAGTCCGGATCGCTGGCTACCTGGGCACGGTAGCGCTTGGCGCCGTGCAGCGGGGCAAGATAGAGCTTCCAAACCGGAGACTCGCCGTGCTCGCCGCCCTGGCCGCGCAATTGCGGGGCGGGTAGCAGGTCCACCGGCGTCAGCTTGCCCTGCGGCTTGACCTTCAGGCCGCGGCGGGCGTCGACCAGCACGTCCTCGTCCGGCTCGGCCTGCGCCGCCTTGCGGGCCGGGCGCCTGCCGTTGAGCGGCAGGTCGTCGCTGGTCAGCTCGCGGTTCACCGCGACGCGCCCGTCGAGCACTTCGGTCAGCGCCTGGCCGTCTTCGGTGCGGGCGCGGAAGTGGGTACCGCGCACGCCCAGTACGCCGACCGGGGTCAGCACCTGGAAGCGGTCGTGATCGCTCTTTCTCTTCAGGACATAGGACTCGACCTGCCCCGCGCGCAGGGCGATCTGCGGAATGCCGGTGTCCTCGTCGAGGTGCAGGGTGACTTCCGAACTGGAGGGCAGGACGATGCGGCTGCCGTCGCCGAGCAGCAGGCTGACGAAGGCGGTCGGAGAGGTCTTGACGCCTTCCAGTTCGTCGATGTCCATGCCTTCTTCCAGGGGCGTCTGGTTGCCCTTGGCGTCGAGCTTCCAGGCGTCGCCGGCGAGATAGAGCACGCTGGCGGGGAGCGGCTGGGGCAGGCACGTTTCGCCCTGCTCGATGAACGGCGGCCGTTTCGTCTTGGCCGGCGCGGCCGCGACGGAGCCGGCGAGCAGCGTCAACAGTCCGCCCAGCGCCAGGGCGGCGCAAGCCGGAAAGAGGGATCGGGAAGTAAGGGCGAGGGCTGTCATAGGCTTCACTGGGCGGCGGGTCAGGTATCGCTGGCGGTCCGGTCAGGCTGCAATCTGCCTGATCGGGCGCCGGTTTCGCAATCCTTGCAACGACATCGGGAGCCCGCAGGCTCCCTTGTCGTTTCCTCGGCCGCAGCGCCTGGCGGTTGGGCCAGGCGCTTCGGTTCAGTCGTTCTTGTCGCCGATCAGGCGATAGGCCAGGGCGCCGAGTACCGCACCGAGAATCGGCGCGACCCAGAACAGCCACAGCTGGGAAACCGCCCAGTCGCCGACGTACAGGGCGACCGCGGTGCTGCGCGCCGGGTTCACCGAGGTGTTGGTGACCGGGATGCTGATCAGGTGGATCAGGGTCAGGGTCAGGCCGATGGCGATCGGCGCGAAGCCCTGCGGCGCGCGCTTGGAGGTGGCGCCGAGGATGATCAGCAGGAACATGCCGGTAAGTACCACTTCGCTGACCAGCGCGGCTTGCAACGAGTAGCCGCCCGGCGAGTGTTCGCCGTAGCCGTTGGAGGCGAAGCCGGCGGCCAGGTCGAAGCCGGCCTTGCCGCTGGCGATCAGGTACAGCACGCCGCCGGCGGCGAGGCCACCGAGGACCTGGGCGACGACATAGGGCAGCAGTTGGCTGGCCGGGAAGCGCCCGCCGACCCACAGGCCTACCGATACCGCGGGGTTCAGGTGGGCGCCGGAGATCGGACCGATGGCATAGGCCATGGTCAGCACGCTGAGGCCGAACGCCAGGGCCACGCCGAGGTAGCCGATTCCCAGTTCCGGTACGCCGGCAGCGAGTACTGCGCTGCCGCAGCCGCCCAATACCAGCCAGAAGGTGCCGAAGAACTCTGCTCCGTATTGCTTCATGATGAGGTCCTTTTCAGATCCAGGATGGGACGCGGATCGAGGCGTCCGGATAGCGGGAGGGGATGATTCGAACAAGGAAGGGGAGATGACACATCCGTGTGTCGAAGCCAGCCCTGGGGGGATTGGCTCGGTTGCCTGGGGCGATCGTCCGTTACCGACCCCTGACTGTGGTTCGAGTGGTCTCGTTCCACGGCCCGCCGGAGCGGGTTTACACATCCCTGTGTCGGAGCAATCCATTTGCTCCTTGGCCTACTCAGCGGTTGGAAATCTACCAAGCGCGATTTGTCTGCTGTGAGATTTGCCATATTTCTTCAGATTCTTCCGCGCTATTTCAGATTCGTCGCGTTCAAAACACCCAGCGCAACTCGTCACGCACGCTGACGGCGCCGGACAGGCCGACGTTCCACATCTCGGCCCTGGCGCGGGCCGGGCCGTCGAGGCCGAGCGGAGTAGCGAAGGACGGGCTGGCGGTGCCCTGGCTGAACGACGGGGCCTGGACCGGGCCGGCCGGATGGCTTACCGATTCCAGGCCGAGGACCAGGGCAAGGCAGGAAAACTTGCCGAGGGCCTGCAGGTTGATGTCACGCAAACGTTGGCTAACTGGCCGGAAACCCATGGCTACGACTCCTTGATAGGTCAGGCTGGCGCTGGCTCGCGGGCTCTTCGTCCCGCTTAATGGCTATTTGGAATCAGGCTATCAAGGGCTGGTCGCGACCAGAGAGATTCGTCACAATTCTTCAGATTTGTACGTAATTCGCCGTTCCTGGAGCGAAAAAGGGGCGTTAGCCCGATTGAACAGGACCAGCTTTTATGCGTGTCGCGATACTGGACGACGAGTCGGCCGAACTGGACCGGGTCGAGCAGACCTTGCAGCAGATACCCGCGCAGGGCGAACAGGCCTGGACGGTGCACCGTTTCGCCCGTGGCGAGGACCTGCTCAAGCAGCTCAAGCGGGAAACCTTCGACCTGCTGATCCTCGACTGGCAGTTGCCGGACCTCAGCGGCCTGCAATTGCTGCGCTGGAGCCGCGAGCATCTGGATGCGCCGCCGCCGGCGATCATGCTGACCAGCCGTGACGCCGAACAGGACATCGTGCAGGCGTTGAACAGCGGCGCCGACGACTATGTCAGCAAGCCGTTCCGGCCCAACGAACTGAAGGCGCGGGTAGCCGCCGTGCTGCGTCGCCACGGGGGAACGCGTCCCGCGCAGCATGAGGTGCAGACTTTCAACGACCTCAGCTTCGACGATGCCGAGCTGACCGTGACCCGGGCCGGCGCGCCGATCAGCCTGACCGAACGCGAATACCGCCTGGCCCGCTGCCTGTTCGCCAACCTGGGACGGCCGTTGTCGCGGGAATATCTCTACGAGCGCTTCTGGCCCCACGAGGAAGTGTTGTCCTCGCGGCCGCTGGATACCCACATCTATCGCCTGCGCAACAAGCTTGGCCTGACCGCCGAGCGCGGTTGGCAGTTGCTGACCATCTACGGCTACGGATATCGGTTGGAGAGCGTGGCGACGGTCGACTGAGCGGAGCGGGGTGGCGAGACCGACCTTGGCGGTCGGCGAGGGAGAATGAAAAAGCCCCGCGGCTGCGGGGCTTCTTTTCGGCGAGGCGCGCTTACTTCTGGAACGCGGCCACGGCCTTGGTGATCTCGGCGCGGGCGGCGTCGGCGTTGCCCCAGCCTTCGACCTTGACCCACTTGCCTTTCTCGAGATCCTTGTAGTTCTCGAAGAAGTGCTTGATCTGCTCCAGCAGCAGGGCCGGCAGGTCGGTGTATTCCTTCACGTCCTTGTACAGGACGCTCAGCTTGTCGTGCGGCACGGCGATCAGCTTGGCGTCGCCGCCTGCCTCGTCGGTCATGTGCAGGACGCCAACCGGGCGCGCGCGGATCACCGAACCGGGAGCGACCGGATAGGGGGTCACCACCAGCACGTCCAGCGGGTCGCCGTCGTCGGCCAGGGTGTTCGGGATGAAGCCGTAGTTGGCCGGGTAGAACATCGGGGTGGCCATGAAACGGTCGACGAACAGGCAGTCGGTGTCCTTGTCGATCTCGTACTTGATCGGCGCATGGTTGGCCGGAATCTCGATAGCGACGTAGATGTCGTTCGGCAGGTCCTTGCCGGCCGGGATCTTGCTGTAGCTCATGGGTGACTCCAGAGGTTTCTGGCCAAAAAAGAGGCCGCGATTATAGGCATATTCGGTTGTCGATGCCATGTACCGGCATTCAGCCGTTAGTCGTGTCGCCCGCCGCCTCGCGGTAGTCCGGATGCTCGGCCTGCAGGCGGCGCAGGCGTTGCAGCGGGTCCTGGCGGTAGAACAACTGGAGCTGCCGGTATACCGCCGGATAGGCCTCGTGGAGGAGATCCGGGGCGGTGAAGAAATACTCGCTGGTAACGGCGAAGAACTCCGCCGGATCTTCCGCCGCATAGGGGTCGATGGCGGTCTGCGCGTCGGGGTCGCGGTCGAGCAGGGCGTTCATCTCGTCGTAGGCGGCCTGCATGGCGCTCGCCCAGTCGCCGATGCGCATGCCGGCGTGCAGCGGCGGCAGGCCGTTGGCGTCGCCGTTGAGCATGTCCAGCTTGTGCGCCAGTTCGTGGATCACCAGGTTGTAGGCATCCCAGCCACCCCCGCCGACGACGCCGGGCCAGGCCAGGACCACCGGCCCTTGCAGGGACGTCTCGCCGCTGCGTTCGTCGTCGAACTCATGGACTACGCCGCTGGCGTCGCGGTGTTTCTGCGGGCTGACGAAATCATCGGGATACAGCACCAGCTCGTGGAAGCCCTGGTACCAGTTCAGCTCCGGCAGGTGCAACAGCGGCAGTTGCGCCTGCGCCGCCAGCAGCAGGCGGCCGAAGTCGTCGAGATCGACGCCGGCGAGTGCGGTCAGGTGCTTGTCGGCGAGAAACAGCACGGCCCGCTCGCGCAGGCGGCGGTCCTCGTCGGCGTCCAGGCCGTCGAGGATCGGCAGGTGCCGGCGTACCCGCTGCCAGAGCTCTTCGGCCACCGGGTGGCGTGCCAGCAGGCGCCGGCGCCGCCAGGCGCGGAACGACCACATGCTCAGTCGCTCTGGGCCTTGGCCTGTTTGGCGGCGCTCGCCTGCAGGCGATGGCGAATGAAGCCGAGGATCATCGGCAGCAGCGACAGCAGGATGATGCCGATCACCAGCAGCGACAGGTTCTTCTTGATGAACGGCACGTTGCCGAAGAAGTAGCCCAGGGTCACCAGGCCGCCGACCCAGGCCACGGTGCCCACCACGCTGAACATGACGAAGCGCGGGTAGTGCATCTTCGCCATGCCGGCGACGAAGGGCGCGAAGGTCCGCACGATGGGCAGGAAGCGCGCCAGGGTCACGGTCTTGCCGCCGTGGCGTTCGTAGAACTCATGGGTGCGGTCGAGGTAGTCGCGGCGGAATACCTTCGAGTCGGGGTTGCTGAACAGCCGCTTGCCGAGGGTCCGGCCGATCACGTAGTTGGTGCTGTCGCCGGTGATCGCCGCGACCATCAGCAGCCCGCCGAGCAGCCATGGGTCCATGCCGCCGGTGGCGCAGATGGCGCCGGCGATGAACAGCAGCGAGTCGCCGGGGAGGAACGGAGTCACCACCAGGCCGGTTTCACAGAAGATCACCAGGAACAGGATGGCGTAGATCCAGACGCCATAGTTGCTGACCAGCATGGCCAGGTAGGTATCCAGGTGGAGAATCAGATCGATTGGGTTGAAGTCCATTGAGCAACCTGCGGAGACAACGCGTTGAGCGGCAGAGGGCCGCCATTATAGGGGGGCGTCCGGATGGGTGGGGGGCTGTTTGTCGCGATCCCGGCAAAACCACTGATTGCAGGATGTTTCGGTAATTTTTCCGAAATTGGTCGGCATAAAGTCTGCAAGAACAGGAGAAATTTCTAGCAGGGAAGGGCGTGCGATGACACTCCAGCCTTTTGCCCAGCCACCGCTCAGTCTCGCCCTGGGCGCCGGGCGCGACCTCCCGGGGCAGGCCGCGCGGGTTCGCGCCGAATGGCTCGCGCCTCGCCCCGGACGGGCTCCGGCGTTTCTCCTGGCGCTGCTCTGGGGACGCGGTTGCGCCAACGTGGTGCAGGCCATCGAAGGCCATCTCGACGCCCTGTTCGCCGACTACGCCTGTACCCCCGAGGGTTGGCCGGAAGCGCAGGCGGCGCGGCAGGTCCTGGCTTCGCTGAACATGCAGCTCTATCGCCGGCGCCGCGAAGGCGAGCCGGGCGTGCTCGAGCTGGCGGCGGGGTTGCTGCTGGTCCATGCCGGAGGCGTGCACTTTCTCCAGTGCGGCGCCGTCGGCCTGCTGCGTTATCGCCAGGGCAGCCTGCAGCGCCTGGGAGGGAGCGGCCAGCCGCTGGGTAGCAGCGCGGAGCTGGCGCTGGTCCAGCACAACCTGACCCAGGTGGCCGGCGAGCCCTTGTTGCTGGCGCCCCAGCCGCTGCTCGAAGTGGCCGACCTGCGCGCCCTCGGAGAGCGTTGTGCGGGGCTGGCCACGGGGCGCCTGGAGGGCGTGCTGCAGCCGTTGCTGCATGCGCCGGGGGCGGTGGCGCTGGTCTTGCCGGGGGCGCTCGAGCGCGCCCCGGCGGCGCCACGGCATACCGGCTGGCCAGCGCTGGGCGCGGCGTGCCCCGGCGACTGCGTGGATGGCTGGACCTTGCAGGCAGCTTGCGCGTTCGGCCCGCCCGGGCGGCTATTCCGCGCCTGCGACGAGCAAGGACGCGAGGCGTTGCTGCTGCTCGCGGCGGTCGATGCCGACGAAGCGTTCTGGCAGCGCGAATGGGCATTGCGGCGCTGCCGTGCGGAGAGCCTGCCGCGAGTATTGTCGTCGCCCCGGTTGCGTCGTCATGCCTTCCAGTTGTTCGCTCCGCCGCGCTGGCCGATGCGCAGCCTGCTGGATTGGGCGCCAGCGCACCTGCCGCTGGAACCGCAATGCGCGCTGGTCCTCCTGGAGCAACTTATCGATGCGGTTCGCGCCTTGCAGCGGCGCGGCGTACAGGGCTTGTGGCTGGCGCCGCGGCAGATCCTGCTGGACGAGGGCGGGCGCCTGCTGTTCCTCCCCGAGGCGGCGGCGATCCTGCCGGGGGTGGCGCGCCAGGCGCTGCCTGCGGACAGCGTGCCGCTGGCGCCGGAGTTGCGTCGCGGCGAGGCGCTCGATGGCCGGGCCGACCAGTTCGCCCTGGCGGCGCTGTTCTATTGGCTGCTCTGTGGTCGCTGGCCGTCGATCGCCTGCCCGGAGAGCGACGGCGGATGCCGCTACGAGCCCCTGGGCGAGCGTCAGGCGGACCTGCCGGTCGGCTGGGATGGGGTATTGGCGCGGGCCCTGGCGCCGCGTCCGGAGGGGCGCTTCGAAGCGTTGTCGGAATTCTGGCTGGCCTTGCAGAAGCCGCTAGCGCATCCCCAGCGGGTCTTCGCGCCACGCCGGTTGCAACGGGGCGTGCTGGCCCTGGTCCTGCTCCTGGCCGGGGCTGCGCTGCTGGTCGGCCTGGCCGGTTAACGGATCGACGGCCAGCGTGCGGGTCTGCCCGCTGCGTTCGAGGTGTGCTTCGGCGATCAGTTGTTCCAGCCGGCCGCTGCGACGCATCAGGCGCAGGTTGCGGTCGAGGCTGGCGGCAAGGGCGGCGCCGCGGGCGTGTCTTTTCGGCACCAGTACATAGAGCGGCTTGACCTCCAGCGGCGGTTCGATGAACACCAGGCGATCCTTCAGCGCCGGCACGTTGCGCGCCAGCAGGTGGTAGCCGGTGTAGCGATCGACCACGGCCAGGTCGATACGCCCGCGCAGGAGCTTCTCGAGGTTCTGCCAGTCGTTGGTCACCGCGTCCTTGGTCAGGCTGCGGTCGGCGTCGAAATCCTCCCGGTTGACGTAGCCGCGGACCACGCCGATGCGGTACGGACGCAGGCTTTCCAGATGCGCGGGATTGACCGGCAGCAGGCGCTCGCGCTGGCGGAAGAAGCCCAGTTGCGAGTCGAGCAGGGGGATGGTGGCGTGGAACAGTTCGCGCCGCTCGGGCGACAGGTAGGCCGGCATGAGAGCGTCGAAGCGCCCCTCGGCGGCTTCCTTCAGGGCACGTTGCCAGGGCAGGAACACCAGTTCGGCGCGGTGCCCGTCGAGGGCCAGGGCTTCGTCTAGGATGCGGCTGGCGAGGCCCTTGCCCGGCAGGTCGGGGCCGACGTAGGGCGCCCAGTCGAGGGTCGCCACGCGCAGGGTGTCGGCCTGCGCGCCGGCCGTGGCGAGGAGCAGGCCGAGCAGGACGCCGGGCCAGTGCCAGGTGCGCGAACCCATGGATGCCTCTGCTCTGAGCGATCGGTTGGGAGGTGCCGTGCCTTTGTCTTCAGCTTAGTTCGTCGCTGATCGGCAGGGTGTAGTTCTTGAACTCCTGGTCTTCGCGGAAGCCGATCGACTCGTAGACTTTCTGCGCTACCTCGTTGTCGACGCTGGTGGAGACACGCATGCGCACCGCATGGGTTTCCCGGGCCATCTGCTTGGCGTGTTGCAGCAGGTGGTCGGCGACCAGTTGCCGGCGCGCCTCCTCGGCGACGTAGATGTCGTTGAGGATCCAGACGCGCTTGAGCGACAGCGAGGAGAAGCTCGGATAGAGCTGGCAGAAACCGAGCAGCCGGTCTTCTTCGTCGGCCAGCGCCAGGTAGATCACCGACTCCTTGCGGCGCAGGCGTTTCTCGAGGAATTTCCGCGAGGACTCGGGGTAGGAGAGCATGCCGTAGAATTCGCGGTACTTGACGAACAGCGGCGCCAGCAGGTCGAGGTGTTCGAGGGTGGCTTGCACGATTCGCATGACGGGCCTCGCATTGCGGGAAGGGGCTGCCGGGACGATGCAGGCTGCATGCCAGCAACGCTTCGATGCTGCCCAATCTCCCTGGAAAGCGCAATCCAAGCGAACGTTTGAATCGGCCGAAGGAGGGGCGACGCGCGCCGGCCCATCCTTCGGCCGGGAGGCTCAGTCCCTCGCCAGGAGGAAGTTGCCGGTGCGCGGAGCCTCGCCGTCCAGCGCCTGGACCTCCGCCTCGTCCTTCAGGTTGACCCCGGAAAGCTGCCGCCGGCAGGCCTCGCGCATCAGGTAGAGCAGGCGGTGCGCGGCCATGCCGTAGCTGAGGCCTTCCAGGCGGACGTTGGAGATGCAGTTGCGATAGGCGTCGGTGAGGCCGACCCGCGGGGCCCAGGTGAAGTACAGGCCGAGGCTGTCCGGCGAGCTGAGGCCGGGACGCTCGCCGATCAGGATCACGCTCATCTTCGCCCGCAGCAATTCACCGATCTCGTCGGCCACCGCCACCCGTCCCTGTTCCACCAGGACCACCGGCGACAGCGACCAGCCTTCGGCCAGCGCCTGTTCCTCCAGGCGTTCGAGGAAGGGCAGGGTGTGACGCTGCACGGCCAGCGCGGAGAGGCCGTCGGCGACCACGATGGCCAGGTCGATCTGCCCGTCGTAGCCGGCGGCGTGTTCGCGCAGGCGTTGCACCGAGGCCTCGTCGAGGCGCCGGCCGAGGTCCGGGCGTTGCAGGTAGACGTGGCGGTCGGCGGCGGCGCTGTGCAGCAGCAGGCTGTCGCGGCCGCGCTGGCGCAGGCCGTCGCTGATGGCCGCATGGTCGAAGGGCAGGTGCACGGCGTCGCGCGCCTGGGCGTGGGCGTACTGGAAGTCCAGTTGCGGGCGGGTCGGCAGGCTGGTGCCGGTGCGGCCCAGGGCGATCCGCGCGGGGGTCAGCTGGCGCAGCGGCAGCCAGGGGTTCTCGGCGCTGGCGTCGGGCAGGTGCTTGTCGTTCATCGGCATCTCCTCAGGCCAGTTGCGCCAGGGCCTGGCGGAACGCCGGCGGTAACTCGTCACCGAAGCGGATGCGCCCGTCGGCCTGGGTGAAGATTCCCATCCGCTGCAACCAGTCCTCGAATTCCGGCGCCGGCTTCAGGCCCAGCGTCTGGCGCGCATAGAGGGCGTCGTGGAAGGAGGTGGTCTGGTAGTTGAGCATCACGTCGTCGGAGCCGGGAATGCCCATGATGAAGTTGATCCCGGCGACGCCCAGCAGGGTCAGGAGCATGTCCATGTCGTCCTGGTCGGCCTCGGCATGGTTGGTGTAGCAGATGTCGCAACCCATCGGCACGCCGAGCAGCTTGCCGCAGAAGTGGTCTTCCAGGCCGGCGCGGATGATCTGCTTGCCGTTGTACAGGTACTCGGGACCGATGAAGCCGACCACGGTGTTCACCAGGAACGGCTTGAAGTGACGAGCCACCGCATAGGCGCGGGTCTCGCAGGTCTGCTGGTCGACGCCGTGGTGGGCGTTGGCCGAGAGCGCGCTGCCCTGGCCGGTCTCGAAGTACATCAGGTTGTTGCCTAGGGTGCCGCGCTTCTGGCTGAGCCCGGCCTCGTAGCCTTCCTGGAGGATCTTCAGGCTGATGCCGAAGCTGGCATTGGCCGCCTCGGTGCCGGCGATCGACTGGAACACCAGGTCCAGCGGCACGCCGCGGTTGATCGCCTCGATGGAGCTGGTGACGTGGGTCAGCACGCAGGCCTGGGTAGGAATCTCGTAGCGCTGGATGATCGCGTCGAGCATCTCCAGCAGGGCGCAGATCGAGGCCATGCTGTCGGTGGCAGGATTGATCCCGAGCATCGCGTCGCCATTGCCGAACAGCAGGCCGTCGAGGATGCTCGCGGCGATTCCGGCCGGGTCGTCGGTCGGGTGGTTTGGTTGCAGGCGGGTGGAGAGCCGGCCGCGAAGGCCGAGGGTGTTGCGGAAGCGGGTGACCACGCGGATCTTCTGCGCCACCAGGACCAGGTCCTGGACACGCATGATCTTCGATACCGCCGCTGCCATTTCCGGCGTCAGGCCCGGAGCCAGGGCGCGCAGGCTGGCCTCGTCGGCGGCGTCGCCGAGCAGCCAGTCGCGGAAGCCGCCGACGGTGAGATGGGACACCGGGGCGAAGGCGTCGCGCTGGTGGGTGTCGATGATCAGGCGGGTGACCTCGTCGTCCTCGTAGGGAATCAGCGCCTCGTCGAGGAAGTGTTTGAGCGGGATGTCGGCCAGGGCCATCTGCGCGGCGACCCGCTCGCCGTCGTTGCTCGCCGCGACGCCGGCGAGGAAATCGCCGGAGCGCGCGGGGCTGGCCTTGGCCATCACGTCCTTGAGGCTGTCGAAGCGGTAGGTTTCGCCGCCGACGCTATGGGTGAAACGTGCCATGTGTGTCTCCAGTGCCCGGCCTCGCCATGCGGCGGGCCGGGCTTTGTCGTTGTCGCTCTCAGCGCAGGTCCTGTTCCGCCGCCTGGATCGCGGCGAACTCTTCTTCCGGGGTGCCGGACACCAGGTGATGCCGACTGTACAGGGCGAAGTAGCCGATCAGTACAGCGTAGATCGCCACCGCGCCGACCACGACCCGCGGGTCGACCAGGAAGCCGGCGACCACCGCGACGCAGGCCAGCGCCAGGGCTACGCCGGAGGTGAGGATGCCGCCAGGGGTGCGGTAGGGGCGCTGCATGTCCGGGCGGCGGATGCGCAGGGTGATGTGCGCGGCCATCATCAGCACGTAGGAGATGGTCGCGCCGAACACCGCGACCAGGATCAGCAGGTCGCCCTGGCCGGTCAGCGACAAGCCGAAGCCGATCACCCCCGGCACCACCAGGGCCAGTACCGGCGCCTTCTTGCGGTTGGTCAGCGAGAGGCTGCGCGGCAGGTAGCCGGCGCGGGAGAGGGCGAAGATCTGCCGCGAGTAGGCATAGATGATCGAGAAGAAGCTGGCGATCAGCCCGGCCAGGCCGACCAGGTTGACGAACTGGCTCATCCAGGTCGAACCCTTGTAGGCCGACTCCAGCGCTTCCACCAGGGGATTGCCCGAGCCCATCAGCTCTTTGGCTCCGGCGGCCCCGGGACCGACGACCAGAATCAGTGCGGCGAAGGCGAGAAGCACCAACATGGCGCCGATCAGTCCGCGCGGCAGGTCGCGCTTGGGGTTCTTGGTTTCCTCGGCGGCCAGCGGCACGCCTTCGACGGCGAGGAAGAACCAGATCGCGTAGGGGATCGCCGCCCAGACCCCGACATAGCCGAACGGCAGGAAGCTGCTGGCGCCGGTCGCCGCGGTCTGCGGGATGTTGAACAGGTTGGCCGAGTCGAAGTGCGGAACCATCGCGACAATGAACACGCCGAGGGCGATGGCCGCCACCGCGGTGATGACGAACATCAGCTTCAGCGCCTCGCCGGCGCCGAGGATGTGGATGCCGATGAATACGATGTAGAACACCAGGTAGATCAGCCAGCCGCCGACGCCGAACAGCGACTCGCAGTAGGCGCCGATGAAGCAGGCGATGGCCGCCGGGGCGATGGCGTATTCGATGAGGATCGCGGTGCCGGTGAGGAAGCCGCCCCAGGGCCCGAAGGCGCTGCGGGCGAAGCCGTAGCCGCCGCCGGCGGTAGGGATCATCGAAGACAGCTCGGCGAGCGAGAAGCACATGCACAGGTACATGGTGGCCATCAGCAGGGTGGCGAGGAACATCCCGCCCCAGCCGCCCTGGGCCAGGCCGAAGTTCCAGCCGGCGTAGTCGCCGGAGATCACGTAGGCGACGCCGAGCCCGACCAGCAGGACCCAGCCGGCGGCGCCTTTCTTCAGTTGACGGTGTTGGAAGTAGTCGGCGTCGACGCTTTCGAAGTCGACCCCGGAAGTTGCGGGCGCATGGCCGGTTTGTTCGAGGGACATGGGTTTTTCACCTCAATCTTGTTGTTATCGACCCCGGTTTTCCCGGTGGTGTGCTGTACGTGGTGAACGCAGGCAATAGCTATGCCAGCCGCTCTGCAATCGGCCTGGCGAGGAGGTGGAAGGGGCGCCGCCGTCAGCCTCGGCGGCGTGTTTCACGAGCCGGCGCGACCGCTCCGGGAAAGAGCGGTCGCGGCCGGTCCGGGGTCCTACTAGAAGAAGCCCAGCGGGTTGATGTCGTAGCTCACCAGCAGGTTCTTGGTCTGCTGGTAGTGGTCGAGCATCATCTTGTGCGTCTCGCGACCGACGCCGGACTTCTTGTAGCCGCCGAACGCGGCGTG
>NZ_JAJFDF010000011.1:0-257256 GCF_020708595.1 Pseudomonas sp. 203-8 | reverse complement strand
CGGCCAAGGCGGTGTGCTTCAAGGAAGCGCTGGAGCCGGGCTTCAAGGACTACCAGGCGCAGGTGATCCGCAACGCCAAGGCGATGGCCGAGGTGTTCATCGGGCGCGGCTACGACGTGGTTTCCGGCGGCACCGACAACCACCTGATGCTGATCAGCCTGGTGAAGCAGGGGCTGACCGGCAAGGCCGCCGACGCGGCGCTCGGAGCGGCGCACATCACGGTGAACAAGAACGCCGTGCCGAACGATCCGCAGAGCCCGTTCGTCACCTCCGGCATCCGCATCGGCACCCCAGCGGTGACCACTCGCGGTTTCCGCGAGGGCGAGTGCCGCGAACTGGCCGGCTGGATCTGCGACATCCTCGACGATATCGACAATCCCGAGGTCGGCGAACGGGTCAGGGGCCAGGTCGGCGAATTCTGCCGGCACTTCCCGGTCTACGCTGATTGAACAGGAGCGCCGCCATGGTGGCGGCCAATCCGCAAGCGGAGACGAGCATGTCCCTGAGTGTCTTCGATCTGTTCAAGATCGGCATCGGGCCGTCCAGCTCCCACACCGTGGGGCCGATGCGTGCCGCCGCGCGCTTCGCCGAGGGGCTGAGGCGCGAGGGGTTGCTGGAGGCCACTGCCAGCGTCAAGGTCGAGCTGTACGGCTCGCTCGGCGCCACCGGCAAGGGCCACGGCAGCGACAAGGCGGTACTGCTCGGCCTGGAGGGCGAGCAGCCGGACACGGTGGATACCGCCGCGATTCCCGCTCGGCTCGATGCCATCCGTTCCAGCGGCGAGCTGCGCCTGCTCGGCGAGCGGCCGATCCGCTTCGTCGAGAAGGAACACCTGGCGCTGATCCGCAAGCCGCTGGCCTACCATCCCAACGGCATGATCTTCCGTGCCTTCGACGCCGCCGGCCTGCAGGTCCGCAGCCGCGAGTACTACTCGGTGGGCGGCGGTTTCGTGGTCGACGACGAGGCCGCCGGCCTCGACCGCATCGTCGAGGACCGCACGCCGCTGGCGTTCCCCTTCAAGACCGCGCGGCAACTGCTCGACCATTGCGTCCGCGAAGGCCTGTCGATCAGCCAGTTGATGGCCGAGAACGAGAAGGCCTGGCGCCCCGCCGAGGAAACCCGCACCGGCCTGCTGCGTATCTGGCAGGTGATGCAGGACTGCGTCGAGGCCGGCTGCCGCAACGAGGGCATCATGCCCGGCGGACTGAAGGTCAGGCGCCGTGCGGCGGCGCTCCACCGCCAGTTGTGCCAGCGGCCGGAGGCCGGTCTGCGCGACGCCCTCAGCGTGCTCGACTGGGTCAACCTCTACGCCCTGGCGGTGAACGAGGAGAACGCCAGCGGCGGCCGCGTGGTGACCGCGCCGACCAACGGCGCGGCGGGGATCATTCCGGCGGTTCTGCATTACTACGCGCGCTTCATCCCCGGGGCCGACGACGACGGCGTGGTGCGCTTCCTGCTCACCGCGGCGGCGATCGGCATCCTCTACAAGGAAAACGCCTCGATCTCCGGCGCCGAGGTCGGTTGCCAGGGCGAGGTCGGCGTGGCCTGCTCGATGGCTGCCGGGGCGCTCTGCGAAGTGCTCGGCGGTAGCGTGCAGCAGGTCGAGAACGCCGCCGAAATCGGCATGGAGCACAACCTCGGGCTGACCTGCGACCCGGTCGGCGGGCTGGTCCAGGTGCCCTGCATCGAACGCAACGCGATGGCTTCGGTGAAGGCGATCAATGCGGCGCGCATGGCCCTGCGCGGCGACGGCCAGCATTTCATCTCTCTCGACAAGGTCATCCGTACCATGCGCCAGACCGGCGCCGACATGAAAAGCAAATACAAGGAAACCGCGCGCGGCGGCCTCGCCGTGAACATCATCGAATGCTGAACCGCGCCGCTGCGCCGGCGCTTCTTTTTTCTTTCCCGACAATCGATCGCGGCTCTCCGGCAGACAGGAGGCCGGGATGCCATGGAGTGAAACATGACCGCAGAAACCCTCGCCAAGACGCCCCTGCACGCCCTGCACCTGGAACTGGGGGCGAAGATGGTGCCCTTCGCCGGCTACGACATGCCGGTGCAGTACCCGGCCGGGGTGCTCAAGGAGCACCTGCACACCCGCGAGCAGGCCGGTCTGTTCGACGTTTCGCACATGGGCCAGATCCGCCTGGTGGGCGCCGATGCGGCGCTGGCCCTGGAAAGCCTGGTGCCGGTGGACATCCTCGACCTGCCGGTGGGCCAGCAGCGCTACGCGTTGTTCACCGACGAGCAGGGCGGGATCCTCGACGACCTGATGGTGGCCAACCTCGGCGATTGCCTGCTGCTGGTGGTCAACGCCGCCTGCAAGCACCAGGACCTGGCGCACCTGCGTCGTCACCTGGAAGACCGTTGCAGCGTCGAGCCGCTGTTCGAGGAGCGTGCCTTGCTCGCCCTCCAGGGACCGGCGGCGGTGCGGGTGCTGGAGCGCCTGGCGCCGCAGGTGGCGCAGATGACCTTCATGCAGTTCGCCCGCGTCGAGCTGCTCGGCCAGGACTGCTACGTCAGCCGCTCCGGCTATACCGGTGAAGACGGCTACGAGATCTCCGTGCCCGCCGCCCATGCCGAGGCCCTGGCGCGGCGCCTGCTGGCCGAGCCGGAAGTGGCGCCGATCGGCCTCGGCGCGCGCGACTCGCTGCGCCTGGAAGCCGGCCTGTGCCTCTACGGCCACGACATGGACAGCGCCACCACGCCGGTCGAAGCCAGCCTCGGCTGGGCCATTTCCAAGGCGCGCCGCGCCGACGGCGTGCGCGCCGGCGGCTTCCCCGGCGCCGAGCGGATCTTTGCCCAGCAGGCGCAGGGCGTTGCCAGCAAGCGCGTCGGTTTCCTGCCGCAGGGGCGGATGCCGGTGCGCGAGGGCGCCGAGATCGTCGATGCCCAGGGCCGGGCGATCGGCAAGGTCAGCAGCGGCGGTTTCGGTCCGAGTCTCAACGCGCCGCTGGCCATGGGCTACGTGCCGAGCGAGCTGGCCGGCCTGGGCAGCGAGGTGACGGCGATGGTGCGCGGCAAGCCGGTGACCCTGGTGGTCAGCAAGATGCCCTTCGTGGCGCAGCGCTACTACCGCGGTTGAGCACTGGCCCTCTCTCGCCTCGGCGGGAGAGGGCGGCGACCGGCCTCACGGGTGTTTCGGCCGCTGCCGTTGCAGGCCCAGCTTCTTGGCCCGGTGGAATACCGCTGCGCGGGTCTTGCCGGTCTGCTGCGCGCACCATAGCGAGCCGCGCTGCTGGTAGTGCTGGCGCAACAGATCTTCCTCGGACTTGCTCCAGATCGCATTGTTGCGGTCGCGCCCGCTGTGCGGGGAAAGCTCCTCGGCCTTGCTGGCGACACTCTGGTAGCTGCGGCCGAGCATGTAGGCGCACCAGGCCAGGCTGCGCTTGCTGCCGTGGCGGCGGATGAACTCGACTTCTTCGCTGGACCAGGCGGCCGGTGCCTTCGGCGGCGCCTTGCGGTCCAGCGAGCGGGCGAGGGCGGCGCGGGCGCGCGCCACCGCCTGGTCGCCGGGATTGTTGCGGCGGGTCACGCCGAGGGCGCGGCGCCAGCGCCCCACCAGGCTCGGACTGAAACCCCACCAGAACTGCACCGACTCGGCGCATTCGGTACGTACCGCGCGCAGCAGGTCGCCGCAGAGAATCGGCGAAGGGCGGCCGCTGCGCTTGCGCGTCGGCCAGCGGAACAGGCCGTCGGTGAAGCCGCCGACCTCCACGGCGCCTTCCAGCTCGTCGACCAGCCAGTCGCCGGGGATCACCAGTGGGCTGGTGTAGGGCGCGCCGAGCAGCAGGTGGTTGATGGTAGCGACAGAGGTAGGGGTGTCTGCAGTCATGGGACGATCCTTGCTGATACCGGGCCAGCTGGGCTGGCCATATCCCTGAGAGCGGCGTCGCTGCGGCATGGCGGGCGACGGCGCGTTCGCTTCCCGTGGTTCGGGCGGTCTTCCGGCGGAGGGCGACTGCCTGTCGCGCCTCCTTGGGAACGGGCTGGAAGCCATGCTCATGGGCGGGCTCCACGATAGATGTGCCAGGCCAGCCGGCCGGGACGGGCGGCGATCGCCGCATCCACCTCGATGCGCGGCAGGTCCAGCGGGTCGCAACGGGTATCCACCAGGCCATTGCGCGCGCCGAAGGCGAAGCGGTAGCCAAGCCGACCGAGGGCGGCGCGCAGGCCGGGTTGCGCGGCGGGTGTGGTGCGAGCTTGGCAGAACACCGGCAGGGGGGCGGCGCAATGCTGCTGGAGCTGGCGGTGGGCGCGGCCGAGACAGTCCTCGGCGCAAAGGCCTGCCGATGGGTGCGGCTCCTGTCCGCGCAGGCCGAAGCGAAGCAGGCCGCTGTTTTCCAGGCGGCGGACCCGCTCCCAGTCGCCAGCGCTGTACGGTGCGGGAACCGGGCAGGCCGCGTGCAAGGCCTGCTGCGAGGCCGGGTCGAGGCGTTCCAGCTTGCGCAGGAGGAGGTCGAGGTTGCGGCTGCGACGCTGGTCGTCGCCGGTGCGTTCGAACACCGCCATGAGTGCCGCGCCGCTGTAACCCTCCAGCAGTTCCAGCAAGGGTCCGGCGGCAGTCGCATCGGCCTGCCAGAGCGTCTCGGCCACCGCTTCGCGCCAACTGCGCGGGTCACCGCCGATGAAGGCGCTCGCCGGCATTTCGTAGCGTTCCAGCAGCGGATAGACCTGCTCGGCCAGTTCCGCAGGGTTGCCGTCGACGCTCAGGGCGATCCGCAGGCAGGCTGGAGCGGGGCCTTCGAGCAGGTGTTCCAGGGGCACGCAGAGGAAGTGCCGCTGTAGCCATAGCAACAGGGTTTCCAGATCCTGACGATCGAGGCAGTGGCCTTGCCGGTGCGGCAGGGTCGCGCGCCGGCGATCCGCGACTACCGGTCCCAGGCGCAGCACGATACCGTTCTGGCGCAGCCGGCGCTGGCCTACGGAGGAGTTCAGGAACGTCATCCCGATCAGGCTTCGCATGGCTTCCCCCGGCTCATCGACGATCCGTCACCGGCGATCGTTCCCTGCGCGCGGCAGGGCTTTCGCCAGCCTGTCCGGAGGCTGTGCCATAGACTCCGGCCCCGGCAGTCGATTCGGTCATGGGCGAGCCTCCTGGGGTAATCCGCACAAACGTTTGCTGCGACCACGCAATGCGTGGCTCGAACCGGGGCTTGGCGAGGCCCCGGCGGTTGTTCGATAAGGACTGCATGGCACCGGATAACGCTACAAAGGATCGATATGATTCTTTTTTGACGCTATCACAGTCGATGGTCGGATTATTGACGCTCTGCCGCTGTTATAAAACCGTCAGGCTATGCGAAAAGGCCTGCCGGCTACGCGTCGAGGCCCGGAATGGCGTGCCTTTGCGGGGGAGATGAGGGCTCCGGTAGGCCTATGCGGATTGGTTATAAGAAATCCGATTTGAATGAGAATTGCCGACGAATGGTCGTTTGCACGGATGTCCGGTGGTTTTTCCCGGCTGCTTAGAACCTTTCGATTGGTTAGGTGTTGCCCAGGGTGCTGCACACAGACTCTCGTCTTCCAGTCAAGAGCCTTGGGATGCAGACTGTTTTTCAAATCATGACAACTTCTTAACGCGCATTGTTATAAAGTTGCGGGCGTTTGCGCCGGCCTGGCCGGTACCTTCGAGTTTTGCCTGGAGTGAAGATGAGAGTCGACCTGGACGCCGAGGGCGTCGCCGCCGAATCGCTGCCGCGTTTCCAGCAGGCGCCCCGGCAGTTGCGCCAGCTGTGGCGATGGGCAGCGGCCAGCGTCGCCTTGGCCGCCGCCTGCGCCGTGCTGGGGTTCTTCATCGGCCTGTTCGCCGCCGACTCGCTCTGGCCGCCGCTGCTGTACAACCTCGGCGCGGCCTGGCTGGTCCTGTTCGCCGGTCTGCACGCGGCCTACCGGGTCGCGGCCTGGCGTTGCGTGGTCCTCGGCGCGGAGGCCAACGCGCGGCCTGCCTGGCTGCGCTGGCAGCGGGACGAACCCGACGCCACCGCCGACAGCGCCTATGAACGGCTGCTGGAGCGCCTGGGCCAGGCCATCGCCCACGGCCTGGCCCAGCTCGGGCACGCTGCGCTGTGGCTGGCGGCGAGCGCGGCGCTGGCGTTGTGCTTGGTAGCCGCCGGCTGGCGTCTCGACCTGCCGCCGGCCAGTTCCGGGCAAGCGGCCGACCTCGCCATCGGTATCTGCCTGCTACTGGCCTTCGCGGTGCTGGTGCTGGAACGTCGCTTCGCCAGCCAAGGGCCGGCGCAGTGGCCGGAAGCCCCGGTCCTCGGGCAACTGGCGCGGGCGTTGATCGGTACCCTGGTGCTGGCCGCCCTCTGTCTGTTCCTGGCTCGCCAGGGACACCCCTGGGCCCCGCGCCTGGCGGTACTGCTCGGCCTGTTGCCGGCGGCGCTGGCGCTGGAGTTGCTGGGCAGGGCGATCCTGGCGATGTTCGCGCCGCAGCGTGCCGGCCTCGAACCGCGCCTGGTCGCCACCAGCCTGCTGGCCGACCTGTTGCGCTGGCCGCCGCGTCCCCTGCAGCGTCTGCAGCATGAGTTGCACCAGCGCTTCGGCATCGACCTGCGCCAGGTCTGGGCCTTCGGTTTCATGCGGCGGGCGTTCCTGCCGGTGCTGGCGGTGGTGTCGCTGAGCGGCTGGCTGCTCAGCGGCGTACGCGAGATCGGCATGGATGCACGGGGTGTCTACGAGCGCTTCGGCAAGCCGGTCGCGGTGCTCGGCCCCGGCCTGCACCTGGGGCTGCCCTGGCCGCTGGGGCGGGTGTTGGCGGTGGAGAACGGGGTGGTCCACGAGTTGGCCACCAGCGTCGCCGCCGGCGACGGCGGAGCCGAGCCGCTCGCGCCCGCCGAAGGTCCGGCCCCGGATAGCGCCAACCGCTTGTGGGACGCCTCCCACGTCAGCGAGAAATCGCAGGTCATCGCCAGCCTGGCCGACCATCGGCAGAGCTTCCAGATCGTCAACATGGACGTGCGCATCGTCTACCGCATCGCTCTCGACGACGCATCGGCGCTGGCGGCGACCTACCGCAGCGCCGACGTGCCGACGCTGGTGCGCAGCACCGCCAGCCGCGTACTGGTGCATGCCTTCGCCTCGCGGACCCTCGACGAGGTCCTCGGCGAGCAGCGCGCGGGCCTGGCCGAGCAGATCGGCCAGGCCGTGCAGGCCGATCTCGATCGCCTCGGCAGCGGCGTCGAGGTACTGGGCGCGGCGGTCGAGGCGATCCATCCGCCGGCCGGTGCGGCGAACGCCTACCACGCGGTGCAGGCCGCGCAGATCACCGCCCAGGCGCTGATCGCCCGCGAGCGCGGGCAGGCCGCCGCGCAACGCAACGAGGCGCAACTACAGGCCAGCGTGGCGCACGACCGGGCCAGCGCGCAGGCCCGCGAGACCCTGGCCGCCGCGCAGGCCGCCGACCGGCGCTTCGCCGCCGAGCGGGAAGGCTATGCCGACGCCGGCCAGGCTTTCCTGCTGGAGGCCTACTACCGCCAACTCGGACGCGGCCTGGGCAAGGCCAACCTGCTGCTCATCGACCACCGCATCGCCGGCGCCGGCGCGCCGACCATCGACCTGCGCAGCTTCGGCCTCGGCCGCCTGGATTCCCCGTCTTCGTCCCGTCCGTCCGCCGCTCCGGCGTCCGCGGCCGGGCAATCCGCACCATGAGGAGAGCGCTCTTGAGCCTCGGTCACTCCCACTCGCACAGCCACCACGAGCATCATCACGATCACGATCACGATCACGGCCATGGCGCACAGGCCGCGCCGCCCTGGCGCCGGCTGCTGGTCGCCGCGCTGCTGGTGCTGTTCGCCGTCGCCGCCGCTTGCCTGGTGCAGGTACGTTCCGGCGAGGCGATGGTCATCACCCGTTTCGGCAACCCGGCGCGGGTCCTGCTCGAACCGGGCCTGGCCTGGCGCCTGCCGTTGCCGTTCGAGAGCGCGATCCCGGTCGACCTGCGCCTGCGCACCACCTCCAGCGGCCTGCAGGACGTCGGTACCCGCGATGGCCTGCGGATCATCGTCCAGGCCTACGTGGCCTGGCAGGTCCAGGGCGACGCCGACAACGTGCAGCGCTTCATGCGCGCGGTGCGCAACCAGCCGGACGAGGCTGCCCGGCAGTTGCGCACCTTCGTCGGCTCGGCGCTGGAAACCACCGCCAGCGCCTATGACCTGGCCGACCTGGTGAATACGGAGGCGTCGCGGGTGCGTATCGGCGACTTCGAAGCGCGCCTGCGCGAACAGATCGACCATCAGTTGCTGGCGACCTACGGGGTCAAGGTGGTGCAGGTCGGCATCGAGCGCCTGACCCTGCCCAAGGTGACCCTCGGCGCCACCGTCGACCGCATGCGCGCCGAGCGCGAGACCATCGCCACCGAGCGTACCGCCGAGGGCCGTCGCCAGGCCGCGGAGATCCGTTCGGCGGCGGAGCGCGACGCCCGGGTGATCCAGGCCGAGGCTTCGGTGAAAGCCGCGGAGATCGAGGCCCAGGCACGGGTCGAGGCGGCGCGCATCTACGGCAAGGCCTACGCCGGTTCGCCGCAGCTGTACAACCTGCTGCGCTCGCTGGACACCCTCGGCACCATCGTCAACGGCGATACCCGCCTGGTCTTGCGCACCGATGCCGCACCGTTCCGCGTGCTGGTCGACGGGCCGCCGGCGCTCTCCGCCGAAGCGCCGGCCAACGGGCGCCGGCCATGAGCGACGAAGCGCACGAGGGGCTGCGCAGCCCCTGGCTGCAGGCCGGACGCCTGGCGTTCCTCGCACTGTTCGGCGTGACCCTCCTGGCGGCGCTGGCCTGGGCGTTTTCCAACGTCCGCCAGATCGGCCCGGAGAACCGCGCCGTAGTGCTGCGCCTGGGCGCGCTGGAGCGCCTGGCCGGTCCCGGCCTGCTGCTGGCCTGGCCGCAGCCGCTGGAGCAGGTGGTGCTGCTGCCGTCCGCCGAACAGGTGATCGAACGCCGCGTCGAGGGCCTGCTGCGCTCCGAGCAGGCGCGTCGCGCCGACCTCGACGTCAGCCTGTCCAGCGACGCGCTGGCCGGCTCCGGCTACCTGCTGACCGGCGACGCCGGGGTGGTGCAACTGGACGTGCGGGTGTTCTACAAGGTCGACGACCCGTACGCCTACGTTCTCCAGGGCGCCCACGTGCTGCCGGCGCTGGACCGCCTGGTGGCGCGCAACGCCGTGCAGGTCTGCGCCGCGCGCGACCTGGACACCATCCTGGTGGCGCGCCCGGAGTTGCTCGGCAACGACAGCGCGGTCGCCGAGCGCCGCGAACGCCTGCGCGGCGACCTGGTGCAGGGCATCAACCACAGCCTGGCGGCGTTGGCCGCGGCCGGCAGCGGGCTGGGCATCCAGGTGGTGCGGGTCGACGTGCAGTCGAGCCTGCCGCGCAATGCGGTAAGCGCCTTCAACGCGGTGCTGACCGCCAGCCAACTGGCCGAGCAGAACGTCGCCAAGGCGCGCACCGAGGCGGAGAAACTCACCCAGGCCGCCACCGAGGGGGCCGACCGCACCCTGCAGCTCGCCCGCGCCGAGGCCGGCGAACGGCTGGCCCAGGCGCGCCGCGACACCGCCAGCATCGTTGGCCTGGCCCCGGCGCTGGGCGCGACCGATGCCGGCCTGCTCTGGCGCCTGTACCGCGAACGGGTGCCGGCGATCCTCGGCAAGGCCGGTTCGGTCGGCAGCGTCGATCCGCGCGACGATGGCCGCCTGATTCTGCAAGGTGGGCAGCCATGAGCCGCTGCCCGACGGTGCCCTTCGCGGGCTGTGAAACAATGGACGGACAAGCGAACGTGAAACGGCTACCCTGCGTCGGCATCAACCTTCGGTACGCGCTTCCGCCAGCGGAACGCGGCGCCGAGTCGAACAACCAGGCGAACGGGACGGGCAATGACGGCAGGCGGTATTCCATTCACGGGCAACGGTGCGCGGCTATCACCCGGCAGGGCCCTGCTGTGCGGGCTGGCGCTGTTGCTGTGCGGCGGCGAGGCGCTGGCGCGGCAGTTGCCGAGCGACATGCTGGTGGGCTTCGTGGCCAGCGCGCAGTACCCGGTCATCACCCTGAAGAAGCCCAAGCAGAGCCTGCTGCGCAGCGTGCTCACCCTGGGGCTGGGGAAGAAGACCGTCAGCTATTCGGTGGCGCCGTCGGTGCGCATCCGCACGGCGCAGAACCTGTTCATCGTCTATGGCCGCATGCCCCAGCTCAAGGGCAGTTTCGTCGGTCTGAAGAGCGACAACAACGGGCAGGTCAAGCAGATCTGGGAGCTCACCGAGAAGGAAGCCCTGGACTACGTACGCCGGCCGGACGCGCGCTTCCCGCAATAGCCGCCGCGGCTCGCCCCGGGAGGTGCGCATGAGCGAGCCGACCGCCCACGGCAGCCATGGCGGCTGCGCGCATCACCATCATCACCTGCCGTTCGGCGGCGGCCTGCTCAGCCGCGACGAGCAGCGCCGCGCCGCGCGCCAGCTGAGCCTGGCGATGCTCGCCCTCGGCCTGTTGCTGCTCGGCCTGGCCTGGCGCTGGCTGGCGGCGGACCAGGCCGGGGTCAGCCAGATCCTGCTCGGCGTCGCGTCGCTGCTGGTGGCGCTGCCGGTGGCCCGCTCGGCCTGGGACAGCCTGCGGCATCCGAGCCTGCACGGCGTCACCGACCAGTTGATCGCGCTGGCCATGCTCGGCGCCTGGGCCAGCGGCGACCTGCTGACCGCCGCGCTGCTGCCGATCATCATGATCTTCGGCCACGTGCTGGAGGAGCGCAGCGTGATCGGCTCCCAGGAGGCCATCGCCGCCCTCGGCGAGCTGACCCGCAGCCATGCCCGGCGGATCGAGGCCGACGGCAGCCTGAGCGAGGTGGACAACGCCAGCCTGCGGCCGGGCGACCAGGTGGAAGTGCGCGCCGGCGACCGGGTTCCGGCCGACGGGCGGGTCCTGCAAGGCCAGGCCAGTCTCGACACCGCGCCGATCACCGGCGAGTCGGTGCCGCTCGAGGTGGTGCCGGGGATGGAGGTCTACGGCGGCGCGATCAACCTCGACGGCCTGCTGCGCATCGAGATAACCCGTACCGGCGAGGCCTCGACCCTGGGCAAGGTGATCGGCCTGATGCAGCAGGCCGAGCGCGCCAAGCCGCCGATCACCCGCCTGCTGGAGCGCTACGCCGGGCAGTACATGTTGCTGGTGTTGCTGATCGCCGCGGTCACCTGGTTCGTCACCAACGATGCCCAGGCCATGCTCGCCGTGCTGGTCGCCGCCTGTCCCTGCGCCCTGGTGCTGTCCGCCCCGGCCACGGCTATCGCCGGGATCGCCGTGGCCGCCCGCCACGGTATCCTGATCCGCAGCTCGGCCTTCCTTGAGGAGCTGGCGGACCTGACTTCGCTGGTGGTCGACAAGACCGGCACCCTGACCCATGGCAGCCTGCGCCTGCAGGCGCTGCGCCTGGCCGATGCCGCCGAGGAGGCGTCGGTGCTGCGCCTGGCCGCTAGCCTCGGCGCCGCCAGCAGCCATCCGGTGAGCCGAGCGCTGGCAGCCCTGGCGGCGCACGATGCCTATCATCCATTGAGCGATATCCGCGAACGCCAGGGGTTCGGCGTGGTCGCACGAACAGCGGCGGGCGAAGCCGCCCTCGGCCGGCCCGAACTGTTCCAGCAACTGGGCATCGACGCCAGCGAGGTGCCGGAGCATGAGGGACCGATCGCCGGAATCGCCCTGGACGGGCGCTTCCTCGGCTGGCTGCTGCTGGCCGACAGCGTACGCGCGGAGGCCGCCGAGGCCCTGGCCGATCTGCGCGAACTGGGTCTGGGCCGGCAACTGTTGCTGACCGGCGATCGCCGGGCGGTGGCCGACGCCGTGGCCAAGCAGGTGGGGATTCGCCAACTGGTGGCGCAGGCGTTGCCGGAGGACAAGCTGCGCCAGGTCGGCGCGGAGATCGGCAGCGGTTTCCGGCCGATGGTGGTCGGCGACGGCATCAACGATTCGCTGGCGCTGAAGGCCGGTGTGGTCGGGGTGGCAATGGGCGCCGGCGGCGCCGACATCGCCCTGGCCTCGGCGGATATCGTGCTGATCGGCAGCGACCTGCGCCGCCTCGGCACCTGCGTGCGGCTCAGCCGGCAATGCCGGCGGACCCTGCAGGTCAACGTGGCGATCGGCCTCGGCTGGACCCTGGCGATCGTCGCCGCGGCAGCCTTCGGCCTGCTCGGCGCGGCCGGGGCGATGGTCGCGGCGCTGCTGCACAACCTCAGCACCTTGCTGGTGCTGGGCAATGCCGGACGCCTGCTGCGTTTCGAGGAGCCCCTCGGGCAGCCCCGGCCGGCCGTGGAGGGACGCGAAGAGGAGGGTACACCGTGAGGCAGGCGCAAACGCGACGCAACGGCTGGCGCTGGCTGGCCCTGGCGGTCGGCACGCTGTCCGCGCTGAGCCTGGCCGAGGCGTCGATGGCGCGCTGGCCGGCGGGCTGGCAGGTCAGCGACCTGCCCGCCGCGCAGCCCGGCCAGGCCGGCGCCGGCCAGCGCCAGCGCGCGGTCAAGTTGCAGGCAGACGGCTCCCAGGCACTGGTGATGGAAGTGACGCGGATGCCCCTGCAGAGCGGGCAGGCAGTGAACCTGGAGAAAGTCCTCGGGCACATGCGCAAGCTGGTGCAGATCGAGTTCCTGCGCAACGGCCTGCAGACCGCCTGCACCTCGCCGCAGCCGTCCACCACCGGCGGGCTGGCGGCGCTGGAGACCACCTGCACCATTCGCCAGCGCGGCGCCGTGGTGATGAAGCAGACCTTGCTCACCGCGGCCGGCAAGACCTCGGCCTATTCGCTGTCCTATGCCGGCCTGGCCGAGGCCTACGACGCCAGCCAGGCGGAAATCCGCGCGGTACGGGAAAGCCTGCGCTTCGAGTGAGCGAAATCGGACGCGGTCGGGGCGGGGGCTGGAGTGTCGGCGGATAACGCCTGCGGCGCTATTCGCCCTACGGAGGGTTGCATTGGGGGAGGGCGGATAACCGCTTGCGGTTATCCGCCTTGCGTCTGTCGCGGATCATTTCTTCCCGGCGTTCTGCAGGATCTGCAGGGCCTGGGTGGTGGCGGTGATGCAGCCCTTGGTGTCGCCGCTGGCCTGGTCCTGCCTGGCCTTGGCCTGGAGTTCCTTGACCTCGGTGACCCGCGCACCGGTGACCGAGGTCTTGCCGCGCACGGCGAGGATATCGTCCAGCTTCTGCAGGTTGGCGCCGCACAGGTCGGTGCTTTCGGCGGCTTGGGCGGTACCGCCGAGCAGGGCGGCGGCGATGAGCAGGGTACGCACGATCATGGCAGTTCTCCTTTGTGGGCCGGGTGGCCGGACGGGGGAGAGACGACAGGCTCCTGGGAGTCTTCTCCGCATGCCCAGTATCTGACCGGAGCCTCGCCGGAATGGTTCGGTCGCTCAGCCGTTGCCCCAGGGCGGGATCGACAGCGCCTGCTGGAGATGCTGGATGAACGCCTTGACCTTCGGCGACATCGCCGCCGCCCGCGAATACATCGCGTAGATCACGTCGTCGAGTGGGCGCAGGCCGGGCGCGGCGTCCACCAGGCGGCCGTTCTTGAGGTCCTCGGCGACGATGAACAGCGGCAGCAACGCCAGTCCCTGGCCGCGCAGGGCGGCGTCGCGCATGGCCTGGCCGTTGTTGCTGCTGAAGCGTCCGCGTGGCGAGACGGCGCGGGGCTTGGCACCGGGGAACGCCGGTTCGAAGGTCCAGACCTGGCTCGGCGTGGCGTTGTTGTAGCCCAGGCACTCGTGCTGCATCAGTTGTTCGAGGGTGTCCAGCGTGCCGTGGCGTTCCGCGTAGTCGGGGCTGCAGCAGACCACCCGCTGGCTGTTGGCCAGCGGCCGGGCGATCAGCGAACTGTCGTCCAGGCGGGTGACGCGGATGCTCAGGTCGTAGCCTTCCTTCTCGAAGTCGGTGAGGCGGTCGTCCATCTGCAGGACGATCTCCAGGCGCGGGTGCTGGCTCATGAAGTCGGCGATGATCGGCGACAGCCAGAGGGTGCCGAAGCTCATCGGGGTGACGATGCGCAATTCGCCGCACAGGTCGTTCTCGCGCAGGGCGACAATCTCCGCGGCGTTGTTGAGTTCCTGCAGCGAGGCCTTGGCGGCCTTGTAGAAGAAATGCCCGGCCTCGGTCGGCTCGACGTTGCGCGTGGTGCGATAGAGCAGGCGGACGCCGAGGCGTCGTTCGAGATCGCTGACACGCTTGCTGATCACCGACTTGGACAGGCTCATGCGCTCGGCCGCCGACGTCACGCTGTTGAGTTCGGCGACGTTGAGGAAGGCTTCGATATCGTCGAAACGCAGGCTCATCGGTGGGCCCACGATACAGTGGCAATCGCTCGACGCATTCTCGGCTCCTCCTGGTCGTTTTCCTTGGGCTTTCTATCCGCTTGATTCGCAAGCTAAATCGATCCAGCCTTGAGCAAGCTTACCCAATCGAAAGGCGCCGCAGCGTTCGTTCTCAGCGAAAACGGTTTTCGCCTGGACGCGCTACCGGGAAGGCCGTCGGGGCTTTTACCCTGTAGCCGCGACTCGTCGCTCCGTGGCCGACCGCACCTGCCCGCCCCCGTAGGCGGCCACGGATTTCCTTGCGCCTTCTAGACTGGAAGCGAACCCGCCGCATGAACCCCGAACGAGAAACCAGCATGTCGAGTCGCTTCATCGCCGCCTGGTCCGCGGCCAACCGTTGCCTGGAGGTGCGGGGCCGGGCATGGAAGGGCTGAAATTCTACGCCCGCTTGCTCTGGCGGCCGCCGCGGGAAACCCTGCTGTTCGCCCTGCGCACCGTCGCCGCCGGGCTGCTGACCCTGTACCTGGCCTTCCTCTTCGACCTGGAGCAGCCGAAGTGGGCGCTGATGACCGTGGTCATCGTCAGCCAGCCGCTGGCCGGGATGGCTCTCAAGCGCAGTTTCGCCCAGGTCCTCGGTACCTTCGCTGGCGCCGTGGTGGCGGTGCTGATCATGGCGCTGTTCGCCCAGCAACCGTTGCCGTTCTTCGTCGCCCTGGGACTCTGGCTGGCGCTCTGCACCGCCGGCGGCACCTTGCTGCGCTACACCGACTCGCACGCCTTCGTGCTCAGCGGCTTCACCGCGGTGATCGTCGCCGTGCTGTCGATTCCCGATCCGGAAAACACCTTCATGCTCGCCGTGGTGCGGGTCACCGAGACCCTGCTGGGCGTCGCCTGCGTGGCCCTGGTCAGCCTGCTCAGCGCGCGACCGCAGGCGGTGGCGAAGGGCTACTTCGCCCAGGTCGACGGCCTGATCCGCAGTACCGCGCGGCACGCCGCGGCGGTGATCCGCGGCGACGAGGGCGACGAGTCGTTCAACCAGCGGCAGATGCAACTGGTCGCCAGCATCACCGCGCTGGACGGCCTGCGCCGGCACCTCTATTTCGACGCGCCGAACCTGCGCCGCGCCGATGGCCTGGTGCAGTTGCTGGGTAACCTGCTGGTGCTGATGGCCTCGCGGCTGTTGCTGCTGCGCCAGCATCGCCTGCTGGTGCGGGCGCACTGGGTCGGGCCGTTGCCGGCGGATATCCAGGCACTGCTGGATCGCGCGTTGCGGGTGCTGGACGCGCTGGCCGAGCAGGGGCGGGCGGTACCCTCCGAGGTGCTGGAGGAGTTCCAGGCGGTGCGCCAGGCCTTCGATGCCGCGGCGACGCGCGCGGAGTCCTACGACGAGGCGCTGAGCCCGGCGCTGCGCCCGCAGGTGGCGATCCTGCGCTGGGAATACGCGCGGCTGTTCCAGCGCCTGGGCGAAGTGCTCGAACTCAACGATGCGATCCAGTCCGGCCGCCAGGCCAGCAGTTTCTACCGCCGTGGCCAGGCGCAGGCGCTGCACCTGGACTGGGCGCTGGCCTCGATGAACGCCGTGCGCGCTTTCGTCGCCTTGTCCTGCGCCGCCTGGCTGTGGATCACCAGCGCCTGGAACGGCGCCCTCAGCAGCCTGCTGCTGGTCGGCGTGATGTGCTCGCTGATGGCGACCTTCCCGCGTCCGCTGCTGGCGGCGCAGAACTTCCTGCGCGGGCTGCTGCTGGCGATCCTGATCTCGGCGGCGCTGCTGTTCGTGCTGTTGCCGGCATCCGCCGACTTCGAGTGGCTGGCGCTGTGGATGGCGTTGCTGCTGTACGTGGTCGCGGTCGGCCTGAGCAGCCCGCTGAGCGCCGGGATCGCCATGGGCATCGGCCTGGAAACCCTGCTGATGGTGGCGCCGCAGAATATCGCGGTCTACTACAGCAACGCTTCGCAGTGGTTCGAGTTCGTCGGCGGCTTCCTCGCCGCGGCGGTCCTCGCCGTGCTGGTGTTCGCCCTGGTCTATCCGTTCCGCGCCGACCCGCGCCTGCGCCGGCTGCTCTACCTGTCGCGCCAGGACGTCGCGGAAATGTCGCGCTGCGAGGCCAGCGAGGCGCAGCGCTTCGCCTTCGAGACGCGGATGATCGATCGCCTGGCGGTGATGGTCGGCCTGCTGCCGGCGAGCCAGGAGCCGACTTCGGCGGAACGTTTCCAGTGCGCCCTGGGCTGTGTGGTGATGGGCGTGGCGTTGAACCGCCTGCGCGAGCCGCTGCATGACGCCGGGGTGGTGCCGCTGGAGTTGCAGCCGCTGCTGGGCGAGGCGCTGCGCGAGGTCGCCGCCTACATAGCCGGCGGCGCGGACGCCCCGCGGCAGGACCTCGCCCTGGCCGCCCTGCGGCGTTTCGGCCGGGGCCTGGAGGCCTTGCTGGCGCAGCCGTCGAAGGACCTCGGGGCGACGCGGCAGCGCTTCATCATGAATGTCGCGGTACTGATCCTGCAGCAGTCGCTGCAACGCTATCGGACGCTGCTGGAGGAGGACCGCGGCGCACCGGCGGTCGTCGAAGAACCAGAAGAGGAGGGCGGACATGCCCGCTGATGTCGAGGTCGGGGGCGCCTACCTGCCGCCGATCGCCCAGGCGCTGCTGCTGGCCTGGCTGATCCTGCTGCTGCTCAACCCGCTGTTGCGGCGCTTCGGCGTGTTGCAGCGGGTCTGGCACGAAGCGCTGTTCCAGGGCGCGTTGTACTGCGCGATCTGCGCCGGTCTGATCCTGTGGATGGGAGAGATGTCCCGATGAACCTGTTGCAAGGCAAATGGCCGCGCCTGGCCACCCTGCTGGCGGTGCTGGTGGCGGCGGCGCTGGTGTTCCTCGCCTGGGAACGCTACACCCGCACACCGTGGACCCGTGACGCGCGGGTCCGCGCCGATGTGGTGACGCTGTCGGCGGACGTTTCCGGGCTGATCACCCGGTTGCCGCTGAGCGACAACCAGCCCGTGGAGAAGGGCGAGCTGCTGCTCAGCATCGATCCGGCGCGCTATGAACTGGCGGTGCTGCGCGCCGAGCGCGCGGTGAACGTGGCGCGGGCGGCGCTGGGCGAGTCGCGCGCGGCGATCGAGGCCAGCCAGGCCCAGTTGCGCCAGCGCCGCAGCGAGGCGCAGCGGCGCTCGGCATTGCAGAAGCGCTCGATGCTATCGGTGGAAGAGAACGAAAAGGCCCAGACCGACGTCAGCCTGGCCCAGGCCGAGTTGCTGAGGAACCAGGCCAGCCTCGGCCTGGCCCAGGCCAACGTGGAGCTTGCCGAAGCCGCCTTGCAGCAGGCCCGTCTCGACCTCGAACGTACCCAGGTGCGCGCCCCGGTCAGCGGCTACGTGACCAACCTGCAGACCCGGGAGGGCGACTACGCCCACGCCGGGGTGCCATTGCTGGCGCTGGTGGACCGCGATTCGTTCTATGTCAGCGGATACTTCGAGGAGACCAAGTTGCCGGGCATCCGCGTCGGCAGCCGGGCGCGGGTGGAACTGATGAGCGGCGAGCGCTTCGACGGGCGCGTGCAGAGCATCGCCCATGCCATCACCGACCGGGAGAATGCCGAGGGCTCGCGCCTGCTGGCGAACATCAACCCGAGCTATACCTGGGTCAAGCTGGCCCAGCGAATTCCGGTGCGCATCGCCATCGATCCCGCCTATCGCCAGCGCAACACCTTGCGCGCCGGCGTGACCGCGACCATCCGGGTGCTGCCCGCGGAGGACACCGCGAAAGTCGATTCCGCGGCGCCCGGGACTGCCGTGCGGCCTTGAGTCAGGCCGAACCGGTCAGTCTGTGCCGGTCATGGCTCAGGGTTGTTCGCGGACGATTTCCGCCAGGTGCAGGATCAATCGCTCGTCAGCCTGGTTGCCGCTCTGCTGGCGGAATTGCCTGGCCTCCTCGCGGGCGCGCTGGAAGGCCGCATCGACGCTGGCCGGGCCATGGCTGTCGCGAATCCACAGGTAGAGGCCCATGACCAGGCTCTGCAGGGTGGCCAGGTCGCTGCTCTGGGCGTTCAGCGCATCGATGAGTTGCTGTTTGGAAAACGCTTGCATGGTTGATCTCCGATCAATGGCGCCGCAAGGGCGCGGTTCGCCCCGGCGGTCGCCGGGGTGCGCGGAGCATGTGGAAAGTGCGGAGAGGCTGGCCAGCTTAGGCCAAGTCATTCAAATGATTAGGGAATTTTCTGACTTTCAGTGACCTTTCGACTGTTTTCGACGGCGGGCGATCGCTACGTTTTCATCGAACCGTCACCAAACCGTCATGAAGACGCGCCTAGCATTCGCGGTATTTCGGCATGACGTGGAGAGCAGCGCATGGACTCCTATGGCGATACCTCGGGCCGCATCGGTCGCGACTGGCTCGATCGACACGACGAAGAGCTGGAGCAGGAACTGCTCGACGACGAGCTGAACCTGGACGAGCTGTTCGGTCCCGAGCAGGAGGATGCGCCCGGCGAGTTGAGTCGGCGCCGCTATTTCCGCGAACTGTTCCGCCTGCAACGGGAACTGGTGAAACTGCAGAACTGGGTGGTGCACACCGGGCACAAGGTGGTGATTCTCTTCGAGGGACGCGACGCGGCGGGCAAGGGCGGCGTGATCAAGCGCATCACCCAGCGCCTCAACCCTCGGGTCTGCCGGGTCGCCGCGCTGCCCGCGCCGAACGACCGCGAGCAGACCCAGTGGTATTTCCAGCGCTACGTCTCGCACCTGCCGGCCGGTGGCGAGATCGTCCTGTTCGACCGCAGCTGGTACAACCGCGCCGGGGTCGAGCGGGTCATGGGTTTCTGCAACGACGAACAATACGAGGAATTCTTCCGCAGCGTGCCTGAGTTCGAAAAGATGCTGGCGCGCTCGGGCATCCAGTTGCTCAAGTACTGGTTCTCCATCTCCGACGCCGAGCAGCACCTGCGTTTCCTCAGCCGTATCCACGATCCGCTCAAGCAGTGGAAGCTCAGTCCGATGGACCTGGAGTCGCGGCGGCGCTGGGAGGCCTACACCAAGGCCAAGGAAACCATGCTCGAACGCACCCACATCCCCGAGGCGCCCTGGTGGGTGGTACAGGCCGACGACAAGAAGCGCGCGCGGCTGAACTGCATCCACCACCTGTTGCAGCAGATGCCCTACCGGGAAGTTCCGCAGCCGCCGGTACACCTGCCGGAGCGCCTGCGCCACGCCGATTACGTCAGGCATCCGACGCCCGGCGAGATCATCGTGCCGGAAGTCTACTGAGCCAGTGGGCGCCGCGTACTTCGCTCACTCGGGTTCTTCCTTGTTCCTCCGGCCGCGCCTCTGGATGACGCTGGCGCCTCGACGCGCGCGTTGCCGCCTGGCTCGCGCGAGCGCTTAAATTTCCTCCTTCACATGACGTTCCTCTGAGAACAACTCCGTGTCTCGAGTCCGATCATGCCTCTGTTGAATTCCCTGACTGTATTGCCGTTGCCTGGCGGGCAGCGTTTGAGTGGCGACGAAACCGATAGCCGGCTCAGCCTTGCCCTGGATGGTGCGTTGCTGTTGCGCCTGCGCCTGGAGCGCACAGACACGGAAATACGGCTGGCGGTGGAGGAGCTTCCCGGCGGCGATGCCGAGCATGCGTTGTGGGCCGCCAGCTACTGGCTGTTCGCCCGCGATCCGGATTGCCAGCGGCTCGTCTGGTCGCTGTCCTGGGAGCCCGAAGAGTCCCTGGCGAAGGGGATGCTGACAGGAGCCGCCGCAGCGGGCACCTATGTCTGCGAGAGGGGCCGGTTCTGGCAGTTGCCATGGCCCTGGCTGCCGCTTGCCCAGCCGTGCTATCCCCAGTCGATGCAACTTACCGATGGAAAGCGTCATCCGCTGCGCCGGCCGAAGCCCAGGGGAGAGGTCTACCGGCGCTTCGATGTGCGATTGGGATGCTGGATATCCTTGCGTACCCTGGACATCGAGAGGGACCTGGAGCGTTTTCATCGCTGGCAGAACTCGCCCAGGGTGGCGGAGTTCTGGCAGGAAGATGGAAGCCTGGAACAACATCGCGAGCGTTTGCGCCAGCTCGAAGCGGATCCTCATGCACTGGGGCTCATCGGCTGTTTCGACGATGAGCCCTTCGCCTATTTCGAGGCCTACTGGGCGAAGGAGGATCGCATCGCGCCGTTCTACGCGGCCGAAGACTACGACCGCGGGATCCACATGCTGGTCGGCGAGGAGGCCCACCGGGGTCCGCACAAGGTCGCCTGCTGGCTATCGGCACTGGTCCACTACCTGTTTCTCGACGACCCGCGCTCGCAGCGAGTGGTGGCGGAACCGCGCGCGGATAACGCGCGGATGATCGGTCACATGCACAACCTGTGCTTCCACTGCGAGAAGGAGTTCGACTTTCCGCACAAGCGGGCGGCACTGATGATCATCGGCCGCGAACGGTTCTTCGAGCGCTGTCGCCTGGCCTGACGGGGCGGGAAGAAGAAGGTCGAGGCGTCCGGCGGACGCCAACAGAAGAACGGGCAGGCGCAATGCCTGCCCTTGTGTCTCAGCGACGTGCGTTCAGGTTCGTCAGATTGTCGCCCTGGCGCTCGGCGGTGACCTTGCGGCAGTGCACCAGGGCGTCGCGGATCATGAAGTTGACCAGGGTCGGCGAGACGCCCAGTTCCTTGGCGATGTCCTTCTGCGGCACGCCGTGCAGGCGGTACATCTCGAAGGCGTAGCGGGTGCGCTTGGGCAGCTCGGTGAGGGCATCCGCGATGTGTTCGAGGGTCGCGTAGTTGATGTGCGAGGTTTCCGGCGAGGCGCCCTGGATCACCACGTTCAGGCCTTCTTCCTCCGGCCCCGAGTATTTCTGTTCGAGCGCCTGCTTGCGGTAGTGGTCGATGGCCAGGTTGCGGACGATCTGGAACAGGTAGCTGAGCTGTGCCTTGAACGACGAAGTGATCTGCGGCGCCGACTGGAGCCTGAAGAACGCATCCTGGACCACATCTTCGGCTCGCGAGCGGCAACCGGTAATGCGGGCGGCGATCTTCACCAGGATCGTGCGGTTATCGACGAAAGCCTGGAGGAGCGGGGTATCGCATCTGCGGGTAGACAGTTGTTCCGACATGGAAATCACCTTGCTGCGGAGGGGGCTGCAGAGCACTGGCGGTGGGGGAGACCCACACATGGCGCAACAAATTATGTTGAATGATAATGATTGTCAATTACGAAGAAATAACCAATCTCACCTTTATTCGTGAATGGTCCGCATGCTGGCAAATAGCCGCTGCGAATGATGGAGGGGAGAAATTCTTCGGCGTTTCAGAAGGATGGCCGCGCCAATGTTGCAGTCATGCGTCGCAGACGAAATTTTTTTAATAATCTTTAGGAATCAGCTAGTTAGAAATCGGTATTGAATGCCTCGCGGCTCCTGCCGGCGTTCCGCGCAAGAACTGCGCGAAGGCGCTGCGACAACCGTCCCCGGCTGCTCCAGGTCGTACATCGCTATCGCCGATGCGGCGATAGCGCCGGGCACAACCCATCAGAATGGATAGGGGTTGGCGTCCTTTCGCGCAATGCTCCGCGGTTGCCCGGAGATTGCGGTTACATGCGCTAATTATTTGCCGTTGTTATCCGTTCCCCTCTGTGACAGCGCGGGCAGGTGCCCGGCGCCCCGGCGTGCGCAGCAGGAGACGGAAATGCCGATCGATCATGGGAAAGCGCTCTGCCCCGGACGAGGGCCACGACAGCGGCGCAAGGAGGTCGGCAGGTGAGCCCGGCCGTTTCCCTGCAATTGTTCTGCCTGCCTTATTCGGGGGCCAGCGCCACGCTGTTCCGCCGCTGGCAGCCCAGCCTGCCGGGCTGGATCCGCTTGCTGCCCCTGGAATTGCCGGGGCGCGGCCTTCGCTTCGGCGAGGCCCTGCATACCGATGCCGCCAGCCTGGTCGCGCAATTGGCCGGCGAGCTGCACGGCACCCTCGACAGCGCTTCTCCCTACGCCTTCTTCGGCCACAGCCTGGGCGGGCTGCTGGCCTTCGAACTGGCCCATGCCATGCGCCGGCGCGGCCTCGAAGGGCCGCTGGCGCTATTCCTCTCCGGCGTATCCCCGCCCGCCGAAAACGATGTCAGCGGCTACCGGCGCGCCAAGGCCGACGCCGAACTGGTCGCCGCGTTGCGCGACTACCGGGGTACTCCGGAGGCCGTCCTCAACGATCCGTCGCTGATGCAGATGCTGTTGCCAGTGGTGCGAGCGGACTTTCTCGTCACCGGCAGCTACCGCTACCAGGCGCATGGGCCGCTGGACGCGGCGCTGCACCTGTTCGGCGGACGCGAGGACAGCCTGCGCAGCGCCGAGTTGCTCGGCTGGCTGCATGAGGCCGGGGGCGACTTCACCCTCGACCTGCTCGACGGGCAGCACTTTTTCATCCGTGAACAGCAGGGGCAGTTGCTGCGCCTGCTGCGTCGCTACGCCGGCCAGCATCTGCTGCGCTGGCACAAGGACAAGGTCCGGGGAAGCATGCGCGCCGCCAGTTGAGGGGCGGCCGCGACGACTGTTTCCGGGACTCACTAGAACTCGATTGCAAGCCGAATTCAGGCAGGAAAACACATGATGGACGCCTTCGAACTTCCCACCACCCTGGTCCAGGCCCTGCGTCGCCGCGCTGTCCAGGAGCCCGAGCGCCTGGCGCTGCGCTTCCTCGCCGAGGACGATGGCGAAGGCGTGGTCCTCAGCTATCGCGATCTCGACCTGCGCGCGCGGAGCATCGCCGCGGCCCTGCAGGCCCATGCGCAGCTGGGCGATCGCGCGGTACTGCTGTTTCCCAGCGGCCCCGACTACGTCGCGGCGTTCTTCGGTTGCCTGTATGCCGGGGTCATCGCGGTGCCGGCCTACCCGCCGGAATCGGCGCGCCGCCATCACCAGGAACGCCTGTTGTCGATCATCGCCGACGCCGAGCCGCGCCTGGTCCTGACCACCGCTGACCTGCGCGAGCCATTGCTGCAGATGAACGCGCAACTGTCCGCCGCCAACGCCCCGCAACTGCTCTGCGTCGACCAGTTGGACCCGGCCGTTGCCGAGGCCTGGGACGAGCCGCAAGTGCGTCCCGAGCACATCGCCTTCCTCCAGTACACCTCCGGTTCAACCGCATTGCCTAAGGGCGTGCAGGTCAGCCATGGCAACCTGGTCGCCAACGAGGTGCTGATCCGCCGAGGCTTCGGCATCGGTGCCGACGACGTGATCGTCAGCTGGCTGCCGCTGTACCACGACATGGGCCTGATCGGCGGCCTGCTGCAACCGATCTTCAGCGGCGTACCCTGCGTGCTGATGTCGCCGCGCTACTTCCTCGAACGTCCGGTGCGCTGGCTGGAAGCCATCAGCCAGTACGGCGGCACCGTCAGCGGCGGTCCCGATTTCGCCTACCGGCTGTGCAGCGAGCGGGTCGCCGAGTCGGCCCTGCAGCGTCTCGACCTGAGCGGCTGGCGGGTAGCCTTCTCCGGTTCCGAGCCGATCCGCCAGGACAGCCTGGAACGCTTCGCCGAGAAATTCGCCGCCAGCCGCTTCGAGGCGTCCAGTTTCTTCGCCTGCTACGGCCTCGCCGAGGCGACCCTGTTCGTCACCGGCGGCCAGCGCGGCCAGGGCATTCCCGCCCTGGCGGTGGATGGCGAGGCGCTGGCGCGCAACCGCATCGCCGAAGGCGAAGGCAGCGTGCTGATGTGCTGCGGGCGCAGCCAGCCGGAACACGCCGTGCTGATCGTCGACGCGGCGAGCGGCGAGGTCCTCGGCGACGACAACGTCGGCGAGATCTGGGCCGCCGGGCCGAGCATCGCCCACGGCTACTGGCGCAACCCGGAAGCTTCGGCGAAGACCTTCGTCGAGCGTGACGGGCGCACCTGGCTGCGCACCGGCGACCTCGGTTTCCTCCGCGACGGCGAACTGTTCGTCACCGGGCGCCTGAAGGACATGCTCATCGTCCGCGGCCACAATCTCTATCCGCAGGACATCGAACGCACCGTCGAGAGCGAGGTGCCGTCGGCGCGCAAGGGCAGGGTCGCGGCCTTCGCGGTCACGGTCGATGGCGAGGAAGGTATCGGCATTGCCGCCGAGATCGGTCGCGGCGTCCAGAAATCGGTGCCGGCCCAGGAGCTGATCGACTCGATCCGCCAGGCGGTGGCCGAGGCCTACCAGGAAGCGCCGAAGGTGGTGGCGCTGCTCAATCCCGGCGCCTTGCCGAAGACGTCCAGCGGCAAGCTGCAACGTTCCGCCTGCCGCCTGCGCCTGGAAGACGGCAGCCTGGACAGCTATGCGCTGTTTCCCGGCCTCCAGGCCGTGCAGGAGGCGCAGCCGCCGGCAGGCGACGACGAACTGCTGGCACGCATCGGCGAGATCTGGAAGGCCCGGCTGGGCGTGGCGCAGGTAGCGCCGCGCGATCACTTCTTCCTGCTTGGCGGCAATTCCATTGGCGCCGCCCAGGTTGTCGCCCAGGTGCGCGACAGTCTCGGCGTTGCCCTCGACCTGCGCCAACTGTTCGAGGCGCCGACCCTGCAGGCCTTCAGCGCCACGGTGGCCCGCCAACTGGCCGCCGGCCTGCCGGCCGAGGCACCGATGGCGCACCTGCCGCGCGGTGTCGACCTGCCGCAGTCGGCGGCGCAGCAGCGTCTCTGGCTGACCTGGCAGATCGATCCGCAGAGCGCCGCCTACAACATCCCCGGCGGCCTGCGCCTGCGCGGCGAGCTGGACGAAGCGGCGCTGCGCGCCAGCTTCCAGCGCCTGGTCGAACGCCACGAAGCGCTGCGCACGCGTTTCCTCGAGCGCGACGGCGCGGCCTTGCAGCGTATCGACGAGCGGGGCGAGTTCGCCTGGCAGTTCGTCGACCTCGCCGCGCTGGCCGAGCACGAACGCGCCGCGGCTGCCGCGCAGCGCCGCGAAGCCGAGGCGCAGCAGCCGTTCGACCTGGAAAAGGGGCCGCTGCTGCGGGTCAGCCTGGTGCGCCTGGACGAACAGGAGCACCAGCTCTGGGTCACCCTGCATCACATCGTCGCCGATGGTTGGTCGCTGAACCTGCTGCTCGACGAATTCTCGCGGCTCTACGCCGAAGCCTGCGGCGGCCAGCCGGCCGACCTGGCGCCGCTGGAACTGCACTACGCCGAGTTCGCTGCCTGGCAACGGCAGTGGCTGGACGCGGGCGAGGGCGCCCGCCAACTGGCCTACTGGCGGGAGCGCCTGGGCGACACGGCGCCGGTGCTGGAACTGGCCACCGACCATCCGCGCACGGCGCGCCAGGCGTCGCCCGCCGCGCGCTACAGCCTGCGGGTCGACGAAGCCCTGGCGCGGGCTATCCGCGAGGCCGCGCTGGACCATGAGGCGAGTGTCTTCATGTGGCTGCTGGCGGCGTTCCAGGCGCTGCTGCATCGCCACAGCGGGCAGGGCGAGATCCGCATCGGCGTGCCCAGCGCCAACCGCCAGCGCCTGGAGACCCAGGGGCTGGTCGGCTTCTTCATCAACACCCTGGTCCTGCGCGGCACGCCCCGGGCGCGCCAGCCGTTCGCCGCGTTGCTCGGCGAGGCTCGCGAGGCGACCCTCGGCGCCCAGGCCAACCAGGACCTGCCGTTCGACCAGGTGCTCGCAGCCTGCGGCCAGGGCGGCCAGTTGTTCCAGGTGCTGTTCAACCACCAGCAGCGCGACCTGTCGGCGTTGCGCCGGCTGCCCGGCCTGCTCGCCGACGAGCTGCCCTGGCACAGCCGCGAAGCCAAGTTCGACCTGCAACTGCAGAGCGAGGAGGACGCTCGCGGTCGCCTGACCCTGAATTTCGACTACGCCGCGGACCTCTTCGACGAGGCCAGCATCCGGCGTTTCGCCGCGCAATACCTGGAGCTGCTGCGCCAGGTCGCGGAAGACCCGCAGCGCTGCCTCGGCGATATCGCCCTGGTCGACGCCGAGCAGGCGGCGCGCCTCGCCGAATGGGGCAGCGCGCCCTGCGAGCCGGCGCGCGCCTGGCTGCCGGAGCTGCTGGAGCGGCAACTGGCGCAGTCCGCCGAACGCGTCGCCCTGGAGTGGGACGGCGGCAGCCTCGGCTACGCCGAACTGCACGCCCGGGCCAACCGCCTGGCCCACTACCTGCGCGACAAGGGCGTCGGCCCGGACGTGCGGGTAGCGATCTGCGCCGAGCGTTCGCCGCAACTGCTGGTCGGTCTGCTGGCGATCGTCAAGGCGGGCGGCGCCTACGTGCCGCTGGACCCGGACTACCCCAGCGAACGCCTGGCCTACATGCTCGCCGACAGTGGCGTCGAGCTGCTGCTGACCCAGGCCCATCTGTTCGAGCGCCTGCCTGGCGCGGAGGGCGTCACGCCGATCTGCCTGGACAGCCTCAAGCTCGACAACTGGCCGAGCCAGGCACCGGGCCTGCACCTGCACGGCGACAATCTCGCCTACGTCATCTACACCTCCGGCTCCACCGGCCAGCCGAAGGGCGTGGGCAACACCCACGCGGCGCTGGCCGAGCGCCTGCAATGGATGCAGGCCACCTACGCCCTCGACGGCGACGACGTGCTGATGCAGAAGGCGCCGGTGAGCTTCGACGTGTCGGTGTGGGAGTGCTTCTGGCCGCTGGTCACCGGTTGCCGGCTGGTGCTCGCCGCCCCCGGCGAGCACCGCGATCCGGCGCGCCTGGTGGAACTGGTGCGGCAGTTCGGGGTGACCACGCTGCACTTCGTGCCGCCGCTGCTGCAACTGTTCATCGACGAACCCGGCGTCGCCGCCTGCGGCAGCCTGCGCCGCCTGTTCTCCGGCGGCGAGGCGCTTCCGGCGGAGCTGCGCAACCGCGTGTTGCAACGCCTGCCGGCGGTGGCCCTGCATAACCGCTACGGGCCGACCGAGACCGCCATCAACGTCACCCATTGGCAGTGCCGCGCGGAAGACGGCGAGCGTTCGCCGATCGGCCGGCCGCTGGGCAACGTGGTCTGCCGCGTGCTGGACGCCGAGTTCAACCTGCTGCCGGCCGGCGTCGCCGGCGAGCTGTGCATCGGCGGCCTGGGCCTGGCCCGCGGCTACCTGGGGCGCCCGGCGCTGAGCGCCGAGCGCTTCGTCGCCGATCCGTTCTCGGCCGCTGGCGAGCGCCTGTACCGCACCGGCGACCGCGCGCGCTGGAACGCCGACGGCGTGCTGGAATACCTCGGCCGCCTCGACCAGCAGGTCAAGCTGCGTGGCTTCCGCATCGAGCCGGAGGAAATCCAGGCACGCCTGCTGGCGCAGCCGGGGGTGGCCCAGGCGGTAGTGGTGATCCGCGAAGGCGTGGCCGGCAGCCAGTTGGTCGGCTACTACACCGGCGCTGTCGGCGCCGAGGCGGAAGCCGAGCAGAACCAGCGTCTGCGCGCCGCGCTACAGGCCGAACTGCCGGAATACATGGTTCCGGCGCAGTTGATGCGCCTGGCGCAGATGCCCCTCGGCCCGAGCGGCAAGCTGGATACGCGGGCGCTGCCGGAGCCGGTCTGGCAGCAGCGCGAGCACGTCGAGCCGCGGACCGAGCTGCAACGGCGCATCGCCGCGATCTGGAGCGAAGTGCTCGGCCTGCCGCGGGTCGGCCTGCGCGACGATTTCTTCGAACTCGGCGGGCATTCCCTGCTGGCCACCCGCATCGTCTCGCGCACCCGCCAGGCCTGCGACGTCGAACTGCCGTTGCGCGCGCTGTTCGAGGCCAGCGAACTGGAGGCCTTCTGCGAACAGGTCCGCGCAGCCCAGGCCGCCGGACGCACCGACAGCCACGGCGCGATCCGCCGCATCGACCGCGAGCAGCCGGTGCCGCTGTCCTACTCGCAGCAGCGCATGTGGTTCCTCTGGCAACTGGAGCCGGACAGCCCGGCCTATAACGTCGGCGGCCTGGCGCGCCTGAGCGGGCCGCTGGACGTGGCGCGCTTCGAGGCCGCGCTACAGGCCCTGGTGCTGCGCCACGAGACCCTGCGCACCACGTTCCCCAGCGTCGACGGCGTGCCGGTACAGCGCGTGCACGGCGATGGCGGCCTGCACATGGACTGGCAGGACTTCTCCGCGCTCGACCGCGACAGCCGCCGGCAGCACCTGCAGACCCTCGCCGACAGCGAGGCGCACCGTCCCTTCGACCTTGAGAGCGGGCCGTTGCTGCGGGTCTGCATGGTGAAGATGGCCGAGCGCGAGCACTACCTGGTGGTGACCCTGCACCACATCGTCACCGAAGGCTGGGCGATGGACATCTTCGCCCGCGAACTGGGCGCGCTCTACGAGGCCTTCCTCGACGACCGCGAATCGCCGCTGGAGCCGTTGCCGGTCCAGTACCTGGACTACAGCGTGTGGCAGCGCGAGTGGCTGGAGAGCGGCGAGCGCCAGCGCCAGCTCGACTACTGGAAGGCCCAGCTGGGCAACGAGCATCCGCTGCTCGAACTGCCGGGCGACCGGCCACGCCCGCCGGTGCAGAGCCACCAGGGCGACCTCTACCGCTTCGACCTGAGCCCCGAGCTGGCCGAGCGCGTGCGTCGCTTCAACGCCGCCCGCGGGCTGACCATGTTCATGACCATGACCGCCACCCTTGCGGCCTTGCTCTACCGCTACAGCGGCCAGCAGGACCTGCGTATCGGCGCGCCGGTGGCGAACCGCATCCGCCCGGAGAGCGAAGGGCTGATCGGCGCCTTCCTCAATACCCAGGTGCTGCGCTGCCGGCTCGACGGACAGATGAGCGTCGGCGAGCTGCTTGAGCAGGTGCGGCAGACCGTGATCGATGGCCAGTCGCACCAGGACCTGCCGTTCGACCACCTGGTGGAAGCCCTGCAACCTCCGCGCAGCGCCGCCTACAACCCGTTGTTCCAGGTGATGTGCAACGTCCAGCGCTGGGAGTTCCAGCAGACCCGGCAACTGGCCGGGATGACCGTCGAGTACATCGCCAACGATGCGCGGGCGACCAAGTTCGACCTCAACCTTGAGGTCACCGACCTCGACCAGCGCCTCGGCTGCTGCCTGACCTACAGCCGCGACCTGTTCGACGAACCGCGCATCGCGCGGATGGCCGGACACTGGCAGAACCTGCTGGAGGCGCTGCTGGGCGACCCGCAGCGGCGCATTGCCGAATTGCCGCTGTTCGCCGCCGAGGAGCGGAAGCAACTGCTGCTCGCCGGCACGGCCGGCGAGGCAGGGCTCCAGGACACCCTCCATGGCCTGTTCGCCGCCCGCGTGGCGGCCAGCCCCCAGGCCCCGGCGCTGACCTTCGCCGGACAGACCCTGAGCTATGCCGAACTCGATGCCCGCTCCAACCGTCTGGCGCGCGTCCTGCGCAGTCACGGCGTCGGCCCGGAAGTGCGGGTCGGCCTGGCCCTGGAGCGTTCGCTGGAGATGGTCGTCGGCCTGCTGGCGATCCTCAAGGCCGGCGGCGCCTACGTGCCGCTGGACCCGGAATATCCGCTGGAGCGCCTGCAATACATGATCGAGGACAGCGGCGTACGCCTGCTGCTCAGCCACGCGGCGCTGTTCGAGGCCCTCGGCGAGCTGCCGGCGGGCGTGGCGCGCTGGTGCCTCGAGGAGGACGGCCCGGCGCTGGACGCCGAGGACCCCGCGCCGCTGGCAGCGCTGAGCGGGCCGCAGCACCAGGCCTACCTGATCTATACCTCCGGCTCCACCGGCAAGCCGAAGGGCGTGGCGGTCTCCCACGGCGAGATCGCCATGCACTGCGCCGCGGTGATCGAGTGCTTCGGCATGCGCGCCGAGGATTGCGAACTGCACTTCTATTCGATCAACTTCGACGCTGCCAGCGAGCGCCTGCTGGCCCCGTTGCTGTGCGGCGCCCGCGTGGTGCTGCGGGCCCAGGGCCAGTGGGGCGCGGAGGAAATCTGCGAGCTGATCCGCGCGGAGGGCGTGAGCATCCTCGGCTTCACCCCGAGCTACGGCAGCCAGCTCGCCCAGTGGCTGGAGAGCCAGGGCCGGCAGTTGCCGGTGCGCATGTGCATCACCGGCGGCGAAGCGCTGACCGGCGAGCACCTGCAACGGATTCGCCAGGCCTTCGCCCCGGCGTCGTTCTTCAATGCCTACGGACCGACCGAGACGGTGGTCATGCCGCTGGCCTGCCTGGCTCCCGAACGACTGGAGGAGGGTGCCGCCAGCGTGCCGATCGGCAGCGTGGTCGGCGCGCGGGTCGCCTACATCCTGGATGCCGACCTGGCCCTGGTGCCGCAGGGCGCGACCGGCGAACTCTACGTCGGCGGCGCCGGCCTGGCGCGCGGCTACCATGAGCGTCCGGCGCTCAGCGCCGAGCGCTTCGTGCCCGATCCCTTCGCTGCCGAGGGCGGCCGCCTGTACCGCACCGGCGACCTGGTGCGCCTGTGCGACAACGGCCAGGTGGAATATGTCGGCCGCATCGACCACCAGGTGAAGATCCGTGGCTTCCGCATCGAACTGGGCGAGATCGAGGCGCGCCTGCTGGAGCATCCGCAGGTTCGCGAAGCGCTGGTCCTGGCGCTCGACAGCCCGAGCGGCAAGCAGTTGGCCGGTTATGTCGCCAGCGCGGTGGCCGAGCAGGACGAGGACGCCCAGGCGGCGCTGCGCGAGGCGCTGAAAACGCATCTCAAGCAGCAATTGCCGGACTACATGGTGCCGGCCCACCTGCTGTTGCTCGCCAGCCTGCCGCTGACCGCCAACGGCAAGCTCGACCGCCGCGCGCTGCCGGCGCCCGACCCGGCGCTCAACCGGCAGGCCTACGAGGCCCCGCGCAGCGTGCTGGAGCAGCAACTGGCCGGGGTCTGGCGCGAGGTGCTGAACGTCGAGCGGGTAGGTCTCGGCGACAACTTCTTCGAACTGGGAGGCGATTCGATCCTGTCGATCCAGGTGGTCAGCCGCGCCCGCCAGCTCGGCATCCACTTCAGCCCCCGCGACCTGTTCCAGCACCAGACCGTGCAGAGCCTCGCCGCGGTGGCCCGGCACAGCCAGGCCAGCCAGGCCGAGCAGGGGCCGGTGCAGGGCGACAGCGCGCTGACGCCGATCCAGCACTGGTTCTTCGACCTGCCGCTGGCGCGCCGCGAACACTGGAACCAGTCGCTGCTGTTGCAGCCGCGGCAGGCCATTGACCTCGGTCTGCTGCGCAAGTCCCTGCAACGCCTGGTCGAACAGCATGATGCCCTGCGCCTGGCGTTCCGCCAGGTCGACGGCGAGTGGCTGGCGCAGCATCGTCCGCTGCGCGAACAGGAACTGCTCTGGCACGTCCCGGTGCAATCCTTCGACGAATGCGCCGAGCTGTTCGCCAAGGCCCAGCGCAGCCTCGACCTCGAACAGGGGCCGCTGCTGCGCGCGGTGCTGGTGGACGGCCCGGCCGGTGAGCAACGCCTGCTGCTGGCGATCCACCACCTGGTGGTGGACGGGGTGTCCTGGCGGGTGCTGCTGGAGGACCTGCAACAGGTCTACCGTCAGTTCGCCGAGGGCGCCGAACCGGCGCTGCCGGCCAAGACCAGCGCCTTCCGCGACTGGGCCGGACGCCTGCAGGCCTACGCCGGCAGCGAATCGCTGCGCGAGGAGCTGGGCTGGTGGCAAGCCCGGCTGGGTGGGCAGCCGGTCGAGTGGCCGTGCGACCGCCCGCAGGGCGACAACCGCGAGGCGCTGGCGGAAAGTGTCAGCCTGCGGCTCGACCCGCAACGTACCCGGCAATTGCTGCAACAGGCGCCGGCGGCCTACCGCACCCAGGTCAACGACCTGCTGCTGACCGCCCTCGCTCGCGTGCTCTGCCGCTGGAGCGGGCAGCCATCGACGCTGGTGCAGTTGGAAGGGCATGGCCGCGAGGCGCTGTTCGACGATATCGACCTGACCCGCAGCGTCGGCTGGTTCACCAGCGCCTACCCGTTGCGCCTGACCCCGGCGCAGAGCCCGGGCGAGTCGATCAAGGCGATCAAGGAACAGCTCCGCGCGGTGCCGCACAAAGGCCTCGGCTACGGCGTGCTGCGCTACCTCGCCGATCCGGCGGTGCGCCAGGCGATGGCCGCGCTGCCCACGGCGCCGATAACCTTCAACTACCTCGGACAGTTCGACCAGAGCTTCGCCGACGCCCTGTTCCAGCCGCTGGACCAGCCCACCGGGCCGATCCACGACGAGCAGGCGCCGTTGCCCAACGAGCTGAGCGTCGATGGCCAGGTCTACGGCGGCGAGCTGGTGCTGCGCTGGACCTACAGCCGCGAGCGCTACGACGCGCAGACGGTGAACGAGCTGGCGCAGGCCTATCTCGCCGAACTGCAGGCGCTGATCGAGCATTGCCTGGAAGACGGCGCCGGCGGCCTGACCCCGTCCGACTTCCCGCTGGCGCAACTGAGCCAGGCGCAACTGGACGCCCTGGCGGTGCCGGCCGGCGAGATCGAGGACGTCTATCCGCTGACCCCGATGCAGGAAGGGTTGCTGTTGCACACCCTGCTGGAACCGGGCACCGGCATCTACTACATGCAGGACCGCTACCGGATCGACAGCCCGCTCGATCCCGAGCGCTTCGCCGCCGCCTGGCAGGCGGTGGTGGCCCGCCACGAGGCGCTGCGCGCGTCGTTCGTCTGGAATGCTGGCGAAACGATGTTGCAGGTGATCCACAAGCCCGGTCGCACCCGCATCGAGTTCCTCGACTGGAGCGAACTGCCGGAGGACGGCCACGAGGAACGCCTGCAAGCGCTGCACAAGCGCGAGCGCGAGGCCGGCTTCGACCTGCTCGAACAGCCGCCGTTCCACCTGCGCCTGATCCGCCTGGACGAGGCGCGCTACTGGTTCATGATGAGCAACCACCACATCCTCATCGATGCCTGGTGCCGTGGCCTGCTGATGAACGACTTCTTCGAGATCTACGGCGCCCTCGGCGAAGGCCGCCCGGCGAACCTGCCGACGCCGCCGCGCTACCGCGACTACATCGCCTGGCTGCAACGCCAGGACCTGGAGCAGTCGCGCCGCTGGTGGAGCGAGAGCCTGCGCGGCTTCGAGCGGCCGACCCTGGTGCCCAGCGACCGCCCGTTCCTCCGCGAGCACGCCGGCGAAAGCGGCGGGATGATCGTCGGTGACCGCTATACGCGTCTGGACGCCGCCGACGGCGCGCGCCTGCGCGAACTGGCGCAGCGCTACCAGCTCACCGTCAACACCTTCGCCCAGGCCGCCTGGGCGCTGACCCTGCGCCGCTTCAGCGGCGAGCGCGACGTGCTCTTCGGCGTCACCGTGGCCGGGCGTCCGGTGGGCATGCCGGAAATGCAGCGCACCGTCGGCCTGTTCATCAACAGCATCCCATTGCGCGTGCAGATGCCGGCCGCCGGCCAGCGCTGCACGGTGCGCGAATGGCTGAACCGGCTGTTCGAGCGCAACCTGGAGTTGCGCGAGCACGAGCACCTGCCCCTGGTAGCCATCCAGGAAAGCAGCGAGCTGCCCAAGGGCCAGCCGCTGTTCGACAGCCTGTTCGTGTTCGAGAACGCTCCGGTGGAAGTCTCGGTACTGGACCGCGCGCAGAGCCTGAACGCCAGTTCCGACTCCGGGCGTACCCACACCAACTTCCCGTTGACCGTGGTCTGCTATCCGGGTGATGACCTCGGCCTGCACCTGTCCTACGACCAGCGCTACTTCGAGGCGCCGACCGTCGAGCGCCTGCTCGGCGAGTTCAAGCGCCTGCTACTGGCCCTGGCCGACGGTTTCCACGGCGAACTGGAGGCCTTGCCGCTGCTCGGCGAGGACGAGCGCGACTTCCTCCTCGACGGCTGCAACCGCAGCGCCCGCGACTACCCGCTGGAGCAAGGCTACGTGCGGCTGTTCGAGGCGCAGGTGGCGGCCCATCCGCAGCGCATCGCCGCCAGTTGCCTGGAACAGCGCTGGAGCTACGCCGAGCTGAACCGCCGGGCCAACCGCCTCGGCCACGCCCTGCGCGCCGCCGGCGTCGGCATCGACCAGCCGGTGGCACTGCTGGCCGAGCGCGGCCTCGACCTGCTCGGCATGATCGTCGGCAGCTTCAAGGCCGGTGCCGGCTACCTGCCGCTCGACCCCGGCCATCCGACCCAGCGCCTGACCCGGATCGTCGAGCTGAGCCGCACGCCGGTGCTGGTCTGCACCCAGGCCTGCCGCGAGCAGGCGCTGGCGCTGTTCGACGAACTCGGCTGCGTCGACCGGCCGCGCCTGCTGGTGTGGGACGAGATCCAGCAGGGCGAGGGCGCCGAGCACGATCCGCAGGTCTACAGCGGGCCGCAGAACCTCGCCTACGTGATCTACACCTCCGGCTCCACCGGACTGCCGAAGGGCGTGATGGTGGAGCAGGCGGGCATGCTCAACAACCAGTTGAGCAAGGTCCCGTACCTGGAACTGGACGAGAACGACGTGATCGCCCAGACCGCCTCGCAGAGCTTCGACATCTCGGTCTGGCAGTTCCTCGCCGCGCCGTTGTTCGGCGCCCGCGTGGCGATCGTGCCGAACGCCATCGCCCACGATCCGCAGGGCCTGCTGGCGCACGTCGGCGAACAGGGCATCACGGTGCTGGAAAGCGTGCCGTCGCTGATCCAGGGCATGCTCGCCGAAGAGCGCCAGGCCCTCGACGGCCTGCGCTGGATGCTGCCCACCGGCGAGGCGATGCCGCCGGAACTGGCGCGCCAGTGGCTCAAGCGCTACCCGCGGATCGGCCTGGTGAATGCCTACGGGCCGGCGGAATGCTCCGACGACGTGGCGTTCTTCCGCGTCGACCTGGCCTCCACCGAGAGCACCTACCTGCCGATCGGCAGTCCCACCGACAACAACCGCCTGTACCTGCTCGGCGCCGGCGCCGACGACGCCTTCGAACTGGTGCCGCTGGGCGCGGTGGGCGAGCTGTGCGTGGCCGGCACCGGCGTCGGTCGTGGCTACGTCGGCGATCCGCTGCGCACCGCCCAGGCCTTCGTCCCGCATCCGTTCGGCGCGCCGGGCGAGCGTCTGTACCGTACCGGCGACCTGGCGCGGCGGCGCGCCGACGGAGTGCTGGAATATGTCGGGCGGATCGACCACCAGGTGAAGATCCGCGGCTTCCGCATCGAGCTGGGCGAGATCGAGGCGCGCCTGCACGAACGCGCCGACGTCCGCGAGGCGGCGGTGGCGGTGCAGGAAGGGGCGAACGGCAAGTACCTGGTGGGCTACCTGGTTCCCGGCGAGACACAGCGTTCCAGCGCCGACTCGCCGGCCGGACTGATGGTGGAGCAGGGCGCCTGGTTCGAGCGGATCAAGCAGCAACTGCGCGCCGACCTGCCGGACTACATGGTGCCGCTGCACTGGCTGGTGCTGGACCGGATGCCGCTCAACGCCAACGGCAAGCTCGACCGCAAGGCGCTGCCGGCGTTGGACATCGGCCAGATGCAGAACCAGGCCTACCAGGCCCCGCGCAACGAACTGGAGGAAACCCTGGCACGGATCTGGGCCGAGGTGCTGAAGGTCGAGCGGGTCGGGGTGTTCGACAACTTCTTCGAACTCGGCGGGCATTCGCTGCTGGCCACCCAGATCGCCTCGCGGGTGCAGAAGGCCCTGCAACGCAACGTGCCGCTACGGGCGATGTTCGAATGCACCACGGTGGAAGAGCTGGCCAGCTACATCGAGTCCCTGGCCCCGAGTGAGATCAGCGAGCAGAAGGCCGAGCGCCTGAACGACCTGATGTCGAAGCTGGAAATGCTCTGATCGGATCCGGCCGCCGAGCCCTTCGCGGGGGGCGATGAAAATGGCCGGAAGGGAATGTTCCATACTCCCTTCCGGCCATTCTTCATATATGTGCGTATATATAAACGCCGATATACGGGTCGGCTTGATTCATTACAACGCGATATTCCCGACTTTCGCCGAAGCTGCGTTGTAACGCTGGTGCTGTTTACGCTTGACCGAAGAACTGCGCTTGAAACGCCGGGTCGCCGTAAAGATGTTCTTCAAGGTGATCGGGAATACCGTGATCAATCCGTTGCCCTTGTGATATTCCGGGTTCCGATCGAGGAAGAAACGCACATTCGGATTGCTGTGCGTAGCCCAGCGTGCCCGTTCGTGATCGGCCTCGGTGGTGGTCCAGCCGGTGTCGACCACCAGCGGATCGTTGCTGCTGCGCTTGAAGCTGAACTGGGCGATCAGGTGTTCGAGGAACTTCACGTGGTGGCTTTCCAGGTCGCAGTGGCAGGGCCAGACGTCATCCACGTACTTGGTCACCAGGGCGTAGCTGGAGGGATGGATCAGGGTGTCGAGGAACAGCAGGCGCTTGCCGGGGTTGAGCAACTTGTAGCGCAGCACCTGGCGGGTAAGGAAGGGAATGCTCTGGTTGCTCCCGCGGTACTCCGGGAGGATCCCCGACTCGGCGCGGATCACGCAGGCCTTGCTGTACTGGAAGACTTCCGAGTCGTGGAAATGCACGGCGCAGTAGCCGACGATCTCGTGCTGGCGGTTGCGGTAGATGGCGATGCGGGTGAGGCGGGCGGTGGAGTGGATGACCTCGCGAGCGAAGGATTCATACTGGACGCCATGAAAGATCCTGGCGTGAATCGCGTAGAGTTCGCTTGCGAGGTTTCCCCTCTGTGTTTCGTCGAGTTTTCCCGGGTTGACGACTTCCCGGTAGATCCTGGCAGTCATAATCTTCTCCGAAGGAATCATCCAATATTAATTTTCGAATTTTTTTCATGCCGATGACTTCTTGTTGTTGTGCGTGGAGGTGAGGCTAGGGAAAGTCTATTTCCATATTGTTAACTGGCGCCCCCATACGCCTTAAGCTGCCAGATCTGACAGGGTATTAACTTATATTCGGAACTCGTTTCGGCCCGCGGTGGTCGCTGGCCCGCCGGCCTTTATTCTTTCGCTGCTTTTCCGGGGATAGGCACATGATGCAGAACATCCACGGTCGCGACGACTTCTTCGCCGCCTGCCGGTCAACCTGCACGCCGTACCGCTGTCCGGCTGGCGGCTGGACAGGGAGGGATGGCGCACCTGCCGGACCGCTACTCGAACGAAGGGCCGCGTACCACCGACTGGCTGGCCAGCGGCGTGGTCAAGCGTCACCGCACGCTGGGCAGCCTGCTCAACCTGTTGATCGGGTTCGGGCTTTCGTCTCGAACGGGTGGAGGAGTGGAGCCCCGGCGACGAGCAAGTGGCCGCTCGCCTAGAGCGGCCGCAACTTGCGCAACCAGCGTCGCCAACCCAGTTGCACCATGGGCTCGCCCTGGCGTTCGAGGAGGTCGGGCATCTCGCTGAAATTCACCCAGAGCTTGCCCTGCCAGTCGAGCATGTGCACCACTTGGCGCTCCCAGCGCAACTTGACGTAGCGCGGCATGCCGCTGTCGTCGGTGGCGCTGCGCAACTCCGGCACCACCTCGCCACTGAGCCAGCGGCGCAATTCGCCGCCATCGCCGCGCTGCTGGTAGATCAGCGCGGCATACGCGCCGGACTCGCTGATCAGCCACTGCGCCTGGTCTTCGCCACGTTCGGAACGCAACGACTCGCGGCGCGCCTGGTCGTCGTCCAGGCGGGCGAGCATCTGTTCGGGCTGGCTGTGTTCGATGAGCCGGGCGAAGTCGTCGAGGACGAACCAGGCCTGGTCGTCGATCAGCAGCGCGCGCAGCAATCGCTGCTGTCGGAAGAAGTAGTGCGGGGCAAGCTGGGTATGGCCGTGCATAGGAGAAATCCTTCTCTGAGCTGTCCGCTGCCTGGCTTCTGCCGGCGCGGCAGGGAGACAGGCCGCTCGTGGGTGTTGGGCCAGCAGGCTGTGGCCTGCCGGGAACCGAAGTCGCCGGCGAAAAAAGCCTACTGACAGCGCCTGTAGGACGGCAATGGCTAAGCCTTGTACGAAGTCTCCGATGGCACAAGCCCGCTGAACAGCTAGGCCTATGAGGGGTAGGCTCTTGTCCACTGTCTATATGGCGGTGAACTGCTCGCAGCCGAACCCGTTCCCTGAGCATTTCCTGGTTATCTGCGTGGCACTGGGCTGGCCCGGAAAACCTATAGCCATTTGGCGGAAAACAGGAGCGGCGGGTTTTTCCCTGCCAGAAAACCTCTTTTTTCGAGGTCTCGTAACTTGCTGATTTATAAGGGCGTAAGAAATCGTCCGAAAAAAGGGTCGGAAGCTTCGGGCAATTGGCGGCCGTTTCGCGAGGACCGGGACGGCGATCAAGCGTGCCGTTCGGGCGCGAAAGGTCCTGTGATGGGCGATGCCACAAAGCCCCCGGCCAGGCCGGGGGCGTCGCGCCGGGGAGCGGCGCTACAGGCTCGGGTGGCCCGCCTCGATTTCGGACAAGGCATCGCTGAGCAGCGACAGCAACGCACCGTTGATGTAGGCCAGGGTGCCGCCGGGCTCTTCTTTCTCATCGAGCAAACGGGTCATGGCCAGGATGTTGATCGCCGACCTCAAGCGCACTTTCGCGTTGTCGAACAAGTGCGTGGGGAGTGCATGGGTGTCCACGTACAAGGTGGCGCTACGCGGACACATGTCGGCCTGGGAGGTGGGTAGCAGCGGGACGAAGCGGGGGGACGATTCTGTTACCTCGGGGTTGGACGTATCATTCGGCTTAGCCATGGGTCAGCTCCTATAAGCTGGTTTGTGGTTAGCGGGTCGTAGGTGTTCCCGCACCTGCGGCCCGCGTCTTTTTTGCCCTCAGAAAATAGAGGGCAGTGCCGTTCGGTCCTGTCCCTGCGGGATGGATTTGCCGGCCCCTCCATCATCCTCCTACTGGGTTTTTATCCAATTCCCGGGCTTCTGAGAGAGCCTGCGGAAATGTCCGGGGGAGCTGTCCGGCGTTTCCAGGGCCTGTAGGGCGAATACCGCCACAGGCGTTATCCGCCGATGTCGCGGCTAAGCGGCGGATAACCGCGAGCGGTTATTCGCCCTACGGAGTTGGGACGCTGTCCGGCGTTTCCGGGGTGCGTAGGGCGAATAACGCCATGGGCGTCATCCGCCGATATCGCGGATAAGCGGCGGATAACCGCGAGCGGTTATCCGCCCTACGGAGTTGGGACGCTGTCCGGCGTTTCCGGGGTGCGTAGGGCGAATAACGCCATGGGCGTTATCCGCCGATGTCGCGGATAAGCGGCGGATAACCGCGAGCGGTTATTCGCCCTACGGAGTTGGGACGCTGTCCGGCGTTTCCGGGGTGCGTAGGGCAAATAACGCCATGGGCGTTATCCGCCGATGTCGCGGATAAGCGGCGGATAACCGCGAGCGGTTATTCGCCCTACGGACCTGGACGCTTTCCGGTGTTTTCGGGGTGTGTAGGGCGAATAACGCCATGGGCGTTATCCGCCGATGTCGCGGATAAGCGGCGGATAACCGCGAGCGGTTATTCGCCCTACGGAGCTGGGGAGGTGTCGGCGTTTCCAGGGCGTTATCCGCCGATTCAGAACGCCAGCAGGTAGCGCAGGGTCAGTTGGTTGCCTTCGCTGCGGTTGCGCGCGCCGCTTTCGGCGTAGAGGTTGGCGAACAGCGTTTGCCTGCCCTGGCTGTACATCACCCCCGGGCCTATGCCGAAGACCTGCTCGCGCGAGTCGGCCTGCCGGTGGCCGTCGATGCGGTCGGCGCTGATCTGTTTCAACTGGTAGCCGGCCAGGCCGATCCGCCAGTGCGGGTCCAGCGCGTAGGAGATCGAGAAGTTCGCGTGCAGCGCTTGGCCCGGCTGTACGTCGTTTGCGCCCAGGCGCGGCGAGGGGTCGTCGTTGCGGCTGATCCAGGCGTAGTGCAGGCGGCCGCTGAGTTCCAGGCGCTCGCCCAGTTCCCAGGTGAAGGCGTAGTGCGGGTTGAAGATCCAGGTGTTGCTGCCGGTGTTGATCGCGGCGTCCTTGTCGTAGTCGCCGGTGGGCAGGGAGAAGACGAAGTTCAGGCGCTGCCAGTAGGGGCGGCCGAACAGCGTAGCGGGCCCCCATTGCAGCATCAGCGGGCTGACGATCAGGTCGCCCTGGCGGGTGCGCCGGCCGTCCGGGCCGCCGTCGATATCGAGGTCCAGGCGTACCAGCGGCAGCAGCACTTCGGCTCCGTAGTGGGCGCCGAGCAGGGTGTTCTGGCTGAGGTAGGCGAAGTGCGGCAACAGTGTGGTGCCACGAACCCGTTGCCGACCGGGAACCGAATGCCCGCCGGCGTCGCTGGCGTTGTTCGCCCGAACGTATTGCAGGGGCAGTTCGAAGAGCATGCCGGGACGGCTGACGCCGTCCATGAAGCTGGCGTTGCCGAGCGCCAGCGGCGGCAGCGCGACGGCGTCGGCGCGGGCCTCCAGGCAGAGTGCGGCGGAGAGGGCGCCGAAGGTGGGTAGCAGGGCTGCACGCATGAGGGAGTTTCTCTTTTTTCTGGTTCCGTGGGTTCAGAGCAACCTGATCGGGTAGTCGACCACCACCCGGTATTCGTCGGAGCTGGAGTTGCCGCGGGTGTTGCCGGGGGCGGTGTAGCCTTCGCCGGGGCGGTGGGTGGCCCAGCGCAGGGTCACGCTGAGGCCCTTGGCCGGGCCGGCGGGGAAGGCGTAGCGCAGCGACAGGTCGCGTTCCCAGTGCTGGGCGTTCTTGCCATTGGGATTGTAGAGGTAGCCGTAGCCCGCGCTGTCCGGGTCGACCCGGGTCAGGTCGGCCTGGCCACGGCCGTAGGCGGCGCCGAACTGCCAGTCCGGGGCGGCGAGGAAGGCCAGGCTGGCCTGGTACTGGATCTTCCACGAGCGCTCGCCGGGGCCGTTGAAGTCGGCGTACTGCATGGCGTTGCTTTCGTAGAGGAAGGTCCGGTCGTTCTGCGCGATGAAGTCGAATGGTGTGTCGCCATCGACCTTTTGCAGGCTGAGGCTCAGCGACTGGCCGCCGCCGGCCAGGGTCAGGCCGGCGTTGTAGAGGTCGTTGTCGATCCGGCCGAGCTGGCTGCGGCCCTGGTCGCGGGTCTTGTAGTAATGCAGCCAGGGCGTCAGGGTCAATTGGCTGGAAAGCCGCCACGGCTGGCTGAGGCCGAGGTAGTGCTGGTTCCAGATATCCGCCAGGCGCCCGCTGTAGAGCGTCGCCTGGCTGCCGCCGGGGGCGCTGTAGCTGGCGCCCAGCCAGGCGATGTGCGGGCTTTCGCGATCGGCGGCGATACCGCCCTTGGTGCCGTTGCCGTAGCCGCTGGTGAGATGACTGTGGCCGCTCTGGTTGCGCAGGCGGGTGGCTTCGACGAAGCCGGCGTCCAGTTCGAGCGCGCGGAAATGGTAGTTCTTCAGGGTCACGCCACGGTAGCTCTGCGGCACCATGCGACTGACGCCGCTGGCGATCACCGGGTTCTCCAGCAACTGGTCGCCGATCTTCAGCAGGCTGTCCAGGCCGCGCAGCTTGAGGGCCGCGCCGGCGGCGGAGAAGCTGTCGGCGGGGCGACCGGCGGAGTCCAGCGGCAACACGCCGGCGCCGCCGCTGCCGCCACCGCCGTCCAGGCGCAGGCCGTAGAAGGCGTGCGCATCCAGGCCGACCCCTATCGGCGTGTCGGTATAGCCGGAGCGGAACGACAGCATCAGGCCCTGGGCCCATTCGCGCTGGTCGCGGCGGGACGGGGTGTCGTGGTTGTCGCGGGCGAAATAGTAGTTGCGGAGGAAACCGTTCAGCGTCGAGCCTTCGACGAAGCCCGGCGGCACCTTCATTTCGGCTTTCTGCCGCTGGTTCAGGCCGGTGCTGATGTTGTCGCGATGGCCCAGGGAGTCGTCGGCCAGGCAGGCCTCGCCGCCGACCAGCAGGCCGAGCGACAGGACGGTGGGCCACGGCCGGGGAATGGCGCGTCGCATGCGGACCTCCGCTGTCGGGGGATCGGAAGCGGCCATCCGGCGCGGGCGCCTGGATGGCCGGGGCAGGGCGGGATTACTTGGCTGCGGTGAGCAGGCTGAAGCTGGTCATCAGGTTGCGATAGTCGGGAATGTGGTTGGAGAACAGCGCCCCCAGCCCTTCGATATCGTTGCGCCAGTCGCGGTGCAGTTCGCAGGCTACGCCAAACCAGTTCATCAATTGCGCGCCACCGGCGACCATGCGTGTCCAGGCGGCGTCGCGGGTGACTTCGTTGAAGGTACCGGAGGCATCGGTAACGACGAACACCTCGAAACCTTCCTCCAGCGCCGAGAGCGCGGGGAAGGCGACGCAGACCTCGGTGACCACGCCAGCGATGATCAGTTGCTTCTTGCCGGTGGCCTTGACCGCCTTGACGAAGTCTTCGTTGTCCCAGGCGTTGATGTTACCCGGACGAGCGATGTAGGGCGCCTGCGGGAACAATTCCTTCAACTCCGGTACCAGCGGCCCGTTCGGCCCGTTCTCGAAACTGGTGGTGAGGATGGTCGGCAGCTTGAAGTACTTGGCCAGGTCTGCCAGGGCCAGCACGTTGTTCTTGAACTTGTCCGGGTCCTGGTCGCGGACCAGCGAGAGCAGGCCGGTCTGGTGGTCGACCAGGAGGACGGCGGCATCGTTCTTGTCGAGACGCTTGTATTGGAAGGACATGGTTTTCTCCTTGCTATCGGGGGAAGGGTGCGCGGGTTGCTCCACGCGCGATGATCACTTGCGCTGCGAATCCAGTTGCTCGTGGTTGTTGACCACGGCCTGGGCCTTGGCGTAGCTCTCGATCAGCAGTTGGTAGTGCGGGAATACCGCGCTGTAGGCTTCGGCGAACTGCACGGCGTCGTCGCGGTTCCAGGTGCGCTGGATTTCCGAGCAGACCGCGGCGGTGTCCATCGGCACCACGCCGGCCTGGACCACCCGTGCCAGGGTGATTTCCTGGGCCATCTTGGAGTAGGTGCCGGAGGCGTCGATCACCGCGAACACCTGATAGCCGTCGTGTACCGCGGCGATGCTGGGGAAGGCCATGCACACGCTGGTGATGGTGCCGGCGATGATCAGTTGCTTCTTGCCGGTGGCCTTCACCGCGGCGACGAATTCCGGGTTGTCCCAGGCATTGATCTCACCCTTGCGTGCGACGTACTGGGCGTGCGGCGCGGCCTCGTGGATCTCCGGGATCAGCGGGCCGTTGGGGCCCTGCGGTACCGAGGCGGTGGTGATCACCGGGATCTTCGCCAGGGTGGCGACCTTGGCCAGGGTGGTGGCGTTGGCGCGCAGTTCGGTCATCGGCATGTCCTTGACCGTCTGGAACAGGCCGCTCTGGTGGTCGATCAGCAACATGGCGGCGTTGGCCGGATCGATCTTCGGGGTCTGGCCGTTGAAGTTGGCGGGAGCGCTCATTTCCATTTCCTCTTGCAGGGTGGTCGTCCGTGAATTTCGGGCAAAGCCCGGCCGGGTCCGCGCTTCCTGCGCGGGCCATGTCGTAGGGGGGCGGACTTCAGTGGGCGCGGATGAAGCGCCCGTTCTCGAAGTCCTCGATGGCCTGGTCGATTTCCTCGCGGCTGCTCATCACGAAGGGGCCATAGCCGATGATCGGCTCGTCCAGCGGCTCGCCGCTGAGGACCAGCAACTGCACGTCGTTGTTGGCTTCCAGTTCCAGCCGCGGGTCGTCGCGGTCGAGCAGGGCGACCTGGGCTTCGCGAACGATCTCGTCGCCGACCGCGAGGGTGCCGCGCAGGACCACCACGGCGCAGGTATGTCCCTTGGGCAGGTCGAGGGCGAGGTGCTTGCCGGCCTTCAGCTGCACGTCCCAGACCGCCAGCGGCGAGTGGGTCAGCGCCGGCCCCTGGTGGCGGCCGTAGCGTCCGGCGATCACCCGCAGTTCGCCGGCCCTGTCGGGCAGGCCGACGCGGGGAATGTCGGCATCCAGCAGGGTCTGGTAGCGCGGCGGGTTCATCTTGTCGCTGGAGGGCAGGTTGACCCATAGCTGGACCATTTCCAGCGTTCCACCTGTGCTACGGAAGCGTTCCGAGTGGTACTCCTCGTGGAGGATCCCGGAGGCCGCCGTCATCCACTGCACATCCCCCGGCCCGATGCGTCCGCCGGCGCCGGTGGAGTCGTGGTGCTCGACCTCGCCCTGGTAGACGATGGTCACCGTCTCGAAGCCGCGATGAGGATGCTGGCCTACGCCGCGGCGCTGCTGTGCGGGGGGGAAATCAGCAGGCCCGGCGTAGTCCAGCAAGAGGAACGGGCTGATATGCTGGCCCAGTGTGTTGTAGGAAAAGAGCGAACGAACGGGGAATCCGTCGCCCACCCAGTGGCGGTTGGCGTTGCCGTAGATTCCCAGGACCTTTTTCACGTCGGTGCTCCTCGATTGAGTCGATGGAGCGATACGCTAGTTCCCGGGAGTGGGAACCGGTAGTCCGCAAATCAAGTCTCAGAGTCTCGCAGGTGGAACGATGAGTGGTGAGCTGGTGTTCGATCTGAACGCGCTTTTCATCTATGCCAAGGTGGTCGAGCACGGTGGCTTCGCCCCCGCCGGGCGGGTGCTGGGGATTCCCAAGTCGACCATCAGCCGCAAGGTCGCGCAGCTCGAGGCGCGCCTGGGCGTACGCCTGGTGCAGCGCTCGACGCGGCAATTCCAGGTGACCGAGATCGGCCAGGCCTACTACCGTCATTGCGTGGCGATGACGGTGGAAGCGGAGGCTGCCGAGGACGTCATCGAACAGAACCGCTCGGAGCCGTGCGGAATGGTCCGCCTGACCTGCTCGACGCCGCTGCTGCACTTCGAACTGGCGCCGATGCTGGCGCGCTTCATGGCGCAGTATCCGAACGTCGAGCTGTACGTGAAGACCTTCAATCGCCGGGTCGACGTGATCGCCGAAGGCTACGACATCTCGCTGTCGCTGCGTTTCCCGCCGCTGGAGGACAGCGACCTGGTGATGAAGGTGCTGGCACGCAGTCCGCAGGTGCTGGTGGCCAGCCCGGAGCTGCTGGCCCGCTACCGCCCGCCGGAGCTGCCGGCCGACCTGTCGGCGATGCCCTACGTCGGCTGGGAGCGTTCGCGCCTGGACGGCAGCCTGCGGCTGGTCGGCGCGGATGGCAGCAGCGCGGCCCTCAACCTGCGCCCGCAACTGCTCAGCGACGACCTCGGCACCTTGCGCCAGGCGGTGCTGGAGGGCGTCGGGATCGGCGGCCTGCCGCTCTGCGTGGTCAGTCGCGACCTGGCCGAGCGCCGGCTGGTGCGGGTGCTGCCGGAGTGGACGCCGGTGGAAGGCATGGTGGTGGCAATGTTCCCCTCGCGGCGCGGGCTGTTGCCTTCGGTCCGCGCGCTGATCGACTTTCTCGCCGCAGGCTTCGCCGACGCCGCGCAGCGCCAGTACCCGGCGCCGGGCTGAGGCTCAGCGACCGGCGCCCGGGCCGTAGAGTCGGAGCAGTTGCAGGGTCACGCCGTTGGACCAGCCGAAGCCGTCCTGCAGCGGGTACTCGCCACCGCCGCCGCCGCCCTGGTTGCCGCTGATGTCGTATTTCTCCACCAGTTTTCCTTCGCGGTCGTAGACCTGCTGCACCTGGGCGAGGAATCGCCGGCCGATGTCTTCCGCCAGGGCGTCCCGGCCGTAGGCGCGCAGGCCCTGTACGGCGACCCACTGCAAGGGTGCCCAGCCGTTCGGCTCGTCCCATTGCTGGCCGCTGGCACGGGTGGTGGTGGCCAGTCCGCCCGGGCGCAGCAGTTGGGCGGCGACGCTGTCGGCGGTACGACCGGCGCGTTCGGTGGAGGCCAGCCCGGTGAATAGCGGGAAGAGGCTGGCGGCGTTGATCCGCTCGATGGGCCGCCGGCGTTGCCAGTCGTAGTCGGCGTAGTAGCCCGCCGGGTGCCAGAGGTGGTCTTCGATGGCCTGTCGTCGCTTCTCCGCGCGGGCTCCGTAGCCTTGCTCGCAGGCCTTCAGCGCGCTGCTGGCGCAGGCCTTGGCGATGGTTCGTTCGAGATGGTAGAGCAGGGCGTTGAGGTCCACCGGGACGATGGCGGTGGTGCGGATGCTGGCCAGTTCGCGGCCGTCGTCCAGCCAGCGGGAGGAGAAGTCCCAGCCGCTTTCCGCGCCGGCCCGCAGGTCGCGATAGACCTCGCCCGCGGGGCGCTGCGGGGCGCGCGCGGCGGTCGCCCGGTCCTCCAGGAAGGACTCCTGGCGCGGTGTGTCACGGTTGTCCCAGTAGCGGTTCAGCAGGCTTCCGTCGGCCAGTTTCACCACGTGCAGGCGCGCCTCGTTGGGGCGCAGCCCGGCGGAGCCTTCCATCCAGTAGGCGTATTCCTTCTGTAGCTGCGGCAGGTAGCGCCGGTAGGCGGCGTCGCCTTCGCGTCTTGCCTGGAGGTCCACCATGTAGGCGAAGAACGGCGGCTGCGAACGGCTCAGGTAGTAGCTGCGGTTACCGTTGGGAATGTGCCCGTAGGTATCGATCAGGTAGGCGAAGTTGTCGAGCATGTCGCGCACCCGCTGGTGCTGCCCGCTCTCCGCAAGGCCGAGCATGGTGAAGTAGGAGTCCCAGTAGTACACCTCGCGGAAGCGTCCGCCGGGGACCACGTAGGGTTTCGGCAGCGGCAGCAGGCTGCTGTGGGCCGGCACCTGCTCGTAGTGGCGGGTCAACGCCGGCCACAGGTCGCTGATGTGGCTGGCGAGATCGGCGCCCGCTTCCGGCGGGGCGGTCTCGACGCTGCCGGACTCCTCGAAGTTGCGGCCGACGAAGGCGCGCAGGTCGAAGCCGGGCCGCTCCCTCTCGCGCAGGTAGTCGGCGCGGATCCGTGCAGGCTCGCGCAGCGGGAGCGCATCGACGAAGTGCTTCTGGTCGCTGAACAGCCGGCTTTCCTGCACCGCCTGGAACAGCTCGGGATAGGCTTCGTCGGGGGCGATCGCGCGTTCGCCGCTGGCGTCCTGCCAACCCCAGGACGCGGGCGGGGTAGGCGCCGGGCCCTGGCTGCAGGCCGCCAGCAGGAGCAGGACCCAGGCCGCGAGCATGGCGCGGGGCAGAGCGGTTCGATCAGGCATCGGCTGTCTCCTCTTCGGCAAACGCCGGGCGCGGATCGGTCGCCGGCGGGGTGCGCCTGGGGCGGCGCGGCAACCCGGCGGAAGGGCCGGGAAGGGCGCTACCCCTGTTTCGGTGAGTCGCGGCGCACGAAGTTCCATCGGAAGGATCGCCAGCGTACCTATCGCTTCCGACAGGTCCTTGCAGATGAACTCCAGCGCTTCGCGCAGGTCCGTCGCAGAAGGGGCGCGAGCCCCCCAGTCGCCGTTTCGCCGTGCCGTTCCCCGCTGCCCGCGCCTTGCGCAGGGCCTCGGCGGTTCGAATCTCCTGCCCGTCCCTTCACGTCGGGAAGCCTGCGTTTCCCGAGAGGAGTGTTTCGCAATGGCCACCGCACTACGCTTCAGACCGCTGGACGCCTTCTACAACGTCCTCAACCCGGTTCCCTTCGGTTTCTTCGTCGCCGCCCTGGTCTTCGACGCCACCTATTTCGCCACGGCGGAGGTGATGTGGGGCAAGAGCGCGGCCTGGCTGATCAGTCTCGGCCTGCTGTTCGCCATCCTGCCCTGCCTCGTCGACCTGTGCCGCGTATGGCTGCTGCGGCGCGCGGCAGTCGTCGCGGCGGCCAGGGTTTCCTCCTTGCTGAAGTTCGCCGGCATCGTCCTGGCCATCTTCAATGCCTTCGTGCACAGCCGCGACGCCTATGCGGTGATGCCGGCCGGGCTATGGCTGTCGATCGCGACGGTGCTGCTGCTGGCGCTGGGAGAGGCGCTCCTGGCGGTATCCGCGGAGGAGGTGGCGCATGGCTAGCCTCCACTCGCTGCGCCCCGTCGCGCTTGCCCTCGGCCTGGTCCTGGCCGGCTGCAACCAGGGGTCGCAGAACGATCCGCAGCAGCAGACCGGCGCCAATCCGGCGCTTCCGGAACCGAAGCACTTCCTTCTGCCGCCGATGAAGGTACCGGAAGGCGTGGGCTGGTCGGGAGAGGCCAAGCCGACGGTGGCCCAGGGCCTGAAGATCGAGAAGATCGCCGATGGCCTGCAACACCCTCGCCAGTTGCTGGTCTTGCCCAACGGCGATGTGCTGGTGGTGGAGGCCAACTCGCCCGGCACCGCGCCGGTGACCACGCCGAAGCAACTCATCGCGGGGATGGTCAAGGGGAAGTCCGGCAAGGCCGGCAAGGGCGGCAACCGCATCACCCTGCTGCGCCGAGCCGGCGCCGGAGGCCAGTGGCAGAAGTACGTGTTCCTGGAAGGGCTGGACTCGCCGTTCGGCGTGCAGCGGGTGGGGGATTACCTGTATGTCGCCAATACCGGGAACATCATGCGCTACCGCTACGTGCCGGGTGAAACCCGGGTCGCCGACCCGGGGATGGAGTTCACCGACCTGCCGGACACCATCAACCACCACTGGACCAAGGCGCTGCTCGCCAGTCCCGACGGGCGCAAGCTCTACGTGGGCGTCGGTTCGAACAGCAACATCACCGAGAACGGCGCGGCGATCGAATACCGTCGTGCGGCGATTCTCGAGGTGGACGTCGCCAGCCGCGGCAGCCGCATCTACGCCTCCGGCCTGCGCAACCCGACCGGCCTGCAGTGGGAACCGGTCTCCGGCAAGCTGTGGACCATCGTCAACGAGCGCGACGAGATCGGCAACGACCTGGTCCCGGACTACCTGACCTCGGTACGGGAGGGCGGCTTCTACGGCTGGCCCTACAGCTACTTCGGCCAGCACCTGGATTCGCGGGTGAAGCCGCAGCGTCCCGACCTGGTGGCGAAGGCCATCGTCCCCGACTACGCGCTGGGTTCCCACGTGGCCGCGCTGGGCCTGTTCTTCTACACCGGCGACGAGTTGCCCGAGCGCTATCGCAACGGCGCCTTCGTCAGCGAGCACGGCAGTTGGAACCGCTCGCCGGTCAGCGGCTTCCAGGTGGTCCATGTGCCGTTCGCCGACGGCAAGCCCGCCGGTGCGCCGCAGCCGGTGGTGACCGGGTTCGTCTCCGCGGACGAGAAGCAGTTGTTCGGCGCGCCGGTGGGGTTGGCGCAGGCGGCCGACGGGGCGTTGCTGATCGCCGACGACGTCGGCAACGCGATCTGGCGGGTGAGCGCCGCGGGCGCCGACTAGCGGCCTGCTCGACGGTGTCCGGGCCGGAGCTGGCGGTCCGGGCTCGGTGCTGCGGTCCGGCGCAGTAAATCCGTGCGTCCCTCCTGCGTCTCCTGTGCATCCGATCCGCGAATGCCGCCCCTGGCGGCCGGATCGCCGGTTGCCAGTGGAACACCACCACGCCTTGAGGGTTGAAGACATGCACGTCGCCACCAGCGTCATCGAAGACCAGCCGCTCCGCGCCACCCCGGCGGAGGGCGAAACGCTCTACGAGTTCTCCCAGTCGCCCTTGCTGGAACGGCAAAGCCGCCAGGAGTCCAACGCGCGCAGCTATCCGCGGCGGATTCCGCTGGCGCTGAAGAAGGCCAGGGGGCTGCTGGTGGAGGACGTCGAGGGGCGTACCTTCATCGATTGCCTGGCCGGCGCAGGCACCCTGGCGCTGGGGCACAACCATCCGGTGGTGATCGAGGCGATCCGCCAGGTTCTGGCCGACGAGCTGCCGCTGCACACCCTCGACCTGACCACCCCGGTGAAGGACCAGTTCGTCCAGGACCTGTTCGGCCTGCTGCCGCCGGCGCTGGCCGCCGAGGCGAAGATCCAGTTCTGCGGCCCGACCGGCACCGACGCGGTGGAAGCCGCGCTGAAACTGGTACGCACCGCCACCGGGCGCAGCACCATCCTGTCGTTCCAGGGCGGCTACCACGGCATGAGCCAGGGCGCGCTGGGGCTGATGGGCAATCTCGGACCGAAGAAGCCGCTGGGCGCGGTGCTCAGCACGGGCGTGCAGTTCCTGCCGTATCCCTACGATTACCGTTGCCCGTTCGGTCTCGGCGGCGAGGCGGGGGTCAAGGCGAACCTGCACTACCTGGAGAACCTGCTGAACGATCCGGAAGGCGGCGTGCAGTTGCCGGCGGCGGTGATCGTCGAGGTGGTCCAGGGCGAGGGCGGCGTGGTCCCGGCCGATCTCGACTGGCTGCGCGGCTTGCGGCGGATCACCGAGCAGGCCGGGGTGGCGCTGATCGTCGACGAGATCCAGAGCGGCTTCGCCCGTACCGGCAGGATGTTCGCCTTCGAGCACGCCGGCATCGTCCCCGACGTGGTGGTGCTGTCCAAGGCCATCGGCGGCAGCCTGCCGCTGGCGGTGGTGGTCTACCGCGAATGGCTGGACAAATGGCAGCCCGGCGCCCACGCCGGCACCTTCCGTGGCAACCAGATGGCCATGGCCGCCGGTTCGGCGGTGATGCGCTACCTGAAGGAACACGACCTGGCGGCCCACGCGGCGGCCATGGGCGAGCGCCTGGCCGAGCACCTGCGCATCCTCCAGCGCGACTATCCGCAACTGGGCGATATCCGCGGTCGGGGGCTGATGCTCGGGGTCGAGATCGTCGACCCGCAGGGCGAGGCGGATGCCCTCGGTCATCCGCCGACCGACGGCGCCCTGGCCTCGCGGGTCCAGCGCGAGTGCCTGAGGCGCGGCCTGATCCTCGAACTGGGCGGCCGCCACGGCAGCGTGGTGCGCTTCCTGCCGCCGCTGATCATCGGCGCCGAACAGATCGACGAGGTGGCCCGGCGTTTCGCCCGCGCCCTCGGCGCGGCGCTGGCCGGCTAATTTTCCCGCCGGGCTTTTCGTTATCCAACGCAAGGGCCGTGCTGCGCGCGGCCGTTCGATCCCATCAGGAGCAAGCAATGACTTCAGTGTTCGACCGTGACGACATCCAGTTCCAGGTAGTGGTCAACCATGAGGAGCAGTATTCCATCTGGCCGGAATACAAGGAGATTCCCCAGGGCTGGCGGGCGGCCGGCAAGAGCGGCCTGAAGAAGGACTGCCTGGCCTACATCGAGGAAGTCTGGACCGACATGCGCCCGCTGAGCCTGCGCCAGCACATGGACAAGGCGGCCGGCTGAGTGGGCGGTACGCCCGTACGGCTGTTCTGCCTGCCGTATTCCGGCGCCAGCGCCATGACCTACAGCCGCTGGCGGCGCAAGCTGCCGGCCTGGCTGGCGGTGCGTCCGGTGGAGTTGCCGGGGCGCGGGGCGCGGATGGCCGAGCCGTTGCAGACCGACCTGGCGAGCCTGGCGCAGCAACTGGCGCGCGAGCTGCACGACGAGGTCCGCCAGGGCCCCTACGCGATGCTCGGCCACAGCCTCGGCGCCTTGCTCGCCTGCGAGGTGCTGTATGCCTTGCGCGAGCTGGGTTGCCCGACGCCGCTGGGGTTCTTCGCCTGCGGCACCGCGGCGCCGTCGCGACGCGCCGAGTATGACCGCGGTTTCGCCGAACCGAAGAGCGACGCCGAGCTGATCGCCGACCTGCGCGACCTGCAAGGTACGCCGGAAGAGGTGCTGGGCAACCGCGAGCTGATGAGCCTGACCCTGCCGATCCTGCGCGCCGATTTCCTGCTCTGCGGCAGCTATCGTCACCAGCGGCGCCCGCCGCTGGCCTGTCCGATCCGAACGCTTGGCGGCAGGGAGGACAAGGCCAGCGAGGAACAGTTGCTGGCCTGGGCCGAGGAAACCCGCAGCGGTTTCGAACTGGAACTGTTCGACGGCGGGCACTTCTTCATCCATCAGCGCGAGGCCGAGGTGCTGGCGGTCGTCGAGCGCCAGGTCGAGGCCTGGCGCGCGGGGCAGGGCGCCGCGGCGTTGGCGGTGGAGTCGGCGGCGATCTGCTGATGCCCGCGAGGGCGCCATAGGCCCTGCGGCGGGTCCGATGTCGACGAAAAAAAGGCCGGGGAGCAGCGCTCCCCGGCCTTTTTCGTTACGAGGCGCGGCTCAGCCTTGACCGGCCAGCAGCCCTTCGACTATCGCTTTCATGTCGCTTTCCAGGCCGGCCACCGGGTCCGCCGCCTCGGTGTCCACCACTACCAGGCGTGCGCCGCTGGCGGCGATGGCATCGGCGAGGGGCTTGGGTGGCTGGCGATGGTGCAGGACCAGGGCGATATCCTCGCTCTTCAGCTCCTCGGCGAAAGCCTGGATATTGGTCTCGGTCCAGCCGTCGTCGGCCTGGATCTCCACGTCCAGCGGGTCCAGGTTGAGCCCGGCGAGCAGGTAGCCGAGGCGTTCGGAGAGGCTGATCACGCTGAGGTTGTCGGCCTTCGCCAGGCGAGTCTCGTTACTGGCGGTCGCTTCCAGCAATTGCTTCTTCAGCGTCGCCAGGTTGGCCTGGATGGTCGCTGCGGCGCCGGGCGCCAGGCGTTCCAGGTCGCTGGCGAGGACATCGGCCATGCGCCCCAGGTTGGTCGGGTTGAGCCAGGGGTAGGCATGCAGGTCGCTGCCGGGGCGCAGGGCGATGCCGGGCAGGGCGCCGTCCACCGGACGCGCGGCGTCGATCTCGACGATACGGATATTGCTACGGCGGGCCAGCGGGTAGAGCGGGTCGTCGCTCCAGATCGAGCGCAGGTCGATCACCGCGTCGGCCTGCCCGGCGGCCTTGGCCAGGCCGCCGGCGCCGCGCCCGGCGAAGAACGAGGCCTGGCGGCTGGCCGGCAGGTTGGCCGGGGCGACCCGTTGCAGCTTGACCTCGGTGTCCCGCAGCAGGCGTTCGGCGAGGGCGTGGGTGACCGGCAGGCTGGCCAGTACCGTGACTGGCGCGGACTGGGCCGCGGCCGGCGTCGCGGCGAGGGCCGGGAGCGGGCCGGCGAGTCCGGCGCAAGCCAGGGCCAGGGCGAGGCAATGGGGTTTCAGGTTCATCCGGGGGTTCCTTTCAGGTGCGGCAGGCAGCCGCGAGCGATGGCGGCGAGGCCGAAGGCCAGGCCGGCGACCAGGATGATCGCGGCGCCGGAGGGAATCGGCAGGTCGAACATGATCGGCAACAGGATACCGGCCAGCGTGCTGACGGTGGCGATCAGCACCGCCAGCCAGAAGAACCCTTTCAGCGACTGGCTGACCAGGCGCGCCGCCGCCGCCGGGATCACCAGCAGGGCTCCGACCAGGATCGCGCCGATCACTTTCACCGCGGCGACGGTGACCAGGGTCACCAGGGCCACGAACAGGTAGTCCAGGCTCTTCACCGCGACCCCGCGCACCGCCGCCAGTTGCGGGTTGAAGCTGGCCAGCATGATGCGGTTGTACAGCGGCAGGGCCAGGCACGGCACCAGCATGGCGACCGCCGCCAGCACCGCGAGGTCATGGCCGTTCACGGTCAGCACCGAGCCGAACAGCACGTTCTCGAGGATATGCACGTTGATCTTGCCCGCCAGCACCAGCAACAGGCTGGCGCCGAGCGCCAGGGACACCGAGAGGAACACCCCGATCAGGGTGTCCGGGGCCAGGCCGGTGCGGTTGCGCAGGTAGTTGAGCAGGACGCCGAACAGCAGGCAGTAGCCGAACAGGCTGCCGTAGGGCCCGGTGTAGGGCTCGCCGAGAAGGATGCCGATGGCCACGCCGGTGAGCGCGGCGTGGCCGACCGCCTCGGAGAAGAAGGCGAAGCGCTTGACCACCACCAGGGTGCCGAGGCCGCCGAGCACCGGGCCGATCAGCAGGCCGGCGAGGAGCGCGTTGACGACGAAGCCGTAGGCCAGGGTCTCCGGCAGGTAGCCGGCGGCGGCCCAGGCCTGGACGGCCTGGCGCAGTTGTTCGTAGGCGTCGTTCATCGGCTGGCCTCCGCGTTCTTCCGGGGCTGGGTGGAGAACAGCGTGAGCAGGCGTTCCGGGGTCAGGCTGCTGGCCGCCGGACCGTCGAACAGCAGGTGGCGGTTGAGACCGCTGACCCGGTCGGCGAGGCGGCCGACGGCCTCCAGGTCGTGCTCGATCCAGAGCACGGTGACGCCGGCCTGGCGCCAGTCCAGCAGCAGCCGCTCGAAGACCTGGATGCCGCCCTCGTCGAGGGCCGACATCGGTTCGTCCAGCACCAGCAGTTGCGGCGGCGGTACCAGGCCCTGCGCCAGCAGCACGCGCTGGCGCTCGCCGCCGGAGAGGGCGCCCATGCGCCGACCGCGCTTGGCCAGCATGCCGACCCGTTCCAGGGCCGCGTCGATCGCCGGGCGCCGGCTGCGCGACAGGCCGAGGAAGGCCGGACGGCGCTGGCACATGGCGGCCATGAAATCGTCGACGGTGAGCGGCAGGCCGCGGTCGAACTCCAGCGCCTGCGGCACGTAGCCGATGCAGCCGGGCGCGCCGGGCCACTCCAGGCGCAGCTCGCCGCGATGCGGCATCTGCCCGAGCAGGGTCTTGACCAGCGAACTCTTGCCGCCGCCGTTCGGTCCGACCAGCGCGTGCACGCTACCGGCCTCGACGCGCAGGCGCACGCCATCGAGGATGCGGCTGCCGCCGAGACTCAGGTCGATCCCGGCGAACTCGATGGCCGGCCCGCAAGGCGTGGCGCAAAGCCGTTCGGCCACGGTCATGCGCCGGACTCCTGGATGGCGCGGACCACGGTGTCGAGGTTGCGCGCCATTTCTTCCTCGTACTTGCCGGCGCTGTAGTCGCCATAGGAAATGTGCGACAGCGAATAGAGCTTCACCCCGGACTCGCGCTGGATGGTCTCGACGTAGGTGGAGGGGAAGTCGATCTCGGAGAAGATCACCTTCACGTCCAGCGCCTTGAGCTGGTCGATGGTCTTCTTCAACTGGCTCGGACTCGGCTCGATGCCGTGGGCCGGCTCGACCACGGCGGTGACTTCCAGGCCGAATTCGCGCAGCAGGTAGTCGTAGGCGCCGTGGATGGTGGCGACGCGGAAGTCGGCGGCCGGGGCCTTGTTCAGCCGCGCCAGGGCGTCGGCGCGCAGGGCCCGCAGGCGCTTGGCGTAGGCCCGGGCGTTGCGGGTGTAGACCTTGGCGTTGGCCGGGTCGAGCTTGCCCAGTTCGCGGGCGATGGTGTTGACCTGGGTGATCGAGGCGCTGATGGACAGGAAGGTATGCGGGTTGACCACCTTGCCGGCGCCGCGCGCGGCCATGCCAGTGGCGGCCAGCAGCGGCACCTTGGCGTTGGCCTCGATCACCGGGATGCCGGGCTTTTCGCTGGAGGCGATCATGCGCTCGGCGAAATCGTCGTGGCCGACGCCGTTGAGCACCACCACGTCGAGCGTGCCGATGCGCTTGATGTCCTCGGCACGCGGCTCGTAGGCATGCGGGTTGAAACCGGCGGGGATCAGCGGCACCACCTCGGCCTTGTCGCCGACGATGTTGCTCACGTAGCTGTAGTAGGGATGCAGGGTGATGCCGATGCGCAGGCGCTTGCCGTCTTCGGCCTGGGCCAGCGGGGCGAGCAGGGCCAGCAGCAGGGCGGCCAGCAGGGCACGGCCCGGGAGGAGGGCGGCGAGGCCGCGCGGACGGGATGAACGACGGGAGAACAGCATGGAAAAACGCCTTCTGTGGAGTCGATGTGCGATCAATGGCGGTGCTGACGGGTCACGCCGGCGTCGAAGCGGCTGACCACCTGGCGCCAGCCGGCGTCGGCCAGGGCTCGGGCGTCGCCCGGTACGGCGCCGGCAGCGGCCGCGGCGGGCTTCAGCCAGACTTCGGCGGGGCCGAGCAGCAGGAGGAACGAGCCGGCCACCCCGGGCTTGCCGCTGACGCCCAGGTAGCTCGGACGCCCGGCGGTTTCGCCGTGGCTCCAGCGGTGCTCGCCGCGGCTGCTTGCGGCGACGTCGGCGACGAAGGGCGGGAAGCCCTCGGCGGCCAGTTCGTCGACGGAGGGCGCGGCTTCGCCGTCGTCCAGGCGCGCCTGGATGTCTTCGGCGGCGACCTGCAGGTCGGCATAGATGCCCTGTTCGGCGGCATTCAGGTCGAGCCGGGCGTCCACCTGGTGGGCGTCCAGGGCTTGCGCTTCATGGGACTGCTGGCGCAGCCCGACCACCGTGGCGGCGAGGGCCAGGATCAGCACGCTGCCGAGCAGTACGTAGAGGGTCTCGTGGCCGGCGCCGGCCGGGCGGACGGTTTCGACGCTCATGGCGCGGCGATGTCGGCGTGGTCGATTTCCACCACGTGGCCGGGGCCGGCGTCGAACAGCACGTAGAACTCGCCGTCGGGACGCTTGAAGGTCAGGGTCGAGTCGGCGCCGAGCTTGCCGGGAACCAGGATCTGCTCGTCGTAGCCGATCACGTCGAGGGTTACGCCGGGGGCGCCGCTGCCGTCGGAGAAACCGCCCTTGCAGCGGATCTCGCCGGCCTGCACTTCCTCGCATTCGCAGATCGGGTTGTGCGCCAGGGCCGCGCCGCTCAGGCCGAGCAACAGGGCGGCCAGGGGCAGGCGCCAGGGGCGGGTGTGGATGCTCATTGCTTACCTCGTTTGTTCAGCCAGGCCACGGTGGCGGGGGATGCCTCGGCCAGGGGAATGGAAGCCTGGTGCATGGAGCCGTCCCAGCCTTCCATGGTGATCCACAGCTCGGCGTCGGGCCGGGTGCGCGGCGGGATCGGCACGCTGGTGCCCATGCGGTAGGGGCTGCCGAAGAAGATCACCCCGGCGGCACGCAGGCTGCGCGGCTTGCCGATGCGCAGGTAGGTCGCCTTGACCTGGGGAATGCAGGCCTGGCAGAGGGCGGCATTGAAGTCCTTCATGAAGCCGGCGGGGCCTTCGTCGTGCGGCGGTTCGATACGCATTTCCGCCAGGCGCAGGCTCCAGGGGCCGACCTGGATCTCGCCCGCCTCTCGTTCGCCGAGGCCGCTGGTGCCGCGGAACAGTGCGACGTCGGCGAAATAACGCGGCATGAAACCGAGTGGGATCAGGATCAGCAGAACGTTCAGGTGGAAACGCCAGCGCAGCCAGAACTGGCGCAGCGGCGAAACGGGCTGGGCAACGGCGGCCTTGCTCATGGCTGTCCCTCCGCGGTCTGGTTGGCCATTACCGGCGCCGGCTTGGCCGGTTTTGGCTGGCGCGCCGGGCGCTTGCCGCGCTTGACCAGCGCGGCGGTGGCCTGTGCGGTGCGCTTGCTCCAGATCAGCAGGCCGCTGAGCACCATCATGCTCAGCAGCAGGCCGAAGACGAACCAGATCAGCTTGACCCAGATACCGCCGAAATCGCCGGTGTGCAGGGGACGCATGGATTCGGTGACGAACTCCAGCGGGGTGCGGTCGCCGAGCAGGCGGGAAGACTCGATCCTGCCGTTGTAGGGATTGATCGCTGCCGACTGGTACATCAGCGGGTACCAGCCGCGGCCATAGACATAGAGCGGGCTGTAGGCGTTGCCGGGGAGGAACAGCCCGCTGGCTTCCAAGCCGGAAATGTCCCGAGTGGCGATGCGCACGGCCTCGTCGAGGTCGATCTGCACAGCCGGCTGGCCGGAAGGCGAGAGCGGCACCTCGCTGCGGGCGATGACCGGCGGCGGGCCTTCGCTGGAGAGAGTGATGTGATTGTCGGCGAGGATCGCCTGGATCAGGAACCAGGTGCCGGTGATGGAGATCACGGCGATGAACCAGATCGACCAGATGCCGCTCAGGCGGTGGAAATCGCCCCAGAAGATGCGCGCGCCCTGGCTGATGCGCAGGCGTGGTCTGAAGAAACCCTTCCAGAATCGTTTATAGACCACCAGACCGGTGACCAGCGAGGCCAACATCGGCAGGCCGAGCAACGAAACCAGGTACCAGCCCCAACTGTAGCCATTGTTGAACGGAACCAGCCACCAGCCGTGCAAGGCACGGGTGAACTGGCGGAAATCGAAGTGGGGGCTCTTGCCCTGGATGGTACCTGTGTAGGGATTCACGTAGAGCGCAGCGCTGCTGCCGTCGGGATAGCTGACATCCACGGTCAGGGCGAAGTGGGATTCGTCGGGGCGTTCGATCGATTCGACCTTCAGCTCGGGCCGGGTCTGATTGATGCTGGCGAGGACCTGGCTGTAGCTCAGCGGTTCGGCGGAGTCGCTTGGCTTGCTGGCACGGATTTCCGGGTTGGCCAGCCAGACGATCTCCTGGCTGACCACCGCCAGGGTGCCGGTGACGCAGACGATCAGGACGAAGAACCAGATGGGCAGGGCCAGCCAGCTGTGGACGAGGAACCAGAGTCTGGAGCGGGACTTTTTCGACATGAGGCTAACGGTAGGTTAGGGGTCGTGGGCACCGACCATGGGTTGCGGGGACTGGATGCGCCCCGTTCATCCATATAGGACGAATGAGGCCGGTAGAACCTGAAGGGGAAGATGAAAGCAAATGTTTCGCAGTTGCTTTCAGCCTGGCGCCGGCGGCTTGTCCGAGGGCTTCCGTAAACGCCTGATGGCTATGCAAAAAAACCGATCGGCCAAGGTGCGACCGGAAGTCGCTGTCCGGTTAATTTTCACGATGTGTCGTCCGTTTCACATGAATGACCGAGCCCCGCGCTCGTTGCCCATGTGCACGGAAGAAGACCGATGAACGCAGAAGATTCCCTCAAGCTCGCCCGCCGCTTTATCGAATTACCCGTTGAGAAGCGTCGGGTCTTCCTCGAAACCCTGCGAGGGGAGGGAATCGATTTCTCGCTGTTCCCGATTCCGGCCGGCGTGTCTTCGGCCGAGCGCGACCGCCTGTCCTACGCCCAGCAGCGCATGTGGTTCCTCTGGCACCTGGAGCCACAGAGCGGCGCCTACAACCTGCCCAGCGCGGTGCGCCTGAACGGGCCGCTGGACCGCCAGGCGCTGGAGCGCGCCTTCGCCAGCCTGGTGCAGCGTCACGAAACCCTGCGCACGGTGTTCCCGCGCGGCGCCGACGACAGCCTGGCGCAGGCGCCCCTGCAACGCCCGCTGGAGGTTGCCTTCGAGGATTGCAGCGGCCTGCCCGAGGCCGAGCAGGAAGCCCGCCTGCGCGAGGAGGCGCAGCGCGAGTCGTTGCAGCCGTTCGACCTGTGCGAGGGGCCGTTGCTGCGGGTCCGCCTGATCCGCCTGGGCGAGGAGCGGCATGTGCTGCTGTTGACCCTGCATCACATCGTGTCCGACGGCTGGTCGATGAACGTGCTGATCGAAGAATTCAGTCGTTTCTACAGTGCCTATGCGACTGGCGCGGAGCCCGGCCTGTCGGCCTTGCCGATCCAGTACGCCGATTACGCCCTGTGGCAGCGCAGCTGGCTGGAGGCCGGTGAGCAGGAGCGCCAGCTGGAGTACTGGCGCGGCAAGCTCGGCGAGCGGCATCCGGTCCTGGAGTTGCCGACCGACCACCCGCGTCCGGCGGTTCCCAGCTACCGTGGCAGCCGTTACGAGTTCAGCATCGAGCCGGCCCTGGCCGAGGCCCTGCGCGGCACCGCCCGACGCCAGGGGCTGACCCTGTTCATGCTGTTGCTCGGCGGCTTCAATATCCTCCTGCAACGCTATAGCGGGCAGACCGACCTGCGGGTCGGCGTCCCCATCGCCAACCGCAACCGCGCCGAGGTGGAAGGGCTGATCGGCCTGTTCGTCAACACCCAGGTGCTGCGCTCGGTATTCGACGGCCGCACGTCGGTGGCGACCCTGCTGGCCGGGCTCAAGGACACCGTGCTTGGCGCCCAGGCCCATCAGGATCTGCCGTTCGAACGCCTGGTCGAGGCGTTCAAGGTCGAGCGCAGCCTGAGCCACAGCCCGCTGTTCCAGGTGATGTACAACCACCAGCCGCTGGTGGCCGACATCGAGGCGCTGGACAGCGTGGCCGGCCTGAGCTTCGGCCAGCTCGACTGGAAGAGCCGTACCACCCAGTTCGACCTGAGCCTGGATACCTACGAGAAGGGCGGCCGCCTGTACGCCGCGCTGACCTACGCGACCGACCTGTTCGAGGCGCGGACCGTCGAGCGCATGGCGCGGCATTGGCAGAACCTGCTGCGCGGCATGCTGGAAAACCCGCAGGCCAGCGTCGACTCGCTGCCGATGCTCGATGCCGAGGAGCGCTACCAGTTGCTGGAAGGCTGGAACGCCACTGCGGCCGAGTACCCGCTGCAACGCGGCGTGCACCGGTTGTTCGAGGAGCAGGTCGAGCGCACGCCGACGGCGCCGGCGCTGGCCTTCGGCGAGGAGCGCCTGGACTACGCCGAGCTGAACCGCCGGGCCAACCGCCTGGCGCATGCCCTGACCGAGCGCGGGGTCGGTGCGGACCGCCTGGTGGGCGTGGCCATGGAGCGCTCCATCGAGATGGTCGTGGCACTGATGGCGATCCTCAAGGCCGGGGGCGCCTACGTGCCGGTGGACCCGGAATATCCCGAGGAGCGCCAGGCCTACATGCTGGAGGACAGCGGTGTGGAGCTGCTGCTTAGCCAGTCGCACCTGAAGCTGCCGCTGGCGCAAGGTGTGCAACGGATCGACCTGGACCAGGCCGATGCCTGGCTGGAAAACCATGCCGAGAACAATCCAGGGATCGAGCTGAACGGCGAGAACCTCGCCTATGTCATCTACACCTCCGGTTCCACCGGCAAGCCCAAGGGTGCCGGCAACCGCCATTCGGCGCTGAGCAACCGCTTGTGCTGGATGCAGCAGGCCTACGGCCTGGGCGTCGGCGACACGGTGTTGCAGAAGACCCCGTTCAGCTTCGACGTGTCGGTCTGGGAGTTCTTCTGGCCGCTGATGAGCGGGGCGCGTTTGGTGGTGGCCGCGCCGGGCGACCATCGCGACCCGGCGAAGCTGGTGGAGCTGATCAACCGCGAAGGGATCGATACGCTGCACTTCGTGCCGTCGATGCTGCAGGCCTTCCTGCAGGATGAAGACGTCGCCTCCTGCACCAGCCTGAAACGCATCGTTTGCAGCGGCGAGGCGCTGCCGGCGGACGCCCAGCAGCAGGTGTTCGCCAAGCTGCCGCAGGCCGGCCTCTATAACCTCTATGGCCCGACCGAGGCGGCCATCGACGTCACCCACTGGACCTGCGTGGAGGAGGGCAAGGACGCGGTGCCGATCGGCCGGCCGATCGCCAACCTGGCCTGCTACATCCTCGATGGCAACCTGGAGCCGGTGCCGGTGGGCGTGCTCGGCGAGCTGTACCTGGCCGGGCAGGGCCTGGCCCGTGGCTACCACCAGCGTCCGGGGCTGACTGCCGAGCGTTTCGTCGCCAGCCCGTTCGTGGCTGGGGAGCGGATGTACCGCACCGGCGACCTGGCGCGCTACCGCGCCGATGGGGTGATCGAGTACTCCGGGCGGATCGACCATCAGGTGAAGCTGCGCGGCTTGCGCATCGAGCTGGGCGAGATCGAGGCGCGCCTGCTGGAGCATCCGTGGGTGCGCGAGGCGGCGGTGCTGGCGGTGGGCGGCAGGCAGTTGGTCGGCTACGTGGTGCTGGAGAGCGAGGGCGGCGACTGGCGCGAAGCGCTGGCCGCGCACCTGGCGGCGAGCCTGCCGGAATACATGGTGCCGGCGCAGTGGCTGGCGCTGGAGCGGATGCCGCTGAGTCCGAACGGCAAGCTGGATCGCAAGGCGCTACCGGCGCCTGAAGTAAGCGTGGCGCAGGCAGGCTACAGCGCACCGCGCAACGCAGTGGAGCGAACCCTGGCGGAAATCTGGCAGGACCTGCTGGGCGTTGAGCGGGTCGGCCTGGACGACAACTTCTTCAGCCTCGGCGGCGACTCGATCGTCTCGATCCAGGTAGTTAGCCGTGCGCGCCAGGCCGGATTGCAACTGAGCCCGCGCGACCTGTTCCAGCACCAGAACATCCGCAGCCTGGCCCTGGCGGCCAAGGCGGGTGCGGCGACGGCGGAACAGGGGCCGGCAAGCGGCGAGGTGGCGCTGGCGCCGGTACAGCGCTGGTTCTTCGAGCGGGCGATTCCCAACCGCCAGCACTGGAACCAGTCTCTCTTGTTGCAGGCGCGCCAGCCGCTCGACGGCGACCGGCTGGGGCGTGCCCTGGAACGCCTGCAGGCGCAGCACGATGCCCTGCGCCTGCGTTTCCGCGAAGAGCGCGGCGCCTGGCACCAGGCCTACGCCGAGCAGGCCGGCGAGCCGCTGTGGCGCCGGCAGGCGGGGTCCGAGGAGGCGTTGCTGGCGCTTTGCGAAGAAGCCCAGCGCAGCCTCGACCTCGAACAGGGGCCGCTGCTGCGTGCACTGCTGGTGGACATGGCCGACGGCAGCCAGCGCCTGCTGCTGGTCATCCACCACCTGGCGGTGGACGGGGTGTCCTGGCGCATCCTGCTGGAAGACCTGCAGCGTCTCTATGCCGACCTCGACGCCGATCTCGGGCCGCGTAGCAGTTCCTACCAGGCCTGGAGCCGGCACCTGCACGAACAGGCCGGCGCGCGCCTGGACGAACTCGACTACTGGCAGGCGCAACTGCACGACGCTCCGCATGCGCTGCCATGCGAAAACCCGCACGGAGCCCTGGAAAACCGCCATGAGCGCAAGCTCGTCCTGACCCTGGACGCCGAGCGTACCCGGCAGTTGCTGCAGGAAGCCCCGGCGGCCTACCGGACCCAGGTCAACGACCTGCTGCTGACCGCCCTGGCCCGTGCGACCTGCCGCTGGAGCGGCGACGCCAGCGTGCTGGTGCAGCTCGAAGGGCACGGCCGCGAGGACCTCGGCGAGGCCATCGACCTGAGCCGCACGGTGGGCTGGTTCACCAGCCTGTTCCCGCTGCGCCTGACCCCGGCCGCGGACCTCGGCGAGTCGCTGAAGGCGATCAAGGAGCAACTGCGCGGCGTGCCGGACAAGGGTGTCGGCTACGGCCTGCTGCGCTACCTGGCTGGAGAGGAGGCTGCGACCCGCCTGGCCGCACTGCCGCAGCCGCGGATCACCTTCAATTACCTGGGCCGGTTCGACCGTCAGTTCGATGGAGCGGCGCTGCTGGTACCGGCCACGGAAAGCGCCGGCGCCGCCCAGGATCCGTGCGCCCCGCTGGCCAACTGGTTGAGCATCGAAGGCCAGGTCTACGGCGGCGAGCTGAGCCTGCACTGGAGCTTCAGCCGGGAAATGTTCGCCGAGGCGACCGTCCAGCGCCTGGTCGATGACTACGCGCGGGAGCTGCACGCGCTGATCGAGCATTGCTGCCAGGAGGGCAACGTCGGCGCCACGCCGTCGGACTTCCCCCTCGCGACGTTGCGCCAGGAGCAGTTGGATCGCCTGCCTCTGGCGCGGATCGAGGACATCTACCCGCTGTCGCCGATGCAGCACGGCATGCTGTTCCACTCGCTCTACGAGCAGGCTTCCGGCGATTACCTGAACCAGCTCCGAGTCGACGTCCATGGACTCGATCCCGCGCGCTTCCGCGCCGCCTGGCAGGCGGCGCTGGACAGTCATGACATCCTGCGCGCCGGCTTCCTCTGGCAGGGCGATCTGGAGCAGCCGCTCCAGGTGATCCACAAACACCTCGAACTGCCGTTCGCCGAGCATGACTGGCGTGGTCGCGAAGCGCTCGCCGAGGCTCTCGACGAGCTGGCCGCGAGCGAACGCCGGCGGGGTTTCGAGCTGGAGCAGGCGCCCTTGCTGCGGCTGGTCCTGGTGCGTATGGACGAAGAGCGCTACCACCTGGTCTACACCCACCACCACATCCTGCTGGATGGCTGGAGCAGCGCGCAGCTGCTCGGCGAGGTGCTCGCTCGCTACACCGGCGAACAGGCCGAGCGCACGGGTGGGCGCTACCGCGACTACATCACCTGGCTGCAGGCACAGGACAAGCGCGTCAGCGAAGCATTCTGGAAAGAACAACTGGCGGAACTGCTGGAGCCGACACGCCTGGCCCAGGCGGTCGCCGCCGAGCGCGAGCAGGTCGGCAGCGGCCAGTTCCAGCGCAGCCTGCCGCCGGCACGCACCGCGCGCCTGAAGACGTTCGCCCAGCGGCACGCGGTGACCCTCAATACCCTGGTGCAGGCCGCCTGGTCGCTACTGCTGCAACGCTACACCGGGCAGGATACGGTGGTCTTCGGCGCCACCGTCGCCGGCCGTCCCGCCGAACTGGCCGGGATCGAAAGGCAGATCGGCCTGTTCATCAATACCCTGCCGGTGGTCGCCACACCGCAACCGGGCATGCGCCTCACCGACTGGTTGCAGGAGGTGCAGGCGCGCAGCCTGGCGCTGCGCGAGCAGGAGCACACGCCGCTGTTCGAGATCCAGCGTTGGGCCGGGCTCGGCGAGGCGCTGTTCGACAGCCTGCTGGTATTCGAGAACTACCCTGTGGCCGAAGCCCTGGAAAAGGGGTCGCCAGGCGGCGTGCGCTTCGGCCCGGTGAGCAATCATGAACAGACCAACTACCCGCTGACCGTCGCCCTGGGCGTCGGCGACAGTCTGTCGCTGCAATACAGCTATGACCGTCAGGCGTTTTCCGATGCCGCGGTCGAGCAGTTGGACCGGCACCTGCTGAACTTGCTCGAAGGCTTCGTCGACAACGCCGAACGGACTCTGGTCGAGCTGAGCCTGCTGGATGCCGAGGAGCGCGCGCTGATCGATTCGCTGTGGAACCGCAGCGAGTCGGGCTTCCCCGCTTCGCCGCTGATCCACCAGCGGGTGGCGGAGCGCGCACGCCTGGCCCCGGACGCGCCGGCGGTGCTGTTCGACGACCAGGTGCTGAGCTTCGCCGAGCTGGACAGCCGGGCCAATCGCCTGGCACATGCGCTGATCGCCCGCGGCGTCGGTCCCGAGGTGCGGGTGGCGATCGCCATGCAGCGCAGTGCGGAAATCATGATTGCCTTCCTCGCCGTGCTGAAGTCCGGCGGCGCCTACGTGCCCCTGGACATCGAGTACCCGCGCGAACGCCTGCTGTACATGATGCAGGACAGCCGCGCGCACCTGCTGCTGACCCAGAGCCACCTGCTCGACCGACTGCCGATTCCCGACGGGCTGTCCTGCCTGTGCCTGGACCGCGAACAGGAGTGGGCCGGTTTCCCCGCCCATGATCCAGAGGTGGCGCTGCATGGCGACAACCTGGCCTATGTGATCTACACCTCCGGCTCCACCGGCATGCCCAAGGGCGTGGCAGTGTCCCACGGCCCGCTGGCGGCGCACATCGTGGCTACCGGCGAGCGCTACGAGATGACCCCGGCGGACTGCGAGCTGCACTTCATGTCGTTCGCCTTCGACGGCTCCCATGAAGGCTGGATGCACCCGTTGATCAACGGTGCGCGGGTGCTGATCCGCGACGACAGCCTGTGGCTGCCGGAGCAGACCTACGCGCAGATGCATCGCCACGGCGTCACCGTCGCGGTGTTCCCGCCGGTCTATCTGCAGCAACTGGCCGAGCACGCCGAGCGCGACGGCAACCCGCCGGCGGCCCGGGTCTACTGCTTCGGCGGCGACGCGGTGGCGCAGGCCAGCTACGACCTGGCCTGGCGCGCGCTACGCCCGCAATACCTGTTCAACGGCTACGGACCGACCGAAACGGTGGTCACCCCGCTGCTCTGGAAAGCCCGCCCGGACGACCCCTGTGGCGCCGCCTACATGCCGATAGGTACGCTGCTGGGCAATCGCAGTGGCTACATCCTCGATGCCCAGTTGAACCTGCTGCCGGTCGGTGTGGCCGGTGAGCTGTACCTTGGCGGAGAAGGCGTGGCGCGCGGTTACCTGGAGCGTCCGGCACTGACCGCCGAACGTTTCGTGCCGGATCCCTTCGGCGCGCCCGGCAGCCGCCTGTATCGCAGCGGTGACCTGACCCGTGGGCGGGCGGATGGCGTGGTGGACTACCTGGGACGGGTAGACCACCAGGTGAAGATCCGCGGTTTCCGTATCGAGCTGGGCGAGATCGAGGCACGCCTGCGCGAGCAGGCGGCGGTGCGCGAGGCGGTGGTGGTCGCCCAGGCGGGTGCCAGCGGCCAGCAACTGGTCGGCTACGTGGTCCCGCAGGATCCGGCGCTGGTCGAGGATGCCGGTGCCCAGGCGGCCTGCCGCGACGCCTTGCGCAAGGCGCTGAAGGAACGCTTGCCCGAGTATATGTTGCCGGCGCATCTGCTGTTCCTGGCGTGCATGCCGCTGACCCCCAACGGCAAGCTGGATCGAAAGGCCCTGCCCAAGCCCAGTGCCGACCAGCAGCAACGCGACTACCAGGCACCGCGCAGCGAAGTGGAAAGACAACTGGCGACGATCTGGGCGGAGGTGCTGAAGCTGGAGCAGGTCGGCCTGGCCGACAACTTCTTCGAGATCGGCGGCGATTCCATCATTTCCCTGCAGGTGGTCAGCCGTGCGCGCCAGCTCGGCATCCATTTCACTCCGAAGATGCTCTTCGAGGCGCAGACCATCGGTGCCCTGGCTCCGCTGGCCGAGAGCGGTACGCAGGTGCTGGCGATCGACCAGGGACCGGTGACCGGCGTCACGCCGTTGCTGCCGATCCAGCAGGGTTTCTTCGCCGAAGAGGTCGCCGAGCGCCACTGGTGGAACCAGTCGGTACTCCTGGAAGCCCGCGAGCCGCTCGATGCCCGGCACCTTGAGCAGGCCCTGCGGGGCGTGCTGGCGCACCACGATGCGTTGCGCCTGTCCTTCACCCGCGAGGCGGCCGGCTGGACGGCGCGCCACCGGGGTGTGGAAGAGGGCGCTGCGGCGCTGCTCCGCGTCGCTCGGGTCGCCGACCTGGCGGCGCTGCGGGCGCTTGCCGACGAAGTCCAGCGCAGTCTCGACCTGGCCGATGGGCCGTTGTTGCGCGCCCTGCTGGCGACTTTCGACGACGGCAGCCAGCGCCTGCTGCTGGTTATCCACCATCTGGTAGTGGATGGCGTGTCCTGGCGTATTCTCTTCGAAGACCTGCAGACCGCCTACCGGCAGTTGCTGGCGGGTCAGGCCGTCGAGCTACCGGCCAAGACCAGCGCCTTCAGGGATTGGGCCGAGCGCCTGCGGGCGTTTGCCGGTGACGGCGGCCTGGATGGCGAACTGGCGTACTGGCAAGGGCAATTGCAGGGCGCCTCCAGCGACCTGCCGTGCCTCGACCCGCTGGGCGACCAGAGCAACCGCCATGCCCGTTCGGTCAGTTGCGGACTGGACGCCGAGGCGACCCGGCAATTGCTGCAGGAAGCGCCGGCCGCCTACCGCACCCAGGTCAACGACCTGCTGTTGGCCGCGCTGGCGCGGGTGATCTGCCGCTGGACCGGGCAGGTCGATGCGTTGATCCAGTTGGAAGGACATGGTCGCGAAGAACTCTTCGCCGAGATCGACCTGACGCGCACGGTGGGCTGGTTCACCAGCCTGTTCCCGCTACGCCTGACGCCGGCCGAGGGCATCGCCGCATCGATCAAGGGCATCAAGGAGCAACTGCGCGCGGTGCCGAACAAGGGCATCGGCTTCGGCGCCCTGCGCTACCTGGGCAGCGCGGCGAGCCAGGCAGCCCTGGCCGGGTTGCCGGTGCCGCGCATCACCTTCAACTACCTCGGCCAGTTCGACGGCAGTTTCGCCATGGAGGAGGGCGCATTGTTCGTTCCGGCCGGCGAGCGTGCCGGCGACGACCAGAGCCCGGACGCGCCGCTGGCCAATTGGCTGGCGCTGAACGGACGCATCTATGGCGGCGAACTACGCATCGACTGGAGCTTCAGCGGCGAGCGCTTCGAAATCGCCAGCATCCAGCGCCTGGCCGACGCCTATCGCGACGAACTGCTGGCGCTGATCGCCCACTGCCGCGTGGCCGAGGGCCAGGGTCTGACGCCCTCGGACTTCCCGCTGGCGCGCCTTGACCAGGCGCGTCTCGACCAATTGCCGCTGGCGCCCTGCGAAGTCGAGGACCTCTACCCGCTATCGCCGATGCAGCAGGGCATGCTGTTCCACAGTCTGTACCAGCAGGAGGCCGGCGATTACATCAATCAACTGCGGGTCGACGTCGACGGTCTGCATCCGGAGAGCTTCCGCGCGGCCTGGCAGGCGGCGCTGGACGAGCACGATGTGTTGCGCAGCGGGTTCCTCTGGCAGGGCGCCTTCGAGACGCCGCTGCAGGTGGTGCGCAAGCGTGTCGAGGTGCCGTTCAGCGTACTTGACTGGCGCGGTCGCGAGGACCTGGCGGCGGCCCTCGACGAGCTGGCTGCCGGCGAAGGCCGGCTGGGCTTCGACCTGAGCGAGGCGCCGCTGTTACGCCTGGTACTGGTGCGCACGGACGAAGAGCGCTACCACCTGATCTACACCAATCACCATATCCTGATGGACGGCTGGAGCAACTCGCAGCTGCTCGGCGAGGTACTGCAGCGCTACCGTGGCGAAACGCCGCCGCGCTCCGGCGGCCGCTATCGCGACTACATCGCCTGGTTGCAGCGCCAGGACGCCGCGCTCGCCGAGGCCTTCTGGCTGCCGCGCCTGCGCCAACTGGACGAGCCGACCCGCCTGGGGCAGTCGATCGCCCAGGCCAAGCAGCGCGGCAAGGGCTACGCGGAACGGTTGCGCGAGCTCGATGGCGAGCAGACCCGGCGCCTGGCCGAGCTGGCCCGCGAGCAGAAGATCACCGTCAATACCCTGGTCCAGGCCGCCTGGCTGATGTTGCTGCAACGCTATACCGGACAGGACAGCGTGGCCTTCGGCGCTACTGTCGCCGGTCGCCCGGCGGAACTGAACGGTATCGAGGAGCAGATCGGCCTGTTCATCAATACCCTGCCGGTCATCGCTACCCCGCTTCCGCAGCAGAGCCTGGCGTCGTGGCTGCAGGCGGTGCAGGGCGAGAACCTGGCCCTGCGCGAATTCGAACACACGCCGCTGTACGACATCCAGCGCTGGGCCGGGCAGGGCGGCGAGGCGCTGTTCGACAATATCCTGGTGTTCGAGAACTACCCCGTTTCGCAGATGCTCCAGCAGCAGGCCTCGCAAGGCCTGGCTTTCGGTGCCGTGGGCAACCACGAGCAGACCAACTACCCGTTGACCCTCAGCGTAAGCCTGGGGCAGCGCCTGGAACTGCAGTTCGCCTATGACCGCGAGCATTTCGACGACGCCAGCGTGGCGCGCCTGGATCGTCACCTGACGCACCTGCTGGCGCAGATGGTCGAGCGTCCGGCCAGCACCTGCCTGGCCGAGTTCCAGCTGCTGGAAGCAGCGGAGCGGCGCCAGGCGATCTTCGACTGGGGGCGCAACCCGGGACGCTATCCGGACGAGCGCAGCGTCGAGCAGCTGTTCGCCAGCCGCGCGGCGATGGAGCCCGAGCGGGTGGCATTGCTCTTCGAGGAGCGCCAGCTGAGCTACGGCGAGCTCAACGCCCAGGCCAACCGCCTGGCCCACCGCCTGATCGAGCTGGGCGTGGGGCCTGACGTGCTGGTTGGGATCGCCGTCGAGCGCGGGCTGGAAATGATCGTCAGCCTGCTGGCGGTGCTCAAGGCCGGCGGCGCCTACGTACCGCTGGACCCGGAATATCCGCAGGAGCGCCTCGGCTACATGATCGAGGACAGCGGCATCGCCCTGTTGCTCAGCCAGAGCCACCTGCTGCAACGCCTGCCAGCGGCCTCCGGGATCGCCTGCCTGGCGCTCGACCAGGCGCGGGACTGGCAGGACCGTCCGGCGAGCGACCCGCAGTTGCGGGCGCATCCGCAGAACCTCGCCTACGTGATGTTCACCTCCGGTTCCACCGGCCGTCCCAAGGGCGTCGGCATCAGCCGAGAGAGCCTGTCGCGGCATACCCACGTTTCGCTGGAGTTCTTCGGCATCGGGCCGGACGACCGGGTGCTGCAATTCTCCACCTTCAATTTCGACGGCTTCGTCGAGCAGCTCTACCCACCGCTCGCCTGTGGCGCCTCGGTGGTGCTGCGCGGCACCGAGATCTGGGACAGCGAGACGCTGTACCGGGAGATCGTCGAGCGACGCATCACCACGGTGGACCTGACTACCGCCTACTGGAACATGCTGGCCAAGGACTTCGCCAACCAGGGCGTGCGCGACTACGGCGCGCTCCGTCAGGTCCACGCCGGGGGCGAGGCGATGCCGCCGGAAAGCCTGGTGGCATGGAAGGCCGCCGGGCTGGAGCATGTGCGCCTGCTCAACACCTACGGCCCCACCGAGGCGACCGTCACGGTCACCACCCTGGATTGCGCGCCCTACGTCGACGGCAGCAAGGCGATCCCGGCGACCATGCCGATCGGCAAGGTGCTGCCGGGCCGCGCCATCTATCTGCTGGACGATGCCGGGCAACCGGCGCCGGTCGGGGCGGTCGGCGAGCTGGTGATCGGCGCCGAGCTGCTGGCGCGTGGCTATTTCAAGCGTCCCGACCTGACGGCCGCACGCTTCATTCCCGATCCGTTCGACGAGCAGGGCGGCGGCCGCCTGTACCGCACCGGCGATCTGGCACGCTACGGCGCCGACGGGGTGATCGAGTACGTCGGCCGGGTCGACCATCAAGTCAAGGTCCGTGGCTTCCGCATCGAACTGGGCGAGATCGAGGCCTGCCTCGGCGAGCACCCGGCGGTGCGCGAGGCCCTGGTCATCGCCGTCGAGGGTGCTGCCGGGGCGCAGCTGGTGGCCTATCTGGTGCCGCAAGCGGAAGCGCTGGCTAGCGCCACGCTGGAGGTACAGGCCGCGCTGCGCAACGAGCTGAAGGCCCTGCTGCGCGACAGCCTCCCCGAATACATGGTGCCGGCGCACCTGCTGTTCCTCGAACGCCTGCCGCTGAGCCCCAACGGCAAGGTCGACCGCAAGGCTCTGCCGGCGCCTGACGCCAGTCTCCTTCAGGAGGCCTACGTGGCGCCGCGCAGCGAGCTGGAATGCCAGGTCGCGGCGATCTGGCAGGAGGTGCTGAAACTCCAGCGGGTTGGCCTCGACGACCATTTCTTCGAACTCGGCGGGCACTCGCTGCTGGCCATCAACGTGATTTCGCGCATTCAACTGGAGCTGGGCATGAAGCTCACCCCCCAACTGTTGTTCCAATTCCCGACCCTGGGGCTTTTCGTCAGCAATCTGGAAAAGGCCGGTGGGCAGGTCGACACATCGAAACTGAACAAGCTGGAAGCCCTGCTTGATGAAATGGAGGAAGTTTGAATGGACATGAGCGTAGCTTTGCGGGTTGCCCGGCGCTTCATCACGCTTCCTCTCGACAAGCGCAAGCTGTACCTGGCGAAGATGCAGGAGGAGGGCGTGACGCCGGCCAACCTGCCGATTCCCGAGGTGGCCTCGGCCTTCGAGCGTATCCCGTTGTCCTATGCCCAGGAGCGCCAGTGGTTCCTCTGGCAGATGGACCCGCAGAGCGCCGCCTACAACATTCCCTCGGCGCTGCGCCTGCGTGGCGAACTGGACGTCGAGGCGCTGTCCGCCAGCCTGGGCGCCATCGTCGAACGCCACCAGAGCCTGCGCACCGTGTTCGTCGAGGACGAACAACTGGATGGCTTCCGCCAGCAGGTGCTGGCGTCGGTCGACGTACCCGTCCCGGTTACGCTGGCGGGCGACGACGACGCGCAGGCGCAGATTCGCGCTTTCGTTGAAAGCGAGACGCAACAGCCCTTCGATCTGCGTAACGGTCCGCTGCTTCGCGCGCGCCTGCTGCGCTTGGCGGCCGACGATCACGTGCTGACCCTGACCATCCACCATGTGGCAGCCGACGGCTGGTCCATGCGGGTACTGGTGGAGGAACTCATTGCCCTGTACGGCGCGCGCCGGCAAGGCGTCGAGGCGACGCTGCCCGATTTGCCGATCCAGTATGCGGACTATGCGATCTGGCAACGACACTGGCTGGAAGCCGGCGAACGCGAGCGCCAACTGGAGTACTGGATGGCGCGGCTGGGCGGAGGGCAGAGCGTGCTCGAACTGCCGACTGACCGCCAGCGCCCGGCGCTGCCGAGCTACCGTGGCGCGCGCCATGAACTGCAGTTGCCGCAGGCGTTGGGCCGACAGTTGCAGGCGCTGGCGCAGCGCGAAGGGACGACGTTGTTCATGCTCCTGCTGGCCTCGTTCCAGGCGCTCCTGCATCGCTACAGCGGCCAGGACGAGATCCGCGTCGGCGTGCCGGTGGCCAACCGCAACCGGGTCGAGACCGAGCGGCTCATCGGCTTCTTCGTCAACACCCAGGTGCTGCGCGCCGATCTCGATGCGCAGATGCCGTTCCTTGACCTTCTACAGCAGACCCGTGTCGCCGCGCTCGGCGCCCAGTCACATCAGGACCTGCCGTTCGAGCAACTGGTCGAGGCTTTGCAGCCGGAGCGCAGTCTCAGCCACAGCCCGCTGTTCCAGGCCATGTACAACCACCAGAACCTGGGTTCCGCAGGTCGCCAGTCGCTGGCGGCGCAGTTGCCGGGGCTGAGCGTCGAGGACCTCTCGTGGGGCGCGCACAGCGCGCAATTCGACCTGACCCTGGACACCTACGAATCGGAACAGGGCGTGCACGCCGAATTCACCTATGCCACCGACCTGTTCGAGGCTGCGACCGTGGAGCGCCTGGCACGTCACTGGCGCAACCTGCTAGAGGCCGTCGTCGCCGAGCCGCGGAGACGCCTCGGCGACCTACCGCTGCTCGACGCCGAGGAGCGCGCCACGCTGCTGCAACGCAGCCGTCTGCCGGCGAGCGAATATCCCGCCGGGCAGGGTGTGCATCGCCTGTTCGAGGCCCAGGCCGGGCTGACCCCGGACGCGCCGGCCTTGCTGTTCGGCGAGGAACGCCTGAGCTACGCCGAACTCAATGCGTTGGCCAACCGCCTCGCCTGGCGTCTGCGCGAGGAGGGTGTCGGCAGCGATGTACTGGTCGGTATCGCGCTGGAGCGCGGCGTACCCATGGTGGTGGCCCTGCTGGCGGTGCTCAAGGCCGGTGGCGCCTATGTGCCGCTGGATCCGCAGTATCCCGCGGACCGCTTGCAGTACATGATCGACGACAGCGGACTGCGCCTGTTGCTCAGCCAGCAAAGCGTGCTGGCGCGCCTGCCGCAGTCGGATGGGCTGCAAAGCCTGCTGCTCGACGACCTGGAGCGACTGGTGCACGGCTACCCGGCGGAAAACCCGGACCTGCCGGAGGCGCCCGACAGTCTCTGCTACGCGATCTACACCTCCGGTTCCACCGGCCAGCCGAAAGGCGTGATGGTCCGCCATCGAGCCTTGACCAACTTCGTCTGCAGCATCGCCCGGCAACCGGGCATGCTGGCGCGGGACCGTCTGCTGTCGGTGACCACCTTCTCCTTCGATATCTTCGGCCTGGAGCTATACGTACCGCTGGCGCGTGGCGCCAGCATGCTGCTCGCCAGCCGCGAGCAGGCCCAGGATCCCGAGGCCCTGCTCGATCTGGTCGAGCGGCAGGGCGTCACGGTATTGCAAGCGACCCCGGCGACCTGGCGGATGCTGTGCGACAGCGAGCGTGTCGACCTGCTGCGTGGCTGCACCCTGCTGTGCGGTGGCGAGGCGCTGGCGGAGGACCTGGCGGCGCGTATGCGCGGATTGTCGGCATCGACCTGGAATCTCTACGGGCCGACCGAGACGACGATCTGGTCGGCACGGTTCCGCCTCGGCGAAGAGGCCCGGCCGTTCCTCGGCGGGCCGCTGGAAAACACCGCTCTGTACATCCTCGACAGCGAAATGAACCCATGTCCGCCCGGCGTCGCCGGCGAACTGCTGATCGGCGGCGACGGCCTGGCGCGTGGCTACCATCGCCGTCCCGGCCTGACCGCCGAACGCTTCCTGCCCGACCCGTTCGCCGCCGACGGTTCGCGCCTGTACCGCACCGGCGACCTGGCTCGCTACCGCGCCGATGGGGTCATCGAATACCTTGGACGGATCGACCATCAGGTGAAGATCCGGGGATTCCGCATCGAACTCGGCGAAATCGAGACGCGCCTGCTGGAGCAGGACAGCGTGCGCGAGGCGGTGGTCGTCGCCCAGCCGGGGGTGGCCGGGCCGTCCCTGGTGGCCTACCTGGTGCCCACCGAGGCCGCGCTGGTCGACGCCGAGTCGGCGCGCCAGCAGGAACTGCGCAGTGCATTGAAGAACAGCCTGCTGGCGGTTCTCCCGGACTACATGGTGCCGGCGCACATGCTGTTGCTGGAGAACCTGCCGCTGACGCCGAACGGCAAGATCAACCGCAAGGCGCTGCCGCTGCCGGACGCGAGCGCGGTCCGGGACGCCCATGTCGCGCCCGAGGGCGAGCTGGAACGGGCCATGGCGGCGATCTGGAGCGAGGTCCTCAAGCTCGGCCACATCGGTCGGGACGACAACTTCTTCGAGCTGGGCGGCCACTCGCTGCTGGTGACCCAAGTGGTTTCCAGGGTACGCCGCCGCCTCGACCTGCAGGTGCCGCTGCGTACCCTGTTCGAGCACAGCACCCTGCGCGCCTATGCGCAGGCCGTGGCGCAGTTGGCGCCGGCCGCCCAGGGCGGGATCGTCCGATGCGCCAGGGACGCATCGCCGCAGCTGTCGTTCGCCCAGGAACGCCAGTGGTTCATCTGGCGCCTGGATCCGCACAGCGCGGCCTACAACATCCCGGTGGCGTTGCGTCTGAAGGGACCGCTGCGGCGCGATGCCCTGCAGGGTGCCCTGGACCTGCTGGTGCAGCGCCATGAAACGCTACGCACCACCTTCGTCGAACACGATGGCGCACCGCGGCAGGTCATCCACCCGACGCTGCCGATAGCCATCGAGGAGCGACGACCGCCGGTGGCCGGCGAAGACCTGAAGGGGCTGGTGGAAACCGAGGCCCATCGGCCGTTCGACCTGCAACGCGGACCGCTGCTGCGGGTCCTGCTGTTGCCGCTGGCGACGGACGAATGCGTGCTGGTGCTGACTCTTCACCACATCATCGCCGATGGCTGGTCGATGCAGGTCCTGGTGGACGAACTGATCCGCGTCTACGCCGCGCTTCGGCATGATGAGCCCCCCGCGCTGGCGGAGTTGCCGATCCAGTACGCCGACTTTGCGGCCTGGCAACGCCAATGGATGGATGGCGGCGAGCGTGAGCGTCAACTGGGCTACTGGGTTTCCCGCCTGGGCGGCGAGCAGCCGTTGCTGGAGTTGCCCAGCGACCGGCCGCGCCCGCAGCAGCAGAGCCATCGCGGCCGGCGCATCGGCATCCCGTTGCCGGCGGAACTCGCCGAAGCCCTGCGGCGGCTGGCCCAGGCCGAGCAGGGCACGCTGTTCATGCTGCTGCTGGCCTCGTTCCAGGCACTCCTGCATCGCTACAGCGGGCAGAATGACATTCGTGTCGGAGTACCCATCGCCAACCGCAATCGCGAGGAGACCGAGGGGCTCATCGGCTTCTTCGTCAACACCCAGGTGTTGCGCGCCGAACTCGACGGGCAACTGCCGTTCCGCGAGTTGCTACGGCAGGTCCGGCGGGCGGTGGTGGAGGCGCAGGGTCATCAGGACCTGCCGTTCGAGCAACTGGTGGATGCGTTGCAGCCGGAACGCAGCCTCAGCCATGCGCCGTTGTTCCAGGTGATGTACAACCACCAGCGCGACGATCATCGCGGTTCGCGTTTCGCCTCCCTGGGCGAACTCGAGGTCGAGGACCTGGCCTGGGACGTGCAGACCGCGCAGTTCGACCTGACCCTGGATACCTACGAATCCTCCAATGGCCTGCTTGCCGAACTGACCTATGCCACCGATCTCTTCGACGCGTCGAGCGCCGAGCGCATCGCCGGCCACTGGCTGAACCTGCTCCGGTCGATCGTGGCCCGGCCGGAGGCGCGCATCGCCGAGCTGAAACTTCTGGACGAGGCCGAAGCGCGTGCCGACCTGCTGCAATGGAACCCCCATCCGCAGGACTTCCCCCCGGCGTCCTGCCTGCACCGCCTGATCGAGCGCCAGGCCGCCGAGCGACCGCGGGCGACGGCAGTGGTCTACGGCGAACGCGCGCTCGACTACGGCGAATTGAACCTGCGGGCCAATCGCCTGGCGCACCGGCTGATCGAGCTCGGTGTCGGCCCCGACGTGCTGGTCGGCCTGGCGGCCGAGCGCAGCCTGGAGATGATCGTCGGTCTGCTGGCGATCCTCAAGGCCGGCGGCGCCTATGTCCCGCTCGATCCGCGCTACCCCAGCGACCGGCTGGGCTACATGATCGAGGACAGCGGCATCCGCCTGCTACTGACCCAGCGCGCGGCGCGCGAGCGCTTACCGCTCGGCGAGGGCCTGCCCTGCCTGCTGCTGGACGCGGAGCATGAGTGGGCCGGCTACCCGGAGAGCGATCCGCAGAGCGCCGTCGGCGTCGATAACCTGGCGTATGTGATCTATACCTCCGGCTCTACCGGAAAACCGAAGGGTACCCTGCTGCCGCATGGCAACGTGCTACGCCTGTTCGATGCCACCCGGCACTGGTTCGGTTTCTCCGCGGACGACGCCTGGAGCCTGTTCCACTCCTACGCGTTCGATTTCTCCGTCTGGGAGATCTTCGGCGCGTTGTTGCATGGCGGCAGGCTGGTCATCGTCCCGCACGAGACCAGTCGTTCGCCAGAGGACTTCCTGCGCCTGCTGTGCCGGGAACGGGTGACGGTGCTGAACCAGACGCCGTCGGCCTTCAAGCAACTGATGCAGGTCGCCTGCGCCGGCCAGGAGGTTCCGCCGCTGGCCCTGCGGCATGTGGTGTTCGGTGGCGAGGCGCTGGAAGTGCAGGCCCTGCGCCCATGGTTCGAGCGTTTCGGCGATCGAGCGCCGCGCCTGGTCAACATGTATGGGATCACCGAGACCACGGTCCACGTGACCTATCGTCCGCTGTCGCTGGCGGATCTCGACGGCGGGGCGGCCAGTCCGATCGGCGAACCGATCCCGGACCTGTCCTGGTATCTGCTCGACGCCGGGCTGAACCCTGTGCCCAGGGGCTGCATCGGCGAGCTGTATGTGGGGGGCGCGGGATTGGCGCGGGGCTATCTGAATCGCCCCGAGCTGAGTTGCACGCGCTTCGTGGCCGATCCGTTCTCCACGACTGGGGGACGTCTGTACCGGACCGGCGACCTGGCCCGCTATCGTTGCGACGGGGTGGTCGAGTACGTCGGTCGGATCGACCACCAGGTCAAGATTCGCGGCTTCCGCATCGAACTGGGCGAAATCGAGGCCCGCCTGCTCGCACAGCCGGGCGTGGCCGAGGCGGTCGTGCTGCCTCACGAGGGGCCGGGCGCTACGCAACTGGTCGGCTATGTCGTGACGCAGGCGGCGCCAAGCGACCCCGCCGCGTTGCGCGACACGCTGCGCCAGGCCTTGAAGGCGAGCCTGCCGGAGCACATGGTGCCCGCCCACTTGCTGTTCCTCGAGCGCCTGCCGCTGACGGCCAACGGCAAGCTGGACCGGCGCGCCTTGCCCGCCCCGGACGCCAGCCGCCTGCAGCGGGACTATACCGCGCCGCGCAGCGAGCTGGAGCAGCGCCTGGCGGCGATCTGGGCGGATGTGCTGAAGCTTGGCCGCGTCGGCCTGGACGACAACTTCTTCGAACTTGGCGGCGACTCGATCATTTCCATCCAGGTGGTCAGCCGCGCGCGCCAGGCCGGGATCCGGCTGGCGCCCAGGGACCTGTTCCTGCACCAGACGATCCGGGGCCTGGCCGGCGTGGCCGTCGAGGGCCGGGGCTTGGCCTGCGCCGAACAGGGGCCGATCAGCGGGAGCACGCCGCTGCTGCCGATCCAGCAGATGTTCTTCGAACTGGATATCCCGCGGCGCCAGCACTGGAACCAGTCGGTCCTGCTGGAGCCGGGGCAGGCACTCGACGGTACGCTTCTGGAAACGGCGCTGCAGGCGTTGCTGGCGCACCACGATGCGTTGCGCCTGGGCTTCCGCCTCGAAGACGGGACCTGGCGCGCCGAACACCGCGCGGTCGAGGCCGGCGAGGTGCTGCTGTGGCAGCAGTCGGTCGCCGACGGCCAAGCGCTGGAAGCCCTGGCGGAGCAGGTCCAGCGCAGTCTCGACCTGGGCAGCGGGCCACTGTTGCGCGCGCTGCTGGCGACGCTCGGAGACGGCAGCCAGCGGTTGTTGCTGGTGATCCACCATCTGGTGGTGGACGGGGTTTCCTGGCGGATCCTCCTCGAAGACCTGCAGACCGCCTACCGCCAGTTGCAGGCCGGCCAGGCCGTTGCGCTACCCGCCAAGACCAGCGCCTTCAAGGCGTGGGCCGAACGCTTGCAGGCGCATGCCCGCGACGGCGGCCTGGAGGGCGAGCGCGGCTACTGGCTGGCGCAGCTCGAAGGTGTATCCACCGAACTGCCCTGCGATGATCGCGAGGGTGCGCAATCGGTCCGGCATGTCCGTTCGGCACGTACCGAGCTGACCGAAGAGGCCACGCGCCGGTTGTTGCAGGAAGCGCCGGCGGCCTACCGGACCCAGGTCAACGATCTGCTGCTCACCGCCCTGGCGCGGGTCATCGGTCGCTGGACCGGCCAGGCGGATACCCTCATCCAGCTCGAAGGACACGGGCGCGAGGAGCTGTTCGAGGACATCGACCTGACCCGCACGGTAGGCTGGTTCACCAGCCTGTTCCCGCTGCGCCTGTCGCCGGTGGCGGAGCTGGGCGCTTCGATCAAACGGATCAAGGAGCAACTGCGCGCGATTCCGCACAAGGGGCTGGGTTTCGGCGCCCTGCGTTACCTCGGCAGCGCCGAGGATCGGGCGGCGCTGGCGGCCCTGCCGAGTCCGCGCATCACCTTCAACTACCTGGGACAGTTCGACGGCAGCTTCTCCGCCGATTCCTCCGCGCTGTTCCGTCCCAGCGCCGATGCGGCCGGCAGCGAGCGCGACAGCGACGCGCCGCTGGACAACTGGCTGAGTCTCAACGGCCAGGTCTATGCCGGCCGGCTCGGTATCGACTGGAGCTTCAGCGCCGCGCGTTTCAGCGAGGCGAGCATCCTTCGCCTGGCCGATGCCTATCGCGACGAGCTGCTGGCGCTGATCGAGCATTGTTGCGCCGCCGATGTCGAAGGCGTGACCCCTTCGGACTTCCCCCTGGCCGGGCTCGACCAGCGGCAACTGGACGCTTTGCCCCTGGCGGCGGGCGAGGTGGAGGATCTCTATCCGCTGTCGCCGATGCAGCAGGGTATGCTGTTCCACAGCCTGTACCAGCAGAACAGCGGCGACTACATCAACCAGATGCGTCTGGACGTGGAAGGCCTGGATCCCCAACGCTTCCGCGAGGCCTGGCAGGCGGCGCTGGATGCCCACGAAGTCCTGCGCAGCGGGTTCCTCTGGCAGGGCGCGCTGGAAAAACCGCTGCAACTGGTGCGCAAGCGCGTCGAGGTGCCGTTCAGCGTGCACGACTGGCGCGACCGCGCGGACCTCGCTGAGGCGCTCGATGCCCTCGCCGCCGGCGAGGCCGGGCTCGGCTTCGAACTCGCCGAGGCGCCGCTGCTGCGGCTGGTGCTGGTGCGTACCGGCGAACGCCGGCACCACCTGATCTACACCAATCACCACATTCTGATGGACGGCTGGAGCAACTCGCAGTTGCTCGGCGAAGTCTTGCAGCGCTACCGCGGCGAGACGCCGTCGCGCTCGGATGGGCGCTATCGCGACTACATCGCCTGGCTGCAACGCCAGGATGCGGGTCGCACCGAGGCGTTCTGGAAGCAGCGCCTTCAGCGGCTGGGCGAGCCGACCCTGCTGGTTCCGGCGTTCGCCCACGGGGTGCGGGGTGCCGAGGGCCATGCCGATCGCTATCGTCAGCTGGACGTCACCACGAGCCAGCGCCTGGCAGAGTTCGCCCGTGAGCAGAAGGTGACGCTCAATACCCTGGTCCAGGCGGCCTGGCTGATACTGCTGCAACGCTACACCGGGCAGGACACCGTGGCCTTCGGTGCCACCGTATCCGGTCGTCCGGCGGAGTTGCGCGGGATCGAGGAGCAGATCGGCCTGTTCATCAACACGCTGCCGGTGGTCGCCAGCCCGTGTCCGGAGCAGCCGCTCGGCGACTGGCTGCAGGCGGTGCAGGGCGAAAACCTGGCGCTGCGCGAGTTCGAGCACACGCCGTTGTATGACATCCAGCGTTGGGCCGGGCAGGTCGGCGAGGCCCTGTTCGACAACATCCTGGTATTCGAGAACTACCCGGTTTCCGCAGCGCTGGCGGAAGAGACACCGACGGACATGCGGATCGACGCGCTTAGCAACCAGGAGCAGACGCACTATCCGCTGACGCTGCTGGTGAGCGCCGGAGAGACCCTCGAACTGCACTACAGCTATTCCCGCCAGGCTTTCGACGAGGCGGCGATCGAGTGCCTGGCGGAACGCCTCGAACGCTTGTTGCTGGGGATGTGCGAAAACCCGGGGGCGTCGTTGGGCGAGCTGGACAGTCTGGCTGCCGCCGAGCGCTACCAGTTGCTGGAAGGCTGGAACGCCACTGCGGCCGAGTACCCGCTGCAACGCGGCGTGCACCGATTGTTCGAGGAGCAGGTCGAGCGCACACCGACGGCGCCGGCGCTGGCCTTCGGCGAGGAGCGCCTGGACTACGCCGAGCTGAACCGCCGGGCCAACCGCCTGGCGCATGCCCTGATCGAGCGCGGGGTCGGTGCGGACCGCCTGGTGGGCGTGGCCATGGAGCGCTCCATCGAGATGGTCGTGGCCCTGATGGCGATCCTCAAGGCCGGCGGCGCCTACGTGCCGGTGGACCCGGAGTATCCCGAGGAGCGCCAGGCCTACATGCTGGAGGACAGCGGCGTGCAACTGCTGCTCAGCCAGTCGCACCTGAAGCTGCCGCTGGCGCAAGGCGTGCAGTGGATCGACCTGGATCGCGGTGCGCCCTGGTTCGAGGATTACAGTGAGGCGAACCCGGATATTCATCTCGATGGCGAGAACCTCGCCTATGTCATCTACACCTCCGGTTCCACCGGTAAGCCCAAGGGCGCCGGCAACCGCCATTCGGCGCTGAGCAACCGCTTGTGCTGGATGCAGCAGGCCTATGGGCTGGGCGTCGGCGACACGGTGTTGCAGAAGACCCCGTTCAGCTTCGACGTGTCGGTCTGGGAGTTCTTCTGGCCGCTGATGAGCGGGGCGCGTTTGGTGGTGGCCGCGCCGGGCGACCATCGCGATCCGGCGAAGCTGGTGGCGCTGATCAATCGCGAAGGGGTCGACACGCTGCACTTCGTGCCGTCGATGCTGCAGGCCTTCCTGCAGGATGAAGACGTCGCCTCCTGCACCAGCCTGAAACGCATCGTTTGCAGCGGCGAGGCGCTGCCGGCGGACGCCCAGCAGCAGGTGTTCGCCAAGCTGCCGCAGGCCGGCCTCTATAACCTCTATGGCCCGACCGAGGCGGCCATCGACGTCACCCACTGGACCTGCATGGAGGAGGGCAAGGACGCGGTGCCGATCGGCCGGCCGATCGCCAACCTGGCCTGCTACATCCTCGATGGCAACCTGGAGCCGGTACCGGTGGGCGTGCTCGGCGAGCTGTACCTGGCCGGTCGGGGCCTGGCCCGTGGCTACCACCAGCGTCCGGGGCTGACTGCCGAGCGTTTCGTCGCCAGCCCGTTCGTGGCTGGGGAGCGGATGTACCGCACCGGCGACCTGGCGCGCTACCGCGCCGACGGGGTGATCGAGTACGCCGGGCGGATCGACCACCAGGTGAAGCTGCGCGGCCTGCGCATCGAGCTGGGCGAGATCGAGGCGCGCCTGCTGGAGCATCCGTGGGTGCGCGAGGCGGCGGTGCTGGCGGTGGACGGCAAGCAGTTGGTCGGCTACGTGGTGCTGGAGAGCGAGGGCGGCGACTGGCGCGAAGCGCTGGCCGCGCACCTGGCGGCGAGCCTGCCGGAATACATGGTGCCGGCGCAGTGGCTGGCGCTGGAGCGGATGCCGCTGAGTCCGAACGGCAAGCTGGATCGCAAGGCGTTGCCGAAGATCGAGGCGGAAGACGGACTCGGCGAATACGTGGCACCGGCCAGCGAACCGGAGCGGCAACTGGCGGCGATCTGGGCGGATGTCCTGGGACGCGAGCGGGTTGGCGTGACCGACAACTTCTTCGCCCTCGGCGGCGACTCGATCGTCTCGATCCAGGTGGTCAGTCGAGCGCGCCAGGCCGGATTGCAACTGAGCCCGCGCGACCTGTTCCAGTTGCAGAACATTCGCAAGCTGGCCGAGCGCTGCAGCGCGGCGGCGCCCGTCGCAGAGCCGGCGAGCGTGCCCGACGGCGCCGTCCTGCACAATCTGCTGCCGCAGCAAGTGCAGGCGCTGCCGTTGCCCCACGAACGGCTGGAACACCTCTACAGCCTTTCGCCGATGCAGCAGGGCATGCTGTTCCTCGGGCTGAACAGCCCGGACGCCGAGTTGTACATCAACCAATTGAGCATCGCGGTCGACGGACTCGATCCGCAGCGCCTGCAACGCGCCTGGTCGGCGGTGGCGCAGCGCCATGAAGTGTTGCGCAGCGGCTTCCTCTGGCTGGACCAGGAAGAGCCCCTGCAATTTGTCCTGGCCGATCCCGGGCTTCCGTTCGAGGTCCTCGACTGGCGTGGGCGGGCGATAAGCGACGAAGCGCTGGAACAGGTCGCGCAACAGGAGCGGCGCAAGGGCTTCGACCTGGGCCAGCCGCCGCTGCAACGGATACGCCTGCTGCGCCTGGGCGAGGATCGCTACCAGTTGATCTGGACCTACCACCACATTCTCATCGATGGCTGGAGCACTTCGCAGCTGTTCGGCGAGATACTCGAACTCTATTCCGGCGGCAGCCTGCCGCCCGCCGTCCCTTACCGGCACTACATCGCCTGGCTGCGGGCGCGCGATGGCAAGGCCAGCGAGGCCTTCTGGCGCCGCCAACTGGCACGCATGGACGAGCCGACCTATCTGGCCGACGCCTTCAACGCTGCCCGCGAAGGATATGGGCACCAGGCGTTGTACACGCGCCTGGACAGCGATGCCACCGAGCACCTGAAACGTTTCGCCCAATCCCAGCGAGTGACGCTCAATACCCTGGTACAGGGCGCCTGGCTGCTCCTGCTGAGTCGCTACAGCGGCCAGCGCTGCGTGTCCTTCGGCGCCACCGTTGCCGGTCGGCCGGCCAGCCTGGAGGCGTCGGAACGGATCCTCGGGCTGTTCATCAATACCTTGCCGGTGGTCTGCGAAGTGGCGCCGGAACAGTGCGTCGGCGATTGGCTGAGAGCCTTGCAGGACTACAACCTGGAGATGCGCGAGCAGGAGTACACCCCGCTCAGCGACATCCAGCGCTGGGCCGGGCGCAGTGGTCAATCGCTGTTCGACAGCATCATCGTGTTCGAGAACCATCCGGTTGACCGGACGCTGCGTGACTGGCGCGACGATTCGCTGCGCTTCGGCGAGATGCGCAGCGCAGGCCTGACCAACTTCCCCATGGACCTGATGGTGACCAGCGACGATTCCGGCCTGGCGATCGAATACATGTTCCTGCGCGAGCACTTCGCCGTGGCTTCGGTCGAGCGCCTGCGCACGGATATGGAAGGGCTGCTCGCAGCCTTGAGCGGCGACGCCGAGTGCCGCCTGGGCAACATCGGCTTGCCGAGTGCCCGGGTGCCGTTGGCGGATGGCGCGTGTCCGGATCGGTATCCGCTGGTACACCAGCGCATCGGCGAGTGGAGCCGGCGCACGCCGGACGCCACCGCGCTGGTGTTCGACGAGCGCAGCCACTCGTTCGCCGAGCTGGACGCGCGGGCCAACCGCCTGGCGCATGCGCTGGTCGAGCGCGGCGTGGCGGCCGATGTGCGGGTCGGTGTGGCGCTGCCGCGCGGCACCGAACTGGTCGTTGCGCTGCTCGCCGTGCTCAAGGCCGGTGGCGCCTATGTGCCGCTGGACCTGGCGTATCCGCGTGAGCGACTGGCTTACCTGATGCAGGACTCCGGCATCGCCCTGCTGCTGAGCGAAAGCCAGGCGCTGGTGCAATTGCCGGTGCCCGCCGGCGTGCCCGCCCTGGCCCTGGACCGCCTGGATCTGCTGGAGCATCCGGCGCAGGCGCCGCAGGTCGAGGTCCATCCCGCCAACCTCGCCTACGTCATCTATACCTCCGGCTCCACCGGCCTGCCCAAGGGCGTCGCGGTGAGCCATGGTCCTCTGGCGATGCACATCGACGCGGTCGGCGAGCGCTACGAGATGTCCCCGGCCGATCGCGAGCTGCACTTCATGTCGTTCGCTTTCGACGGCGCTCATGAGCGCTGGCTGACCGCCCTGGGCCACGGCGGCAGCCTGCTGCTGCGCGACGATGCGCTGTGGACGCCGGAGCAGACCTACGCGGCGATGCAACGCCACGGCGTGACGGTTGCCGCGTTCCCGCCGGTCTATCTGCAACAGCTGGCCGAGCATGCCGAGCGTGACGGCAACCCGCCGCCGGTACGTATCTACTGCTTCGGCGGCGACGCGGTGCCGGTGGCCGGTTTCGAACTGGCCAAGCGCGCGCTGAAACCGCGCTACATCATCAACGGCTATGGCCCGACGGAAACCGTGGTCACGCCGCTGATCTGGAAGGCTGCCATGGACACCGAATGCGGCGCTGCCTATGCGCCCATCGGCAGCTTCGTCGGCGAGCGCTGCGGCTATGTCCTGGACGCTGACCTGAACCCGTTGCCGGCGGGCGTGGCCGGGGAGCTGTACCTCGGTGGCGTCGGCCTGGCGCGAGGCTATTTGCAGCGGCCGGGGTTGAGCGCCGAGCGCTTCGTCGCCAACCCGTTCAGCCGTGCCGGCGAGCGTCTCTATCGCACCGGCGACCTGGTTCGTCAGCGCGAGGATGGCACCTTCGACTACCTCGGGCGCATCGACAACCAGGTCAAGGTGCGGGGCTTCCGCATCGAACTGGGCGAGATCGAGGCGCGCCTGCAGGATGCCGGCGAGGTCCGCGAAGCGGTGGTGGTTGCCCGCGACGCGGCGAGTGGCAAGCAACTGCTCGGCTATGTGGTCGCGGAAGATGGCGCGGACGCCTCGGGCCTGCTCGAGCGCTTGCGCGAGCGCCTCAAGCGCGATCTGCCGGAGTACATGGTGCCGGCGCACCTGGCCCTGCTGCCGGCGATGCCGCTGACGCCGAACGGCAAGATCGACCGCAAGGCGCTGCCGGACATCGACGTCACCGCCAGCGAGGCCTACGTGGCGCCGCGCAATGAGCTGGAGCTGGCCCTGGCTGGTATCTGGCAGGAAGTGCTCGGTATCGCAAGGATCGGTGTGCACGACAACTTCTTCGAACTGGGTGGCGACTCTATCCTCAGCATGCAGGTGGTGGCCAAGGCCCGTGCCCTGAAGAAGCTGGGCTTCAGCCTGAAGCTGCGCGACCTGATCCAGAAGCCGAGCATCGCCGCCTTGTCCGGGTACGACGACAGCGCTGCGCCGCCGTCGCCGATCCTGGCGCTGAACGCGGCGGTGGACGGATGCCCGCCGCTGTTCTGCGTGCATGCCGGCTTCGGCACGGTGTTCGACTATGAACCGCTGGCCCGGCGCCTGAATGGCCGCCGTAGCGTACTGGCGATCCAGGCCCGCTCGCTGCTGGATCCGAACTGGCGGGACGCTTCCCTGCAACGGATGGCCGAGGATTACGTCGCGCTGATCCGCCAGCGCCAGTCCGAGGGTCCCTATCACCTGCTCGGCTGGTCGCTGGGAGGGACCCTGGGCATGCTGATGGCCGCCGAGCTCGAGCGGCAGGGACAGCAGGTGGCCTTCCTCGGTCTGCTGGACAGCTATGTGCCGGGAACCGAGGCGCCCGCCGCCGATGACTGGCGCGAGGATCTGCTGGACTTCCTCAGCGTCAGCGCCGGCCTGGAAACCCGTCCGCCACTGGCCGCCGGGTTGGAGCAGCGCGACAACGTCAGCGCCGCCATCGCCGAGTGCCTTGGCGTCGGCCAGACCGGGAAGGGAGGGCTGGGCTGCGACGAACTGGCCCAGGTATTCCTGGTCGCCCGGCAGCTCAAGCAACTCTCCGGGCAACTGGATAGTTGCTCGCCGATCCAGGTCCGGCCGCTGTGCTGGTGGACGCGCGGGCGTGGTGAAGAGGTGCGGGCGCTGTCGCGGCAATTGGGTGGTCAGCCTCTGGCCGGTCGGGTCGCCGCGTGCGGGCATTTCCAGATACCCCATGCGCAGGAGGTGCTCGACTCCCTGGTGGAGGCGCTTGAAGAAATCCACGGCAGCCTCGTCTATTCATGACGAAGCTTTGGCCGGCCCCGCCGGGGCCGGCCCGTTGGAGACTATGAAATGGCCTTGAACCCCGATATCGCGGCATACCTGGAACTGGTCGGCAACGGCCGCAGCAGTGGCAAGAGCCTGCCCATGCACCAGTTGACGGTGCAACAGGCACGCGAGCAGTTCGACCAGTCGTCGGCGTTGATGGACCCAGGCCTCGACGAGCCGCTGCCGCGCGTCGAGACGCTGTTCGTCCCGGCGCGGGACGGTACGCCGTTGCCGGCGCGCCTCTACAGTCCCCAGGGGCTGTCCGCGTCGCCGCCGTTGCCGGGCGTGCTCTACCTGCATGGCGGCGGCTACGTCGTCGGCAGCCTGGACTCCCACGACGCGCTGTGCGCCAGCCTGGCCGAGCGCGCCGGTTGCGTGGTGCTTTCTCTGGCCTACCGGTTGGCGCCGGAGTGGCGTTTTCCGACCGCCGCCGAGGACGCCGAGGATGCCTGGTGCTGGTTGGCTGCCGAAGCCGCACGGCTAGGCATCGATCCGCAACGCCTGGCGGTTGCCGGCGACAGCGTCGGCGGCAGTCTGTGCGCGGTGTTGTCGCATCGCTTGGCGCTGCGGGGAGAAGCCTCGCAACCGCGTCTGCAGGTACTGATCTACCCGGTCACCGATGCCAGCCGCACGCACCAATCGATCGAGCGTTACGCCGTTGGCCACCTGTTGGAGAAGGACAGCCTGGAGTGGTTCTACCAGCACTACCAGCGTAGCCCCGAGGACCGTCAGGACCCGCGTTTCTCGCCGCTGCTCGGCGTGGTGCCGGCTGACCTGGCGCCGACGTTGCTGCTGGTCGCGGAGTGCGACCCGCTGCATGACGAGGGCATCGCCTATGCCGAGCACCTGCGCCAGGGCGGCGCCCGGGTGGAGTTGTGTGTCTATCCGGGGATGACCCACGATTTCCTGCGCATGGGTGCGATCGTCGACGAGGCGGACGACGCCAAGGACATGATCGCCGACGCGCTGGTGGCGGCCTTGGCGACCTGAGCACCGCCATCCCTCGTGAAAAAGCCCCGTCAGACGATCTGGCGGGGCTTTTTCGTAGAGCGTTCGCACTGATGAAGAGGGAAGGCCGCTGGCCTTCCCCCGGATGCCTTACCAGTTGTAGGTCAAGTCGGAGGTGATGGTGCGGCCCTGGCCGTAGTAGCAGTCCCAGATGCCGGCGCAGCGGCTGACGTACTTCTTGTCCTCGATGTTTTCCAGGTTGACCTGGAGTTTCAGGCCTTTCAGGCGCAGCGGGGATTTCTCGAAGTCGTAGGACAGCTTGCCGTCGTACAGGGTATAGGAGGGGATGGTGAAGTGGTTGTCGGCGGTATCGGTGCCGTCGCTGCCGCGGGTGTAGCGCGCGCCGATCCCCGCGCCGAGGCCGGCGAGCACGGTATCCCCGCCGAGGGTGTAGTCCAGCCAGACGGCGGCGGTCATCGGCGGAGTGCCCGCGGGATGACGTCCTTCGCGACCATCGTTGTCCTTGGTGTACTTGACGTCGTTTCGCGAGAATGACGCGATGATGCCCAGGTTGTTGGTCAGACTCGCCTTGCCTTCCAGTTCGAAGCCCTTGGAGCGCATGGCGGCCGATTGATTGTAGAAGTTCGGGTTCTCGAGATTGGTGGTCAGGACGTTTTTCTGATCGATCTGGTAGACCGATGCCTGGATGAAGCTGTCTTGTCCCGGCGGCTGGTACTTGATCCCCGCCTCGTACTGCTTGCCGGTGGTCGGCTTGAAGGCTTTCGAGTTCTGGTCCAGGTTATAGCCGCTTACGGGCTGGAACGACTCGGAATAGCTCACGTACGGGGTGATGCCGTTGGAGAATTCATAACCGAAGCCGGCGCGGCCGCTGAACTTCTCATCCTTGGCGTTCGAATGTCCGGCCGTCTCCTTGCTGTCGGTTTCCGCCCAGTCGTAGCGGCCGCCGAGCGTCAGGAACCATTGGTTCCACTTCATCTGGTCCTGCAGATAGACGCCGGTCTGCCTGATGGTCCGATCCCAGCGATATGGGCTGCCGAAGGTGAATGGCTTGCCGTAGACCGGTTTGTATAGATCGATGATCGGCGATGCTGCTTCGTAGGAGTACAGTCCGAGAAATTTCGAATTGGAGTGGTAGTAGTCCAGGCCGATCAGCGAGGTGTGTTCGATATCGGCGGTTTTGTACTTGGCCTGGAGAATGTTGTCCATGCCGAACACTTTGTTGGTCTGGGACCAGTCGACACCATAGCGGGTGGTATAGCGCTGGTCGTTGGCGCCGGTGTTCGGGTTGGGAACGAAGCGGTAGCCGTGCAGAGGGGCCACGTACTGGTCGTCGACATAGGCGTAGCGGGTGTTCTGCTTGAAGGTCCAGACATCGTTGAACTCGTGGCTGAACTCGTAGCCGACGACGAACTGGTCGCGGTCGTAGGAGTTCAGCCCCGGCTCGCCGATGAAGGTGCTGCGCTTGATCCGCCCGTTGGGCGTGCTGAACACCGTGCCGTAGGCCGGCAGGCCCTGGGCTTCGGGTACGTCGTTGTCCTTCTGGTACTGGCCGTAGAAGGTCAGGCTGGTCTGCTCGTTGGGGTTCCAGGTAAAGCTCGGTGCCAGCATGAAGCGTTTTTGCTCGGCATAGTCGATCTCCGAGTTGATGTCCCGGCCTACGCCGGTTATGCGGTAGAGATAAGTGCCCTGTTCGTCGAGCGCGCCGGCGACGTCGAAAGCGCCGTAGCGGCGGTCCTGGCTGCCGCCGCCGAGCACCACCTCATGGATCGGTTCGGCCGTTGGGCGTTTGGATACCATGTTGACGATGCCGCCAGGCTGGTTCTGGCCGAAGAGCACGGAGGCCGGCCCCTTCAGCACCTCGATGCGTTCCAGGGTATAGGGGTCGATCTGCAGGGCACCGCCGGTACTGCCGCCGCCGTAGGGCATGTGCAGGCCGTCGAGGTACATCGGCGCCGGGCTGAAGCCGCGCGAGGTCGGCTCGTCGAAGATCTTCACCCGGTCGGCGAAGCCGCCGCCGGTGATCCCCGGAGTGTAGCGCAGGGCCTCGGTGACGGTCTGCGAACCGCGCGCCTTGATCTCGTCCTGGGTGACCACGTTGATGGTCTGGGGGATTTCCTTGAGCGGGGTGTCGGTCTTGGTGCCGGTACCGCTGCGCTTGGCCACGTAGCCGTTGACGTGGCCCCAGGCCGACTCCTGGCTGGTGACGGTAATGTCGCCGAGGTCCACCGAGTCCGCCGAGCGCTGGGCGCTGATGGTAACGCTGGAGCCTTGCAGGCTGTAGCTGGCGCCGGTACCGCGGAGAAGTTCGGCGAGAGCCGCCTCGACGCTCAGTTGGCCGCGGACCGGGTTGCTGCGCAGGCCTTGCACTTCATCGGCGCTGTAAAGCACCTGCAACTGGCTCTGCTGGCCGAACTGGCGCAGGGCGCTGGGCAGGGACTGGGCGCCGATGTCGAACTGGATCTTCTGCGCTTCGGCCTGGCTGGCGATCGGCGCCAACAGGGCCATGGCCAGGGCGGCGGTGCTCAGGCGCGGATGCAGCGTCAGGGTGTTGCGCATCACTAGAGCCTTGGTGAAACGGGGGAGTGTGCGGAGTGCTGGCATGCTCTCTAGTACTCTTATGGATGTCATGATTGGGAATAATTGTTATTTGGTTTCCCATTGAGACGTTTGGTCGGCGCGAAACCGGAAAACAAAAATCGTTTTTTCCGTGTTCGCAGGCAGAGCACTTCAGGCCGGTTGCAGCTCCTCGACCACTCGACCGCCGGCCAGACGCAGCAGTTGGTCGGCGCTGTCGAAGTAGCGGTCGTCATGGGAGATCACGATGATGGTCTTGCCCATTCGCTTCAGCTCGGGAAGCAGCTCGGTATAGAAGATCCGGCGGAAGGTGGGATCCTGGTCGGCGGCCCATTCGTCGAAGACCAGCACCGGGCGCTTCTCGATCCAGGCATTGACCAGCGCCAGGCGCTTGCGCTGGCCGGTGGAGAGGTCGGTGGTGGTGAAGCTGCCGTCGCTGACGCTGACCTTGTGGGCGATTTCCAGGCGCTTCAGGTAGCGCCCGGCTTCTTCCGGCAACTGTTGCTCGCCGTCGACGAGGTCGTCGAACAGGTAGTAGTCGGCGAACACGGTGGTGAACAGCTGACGATAGTCGTCGCGCGCCTGTGCCGTCACTTCCTCTCCGTTGAGCAGCAGCGAGCCCTCGTGGGGCGTGTACAGCCCGAGCAACAGCTTGATCAGGGTGGTCTTGCCGCAGCCGTTCTCGCCGACGATGAAGAGGATCTCTCCCGGGCGGATCGTCAGGTTGACCGGGCCGAAGCGGAAGGGCGTCGAGCCCGGCACGCCCGGATAGCTGTAGCCGACATCGCGCAACTCGATGCTGCGCACCTCTTGAGCCGGTCTGGAGGCGTCGTTCTCGAGCAGCAGGTAGGGTTCGGGATTGGAGAACTGCTCGTTGAGTTCGGCGATCCGGCGCAGGGCGATACGGTTGCGACTGATCAGCGGCAACAGGCTGAGTACGCTTTCCAGCGGCCCCTTCATGAACAGCAGGGTCATGACGAAGCCGCTGAGCACGCTGCGGTCGGAGGTCGGCCACCAGGTCTGGACCGCCAGGGCGGTGCCGATGACCACGAAGAACAGCAGCGAACCGAAGGTGCTGGCAGTGAGGAATATATTCACCGAACGCACCTGCAGGCGGCAGATGCGCTCCACGGTCTCGTCCAGCAGACGCCCGTGCAGGCGCTGCCGGCGCGGGCGGTTGATGCGCAGCTCCTTGGCTCCCTCGGCCATGCCGCGGTAGTGCTTCTGCAGCAGGTCTTCCTCTTCGCGCGCCGCTTCGAAACCGGCCATTCCATAGCCGCGGGCGATGTACTGGGCGATGGTGCCGAGCACCACGGCGCTGGCGGCGACCAGGAACATCGGCAGCGACAGGGTGGCCAGGTAGCCCAGGCAGCCAAGGGTCACGGTCAGGGAGATCACCAGTTGCGGCAGGCCGAAGGCAAGATCGCTGACCGTATCGATGTCGTGGGTGAGCACCGGGATCAGGCGGTGCGTGCGATAGCGTTCGAGTTGTTCGATCGGGGCGGACAACACCCGGCCACCGAGGGTCTTGCGCAGCCGGGCGATGACCTTCTGGCCGACGTAGTTGGTGCCGATGTTGGACAGGATCGAACTGAGCAGGGCCAGCGCGCAGATCGCGCTGAAAGCCAGCATCATGCCGCTGGTCATGCCGCCCTCGGCGTTCAGTACGCGGTTGATCGAGGTGAGCAGCGCGGTGATGGCCAGGCCGCCGACGATACCCAGTCCGATCGACAGGCTGAGCGCTGGCCAGAAGGGTTTGAGAATGCTCAGGAGTTCGCGAGTGGCGCTACGGGGTGTTGCGGACATGGGGTTTCCTCGGCGCGGCCGACTGGACGCAAGGGCAGAGAGGCGAATGGCGGAGTGGCGCACGCTCGCGCCTGCCCTGAAGACGAGGCCGGGGAGGGGAAATTTAGCCTGTGGCGCTGCTTCGCCGAGGCGTCCGGCAAAAGCGCAGGGGACGATAAATTCGGCGGCCGGCCGTTCGTTGCGTTTAAGTGAGAGCGACGCTCGAGCGGGTTCCCCGGGAAGCCCTTGTCGAGTCCAACACTGTGCCGGAGCACGCGCTCAAGTCCGACCCATTCCCTGAGAAAGACGAGATGACGAAAAGGAAATTAGCCTATATCTGGTCCCTGAGAAACGCCGCCGCCGACAAGGCCGGACAACAGGTGGCCTACAAGGGCGAGCTGCGCTACATGAAGTCCCCGCTGGAGTTTCTCGCCGAATCGCTGAACCGGACGGCGCTGGGGGACGCCTACGAATTGGTCGGGGTGATCTACGACGACGACCCGGAACTGCCCCGCGACCAGCAGAAGATCGAGGACTACGGATTCGCCTACCGGCCTGGACAGCAGTGGTTCTACCCGGCGGAACTGGAGGTACAGGGGCGGCGCATGAACGATCTGCTGCTGAACGTGCCTTCCACCTACCGTCGCCACCCGCGCGGGAGCGCGGAGCATGTGGCCGGCAAGCGCGACTTCGAACGACGCCTGTACGAGACGCTGGTCGAGCTGCGCGCCGAGGTCGTCGTCCTCGACGGCCTGCTGGTCATCCTCGATGAGCTGGTGCGGCCCGGGGCGCCATTCGCCCGACGGATCATGAATATCCATCCCGGGGTCACGCGCGCCGACTCGCCCTACCAACGGCGCGGCGCCTGGGCGACCCTGGATGCATTGCATGGTGCGCGGGGTGAGAAGATCGTCGACTGGGCGACGATGGAAAGCGTACCGGTCGAACCCTTGTACCTGACCGGCGCCTCGTTCCACTACGTGGACAACGGCATCGATTCCGGCGAGGTCTTCCACGACGTGCTGAAAACGAAGATATCTCCCGACGACACCATCCTCGAGCTGCGTTGGAACAACTTCAACGACAGTCTGTTCCCGGCCTTGCACGAAGGCCTGGCGCTGCTGGCCGAGAAGGACTGAAAACGCCTGGTCGCGGATGCGCAAAGGCCGGAGCGACCCGCGTCGCTCCGGCCTTTCTTCGTCCGCCTCAGAGTTCGCGGGCCACGCGGAAACCTATCCAGTCGCCACGGGCGTCGGGGTAGGCATTGTTGCGATTGCCCGAGCGCGAGAAGATCGGTGCTTCTCCCCAGTCGTTGCCGCGGATCTGCACCAGCTCGCACTTGTCCTCCATCCACGCGCTGCCGTCGCTCGGCGCGCCGTTGTAGTGGTCGTGCCAGCAATCGGCGACCCACTCGTAGACGTTGCCGTGCATGTCGTAGACGCCGAAGGCGTTGGGCGGGAAGCTGCCCACCGGCGAGGTGAAGTTGTAGCCATCGCTGGCGCCGTAGGTGTTGGCGTGCTTGGCGATGCTGTATTCCTTGCCTTCGTCGAACGGGAAGGGGAAGGGGCCGGCGCTGCCGGCGCGGGCGCCGTATTCGCGCTCGGCCTCGCTGAGCATGCGGTAGTGCTTGCCGGTCTTCTTCGACAGCCAGGCGGCGTAGTTCTTCACGTCGTTGTAGTCGACGCACACCGCCGGCTGGCGAGGGCCTTGCTGGTAGCGCGGCTTGCCGGCGATGCATTCGCGGCCGGGGCGGGTATCGCCGTCGGCCAGCTTGACGCCGGTGGCTTTCAGGTAGGCGTCCAGTTCGCCGGCGGTGACCTGGTAGCGGCTGATGGCGAACGGCTTGGCGAAGGTCACGTCGTGCAGCGGGCCCTCGTCGGGCTGGCGGCCGACCTCGTCGTCCGGGGTGCCCATGGTGAAGCTGCCGGCGGGCAGTACGACCATCTCCGGGCAGTCCTTGCAATCCTTGAACACCGTGCCGGGTTTCTTCGCTTCGTCGGCGAAGGCGGGGGCGGTGGCGACGATCAGTGCGGCCAGGGCCAGGGGCGATAATGCGTGCATGGCGGTTCTCGTTGAGTGGCGAAAGGGGTCAGGCGAGTTGCGGGGCGAGGATTTCCAGCACCCGGTCGATCTCCGCCTCGTCGTTCAGCAGGCTCGGCGCCAGGCGCACCACCGGGCCGACATCGCGATCCACGGCGTCGCTGATTACCCGGTGCGCCATCAGGTGTTTGGCGACCGCCTCGCAATCGCGGCCTTCGACGCGGAAGAAGGTGAAGCCCGAAGACAGCTCGGGGCTGGTCGGCGTGACCAGGCGGACCTTGGGATGCTCGCCCAGGCGCTGCTTGAGGTAGGCGTTGAGCTGGTGGATACGCGCCTGGACCTCGGCCTTGCCCAACTGCAGGTGCAGCTCGAAGGCCGTGCCCAGGGCCAGGCGATGTTCGAAGGCGTGGTAGCCGCCAGGGGTCATCAGGGTGCCGAAGTTGTCGGCGCGGGAGAAGGTCGGGATGCTCGGCACCAGGTGCTCCTGGAGCTGTTCCGAGCGGGCGATGATGACCCCGGTGCCACGCGGACCGAACAGCCACTTGTGGGTGCCGGCGATGAAGTAGTCGCAGTCGAAGTCGGCGAAGCTGACGTCTTCCACGCCGAAACCATGCACGCCGTCGACCACGTAGATGATCCGGTCCTGCTCGTCGCGCTTCTGGTTGAGTTCGCGCACCAGCTTGCCGATCTCGCGGATCGGCAGCTTCACGCCGCTGCCCGACTGCACCCAGGTCATGCCCAGCACCCGGGTCTGCGGGCGGATCTGAGCGGCGATGCTGGACAGGATCTCGTCGGCGGAAACCCGATGCGGGTCCTTGAACAGCGGGAACTCGCGGACCTGGGTACCCATGCGCTTGTGCCGGTATTCCAGGGTGGTGTAGGTGGAGTAGTGCTCGTGGGAGGAGGTCAGGATCTCCTTGCCCGGCTGCACCAGCAGGCCGCCGTAGATCGCCGCCAGGCCGTCGGTGGTGCTGCCGGTGAGCGCCACCTGGCCAGGTTGCACGGCGAAGTAGCGACCTGCCCAGGCGCGAGCCTCGTCCTCGTATTTCCAGATTTCCTCGCGATGCCAGTCCACCGCTTCGCCCGGGTTGCGGTCGAAGCGGACCCGCAGGCGCTCGATGGCCTCCCGCACCGGCCGAGGGTGTGAGGTGAGGAGGAAGTTTGCGAAGTGCAGATACTGCGGGTCGAGATCGAATTGCTGGCGCAGCGCTTTCCACTTATTGCCGGCGTCGCTCGGTGCGCCTTCGGCGCGGAGCGACTGGGCAGCGGAAAGCAGCGGCAGGCCGGCGGCGAGAATGCCGGCCTGCTTGAGAAAGGTACGACGGTCGTTCATCGGGAGGTCCGTTGCGGCGTGGTCAGGGGGTAGCTGTCGGCTTGGCGCGTTTTTGCACTTCGCCCCAGGCGCGCAGGAAGTTGCCTCCCCAGAGCTTGGCGATGTCGGCATCGGAATAACCGCGGGTGATCAGTTCGGCAGTGACGTTGCGGATTTCGCTGACATCCTTCCAGCCGTCCACGCCGCCACCGTCGTTGAAGTCCGAGCTGATGCCCACGTGGTCGATGCCGACCTTCTTCACCGTGTAGTCGATGGCGTCCACCAGTTCCTTGAGGCCGGCCTTGGGCTCCTCCTCCAGGATGCCGTAGAGGGCGCTGGCGTATTCACCGAAGCGTTGTTCCGGCCAGATGGTGATGATCGGATCGCCCGGCATCAGCGCATAGTCCAGGCCTTCCAGGGGTGGCAGGTCGAAGCGCGCGCGCAGGGCGTTGAGCTTGTCCAGGGTCGGTTTGCTCAGCGGACGCAGGTAGGCGGGGAAACCGACCACCTGGATCACGCCGCCGCTGTCCTTGATCAGTTGCATCTCGTGGTCGCTGAGGTTGCGCTTGATGTCCACCAGGGCACGCGGCGCGGAGTGCGAGGCGACGATGGGCGCGCGGCTGAGGGCGGCGACCTGTTCCAGGGCCTTGGTCGACATCTGCGAGACGTCGATGATCACCCCGAGATCGTTGAGCCGTTCGACCGCCTGCTTGCCTAGCGGGGAGAGGCCGCCCAGGGCATCCGCCGTGTCGTTGAAGAACGGCAAGGGACGGGAAGAGTCGGACCAGTCGTTGTTGCCGACATAATTGAAGCCGAACATGCGCACGCCGCGGGCGGCCCATTTGTCCAGCTGGGACAGGTCGTCGCCCAGCGGGTAGGCGTTGAGCATGCTCATGACGATGGCGAACTTGCCTTCCATGGCCAGGCGGCGGAAGTCCTCGGGGGAGTAGGCGATGCCGACCTGGTTGGGGAAGTCGCGGACCATGCCGGTGAGAATCTTGTAACGAATTTCCTGCTGGTGACGAGCCTCGTCGACGAATCCCGGGGTCGGCTTGTGTGGCGCGTTCGGGCCGTTCCACATCTCCGGCCAGCCGAAGATCGCCAGGGCAGCGCCGGACAGGCGCCCGCGGCCAGCCTTGACCAGATCCAACTGGCCCGGTCCGTCCTTGTCCACCTCGTTGCCGGTGGTGCCGAAGTCCAGCGGCACGGTGATCCGGCTGTCGAAGGAGAGGATGCGTTCGTGCAACTCCTCTGCGTGTTGCATGACCTTGCGCGGGTAGCCGGCGCTGCCCAGCCACTGGGTCCAGGCCAGCCAGCCGCCGGCGGCCAGCAGGACGATGAGCAGTGGCAGGCCGAGGTAAAGCGCCGTTCTTTTGCGAGTTCTAGTCATTGCCGTCCCAGTCAGGTTCGAAATCGGTGGACGCCGGTCGTTCCGCATTGCAGAGCGGGGCACCTGTCAGGGTGGGACGAGGGCAGGGACGGAAAATTTAGCGGGCCGACGAATTCGCCGGGTGCCGCCAGCGACGCCGGCTCCGGTAAATTTGCCGATGGACGGAACGTTCTAGCTGGATAAAGCGAGCTTCATGGCTGAACAGGTAGGACGATGACGGTTTCTCGACGCGGATTCATGGCGGGTTTGGCGCTCACCGGAGCGGCTGCCCTGCCGGTGGCTTACTACACACATCGTCATCTGGCCCGCCTGCGCGAAGACGAGGAGCACCCGGCCACGCCCGGCGAAGCGACGCTGGACCTGGCCGCCACCGAGGCCATGCGCCTGGGCGACCGCCTGCGCGGTATCTGGGACCTGCGCCTGCTCGGCACCGACGCCGGCCTGCCGGGGTTACCGCTGGAGGGGTTGGAGCTGGTGCTCGACGTGGCGCCCAGGGGGCTGGGCCTGATCGGATACCTGGATACTCCGGAGCGCCTGAGAGGGCCGCAGGAACCGCGCTTCCGCCTGCTTGGCGACCTGGTCGGTGCGCGCTCCGCGCGCATCCGCTGGCGCCTGGTGGACGGCAACACCGCCTCGATGACCCCGAGCTACGATTGCTCGGCGGTCTTCGACGAGGTCTGGGACAATCTGGCCAATGCCGGCGATGGCACCCTCAGCGGTCGCATCGAGCGCCTCGTGCGCTCGCCACTGCAAGCGCAGGAGGATTTCCGCTTCGTGGCGGTCAAGCGCCCGTTTCCGCTGGCTCGCGAGCGCATCGGCCTCAACGAACGCTTGCTCGCCTGGCTGATCTCGCCGCAGCATCGCCTCTTCCACCAGCTCTGGCATGCCTCGCGGGACAAGTGGCATCGACTTTCCGAGAAGCAGCGCAACGCCCTGCGCGGCGTCGGCTGGCAGCCTGGCCCACTGGACCGCGAGCGTGACGCCCGTGGTCGTCACAAGGACCGCAATGCTTCCGGTATCGACTTCTTCTTCATGCACCGGCACATGCTGCATACCGCGCGCTCGATGCAGGACCTGCCGTCCTGGCGGCGCCTGCCGCTGCCGGGCGTACCGCTGGCCCACGACCGGGTCGGCTTCCTGCGCTACTTCGACAACCCTGACGGCTGTTCCGTCCCGCCGGCCTGGGTCGCGGTGGACGACGACGAATACACCGAGTGGCTGCGTGGGCTGAAAAGCGCCGAGGGCTATCACGCCAATTTCCTGGTCTGGGAGTCGCAATACCAGGACCCGGAATACCTGGCGAAACTGACGCTCGGTCAGTTCGGCTCGGAGATGGAGCTGGGCATGCACGACTGGCTGCATATGCGCTGGGCTTCGGTGACTCGCGATCCTTCCAACGGCGCGCCGGTGATGAGCGACCGGGTACCATCGGATTTTTCCCCGCGCTGGTTCCGCCCGGAGAACGACTTCCTCGGCGACCCGTTTTCCTCCCATGTGAATCCGGTGTTCTGGTCGTTCCACGGCTGGATCGACGACCGCATCGAGGACTGGTATCGCGCCCACGAGCGTTTCCATCCTGGCGAAGTGCAGCGTCGCGAAGTGGAGGGCATCCAATGGTTCGCGCCTGGTCGATGGGTCGAGGTCGGCGATCCCTGGCTGGGCCCGGCGACCCATGGATGCGGGCTTTCGGATGTCCAGGCGAGCAGCAACTCGGTGGAGCTGGACGTGGAAACCATGAAGCTGGCTTTGCGCATCATCTTCAGCGAAGAAGACCAGTTGAGCGGCTGGCTCAAGCGTGCGCCGCGGCGGCCCTGGTACGCGCGCAACCTGAAGCTGGCGCGCGACCAGCTCAGGCGCTGAACGGCGAAAGAGCGAGTAAGGATGGAGGAGGCCCGCGCAACGCGGGCCTCAGTCTTTCCGCGCGAGACCCTGGCGGTCGCTCTGCCAGCCGCCGCCGAGGGCCTTGTACAGGCCGACCGAGGCCTGCAGGCGGGCCAGTCGCAGTTGCACGGCGGCATCCTGCGCCGCGTACAGCGTGCGTTGCGTTTCGAGGACCGTCAGCAGGGTTTCCGCGCCGGCCTGGTAGCGGCTGTCGGAGAGATCGAAGGCGCGCTGCGCCTGCTCCAGCTCCTGCTGCTGCCAGTGCAACTGGCGGTCGAGGCCGTCGATGCTGTTCAGCGAGCGTTCGGTGTCGGCAAAGGCGGTGAGGATCGCCTTGCGGTAGGTTTCCAGCAGTTCTTCCTGGCGCGCCAGGCTGCGGTCGCGCTCGGCGCGCAGGCGGCCGTGGTTGAAGATCGGGGCGAGCAGGTTGGCGCCCAGGTTGTAATAGGGGTTGCGGAAAGTGTCGGCGGCGCGGTTGGCGCCGGACGACAGCGAGGCGCTCAGGGTCAGCTTGGGGAACAGCGCCGCGCGCGCCACCTGCACGTCGGCCTGGGCCGCGGCCAGTTGCGCTTCGGCGTTGGCGATATCGGGACGGCGGCTGAGCAGTTCGCTCGGCAGGCCCGCTCCGGTCTCCGGCCAGCGCAGGCTGTCGAAAGGCCGCTCGGCCACCTGTAGCGCCTGCACCGGCTCGCCGATCAGGGTGGCCAGGGTAATCAGCGCCTCATGGGCCTGCTGCTCGAGCAGCGGCAGCTGCTTGCGCTGGCTGGCGACCAGGCTGCTCTGCTGGGCGACCTCCAGGGCGGTGGCCGAGCCCGCGGCATGGCGGGTCTCCACCAGGCGCAGGACGTGCTCGGCGTTGTCCAGGTTGAGCCTGGCGATGCGCTGCTGTTCGCGCAGCGCCAATACCTGCAGGTAGCTGTTGGCGACGCCGGAGAGCAGGGTCAGCTCTACCGTTGCGCGGTCGTACTCGCTGGCCTTGAGGCTTTCCAGGGCACTGCGGTAGGCAGCCCGGCGACCGCCCCAGAAGTCCACTTCGTAGCTGGCGCTGAGGCCGGCGGAGAAGGAGTCGACGGCATCGTTGTCGGAGGTCGCGTCGGTACCGCTGTAGCCCGAGTCGCGCAGGAGTTTCTGCCGGCTGGCGCCGAGCGTCGCATTCAGCTCCGGCAGCAACGGCGCGCCGGCGATCACCGCCGAGGCCTGGGCCTGGCGTACGCGGGCCACCGCCGCGCCGAGGTCCTGGCTGTTCAGCAGGGCGCGTTGCAGCAGGCTGTCCAGTTCCGGCGCGCCGAAGGCCTTCCACCACTGGCGGATGTCGCTGGCATCGCTGCGCCCGGCCGCCAGGTAGCGCCACTGGCTGGGCGCGGCCAGGCCGCTGTCGAGGGGCGCCGGCGTGCTGCCGCAGGCGCCGAGCAGCAGGCAGGCGGAAATCAGGGAGAGATTCTTCATGGACATATCCGTCATTGGCTGGCCAGGGCGGCCACCGGGTCCAGCTGGGCGGCCTTGCGCGCCGGCATGAAGCCGAACACCAGGCCGGTGACCAGCGCGCAACTGAAGGCGCCGACGATGGCCGACAGGGAAAAGGCCACCGCGACCTGGCCGAGCAGCAGCACGCCGCCGATGCACAGGGCCAGGGCGATCCCGGCCAGGCCGCCGACCACCGAGAGCATCGCCGCCTCGGTGAGGAACTGGCGGAGGATATCGCCCTGGCGGGCGCCAGTGGCCATGCGGATGCCGATCTCGCGGGTGCGTTCGCGCACGGTCATGAGCATGATGTTCATCACGCCGATCCCGCCTACCAGCAGGGAGATCGCGGCGATCGAGCCGAGCATCAGCGACAGGGTGTTCTGGGTCTTCGCCTCGGCCTGGATCATCGCCGCGTTGTTGGTCAGCTCGTAGTCGCGCTGGCCGCGGTGCAGGCGCAGCATCAACTGGTCGATGGCGCGTTCGGCCTGGTGCACGCGCTGGGCGTCGGCGGCGGCGATGATCACGTACTCGGGGTTGCGCGTGCCGAACAGGCGGATGCTGGCAGCGGAGTAGGGGATGGCGATGCGGTTGTCGGCATCCTTGTCGCCGGAGCTGGAGCCTTTCTCGGCGAGCACGCCGATGACCTGGAACGGCACGTTCTCGATGAGGATGTAGCGGCCGATCGGGTTGGCGCTGCCGAACAGCTTCTTGCGCACCTTGTAGCCGATCACCGCGACCGTGGTGGCGGCGTCTTCGTCGCGCTCGGTGAAGTAGCTGCCCTCGGCCACCGGCCAGTTGAGGATTTCCGGGAAGTCGGTGTTGTTGCCGCCGACGTAGGCGTGGTAGTCGATGTTCCCGTAGCGCACCACCAGCTCGCCGCCGTTCACCGGCATGACCTTCTTCACCTGGGGCAGGGTGGCGATGGCGGCGACGTCGTCGCTGCTGACGATGCCCATCGGCGCGCGCGGGTTCGGCGAGTAGCCGCTGAGATAGATGATGTTCGAGCCGAACGCGCCCATCTGCGCCATCACCTGGCGCTTGCTGCCCTCGCCGACGGCGAGCATGACCACCACCGAGGCGACGCCGATGATGATCCCGAGCAGGGTCAGCGCGGTGCGGAACCGATTGATCCACATCACCCGCCAGGCGGCGCGCACCGCCTCCAGCAGTTCGGCGCGCCAGGCCCCCGAGGGTTCGCTGCTGCCCTCGGCGAGGCGCTGGCTGAGATCGTCGGCCTGCAGGTGGCGCTCGACGCCGGCGCTCGGGTGCGCCGGGCGCTCGTCGTTGGCGCTGTCGCTGACGATCTCGCCGTCACGCACCTCGATGATGCGCTTGGCGCGGGCGGCGACGTCGCGGTCGTGGGTGATCAGGATCACCACGTGGCCCTGGCTGGCCAGCTCGTCGAGCAGCGCCATGACTTCCGCGCCGCTGTGGCTGTCGAGGGCGCCGGTGGGTTCGTCGGCGAGGATGATATGGCCGCCGTTCATCAGCGCGCGGGCGATCGATACCCGCTGCTGCTGGCCGCCGGACAACTGGTGCGGACGGTTGGCAGTGCGCTCTGCCAGGCCCAGGCGCTCGAGCAGGGCCCGCGCGCGGGTGTGCCGCTCGCTCGCCGGGGTGCCGGCGTAGATCGCCGGCATCTCGACGTTTTCCTGGGCCGAGGCGGAGGGGATCAGGTGATAGCCCTGGAACACGAAGCCGAATGCCTCGCGGCGCAGCCAGGCCTGCTCGTCGCTGTCCAGTTCGGCGACGTCGTGGCCGGCGAAGTGGTAGCTGCCGGAGCTGGGCCGGTCGAGGCAGCCGAGGATGTTCATCAGGGTCGACTTGCCGGAGCCGGAGGCGCCGACGATGGCGACGAACTCGCCGGCGTGGATCGACAGCGATACGCCCTTGAGTACCTCGACTTCCGGAGTGCCATTGCCGCCGTAGCGCTTGCGGATGTCGCGCAGTTCGATCAGGGGGACGGGTTGCGTGGCGTTTTCCATCAGCTGTCGCTGCCGTCGGGAGCGGCCATCAACAGGCGGTCGCCTTCCTCCAGGCCGGCAAGCACCTGTACCCGCAGGCGGTCGCTGATGCCGGTCCTGATCTGGCGGCTCTGCGGCTTGCCATTGCTGCCGACCACCCAGGCGACCTGGCCGCCCTTGCCGTCGTCGTGGATGGCGGCGACCGGCGCGGTGAGGATGTTTTCCGCGGTGGCGGCGACGAAGAACACCTGGGCGGTCATTTCCGCCATCAGTTGGTGGTCGCCGTTGTCCACGTCGACCAGCACGGTATACAGCACCACCCGGCCGCTGCCGCTCTGCCCGCCGCTGCCGCTGGTGGGGCTGCCGCCGCCCTGGTTGCTCTGGTCCAGCGGCTTGGGCGGCACCGGGAGGATCTGCCGGACCTTGCCGGTCCAGCGCCGGCCTTCGCCGCTGAGGGTCGTGAAGTAGGCCGGCATGCCGGGCTTGACCCGGCCGATGTCGGCTTCCGAAACCTGGGCCCAGACGGTCATCGGCGACAATTTGGCGATCCTCAGGATCAACGGGGTCTGCTGCTGGGCATTGAGGGTCTGGCCTTCGCGCGCATCGACCGCCACCACCGTGCCGGACATCGGCGCGTAGATGCGGGTATAGCCGAGTTCGGCTTCGTCGCTGCGCAACGAGGCCTGGGCCTGGCGGATCTGCGCCTGGTACATCTCGATCCGTGCCTGGGTGGCGAGCATCTGCGCCTGGGCGCTCTGCACGTCCTCGGTACGCGTCGCGCCGCCGGCGGCCAGCCGCTGCTGGCGCTGGTACTGCTGGCGGGCGAGGGTGTACTGGGCACGTTGCTCGGCCAGCTGGGCCTTGAGCATCTCGATCGAATAGCGGCCGGCATCGACCTTGGCCTGCTGGGTGGAGGGGTCGATCTCGACCAGCAACTGGCCTTCCGTCACATCGTCCCCGGCCTCGACGTGCAACTTGCGGATCTGCCCGGAGGCCTGGGCGCCGACGTCGACGTAGCGCCGCGGTTGCAGGGTGCCGAGCGCCGAGACGCTGCTCTCGATGCTGCCGCGGCTGACGCTCACGGTATCGAAGCTGTTGCTGCGGAACGGATAGGCCTGCCAGGCGGCCAGGGCGATCAGGGGGCTGAGGCAGACTGCGACGAGCAGTGCGCGACGAGTACTACGGGTTCGTCTCATTCGGGAATCCGGCCGGTGCGTGGAGAGACCGCCGCTGTATGTCGGGCGGGCTGGCGCTCCCAGGTATACGAAGGCGGAAGCGGATAATTTAGCGTCGGATCAGAGCTGGGCGTAACGGCTGCTGATGCGGATGCTGCCGTCGTCGCGGTGCTCGAGATCCACCGGCAGGACCTTCGGCAGGGCCTCCACCAGGTTGCGTATCTCGCGGGTGCTGTAGATGCCGCCGATGCGCAGTTCGGCGCTGGTCTTGTCGGTGAGGACCAGCGGATGCTCCAGGTAGCGGTTGATCAGCGGTAGGGCCTGAGCCAGCGGCAGGTCGTCGAGAATCAGGCGGCCTTCGCGCCAGGCCAGTGCCTGACGGGTATCGACCGCCTCGACCAGCGGTTGCAGCAGCCCGGGGTAGTAGCTGGCCTGCATGCCCGGGGTCAGGCTGCTGTCGTTGCCCGAGCCTTCGCTGCGGACCTTCACCGAGCCTTCGGTCACGGTGACGACGACGTTGTCCTGGTACTTCCAGACGTTGAAGCGGGTCCCGGTGACGGTGATCGAACCCTTGCCGGCCCTGACCACGAAGGGGTGGGCCGTATCGTGGGTGACATGGAAATAGGCCTCGCCGTTGTCCAGTACGACGCGGCGGATGTCCCTGAAGTTGGCGAAGCTGAGGTGGGTCTTGAGATCCAGTTCTACCTCGCTGCCGTCGGGGAGGGTGACGTGGCGGATATTGTCCTGCGCCGTGTAGCGTTGATAGCTGGAGGGAATCCAGCCCTGCAACCAGCCCAGGTAGGCCGAGGCGGGGAGCAGGAACAGAGCGAGCGCGGCAGCTCGCGCCTGGTTTCTCCAGTGGCGCCTGCGGGTAGTACGCGGGCGCGGCCAGGCCGGGGCGGCCGCCGGGGTGTCGGAGCGGCGGGGCAGCAATTCGCTGAGTTGCCAGATTTCTTCCATTGCTGCGTATTCGTCGGCGTGCCTCGGATCGCTCGCCAGCCAGCGACGGAACTCGGCACGCTCTTCCTCGCTACAGTCCTCGGCATGCAGGCGCATGCACCAGTGTGCGGCGTCCTGGACCAAGGTGTCGCTGTCGGCGGGGAGGGGTGTCTTCATCGAGGGTTCCGTTTGCGCCCTGTCGTCTCTGTTCGATGGCAAGGCTTTAAAGCTGGATGAGAATTATTATAAATTTAATGATTTCAGGCTGCCAACATCGCCTGTGGGGTTTCCCATTCTGTCAAGGATAGCGCTCACGCGGTAGCGAGCAGGAGTTGTCTTGGAAAACCATTATCGGGAGCTGTTGCGCTTTCTCAGCGCCAGGCTCGGAGACCGACAGGCGGCGGCCGACGTTGCTCACGACGCGTATTTGCGCGTGCTGGAACGCTCCAGTCAAGCGCGAATCGAGCATCCGCGGGCGTTCCTGTACCGGACGGCGCTCAATCTCGCGGTCGACGAGCATCGCCGCAGCCGGGTGCGCAAGGCCGAGCCCTTGCACGTCCTCGACGAGGAGGAGGGTATGTCCGAGCCTTCCCCCCAGGTACTCGAGGACCAGCGCCAGCGCCTCGACCTCTTGACCCTGGCGCTGAACGAACTGCCGCCGCTGTGCCGCGAGTCCTTCCTCCTGCGCAAGCTGGAAGGTCTTTCCCACAACGAGATAGCGGCGCACCTGAATATCTCCCGCAGTCTCGTGGAAAAGCACATCGTCAATGCGATGAGGCACTGCCGCCTGCGCATGCAAGCCTGGGAGTCCAGTTGATCCAGCGCGGTTAAATTTCGTTTCCCGGTCCTCGTTCCTAGTCAACAGACGCCCTTACGGGCCGCTCTTGACCTATCGCTCCCCGGTTTCGGGAGCCTATCCAGAGGACACTGGAAATGACCCAGGCTACAGCAACCGCCGTCGTTCACGACCTTATCGGTATCGGCTTCGGCCCCTCGAACATCGCCCTGGCGATCGCCCTTGAGGAACGCGCGAGGACCCAGGGGGAACTGCAAGTCCTGTTCCTCGACAAACAGGCCGACTATCGCTGGCACGGCAATACCCTGGTCAGCCAGAGCGAGTTGCAGATTTCCTTCCTCAAGGACCTGGTATCCCTGCGCAATCCAACCAGTCCCTATTCCTTCGTCAACTACCTGCACAAACATGGGCGCCTGGTGGACTTCATCAACCTGGGCACCTTCTACCCCTGCCGCATGGAGTTCAACGACTATCTGCGCTGGGTCGCCGGCCACTTCGCCGAGCAGAGCCGTTACGGCGAGGAAGTGCTGTCGGTCGAGCCGATGCTGGTCGAGCGCAAGGTCGAGGCGCTGCGGGTGACTTCGCGCAACGCCGAAGGCGAGGAGCTTGTGCGGACCACTCGCTCGGTGGTGGTCAGCGCCGGCGGTACGCCGCGAATTCCCCTGGCGTTCCGCCACCTGAAGGACGATGGCAGGGTCTTCCACCATTCGCAGTATCTGGAACGCATGCTCAAGCAGCCCTGTGTCAACGGCCAGCCGATGAAAGTCGCGATCATCGGCGGCGGACAGAGTGCCGCCGAAGCCTTCATCGATCTCAACGACAGCTATCCATCGGTACAGGTCGACCTGATCCTGCGCGGTTCGGCGCTGAAGCCGGCGGACGACAGTCCGTTCGTCAACGAAGTATTCGCGCCCGAGTTCACCGACCTGATCTACAACCAGGAAGGCGCGGAGCGTGAGCGCCTGGTGCGCGAGTACCACAACACCAACTATTCAGTGGTGGATATCGACCTGATCGAGCGTATTTACGGCATCTTCTATCGCCAGAAGGTTTCCGGAGTCCCGCGCCACGCCTTCCGTAGCCTGCGCTCGGTTGAGAAGGCCACGGCAGGCGCCGAGGGTATCGAGCTGGCGCTGCGTAATACCGCCAATGGCGAACTGAGCGTGCAGCGCTACGACCTGGTAATCCTCGCCACCGGTTATGAGCGGCAGTTGCATCGTCAACTGCTGGAGCCGATGGCCGACTACCTCGGGGACTTCGAGGTCGACCGCAACTATCGTCTGATCACCGACCAGCGTTGCCAGGCGTCGATCTACATGCAGGGCTTCTGCCAGGCCAGCCATGGCCTCAGCGACACCCTGCTGTCGGTGCTGCCGGTGCGTGCCGAGGAAATCTCCGGCTCCCTGTACCAGCACCTGAAGCCCGGCGCTCCGGCCCGCGCCCTGCACGAGCACGCCCTGGCCAGCTGATCGGCGCTACGCCGCCACGCCCTGTGTTGCCCGTTTCCCCGCCAGGGGATGCCCGGCACGCAGGGCGTTTTCGTTGCATGTCCCGGCCGTTCCGGCCACCACTTTGCAGAGAAACGACATCGATGGGGATGCGTACCGTACTGACCGGCCTGGCCGGCATGCTGTTGGGTTCGATGATGCCGGTCCAGGCCGATATGCCGCGGCCGACCGGGCTGGCCGCGGACATCCGCTGGACCGCCTATGGCGTGCCGCACATCCGGGCCAAGGATGAGCGCGGCCTGGGCTATGGCATCGGCTACGCCTACGCGCGCGACAACGCCTGCCTGCTGGCCGAGGAGATCGTCACCGCGCGCGGCGAGCGGGCGCGCTATTTCGGCAGCGAGGGCAAGTCGTCGGCCGAGCTGGACAACCTGCCGTCCGACATCTTCTACGCCTGGCTCAACCAACCCGAGGCGCTGCAAGCCTTCTGGCAGGCGCAGACGCCCGCGGTACGCCAGTTGCTCGAAGGCTACGCCGCCGGTTTCAACCGCTTCCTCCGCGAGGCCGACGGCAAGACCACCAGTTGCCTTGGCCAGCCCTGGCTGCGGGCCATCGCGACCGATGACCTGCTGCGCCTGACCCGGCGCCTGCTGGTCGAAGGCGGGGTCGGCCAATTCGCCGACGCGCTGGTGGCCGCCGCGCCGCCCGGCACGGAGAAGGTCGCCCTGAGCGGCGAGCAGGCGTTCCAGGTCGCCGAGCAGCGGCGCCAGCGCTTCCGCCTGGAGCGCGGCAGCAACGCCATTGCCGTTGGCAGCGAACGTTCGGCGGACGGCAAGGGCATGCTCCTGGCCAACCCGCACTTCCCCTGGAACGGCGCGATGCGTTTCTACCAGATGCACCTGACCATTCCCGGCCGGCTCGACGTGATGGGGGCCTCGCTGCCCGGTCTGCCGGTGGTCAACATCGGCTTCAGCCGCCACCTGGCCTGGACCCACACGGTGGATACCTCCAGCCACTTCACCCTGTATCGCCTGGCGCTGGACCCGAAGGACCCGCGGCGCTACCTGGTCGACGGTCGTTCGCTGCCGCTGGAGGAGAAGTCCGTCGCGATTGAGGTGCGCGGCGCCGACGGCAAGCTGTCGCGCGTCGAGCACAAGGTCTACCAGTCGATCTACGGCCCGCTGGTGGTCTGGCCCGGCAAGCTGGACTGGAACCGCAGCGAGGCCTATGCGCTGCGTGACGCCAACCTGGAGAACACCCGGGTACTGCAACAGTGGTACTCGATCAACCAGGCCAGCGACGTCGCCGACCTGCGCCGGCGCGTCGAGGCGCTACAGGGGATCCCCTGGGTCAACACCCTGGCCGCGGACGAGCAGGGCAACGCCCTGTACATGAACCAGTCGGTGGTGCCCTACCTGAAGCCGGAACTGATTCCCGCCTGCGCCATTCCGCAACTGGTCGCCGAAGGCCTGCCGGCCCTCCAGGGGCAGGACAGCCGCTGTGCCTGGAGTCGCGACCCGGCCGCGGCCCAGGCTGGCATCACCCCGGCGGCGCAACTGCCGGTGCTGTTGCGCAGGGACTTCGTGCAGAACTCCAACGACAGCGCCTGGCTGACCAACCCGGCGAGCCCGCTGCAGGGCTTCTCGCCCCTGGTCAGCCAGGAGAAACCCATCGGTCCGCGGGCGCGCTACGCCCTGAGCCGGCTACAGGGCAAGCAGCCGCTGGAGGCGAAGACGCTCGAGGAAATGGTCACCGCCAACCATGTCTTCAGCGCCGACCAGGTGCTGCCGGACCTGCTCCGCCTGTGCCGCGACAACCAGGGCGAGAAGTCCCTTGCCCGCGCCTGCGCGGCCCTGGCGCAGTGGGACCGTGGCGCCAACCTCGACAGCGGCAGCGGCTTCGTCTACTTCCAGCGCTTCATGCAACGCTTCGCCGAACTCGACGGCGCGTGGAAGGAACCGTTCGATGCGCAACGTCCCCTGGATACGCCGCAAGGCATCGCCCTCGACCGGCCGCAGGTGGCGACCCAGGTGCGCCAGGCGCTGGCGGACGCGGCGGCGGAGGTGGAGAAGAGCGGGATTCCCGACGGCGCGCGCTGGGGCGACCTGCAAGTGAGCACCCGTGGCCAGGAACGCATTGCGATTCCCGGCGGCGATGGCCATTTCGGGGTCTACAACGCGATCCAGAGCGTCCGCAAGGGCGACCACCTGGAGGTGGTCGGCGGCACCAGCTACATCCAGCTGGTGACCTTCCCCGAGGAAGGGCCCAAGGCTCGCGGGTTGCTGGCTTTCTCCCAGTCCAGCGATCCGCGCTCGCCGCACTACCGCGACCAGACCGAGCTGTTTTCCCGCCAGCAATGGCAGACCTTGCCGTTCAGCGACAGGCAGATCGACGCCGACTCGCAACTGCAACGGCTAAGCATTCGCGAATGATAAGCAATGCCTATCAGATCTGATGGGAAAAAAACTGACGGTTTTTCCGCGCTCGTTCGTCTTTAACCATAGAGGCGGCCCACAGCCGCCCGGTTCCAGGGAACACGTGCAGGCAGCGAGCAGGGATGCTCGGCTTCGGCGGGGACCCGCTACCCACTCGTCCACGAAAGGAGCGTCACGATGACCCATTCGCCCGTCAAACAGATGTTGAAGGAGGCCGGCCTGAAGATGAGCCTGGCCCGGCTGAAAGTGATCGATGCGCTCTGGGAAGCCTCGGGGGAGCAGGGCCGGGTGCCGATCCGCACCCTGCACCGGCGTCTCTCCGAAACCGGTACGCCGCTGTCCCTGGTGAGCATCCGCCAGGTCCTCGGGCGCCTGGTGGAAAGCGGCCTGGTGACCCTCGACGAACAGGATGTCTACAGCCCCGGCAAGGCTTCCTGGGGCGGTGCCGCCGGTTCCGCGGCGCCCGAGCGCCGCGCCGCGGCCAACGAGCAGCGGCTCTGACGCGGTATCCCTGATCTCGGGCAGCGGGTAAAGTCTGCCCCATGCTCAATCCCGACGATTTCCGTTTTCCTTCCATCGAAGCGTTGCAGGCGTTCGAAGCGGCTGCCCGGCTGGGTACCTTCGAGCGCGCCGCCGAACTCCTGTCGATCACCGGCAGCGCCGCCAGCAAGCGGGTTTCCGGTCTCGAGGGGATGCTCGGGGTGAGCCTGTTGCAGCGCGACGGCCGCTCGCTGGCGCTGACCTCCCACGGCCGCGAGTACCTCGAACAGATCGCGCCGATCCTCGCCCAGCTCGCGGCGGTTCCGCTGCATCGTCGCCAGGTCCAGCGCCAGCAGCGGCTGACCCTGCGCACGCCGCCGACCTTCGCCCGGCAGATCCTGATTCCGCGCCTGGCGTCCTTCGCCGAGGCCTGTCCGGAAATCGAGCTGGAGATTCTCCTGTCGAGTCCTTCGGACGGCCAGGACCTGCCGCTGGCCGACGTCGAGGTGCGCGGCGACAGCCATGGCGTGGCGGCCGGCGAGCGGCTGCTGGAGGAGCGCGTGCTACCGATGGCCGCGCCGGGGCTGCTGCTCGGCCTGCCGCGGCCCTGGACGCCAGCCATGCTCGCCGGCCTGCCGTTGCTGCGCTCGCCGCTGGAGCCCTGGCAGCCGTGGTTCCGCGTGGCCGGGCTGGACTGGCCGGAGCCCTGCGCCGGGCCGCGCCTGCTCGATTTGGGCATGACCCTGGAAGCCGCCGCCAACGGCCAGGGCGTGGCCCTCGCGCGACCCTCGCTGGCGCGCGCCTGGCTTGCCGAGGGGCGGCTGGTGGTGCTGTTCCCGCTGCGTTCGGCGCCCACCCACCATTACCACCTGCGCAGCCACCAGGCCTCGCCGGCCAGCCAGCGTTTCGCCGCCTGGCTGGCGGCGATCTGCCGCGAGGCGGTGGTCCAGGGCAGGGAATTCCTTCCGGCGGCGGACGACTGAAACGGCGGAATTTCCTTCCGCCGATGCCGACAATTATTCCGCCTGCGGCGGTACGTCGCGCTCTACCATCCAGCCACCCCCGAAGGAGTGGACTGCATGAGCGTCATCACCGATATCGAAGACCTGCGCCGCCTGGCGCGCAAGCGCGTGCCGCGGATGTTCTACGACTACGCCGACTCCGGTTCCTGGAGCGAAGGCACCTACCGCGCCAACCAGGACGACTTCGCCGCGATCAAGCTGCGCCAGCGGGTCGCGCGGAATATCGAGAACCGCTCGCTGCGCACCCGCATGCTCGGCCAGGAGATGGCCATGCCGGTGGCCATCGCGCCCACCGGGCTGGCCGGCATGCAGCATGCCGACGGCGAGATCCTCGCCGCCCGCGCCGCCGCCGAGTTCGGCGTGCGCTACACCCTCTCGACCATGAGCATCTGTTCCCTGGAGGACATCGCCACGGAAGTCGGCCAGCCGTTCTGGTTCCAGCTCTACGTGATGCGCGACCGCGATTTCATCGAACGCCTGATCGACCGTGCCAAGGCCGCCGGCTGCGACGCGCTGGTGCTGACCCTCGACCTGCAGATCATCGGCCAGCGCCACAAGGACCTGAAGAACGGTCTCTCGGCGCCGCCGCGGCCGACCCTGGCCAACCTGCTGAACATCGCCACCAAGCCGCGCTGGGCGCTGGGCATGCTCGGCACCCGGCGTCGCGGTTTCGGCAACATCGTCGGGCACGTCAAGGGCGTCGACGACATGGGCTCACTGTCCGAGTGGACCGCCCGCCAGTTCGACCCGCGGCTGAACTGGGGCGACGTCGAATGGATCAAGCGGCGCTGGGGCGGCAAGCTGGTACTCAAGGGCATTCTCGATGCCGAGGATGCGCGGTTGGCCGCCGACTCCGGCGCCGATGCGCTGGTCGTCAGCAACCATGGCGGACGCCAACTGGACGGCGCGCCCTCGACCATCAGCGCGCTGCCGGCGATCGTCGAGGCGGTGGGCGAGCGCATCGAGGTCTGGCTCGACAGCGGCATCCGTTCCGGGCAGGACGTGCTCAAGGCCATCGCCCTCGGTGCGCGCGGGACCATGATCGGCCGTCCCTATCTCTACGGGCTGGGCGCGCTGGGGCAGGCCGGAGTGACGCGGGCGCTGGAGATCATAGCCCGCGAGCTGGACCTGACCATGGCCTTCTGCGGCCATACCGACATCCGCGAGGTCGGCCGGGACATCCTGTTGCCGGGAAGCTATCCGCGATAGCTGCGAACGGCGAATGGAAGGGAAGAGCGCAAGCCGCGCGGCTCGACGGCCGCGCGGCAAACAGGATCAGGCGGCGGAACTCCAGCGCAGGACGATGCTGCCGTCGCGCTGCGGGTCGAGCAGCCACTGGTTGGAACGGTCGAAGCTTTCCAGCAGGTGGGCCCAGTCGCCCTCGTCTTCGCCGGGCAATCGGGAAATGCAGGCCTGGCAGGCCTGTTGCGCGGCCGGGGCGTGGATGATGCGCTGGATGCGGGTGTTCAGCAGGTCATAGGCCGTGGGCAGGGCGGGGATCGATGCAGTGTGGTTCATGGGTGCCTCCGCTTGCTTTCTCGGTTATGGGTGGGTGGATAAAGGAACCCTCGGTTCCGGCGAGATACCTTTGTAGCGGAACTCGTGTGAAGAAAGTATTGCAACGTTGTCGCAGGGGCACGCCGCAGGGATGTACGGCTCTTGGCAACGGCTCTGGCGGTAGGCGACACTGCGTCGCGAGGAAAATCGTTGCGCATTGTTTCAATGCGCGGAAAGGCGTTTTTCCAGGGATGGGCTTTGACCGGCACCCAGTGCAAGGCAAGGTGACCGGTACTTCTCGACGGATACGACTGCATGGCGTTAGAACCTTCCGATGTTTTGCTCGAATCGGTGTTTTGTCAGCTGGATGCCGACACCCCGCGTTCCCTCCATGATCTCAAGGGCGACCCCAGGGCCAACCTGCTGGCGATCCGCCTGCTGTTCCGCCAGGGCCGCATCACCGGCGTGCTGCTGGACGACCCCAGCGGTGCCGAGGACCAGCATGGGCCGTTGATCTACCACGCCGAGCGCCTGCGCGTGCGGCGCGGCTAACGCCGTTTCCCCTGGCCGAGCCGCTCGCTTTCCGGCGAGCGGCGAGGAGCGGGCCACCGGGAAGGCTGCCTCGCCCGGGCGATTCCCGCCCGGCTTGGGTATCGTTGAATTCCATTCAACGATACGTTCAGTTCTGCCAGGTTATGCGCCGCAGTCCTCTCGCCAATAATCTCCCTTCAGTCCGATGAGAGACTCGCCGCGCCCATGGGGGCGGCGTAGTCGCCGTGCGACTCCATAACCAGAAACCAGAAAAGGCGTGCACCGATGATTACCCTGAACCTCAATGGCAAGGATCATCAGCTCGATGTCACCGAGGATATGCCCTTGCTCTGGGCTATTCGCGACGTCGTCGGCTATACCGGGACCAAGTTCGGCTGCGGCATGGGCCTGTGCGGCTCCTGCACCATCCATATCGACGGTCAGGCCACCCGTTCCTGCATCACGCCGGTGAGCCTGGCGCAGGGCAGGAAGGTCACCACCATCGACCACCTGCACACCGACAAGGTCGGCGAAGTCGTCCAGCAGGCCTGGCTGGACATCGGCGTGGCGCAGTGCGGCTACTGCCAGGGCGGGCAGATCATGTCGGCCACGGCGTTGCTGAAGAGCAACCCCGCGCCCAGCGACGAGCAGATCGAGGCGGCCATGGCCGGCAACATCTGCCGCTGCGGCACCTACAACCGGATCAAGACGGCGATCCACAACGCCTCCGCCAAGTTGCAGGAGGCCAAGGCATGAAGCGCTCGTACCCCGACGATCTGGTCATCGGCAATCTCAGCCGCCGCGGTTTCCTCAAGGGCGTCGGCGCCACCGGCGTGCTGCTGGTGGCTGCCAACTGGGGCTGGCGCGACGCCCTGGCCGCCGAGAAGAAGGCCTTCGGCGCCGACGCCATGCCCCACGGCTGGGTGGACAACCCGAAGATCTACGTGAGCATCGACCGGGACGGCACGGTCGGCATCGTCTGCAACCGCTCGGAAATGGGCCAGGGCGTGCGCACCAGCCTGGCGATGGTGGTGGCCGACGAGCTGGAGGCCGACTGGAGCCGGGTCAAGGTGATCCAGGCGCCCGGCGACGAAGCGCGCTACGGCAACCAGGACACCGATGGCTCGCGCAGCATGCGCCATTGGTTCGAACCCATGCGCCGCTGCGGTGCGGCGGCGCGACAGATGCTCGAACAGGCCGCGGCCAACCAGTGGAAGGTCCCGCTGGGCGAGTGCCGCGCCGAACAGAACAAGGTGCTGCATGCGCCCAGCGGCCGTTCGCTGTCCTTCGGCGAACTGGCCGAGGCCGCCGCGGGTCTCGAAGTGCCGGCGCGCGACAAGCTGCTGCTGAAGAAGCCCGAGCAGTTCCGCTACATCGGCAAGGACGTGGCGCGCGCCATCGACGGCGCCGATATCGTCAATGGCCGCGCCGGCTTCGGCTTCGACGCGCGCTTCGACGACATGCTCTACGCCGTGGTCGCCCGGCCGCCGGTCTACGGCGGCAAGCTCAAGCGCTACGACGCCGCCGCGGCGCTGAAGGTGCCGGGGGTGGTCAAGGTGATCGAGATCGAGGGCCGGCCGATCCCGTCCGAGTTCCAGCCGCTGGGCGGGGTCGCCGTGGTGGCGCAGAACACCTGGGCGGCGATCAAGGGGCGCGAGGCGCTGGTGGTCGAGTGGGACGCCGGGGTCAACGGCGGCTACGACTCGGTGGCCTACCGCAAGCAACTGGAAGAGGCCGCGCGCAAACCGGGCAAGGTGGTGCGCGACAGCGGCGATGCCGCGGCGCTGTTCGCCAAGGGTGGGGATATCGTCGAGGCCGAGTACTACCTGCCGCACCTAGCCCAGGCGCCGATGGAACCGCCGGTCTCCACCGCCTGGTACAAGGACGGCGCCTGCGAGGTCTGGGCCCCGACCCAGGCGCCGCAAGTGACCCGCGAGCGCATCGCCGAGCGCCTGAAACTGCCGTTCGACAAGGTCACGGTCAACGTGACCCTGCTCGGCGGCGGTTTCGGCCGCAAGTCCAAGCCCGACTTCGTGCTGGAAGCGGCGATCCTGGCCAAGGCGTTCCCCGGTCGCCACCTGCGCGTGCAGTGGACCCGCGAGGACGACCTGCATTTCTCCTATTTCCACACGGTCTCGGTGGAGCGCCTGCAGGCCGTGCTCGGCGCCGACGGGCTGCCGCAGGCTTGGCTGCATCGCTCGGTGGCGCCGAGCATCACCGCACTGTTCGGCCCGGACAGCAAGCACCAGGGCGCCTTCGAACTGGGCATGGGCCTGACCAACCTGCCGTTCGCCATCCCCAACGTGCGCCTGGAGAACCCCGAGGCCCCGGCGCACACCCGGGTCGGCTGGTTCCGCTCGGTCTCCAACATTCCCCACGCCTTCGCCATCCAGAGCTTCGTCGGCGAACTGGCGGCGAAGGCCGGCCAGGACCCGAAGGACTACCTGCTCAAGCTGCTCGGCCCGGCGCGGCGAATCGACACCGCCGAACTCGGCGACAGCTGGAACTACGGCGAGTCGCCGGAGCGCTACCCGCTCGATGTCGGCCGCCTGCGCGGGGTGATCGAGGAGGCGGCGCGCCAGTCCGGCTGGGGCGGCGAGCTGCCCAGGGGCAGGGCGCGGGGAATCGCCGCGCACTACAGCTTCGTCACCTACGTGGCGGTGGTGATCGAGGTGGAGGTGAAGGACGACGGCGCGCTGCTGGTGCACAAGGCCACCATCGCCGCCGACTGCGGTCCGCAGATCAACCCCGAGCGCATCCGCTCGCAGCTCGAAGGCGCCTGCGTGATGGGCCTGGGCCTGGCGGCGCTGGGCGAGATCAGCTTCAAGGATGGCAAGGTCCAGCAGGACAACTTCCACCAGTACGAGCTGGCGCGCATGCCGCTGGCGCCCAAGGCGGTGTCGGTGCATCTGCTCAAGCCGGATGGCGACCTGCCGTTGGGCGGGGTCGGCGAGCCCGGCGTGCCGCCGATAGCGCCGGCGCTGTGCAACGCGATCTTCGCCGCCACCGGCAAGCGCATTCGCGAGTTGCCGATCCGCAATCAGTTGCAGGGGTGGCGGAAGGCCTAGGTCCTTCGTCCTGGTCGTCGCCTGCGTGAGTTCGCGCGAGCGCAGGCGATGGATCAGGTTCTACGCGGAAGTCGTTGTCGAAGAAGAGTTTTCCGTGCCGTCGTCCTTCCCTGGCAGAGGCCTGTCGGCGGATAACGCGGGTGGCCTCGTTCGCCCTGCGCAGCGAAGGCGGCAAGCGGACGCCAGGGCGGACAACGGGTAGCGTTATGCGCCGCCTTGTCGTCTCAACTTAAAGTGAATTCTAGTATTTTATTTATCTTATTAATCAATAAGATAAATCGTTTATTAAAAGTATTTTATAAGAAGTGGGGGTCTTCCCAGCCGCTCCAGGCCGCCTGCTTGCCGTCGAAACCGGATTGGCAATTCTCCAGGATCGACGACCCCGCGTCGTCCGTGCGCGAGGCCGTCATGGCGGTTCAGTAGATCGGCAGGTCCGGTTCGGGCAGGGCGACGATGTCGTTCGCCGTCAGCCCCAGCAGGCTCATCAGCGCCGGGTCGCGCAACGGCGACTCGCCGCGTACCGGGCCGAAGATTTGCGCCATGTGCCTGCGCAGGCTGGCCACCCGTTGGCGATCGGCCATCCAGCGGGTGAAATCGTGCACGTCGACGTTCTTCAGCGACTCCAGTGGCGGCAGCCCAGGCGCTTCGCCGACGTCAGCGCGGGCGCGCCAGCCGCCGTAGCTGGACTGGAACTCGGCCGAGCCCAGGTAGGACAGCAGCAGCTTGGCCGTGGCCGGATGACGGGCGGCCTTGAAGATCGCCGCGCGCTGGTTCCAGACGATGAACGGCTCGTCGGTCGGGATGAAGTAGCCGGCCGGTGTATCGCTGTCGGTCGCATAGCCGGTCAGGTTGCCCAGCGAACCGATGGAGTCGGTGCCCACCGAGGCCGCCGGCGCCGCCGTGCCGCGCAGGAAGTTCGGCTTCTGCGCCGCCAGGGCGCGCAGGAAACCGCTGCCGTAGCGCCGTTCCAGCTTGTCGTAGACGTACAGCACCGCATCGTCGTCATGGGGATAGGTCAGCACCAGCTTGCCCTTGAAGGCCGGCTTCAGGTAATCGGCGAAGCGCGTCGGATAGCGCTCCGCTGGCAGCCGGACGGAAGCGTAGGTCGGCACGAAGGCGTTGTTGTAGGCCGTGACATAGGCGCCGTCGGGATCGGCGTAGCCTTTCTTCTGCCGGGCGAAGCCGACCGGCTTGTAGCGCAGCAGCACGTCGCGGGCCTTCCATTTGTCGAAATCGAAGGTGGTTTGCAGCATCGCCACGTCCGGCGTCAGGGTGCCGGCGGCGAGTTCCTGGTCGATGCGCAGGTCGTGGAACTTGGAGAGGTCCACCGTGACGTCCAGGATCACGCCGGGAAAGCGGCTCTCAAAGGCCGTCTTCAACCAGTCCATCTGGTTCGGCGCGTCGCCGCCGGCCCAGAGCACCACCTTGCCGCCTTCGCCCTGTGCGCGGGCGTAGAGCGACGCGAGCCTGTCGGTCTCGCCGGGAATGACCAGGGTCGCCCCCGCGGTTTCCGGCCCTAGAGCTGGCTTTCGTGGCAATTTTCCCGCCGTTTCGCCGGCGAACGAAGAAGATGCGAAGACCAGAACCCATGCCGCCATCAGCGGCTTCACCCTGTCGATCATGTGCCGTTCCTCTGCTGAAAACGAGCGTCGCCGCTCCCGGTGAGGCCGGCGCGCAGGCGCGCCCCTCATGGATGGGACTGGTCCGCCGCGACGGGCTTCAGCGCCGCGAGGAGACTTCGCGGAAAATCGCGGCAGACTTCTCGTTTCGGCATTCCCGGATGCTTGCGCGGGAACTCCGGGTACGGCCACGTGGAACCTGCCTAGAAGCCGGCCTTCGCCGCCAGCGCCGCAGCGGCCGTCCGCGTGTTCACTTCCAGGGCGCGCAGCAGCGAGGAAACGTGCACGCGCACGGTGAACGGCGAGATCGACAGCGCGCGGCCGATTTCCTTGTTCGACAGGCCATCGGCGATCAGCCGCAGTACCGCTTGCTGCCGTGGGGTCAGGGCGTCCAGGAGGGCGCGTTGCCGACTGCCGGCGCTCGACCCGCCGCGCAGGCGCACCACCGGTTCGCCGCTGCCGAGCGTCTGCAACGCCGTGCCGATCTCCCCGGCCTCCAGGGATTTGCCGAGGTAGCCGTCGGCGCCGGCGGCCAGCACCTCGTCCACCAGACGCGGGTCGTCGAGCATCGAGACGATGACGATTGCGCTGTGCCGATAGGCGCGACGCAAGCGCTCGATGGACTGGGAGGCGGCGAAGCCGGGAAGCAGCAGGTCGAGGACGAAGAGGGCGGGAGGTTCCGGCGAGACGCTCGAGGCCAGGCGCAGCACCTCGTCGAAGCTGCCCGCTTCGCTTACGGCGGCTTGCGGGAGGTAGCGGCGGACGACCCGTCTCAGGCCATCGCGGAACAGGGGATAGTCATCGGCGACGATGACCCGTGCGGGGAGGCTTCTTGTGCTAGGCATTGTCGTCCCGTCCTTGGGGGCGGCCAGGGTACGGCAACCCCTGCATCGACCGGCCGCGGGCCGGCCGGCGAGGGCGCTGCGGGCACCGTTCGATCCGCCGAAAATCCTTTTTCGTCGATCCCTGTCGCGGGGCTCCGCCCCGCATCACAGCGGAATTCTAGCGCCGCTGGCGACACGCATGTCGGGCATTCGTCAGAAAAACAGCAAGCCAGCCCCACGGCGAGCGCGATGGGCTGGTCTATCCTGCTACAACGCCATCGCGCTCGGGAGGACGGCATGGGCTGCCCGCAGGTCTGCGCCGGCGCCACCCTGCAATGCAGCTTCGGGGCGGCGCCGACGGTGCTCAACGTGTTGCCGCAGAACCGCACCCTGACCAGCGGGATGCCGGCGGCGAACATCATGGACCACATCCCGCTGCTGAACATTCCCACCTTCGGTCTCTGCCAGAGTCCGGCCAACCCCGTGGTGGCCGCCGCCACCGCCGCCGCCCTCGGCGTACTGACGCCGATGCCGTGCATTCCCGCCACCGCCAGCCCGTGGATCCCCGGCGGCCCGCCGACCCTGCTGCTGGGCGGGATGCCCGCGCTGGACGCCAATGGCACGCTGATCTGCACCTGGGGCGGGGTGATCAAGATCAGCGTGCCGGGACAGGTGCAGATGCTGATTCCCTGAGCGCCGCCTGGCCGATGCGCGCCTAGGGCTCCGCCAGCCTGGTCCACCACCAGCGCCAGCGCGCCATGGGCTTGCCCTCGCTGTCCAGCGGCCGGCCGTCGTCGGCGAACGGCTGGGCGCCGTCCAGTAGCTGGCCGTTCAGGTAGCGTCCGTCGAAGGCCAGTTGGCCATTGCCATGGAAGCGTTGGTAGACCCCGTCGCGTACGCCGTCGCGGTAATGCTCGCGCTCGGCCACCTGGCCGTTGGCGAAATAGTTGAACGCTTCGCCGTGGAGCAGCCCGTTGCGGTAGTGCGCCTTGCGCTGCAACCAGCCTTCCGCGGCATGGAAACTCGCCGGCCCGTGCAGCTTGCCGTCGACGAAGGCGAGTTGCGCGGAGACCTTGCCGTTGGGATGGAACAGGGTGCTGGCGCCGTGCAACTGGCCCTGCCGGTAGCCGAGGCTGGCCTGCGGCCTGTCGTGCTCGTCGATGCGCAACGGGCCTTCCAGGCTGCCGTCGAGCAGGTTGCCGGCGAGATGGCTGTCGCCACGAACCAGGTCGAGCTTGCCGGATGCCGCCATGCGCTTCTCCTCAGTTGACCTTTACCAGGCCGCCCTTGATGGTCAGCATGCCGCCGCCGTCCACCGTCTGTTCGGCGCCGGCCTTGTTGGTCAGGCTGACGCCGGCATCGTTGGTCAGGCTGGTGCCGGCCTTGTTGGTGAGGGAGGTGCCGGCCTGGTTGGTCAGCGACGTCCCGGCCTTGCTGGTCAGCGAGGTGCCAGCCTGGGCGGCGAGGTCGGCGTCGCTCTTCAGGGTCAGGCTGCCGCCGCTCTGCAGGGCGAGGGTGCCGCTGACCTTGATGGTCAGGTTGCCGTCCACCGTCAGCTCGAAGTTGCCGCTGACCTTGTGGCTGTAGTTGCCGCCGGTGCTGTGGGTCTGGTCGGCGCCCACCGTCACCGTGCGCGTGTCCTTCACATCCAGGCTGTCGCTGCCGGTCTGGATGGTCACCGTGCGCTTGCCTTTCTCCAGGGTGACGGTCTCGTCGCCTTCCTTCACCGTGCGGGTGCGGGCGTTCTGCACCGTCAGGGTCTCGTCGTGGCCGATGCTGGCGGTGCTGTCGTTGAGCACGTTGACGTTGAGGTCCTTCTGCGCCTGGAGGAAGACTTCCTCGGCGTCCTTCTTGTCCTCGAAGCGCAGCTCGTTGAAACCGCCGCCGCCCTTCGACGAGTTGGTCTTGATCCCGGACTGCGTCTGGTTGTCCGGCAGCGCGTAGGGCAGGGCGTTGTCGCCGTTGTAGACGCAGCCGGTGACCAGCGGGCGGTCCGGGTCGCCGTCGATGAAGGTGACGATCACTTCCTGGCCGATGCGCGGCACGAACTGCATGCCGAAGCCCTTGCCGCTCCAGGGCAGCACCACGCGCACCCAGCAGGAGGAGGTCTCGTCGTTCTTGCCGTCGCGGTCCCAGGGGAGCTGGATCTTGATCCGGCCGTACTGGTCGGTCCAGATCTCCTCGCCGGCCTTGCCCACCACCAGGGCGGTCTGGGTGTGCATGCGCGGCTTGGGCGTGACCCGCGCGGGGCGGTAGGCGGTGGCCTTGGGGATCGCCTCGAAGCGGTTGCGGTAGTGCGCGTGGCTGGCGTCATGGGTGACCGAGGTCAGCACCCAGTCGATATTCAGCGAATCGTCGTCATGCCCGCTGAGGGTGAACCAGTGGCCGGGCACCAGCCAGCGGCAGTCGCTCTCGCCGATCAGGCGCGTCTCCTGGCTGCGCAGGCCGTCGATGCGTTGCTTGGTCAGGCTGTCGCCCTGGGCCTTGGCGGTGTAGCCGCCGGGGTGCTGGTAGACGCCGGCGGCGCCGGAAACCGCCTCGGCCTGGGAGTACAGCGAGGTGCCCGGGGTGGTGAACTCGTAGTCGGTGGCGCTGTAGGTCCCGGATACCGCCTGGAGGCTGTACTGCGCCGAACGCACGCCCTGCAACTCGCGCACGCCGATTCCTTGGCCCAGGTAGGCCACTTGCGGGCCGTTGGGAATCGGCGGGAAAGCGTCGTTGCTGTCGGCCAGCACCAGGGTGTGCTTGCCGGCGGCATGGGTGAAGAACCAGAAGATGCCGTCTTCCTCCAGCAGCCGCGAAACGAAGGCGAGATCGCTCTCGCCGTACTGCACGCAGTATTCGCGGGGCTGGTAGCTGCCGCTGAGCTGCAACTGGTAGTCGCTGAAGCCGTGCTGGTCGAAGACCTGGGTGACGATGTCGCTGGTGGCCAGGTTCTGGAACACCCGGTTGTTGCTGGCCAGCGTCAGCCACCAGAGCCAGGGGCGCAACAGCACCTGGTAGCGCTCGGCGCTGGCATCGCCGGGGAGTTGGCGGATCTCCGCGACCAGGCCGTCGAGCGGACGCTGGTCGGCGTCGTTGTGCAGGGTGGCGGTGAGATGGGTGGCCACCGCATTGCTCAACGTCAGCGCGGTGGCGCTGTAGCCGCCGAGCGTCAGGCTGCCCAGCTCGTTCAACGCCTCGCCCCCGGAAAGCGTCTGGGGGTAAAGATCACCCAGGGTGGAGGCGCTGAGGGAGAGGGTGGTATTGGTGTCGGTGGGACGGGGCATTAGTGTGCCTTGTCATGCCAGCCCGAAGGAATGATGAATAACCTCAAGACGACCTTCATCCCGATTTTTCCATCCACGTATAGATCACCGGAAAATGATCGCTCCTCATCGGTTGGCCAAGTATTGTCGAGGAACTCCAGCTTTTCCCAAAAGGCCATCGAATGAGTGGATGTGGATTGGTTGTCCATGTGCTGTACGTTCCAGACCAGAATTTCAGCGCCATAATGGTGACTTGGTCAGAGCTCATAAAGGGGGATGGAGGAGGCTTATTTTGTGGTTATGAAGTGTCAAAAAATAGATATCCCATTACTCGTTTCCTTTTTATTTGAGATGGCGCTAAATTATTCTTAAGGTACTCTCTGTCTTGCTTCCGAAGCTCGAAATCTTGGCGTTAGCACTACATTGCCTTGCGCATCAAAGAGTACCCCGTCTTTATGGTAATTGCCGTCGGCAAATTCTTTCGGTACCGACACCGATGAATTATAGTAATATACATCTATATTGGGGTAGCCCATGCTGTCTCGCATTTTGCTTTTGAATGAAGTAGCAAATTCCGAAAACTCACCCCCTGAGTTACATACGTAGAGCTTGACTCTTCTATGGTTTGCATTTAATCCTGCTACTTTCAGTCTTACTGACAGTTCCCCTGCCGTTAACGCCGGTATGAGCCCGTTCGCAGGAGGGGTGCTCAGGCTGAATATGTAGTCTGAGATGCCTTCGTAACCATGAGCAATCACGTACAGCGTATCGTCATTGTTTATGATATTTAATGGCTTCATGTGCTTAGTGTTGTAAAATAATAGCTTCGGTGGTTCTCTGCCGCGAGGATCCTTTGCCACTTGGGATGCCCAAAGCGTACCCATGGATAGTAGTTCGTTATTGCTTTCTTCGCTTGTGAATGGCACGAATAAATAGTTCATATAGACTCCTCAAATAGGGTCCTACTCCAACACCCACTCCGCCAACTTCCCCGTCACCTGCGCCATCAGCACGTTCTCGATATCCCGCGCGCCCGCCGCGCTGCACTTGGCGAGCACGGCCTTGACGATGGCCGGGTCGAAGTCGAACTGTTTGCCGGTAGCGGCCTTGTAGCGTTCCCGCAGTTTTTCCAGCTTGGCCACGACGATGCCTTCCAGGGTGGCTTCCTCCAGCGGCCGGTAAGGCACCACGGTCATGCGCGCGAGGAACGCCGGGCGGAAGGTTTGCAGCAGGACTTTGCGCAGGCGCTCGTCGAAGGCCGGGGTGGCGACCTGTTCGGCCGGGCTGTCCAGCAGCAGTTCGGCGCCGACGTTGCTGGTGGCGAGGATCACGGTGTTCCTGAAGTCCACCACCAGGCCGGTGCCGTCTTCCATCACGCCCTTGTCGAACACGTTGTAGAAGGCTTCCAGCACGTCCGGATGGGCTTTCTCGATCTCGTCCAGCAGCACCACCGAATAGGGCTTGCGGCGCACCGCTTCGGTGAGCACGCCGCCGCTGCCGTAGCCGACGTAGCCGGGCGGGGCGCCCTTGAGCTGGCTGACGGTGTGGGCCTCCTGGTACTCGGAGAGGTTGATGCTGATCAGGTTGCGTTCGCCGCCGTAGAGGGCGTCGGCCAGGGCGTAGGCGGTCTCGGTCTTGCCCACGCCGGTGGGGCCGGGCAGGAGGAATACGCCGACCGGCTTGGCCGGGTCGCTGAGTCCGGCGCGATAGGCCTGGATGCGCTGGGCGATGGCGCCCAGGGCGGCCTCCTGGCCCATCACCCGCTGGCCCATTCGTTGCGCCAGGGAACGGATGGCGTGGGCTTCGTCGGCGAGCATCTTGCCCACCGGGATGCCGGTCCAGCCGGCGATCACCGCGGCCACGGTACGCGAGTCCACCTGCTCGGGAACCAGCGGGTCGTCCTGGCGGATGGCTTCGAGGCCGGCCGCCAGGCGCGCCAGTTCGGCGGCCAGGTGGTCGATGCGACCGTCCAGTTCCTCGTCGGGCTTGGCCGCGTCGGCGCTTTCGCTGAGGGCCAGCAGTTCGCGGCGGATGTCGAGCAGTTCGCGCACCGCTTCGCGTTCCTCGTCCCAGCGGGTCTCCAGCTCGCGGATGGTCCGGCGGTTATCGCCCGACTCGCTTTCCAGGGCGGTGATACGCGCGCTGTGGTCGAGGCCGGTGGCCTGTTCCCGGCGCAGCCGCTGCAATTCCTCTTCCAGCGCCTGCTCGCGATGGCGCAGGCTTTCCAGCGGCGGCGGCACGTCGTGCTGGCCGAGGGCGACCCGCGCGCAGGCGGTGTCGAGCACGCTGATCGCCTTGTCCGGCAACTGGCGGCCGGAGATGTAGCGGTGCGACAGCTTCACCGCATCGACGATGGCCGCGTCCATGATCTGCACGCCGTGATGCAGTTCCAGCTTGCCGGCGACGCCGCGCAGCATCTCCACGGCGGTGGCCTCGTCCGGCTCCTCGACCTGGACCAACTGGAAGCGCCGGGTCAGCGCCGGGTCCTTCTCGAAGTATTTCTTGTATTCCAGCCAGGTGGTGGCCGCCAGGGTGCGCAACTCGCCGCGCGCCAGGGCCGGCTTGAGCAGGTTGGCGGCGTCGCTGCCGCCTTCCGCGCCGCCGGCGCCGATCAGCGTGTGCGCCTCGTCGATGAACAGGATGATCGGCTGCGCGCTGTTGCGCACGGCGTCGATCACGCCCTTGAGGCGCTGCTCGAACTCGCCCTTCATGCTGGCGCCGGCCTGCAACAGGCCGAGGTCGAGCACCCGCAGGATCACCTCCTGCAACGACGGCGGCACCTCGCCGGCGGCGATGCGCAGGGCCAGGCCCTCGACCACCGCGGTCTTGCCGACGCCCGGCGCGCCGACCAGGATCGGGTTGTTCTGCCGCCGGCGCAGGAGGATGTCGACACACTGGCGGATTTCCCCGTCGCGCCCGACGATGGGGTCGATGCGCCCGGCGCGGGCCTCGGCGGTGAGGTCCTGGGTGTACTGGTCGAGCAGCGGGTCCGGGGCGCTTTCCGGCTTGTCGCCGCCTGCCGCCGGGCGGTTCGGCGCGGGCGGCTGTTCGCGGGAGACCTGGATCCACTCCAGCAGGTTGGCCTGCAAGGCCTCGTGGGGAATCCGCAGTAGCGACGACGCGCTGTTCAGCAGCAGGGCGCGGCGCTCCTCGCGGTCGAGCAGGGCGAGCAGCAGCAGGCCGGAACGGATCTGCGCCTGGCCGAGCACGCTGGCGTGGACCACGGCGTCTTCGAGCAGGCCGATGGTGTGCGCGGACAGCGCCGGAGTGCGGGTATTGCCGGCCTTGAACAGCTCCAGCGACAGGTTGATCTCGGCGACCAGGGCGTCGCGCTCCAGGCCGAAGCGCGGCAGCAGGCAGGCGAAGTCGCCGCCGTCGATGTCCAGCAGCTCCAGCAGCAGGTGCTCGATCTCTACGTAATGATGGGTGCGTTGCAGGCAGCGTTGCGCGGCGCGCTCCAGGGCGCGGCGACAGTCAGGGTTGAGGCGGCCGATCAGGGCGGCGAGTTCCATTTCAGGCTACCTCCGGCTGCCGCAGGTCGAGATCGATGCGCTGCCGCTGGCCGTCTTCGACGCGCCGCAGGCCGGTGTTCCAGCTCAGCCTGGGCGGTGCACCGCGCTCCAGGCGCAGCGGCGCGCCGCCGCTCACCAGCAGGCTCAGGCGACAATCCAGGTCGGGGCCGAAGTACAGCGCGGCGAGGCTGGCCAACTGGCCATGGGCGTCGCCGTCGGGGAAGAAGCGGGCGGCTTCGCGGGCATCCAGCGGACCGAGACTGAGGGCGATGCCGGCGTGCTCGTCCCAGGTGCGCGTGCCGGCTATGGCGTCGCGACCCAGGCGCAGGTTGCGTCCGCCGCGTTGCAGCCGGCTGCGGCTGGCCGCGGGGATTTCCTTCCAGGCGCCCTGGTAGGCGTCCAGCCGTGCCTCCACGCCGAAATGCTGGCGCACCAGGCCGGCGAAGCCGGCCAGGGAGCGACGCCCGCCGGCGAACAGCGCGGTGCGTGCCAGTACCGCGCTGTCCGGCAGCGCCAGGCGCTCTTGCAGGGCTTTCGGCAACAGGCCGCTGAGGGCGCGTAGCTGCGCCTGCACCGGGGTCGCCGCCGGCACCGCGAAACCGAGCGCCACGCGATGCTTGCGCAGCACCCGGTAGAGCAGGCTGAGCAGGCGGTGCTGGAACAGGTCGAGGAACTCGGCGGGGGCATGGTCCTTCTGCCGGGCGCGTTGTTGCAGCCATTCCTGGTAGGCATAGGGCAACGGGCCGTCGGGTCCGCCGAGGCCGAACACCGGGGTGGACAGCACCGGTTGCTGCGGGTCGTCGAGCAGGCTTTCCACCTCGCTCGAGGCGAACAGCGGCAACAGCGGCCCGCGCAGGCGCAGGGCCTCCGCCCGCGGCGCGTTGCCGGTGCCCAGCGGCAACGCCTGGGGACGCTCGCGTTCGAGCAGCAGCAGCGCCTGCAACAGTTCGAAGCGCTGCGGCGTGCGGCGCAGCCGCTGACTCAGAGGGAGAGCGGCGAGCCGGCCTGGGGTTGCCATGTCTTCACCTCCTTGTCGGCTTCCACCAGGACCGTGCGCACGAAGCGGTTGGCGGTGGCATACAGCGAGAAGAACTGCGCCAGCACGGCGGAGAACAGCACGCCGCTGGCGCCGACGAAGTGTTGCGGATCGAGTCGCAGGCGGATTTCCAGGCCATTGCGCCAGCCGCGCCAGGCATCCTCGCCGACGTGCGCCACCACCCGCTGGCAGTCGAGTTGCCTCAGCCCTTCTATCTGCCGGCGGGCGCTGGCATCGTCGCGCAGGTTGTGCAGGGCGAGGATTTCCCGCAGGGCTTCGAGGGCGCGCGGGCCTTCCACCAGCGACAGGTGGTTGAGGGTCAGCTGCGAGACCAGTCTCCAGCGCGACTGGCCGTCCAGGCGCGGCTGGCTCTGCGCGCTGGGCGCGTTGCGCAGGCGTGCGGCGGCGACCGGCCCGGGCCGTTCGAAGCCCAGCGCGGTGCCGGCACCCAGGCGCTCGGCCAGATAGCGATTGGTGCATAGCAGCTCGGCGGTCAGGCTGAAGGCCGGGGCTTCGCGTAACGGGTCGAAGCCGGTATCCACCAGGCTCAGCAGCAGGTCGCTGCCCAGCCGGTTCGGGGTCAGCCCGGCGATGCGCCGGGCGTGCCAGTAGAGCGTGCCGAGGTGGCTGTCGTGGCGGCAGCCATAGTAGGCCGGGACTGGCTGCACGGTGCTCCCGGCCACCGAGCGCACGGCGCGGATGCTATGGATTTCCACGCTGTTCTCGCGGTGACTGTCGGCGACCAGGCGGTACTCGCTGCGGGTGCCGTCCGGGCGCAGCGGCTCCGAGGTCCGCGGAAAGAGGTTGATCGCCGGCGCGCAGCCGAGCTGGAAGTCTTCCGCCTGCAAATGCAGGCGTGCCGTCGGTGCGCGATCGAAGACCAGGTACAGGTAGAGCGTCTGTCCGTCGGCGAGCGCGCCGGACAGTGGCAGGTCGAAGAAGTGGAACTTGTCGGGGAAGGCGAAGTACTCGGCGAGCAGGCGCAGGCCCGGATGTCCGCCGTCTTCCTCCGGCAGCAGCGCCTCGTCGGCGGCGAAGCCGACGATCTCCGGCAGTCCGCGGAGCGCCGCCGGCGGCGTGCCGGGCGCCCCCGCCATGACCTGCACGGTATGCGCGGCGAGCAGGTCGTAGAGGATCGCGCAGCCCATCGGCGAAGCCGCCAGGTGGATGCGCAGGCGCTCGATCGACAGTTCGTCCCAGCGGTACTCGCCCAGGCAGCGCAGGCTCAGGCGCAACGCCGAGCGGGCGGCGCCGACTCCGGTCAGGGCTTGCGCCTCCTCGCCGCCGAGCAGGTTCGCCTCGTCGATCGCCAGCGGCCACAGGGTCGCCTCGGCGCTGCTGCGGAAATGCACGCTGTCGCCGCCACGGGTGGTGACGAACAGCGCGGTGTCGCGCGGCAGCCGGTAGCCCTCGGCGAGGTTGCCCTGGGTCGGGTCCGGCTCGAACTGGACGATCGCGCAGGACGGCAGCGGGCGCAGCGCCAGGGGGTAGAGCTGTTCGAGGAGGGCGTCGCTGAACTCTGCGTAGTCGTCGTCGAGGCGCCGTTGCAGGCGCGCGGTGAGCAGCGAGAAACCTTCCAGCAGACGCTCGACGTGCGGGTCGGGGCATTCGCCGGGAGCCAGTTGCAGGCGCCGGGCGACCTTCGGATAGCGCTCGGCGAAGGCGCCGCCGGCGTGCCGTAGCCAGGTCAGCTCGCGCTGGTAGTAGTCGAGCAGGTCGGCATCAATCGAATCGCTCATGGCGCACCTCAAGGCCATCGCTGCCCTGTTCGATGACGAATAGCGCAGGCGTCAGGCGCGACCCGCTGCGCAGGCGGCCGCCGAGCTGGATACGCAGGCGCTGCGGATTGCCCGGGTCAGGTTCGACCTCGACCTCGGCCAGTTGCAGGCGCGGCTCGAAATGCTCGACCGCCGCCCGCACCTCGCGCGCCAGCTGGCGCCGGTCCTCGGCGCGCAGGCGTTGCACGGCGGTCCAGTCGGCGAGCCCGTAGGCGAGGATGCCGCTGCGCGCATTCGCCGGGCGCCGTGTGTTGAGCAGGCGCAGCAGCTCGCCGCGGACCGACTCGGCCAGCGCCCGGTCGTCGAACGCGGGACGTTCGTCGGCCTCGGCGCTGAGGCGCTCGAACAGCGGCGGCAGGGCTCCGGACATGTCGGCGCCCGGTCACTTGACCAGCTGGTTGGCGGCCAGGTCCCAGGTCGAGGCGGCCGTGCCTTCCTTGGTGCCGTCGTCCTTCTGCGCGGTCAGCTCCCACTTGATCTTGGTGAAGTTCAGCGACAGGGTCTCCACCGGCTTGCCGCCGGCGCCGCCGCTGACGCTGACGTTGGAGAGCACCACGTTGTTCAGGGTGTAGACGATGAAGGGCATGATCTGCCCGTTGCCCTCGGCGGCGTTGCGGCCGATGGTGATGGTCGCCTCGGCGATCGGCTTGCCGGCGCAGCAATACTCGTTGAGGGTCGGGGTCGAGGTGTCGATGAACTTGGTGAGGGTGAATTCGCCGACGTGGGGTTTGCCGGAGGTGCGCTCCGAGTTGCTGACGTCGTTGGTGACCTGCATCGCCACGTTGTGGCTGTAGGACATGATTTCGATCTTGTTTTCGTAGCCGACGAGCAGGCTGTCGCCTTTGATGTCGCTGCCGAAATCGAGAATGATCGCATCCATCGCATCTGACTCCTGGAGAGGGGCTGTCTGGAACGGGAAGGGCGCCCCGCCGGCGCTGCCGGCGGGGGCGGACTCACGCCGCTACCGGCGGCGGCAGGTTGGCGACCAGGCGGATCGACGCGCTGAGTTCCTCGAGCTGGAAGTGCGGCCGGAGGAACACCGTGGCGCGGTAGGCCCCCGGTTTGCCGGCCACCTCGCTGACATCCACCCGCGCCTCGCGCAGCGGGTACTGCGCCTTGATTTCCTGCGGTGCGTTGTCGTTGATCAGCACGTAGTCGGCGATCCAGTTGTTCAGGTAGGTCTGCACGTTGTCGCGGGTCATGAAGCTGCCGACCTTGTCGCGCATGATCACCTTCAGGTAGTGGGCGAAGCGCGATGCCGCCAGCACGTACGGCAGCATCGCCGACAGGCGCGCGTTGGCGTTGGCCTCGTTGGTGTTGTAGAGCCTGGCCTTGTTGGTGGTCTGGCCGCCGAAGAACACCGCCACGTCGCTGTTCTTCTTGTGGCACAGGGAAATGAAGCCGAGATCGTTGAGTTCCTTCTCGCGGCGGTCGGTGATCGCCACCTCGGTCGGGCACTTCAGCGACAGGTCGCCGGAGCTGGTGCGGAACGTGTGCGCCGGCAGGCCCTCGACCGCGCCGCCGCCTTCCGCGCCGCGGATCGCCGCGCACCAGCCGTACTTGGCGAAGGCCTCGGTGATGCGCTGCGCCAGGACCCAGGCGGCGTTGCCCCAGAGGTACTTGGAGTGGTCGGTGCCGTTGACGTCCTCGACATAGTTCATGCCTTCCACCGGTCGCGTCTCCGGGCCGTAGGGCAGGCGCAAGAGGAAGTTCGGCAGCACCAGCGACACGTAGCGCGAGTCCTCGCTCTCGCGGAAGGCGCGCCACTTGATCAGCTCCAGGCTCTCGAAGATCTTGGTCAGGTCGCGTGGCACGGCCAGTTCGGTGAAGCTGTTCATGTCGAACAGGCGTGGGCTGGCGGCGGCGATGAACGGCGCGTGGGCAGCCGCGGCGACGTTCGACAGCTTCTCCAGCAGGCCGATGTCCTGCGGATGGCGACCGAAGGTGAAGTCGCCGATCAGCAGGCTGAAGGGGTGTCCGCCGAAGGTGCCGTATTCCTCTTCGTAGATCTTCTTGAACAGTGCGCTCTGGTCGAATTCGACCGCCTTCTCCAGGTCGTTCTGCAGTTCGTTCTTGCCGACGTTCAGCAGGCGCAGCTTGAGCCGCGCGCTGGTCTCGGTGTTGCTCACCAGTTGGTGCAGGCCACGCCAGGAGGCTTCCAGCTTCTGCAACTCGGGGTGGTGGATGATCTGGTTGAGCTGGTCGCTGATCAGCGCATCGATCTGGCTGATGCGGTCGTTGATCATCGCCACGGTGTCCTTGTCGACGGCCATGCCCTCGTCGAGGACCTGGGTGGCGAATTCCGCGAGCATGTCGCGGGCATAGTCCTGCTGGCTGTCGTCGTGGGCCATGCGGCCCTTGGCGATGATCTCGTCGAGCAGGGACAGGGTCTGGGTCGAACTCTCGCCGGATTGTTCGGCGGCGGATGACTTGGGCATGGCGGCTTCTCCGGGAAGAGGGTCAGGCCGGCTGGTCGGCCGGGGGTTCGCTGTCGCCGGCCGGGGCCGCTTCGGCTTCCGGGCGGGCCGCTTTGATTTCCTGCAGGCCTTCGGTGTTGGCCACCACGTCCTGCAGCAACTGGTCGAGGTCGTCGTTGCCGTCGAGCTTGGTCAGCAGGTCGCGCAGGCGCTGGCGCGCTTCGAACAGGCGACGCAACGGGACCACCTGCTTCACCAGGTTGACCGGGTCGAAGTCCTCGATGTGGTTGAAGCGCAGCTCGACGTTCAGCTTGCTGTCGTCGCCGCTGATGGTGTTGTCGACCTGCAGGGTGGCGCGGGGAGAGATGGAGGAGAGGATCTCGTTGAAGTTGTCGCGGTCGATGTCGACGAAACGCCGTTCGACCAGCTTCGCCGGCGGGGTATCCGGCTTGCCGGAGAGGTCGGCGAGGATGCCGACCACCAGGGGCAGCTCCTTCTTCTCGATGGCGTTGCCGATCTCGACGTCGTAGGTGATCTGCACGCGCGGCGGGCGCACCCGGTCCAGCTTGTGCTGCGTACTCTCGGCCATGGCGGCTGACTCCGATGCAATGGTGGGGGAGCAATGCATCGGGGGGATGCCCTGATCATCGCAGTCCCTTGCTGGATCACAGGCATGACAGGGAAAACGGCGCAGAACCTGTCCTTGGCGATCCCTCTGGTCCGTCACTGGCGACGAACTACAAAAGACGCTAGAACAGGTCTATGGATTTGCAAAATAAAATTTTCGTTGGACTCCCATGAAGCAAGGATGTTTCACCATATGTCGGAAACTCTCCCTGGCGCTGGCGATCCTGGCGCTGGCCGGCTGCTCGTATTTCTTCGCGCCGCGGGTCGAGTTGCAGCGGCTGACCCTGGATGTCGCCGCGCGCGCCAACGACGACTCGCCGATCGCCGTGGATTTCGTCGCGGTGAAGGATGCGGAGCTGTTCAAGGAACTGGCCGGACTGCCGGCCAGCCAGTGGTTCGCCAATCGCGAGCAGTACCGCCGCGACTACCGGCAGCAGTTCGCGGTATGGAGCCTGGAGCTGGTCCCGGGGCAGTTCATCGAGTCGGAGTCCTTCCCCTTGCGCGGCGACCGCGCAACTGGACTTTTGGTCTTCGCCGGCTATAACACACCCGGCGCGCACCGCTTGCGCCTCGACCAGCAGCAGCGCGTCTGGCTGCGTCTGGATACCCGGGAAATGCGACTGGTCAACGATCCCGCCACGCGTTAGCGGAGGGGCAGGCGAGCGACCGTCGTGCACGACAACGTAGGACGTCGAAGGGGAGTCGTATGAGTGTTCTGCCTGACGCGGTGTGCTGGCACGAAGGGATGCAACTGCTTCCCCAGCATTTCCAGTTGCAGGGATTGCGTGCCGAGGCGCTGGCGGCGCGCATCGGACAGGCCTGCAACCCTTGGTTCTGGGGAGTGACCGCCCTGGAACTGGACCCCTCTGCGTTGTGCGCCGGCCAAGTGCGGGTCCTGCACCTCGAAGCGATCCTGCCCGACGGCCTGCCGGTGAGCGTGCAGGCTGGTGTCGACGCGCCGCTGGAGTTCGATCTGGAGACAGCGCTGGCGGCCGCCGAAGGGCCGCTGCTGAACGTCCACCTGGCGGTCAGTCCGCTGTGGCGGGCGGGTCAGTTGCTGCCGCTGAAGGGCCGTCTGCAATCGCGGGTCGGCGCGCCGCTGCCGGACCTGGCCAGCGGCGAGCACCCCGAGCCGATCACCGTCTGGCGAGCGTCGCTGCGGCTGGTCGGCGACGACGGCAAGGCCGACTCCGTGTGCCTGCCGTTGCTGCGCGTGGCGAAGGAGGGCGGCGCCTACGTCAGCCTGCCCTACGTCCCGCCGACGCCACTGATCCTGCCGGAGTCGCCCCTGGGCAGACGCGTGCAGTCGCTTTGCGCGCGGGCCCGGGAGAAGGCGCTGTTCCTCGGCGGGCGCCTGCGCCTGGCGCAGCAGGCGGGCAACCAGGACGACGCGGTGGAAATCCGTCGCCAGCTTGCCGCGCTCTGGACCCGCCTGCCGGAGGTCGAAGGCCTGCTGGCAAGCCGTGCGGCCTCGCCGCTGGCCCTGCACGGCAGCCTGCTGGGCCTGGCCGGTGCCTGGGCGGCGCTCGATCCGCTGGCCGGCGTGCCGGCCTTCGAAGCGCTCGACTTCCTCGACCTGCGGCGTGGCTACGAGCCGCTGCTGGACTGGTTGGAGCGCGCCATCGAGTCGATCCGCGCGGGCTACCGCTGCCTGCCGTTCGAGCAGGAGGAACAGGTATTTTCCGTGCGCCTGCCCGATCCGGCGCCGCGTCAGCGCCTGGTGGTCGGCCTGCGGATGCCCGCCGGCGCCGGCGAACAGGCGGCGGCTGACTGGCTGGAGCGCGCCATCGTCGCCTCCGACCCGCACCTGCCGTTGCTCGCCCGGCAACGCATGAGCGGGCTGGCGCGGCAGCCGATGAATCGCCAGGAACAGGTGGCCTACAGCGTTGGCGACGACACCCGTTTGTTCGTCGTGCAGGGTGCCGGCGACTGGTTCGATGCCGGCCAGCCGCTGCGCATCGTCGCGCCGGTCAGCGGGGTCGCCAGCAGTCCCTGGCAGATCGTGCTGTTCGTCGCCGACGGCAGCGACAACACCTAGACAGGAAGGAGCCGCCAATGCCCGAAGGGAGTGCAGGGCCTTTTTCCCAGGCGTACCAGGAGCAGCCGCTCAGCACGGCATTCCGCCAGGCCTGGCAGGAATGGCTGGAGGCCTGGGGCGCCCTCGACCGGGACGCCCAGGATGTGCCACGGATGGTCGAGCGCGCCCTCGAACTGTCCACCCGCATCACCCGGCGTCTGTGGCGCAGCGCCTTCGCCAGCGTCGGCGACGCGGCGGGCGTGCAGGTCAAGGCGATGGTCTATGCCTTCGTCGCCCTGGTCGACGAGACCCTGGTCTTCAGCGCCTGGCCGGGGCAGGCCGCCTGGCAGGACAAACCGCTGGAGTCGCATCTCTACGGCAGTCGCCAGGCGGGCGAATACCTGCCGCTGGCGATCAAGCGCCTGCTCGACGAACGCGCCCCGGCCAGTCGCGACCTGGCCAACGTCTACCTGCAATGCCTGATCCTCGGCTTCCGCGGTCGCCTGCGCGGGCCGCGCGGCGAGGCGCTGCACGAGAAGTGGCGGCAGGCGTTGTTCGCCTTCGCCTGGCAGCGCGAGGCGGACGCCGCCGACCTCGGCCGTCGCCTTGAGCAGCCCGCCGCTGCGCCGCCACGGCGTCTGCCGGTGCGCGCAGCGCTGCCGGACGGCTTCCGCCTGGGCCTGGCGGTGCTCGGGCTGGTGCTGTTGATGAGCGGTATCGGACACCTGTTCTGGCGCGACATCCAGCACGAAATGGCGGCGGTGACCCACCTGGCCGATGCGGAGCAGGCGCCATGAGCGGCGCGACGCTGTTCATGCTGGTTCTCCTCCTGGTGCTGCTGGCGCTGCTGCTGGGGGCGCTGGGCTGGTGGTGGCGAACCCGCGGTGGTACGGAGATCCGCAGCTTCTACGCGGCGGTCCGGCAGATGGAGCGCGAGCAGGGCTGGCAGGGCCGCTACGAAGCGCCCTGGCTGCTGATGCTCGGCAACGAGACCGAGGGCGAGCAGTTGTGCGCCACCTGGCGCCTGCTGCCGGTGGCGCGTCCGGCCTGGTTCGGCCGCTGGTGGTCGGACGGCGAGGGGGCGATCCTGCTGGTGCCCGAGTCGGTGTTCCTGCCCGACGAGGGCCTGCGCCGGCAAAGCGGCGCCTGGCTGCGCCTGTTGCGTCTGTTCCTGCGCCTGCGCGGCAGGCGCGCGCTGGACGGGGTGGTCTGGAACATTCCGCTGGCGCGGTTGCAGGATGGCGAGCAGGCGGCCAACCTCGGCCTCGCCGCGCGCCGTCGCTACGTGGAACTGACCCAGCGCCTTGGCCTGAGCCTGCCGGTTTACGTGGTGATCACTGGCCTGGAAGACCTGCCGGGTTTTCAGGAACTTCTCGCGGCGCTGCCCGAGGAGGCGCGCGAGCGCGCCCTCGGCTGGTCCTCGCCGTTCGCCGCCGAAGCGGCCTGGCAGTCGCGCTGGTGCGAGCAGGCGCTGGAGGAAATCACCGCCACCCTGACCGAGTCGATCGTCGAACTCGGTACCTTGCGCGGCCAGGTGGACAATGAGCTGTATTGCCTGCCGCCACGCCTGGAAAGCCTCCGCGGTTCGTTGCAGGCGCTGCTCGAACCGGTCTTCCAGGGCAACGCCAGGGGCGAGGCGCCGCGCTTTCGCGGTCTCTACCTGAGCGGCAGCGAGGCGGCGGGCGCGGCAGCCGACGAAGTCCTGCCGGCGGTCGACGCGCCGCGTCGGCGCAGCAGCTTCGCCAGCCAACTGTGGGCACGGCGGATCCTTGCCGAGGAAGGCCTGGCCCAGGCGGTGCCGCGCATCCTCCAGCTGCGTCAGCGCTGGCAGCGCGGGATCGGCCTCGCCGCGTTGTGCCTGTGCCTGCTCTGGGGCGGCCTGATGACCTGGGTCTGGCGCGACGCGCTGCGCGACGCCGGTGAACTGTCGCAACTGCTGCATGGCGCCAGTGAGCGCTACCAGCCGCTCGACGACGACACTCGGCGCGCCGCCCAGGTCCGGCAGAACGTCCAGGCCTGGTGGCAACTGGTGTCACAGGCGCCGCGCTGGCGCTTCACTTCGCTGGCGTTTCCCAGTTCCTGGTTTTCCTCCCTGGATGCACGTATCGACAACGCGTATCGCCGCGTTTCCGAGCGCCTGCTGGTGCGACCGCTGCGCAGCCTGCTGGAAGGCGAGGCGAGCGACCTGCGGGCGATCCGCAGCGATGGCCAACCCGGCCTGAAGGAGGGCGACGACCCCAGCCAGTGGAAGGACTACCTGGCGGCGAAGGACCTGGTCGCCCGCGCCACTACGCTGGAGCGCCACAATCGCTTGTTCGCCCAGGCCATCGACAACCGCAGGACGCCGCTCGACGACCTTCTGCAACTGAGTAACGATGCCTTGGGCAGCAGCTACAACGCCGGCAGCCTGGCGCGCCTGGCCTATTACAACCGCACGCTGTTCGCCGAGCGTCCGGCCGATCTCGCCGCCCTCGACCTGGGCCGGGTCGCCGCCACGGCGGCGGATAACTTCCATGACCTGATGGCACGCTGGCTGAACGCCTACTTCCTCACCGACAGCCTGGAACGCACCGGCAATGCCCTGACCCAGGAACTCGCGCAGCTCGGCCAGGAACGAGACGCCACGGCGGCCCAGTTGCTGGGGATCGGCGAATTGATCAACCACCTGCAGCAACAGGTCAACCGCATCAACCTGATCTGGGGCAATGGCGTCGGCCAGGATCTCGTCCCTGGCTACCAGAACCTGCTCAAGAGCGCCCAGCAAAGCAGCTTGCTGGGAAACCGCGTGGAGGAACTGCAGAACCTCACCGTGCAGTTGCAGCAGCAGTTTCGCAGCGAATGGATCGCGCCTCCGGAGGCTGCCGGCGACGGCCTGCTGGTGAAACAGGGGGCGACGCTCAAGCTGGCCGATGACCTGCTCGGTCTGAAACGCGCCATCGATGACCTGAAGACCAAGGACTTCGTCTCCGTGGCCCTGGCGGACAAGACACTGGCGGACCACTCCTTGCTGAGCATCGACGATATCGGCGTGACTCAGGCGTTGAGCTTCTTCAACGACTTCACCGGCTACTACGAGAGCACCCTGCCATCGCTCAACCCGCGCTATCGCTATTCGGTCCTGCACGCCGCCGCCAGCGCGGCGACCGAGGCCATGTGGCAAAGCCTCGGGCCGCGCAGTCGTAGCCTGGCCAGTCGCAATGCCTCGCGTTTCGACGTGCAGGTCAAGCAGGTCCAGGTGTTGCAGGCGGCGCTGCTGGAGTTGCAGGACCTGCAGGCCGGCGCGCGCCTGCTGCTCAGCCTCAACGCGCTGGCCGTGGCCGATATCGGCCAGGCCCTGCGCGACATCGACGAGCAGGCGGTGCTGCGCGAGCCGGTCGATTTCAGCCGCTGGTCGGGCGCGCCGAATTTCGGCCTGCAGATGTTCCGCGCCCAGGACAGTGCCGAGCTGAAGCAAAGCCTGAACAGCCAGTTCAATGCCATGGCGGCCGTCGCCGAACGCCACGCCCCGGCGCTGGAGTGGTTGCAGGCGCAGCAATCCAGCCTGGCCACCGCCGACTACAACGCGTTCGTGCGCTTCAGCGCGCTCAACGCCGAACTGCAGAAATTCAAGGCCGACAACCCGGCGAGCACCGCGGCGCAGTTGGCGAAGCTGGTGGGTAACGATTTCAACCAGATGGACATCGGCAGTTGCGCCGACATTCTCAACGGCGTGCTCCTGCCGTCCAGCCGCAGCGACCTGGCGACGCGCCTGGTGGACCTGCGCCAGGGCGCGCTCGGGCGCTGCCAGTCGTTGCAACAGCAGCAGGCGGCGCAGGCCTGGAAGGACCTCGCCGACTACTTCAACCAGTACCTCGCCGGACGCTTCCCGTTCGCCTACAGCCTGGAAGCGGCCGATGCCGAGCCGGGGCGGGTGCGGCACCTGCTGCAACTGATGGAGACGCGCTTGCCGCAGGTGCGCGAAGGGCTGGCCCAGGTTCGCTCGCCGGACCTGCCGGCCGCCGAGGACTTCGTCCGCCGCCTGGAGCAGGCGCAGCGCTGGCTCGGCCCGCTGTTCGAGCGCGACAAGTCGGGCCTGCTCGGCGTCGCCCTGGACATCGACTGGCGCAGCGACCGCAGCCTGGAACGCGGCGCCGACCAGGTGATCGCCTGGAGCCTGTACTCGGGCGACCAGGAAAGCCGTTTCCCCGGCGCGCAGGACAAGGGCCTGACCTGGAATGTCGGCGATCCGCTGAAAATCATGCTGCGCTGGGCGAAGAACGGCTCGCAGCGTCCGGCAGACGACCCGCGCCAGGCCAGCCTGGCGGTGGCCGACCTCGAGGCCGGCTGGAGCTACCAGGGCTCCTGGGCGCTGTTGCGCATGATGCGCGCGCACTTCTCCCGGCAGCGCCCGCCGAACGTCGACTACACGGAGTTTCCGCTGGTCCTGCAACTGCCGGTGTATGCGCCCTACAGCCCGGAAAACGAGGCGCGGATGTTCCTCCGCCTGTCGTTGATGAGCCTGGGCGGCAAGACCCCGCTGTCCATCCAGCCGCTGCCGGTGCGCGCGCCGCAATCGCCGTTCGCGACGCTGTTGCCGGCCACCGTCGCCAGCACCGGAGGTACCCCATGACCCTGCCTCTTTCCGGCAACGCCCTGTCCCTGGAAGTGCTGCTCGAACCGATCGACCCCGGACAGGCGTGCGGCCCCAGCCTGCGCTACGACCCGGACTACGACCGCCTGCGCGAGTTGCGCCGGGAGGACGACAGCAGCCTGCCGACCGGCGTCTGGCAAGCGGAGGCCAAGCGCGCCGACTGGGCCGCGGTGGAGCAGTTGGCCAGCGAACTGTTGCAGCGGCGCAGCAAGGACCTGATGCTCGCCGCCTGGCTCGGCGAGGCCTGGCTGCAACGCGGCGGGCTGGGCGGATTGCAGCGCGCGCTGGTGCTGCTGGCGGAACTCTGCGAGCGCTACCCCGAGGAGGTGCATCCGCAAGCCCAGGACGGCGACCAGTCGTGGCGGGTGCCGCCCATCGACTGGCTGTTGCGCCGCTATGCCGAGCTGCTGCACACGCGCCTGCCGCTGATGGGGCAGGGCGCGTTCGCCGAGATCACCCTCTATGCCTGGCAGAGGTTGCAGCGCCAGCAGGTCGCCAGCGGCGACAGCAAGAGCGCCAAGGCGGCGCTGGAAGCGGCGCAACTTCAGCAGAAGAAGCTAGACGAAGCGTTGCGCGCGGAGCCCCTGGTGCAATGGCAGCGCAAGCAGGCCAGCCTGCTCGCCTGCCAGCAGCAACTACAGCGCCTGGAACAGTGGTGCGACCGCTGCCTGGGCGAACTCGCCCCCAGTTGCCAGCCATTGCGCGAGGTCATCGCGCAATGGCTGGCCTTGCTCAAGGAGTTCATCGCCATGCACCCGCAAGCGCCGCTGTCCGAAGAACAGCCCCCGGTCGCGGAGGCGGATGCCAGCGAAGGCGACGCGGACGGCGAGGAAAGCGTCCCGGCGAGCGCGCCGAGCGGGCCGGCTGGCGCGCCGACCAGTCGCGAGGACGCCTACCGGCAATTGCTGCTGATCGCTGACTACCTGGCGCGCACCGAGCCGCACAGCCCGGTTCCCTACCTGATCAAGCGCGCGGTGGAGTGGGGCAACAAGCCGCTGAGCGAGTTGCTGGCGGAGCTGATCAATGCGGACTCGGAGGCGCGCCGAGTCTGGTCGCTGCTTGGCGTACTGCCCTAATGAGCGGGGTTATATTTTTTATTCGAATATATAAATACGAATTCAGAATTTTTTAATCTATGGGTTCCTGGGGCAAGATGGGCGCACATTCCCCGGCTCGGAACCCAGCATGTCCGTCATCACCCATCCCCACGCCCGCGAGCTGACCAAATCGGTGCGCGCCACCGTGCTGGTGTTCAACGACCCCCGTTCCCGCGAGCTGCTGGAGCGCATCGAGCGCCTGGCGCCCAGCGAGGCCAACGCGCTGGTCATCGGCGAGACCGGCACCGGCAAGGAGCTGGTGGCGCGCCATATCCACGCCCTCAGCGGACGCAACGGCGGCCCGTTCGTCGCGGTCAACTGCGGTGCTTTCGCCGAGAGCCTGGTGGAGAGCGAGCTGTTCGGTCACGAGAAGGGCGCCTTTACCGGTGCGTTGCAGAGCAAGGCCGGCTGGTTCGAGGCAGCCAACGGCGGCACCCTGTTCCTCGACGAGATCGGCGACCTGCCGCCGAGCATCCAGGTCAAGCTGCTGCGCGTGCTGCAGGAACGCGAGGTGGTGCGGCTCGGTTCGCGCCGGCCGATCCCCATCGACGTGCGGCTGGTGGCGGCGACCAACGTCGACCTGGCTGACGCGGTGGTCGCCGGACACTTCCGCGAGGACCTGTTCTACCGCCTGCACGTGGCGACCATCCAACTGCCGCCGTTGCGCGAGCGCCGCGGCGATATCCTGCCGCTGGCCGAGTACTTCATCGTCGAGCACTGCCGGCGCCTCGGCTACACCAGCGCGAGCCTGAGCCCGGAAGCCGAGCGCAAGCTGCTCGGGCATTCCTGGGCGGGCAATATCCGCGAGCTGGAGAACGCCATCCACCACGCGCTGCTGGTCTGCCGCAACCGCCTGATCCAGCCGGCCGACCTGCACCTCATCGACATGCGTGCGCGCCAGGAGCCGAGCGGCTTGCGCCGCGCCCCCGAGAGCGCCGCCGGCTCGGCGCTGGAAGCGGCGCTGCAGGCACTGTTCGAGGAAAACCGCGAGGATCTCTACGAGCACATCGAGGAAACCGTGTTCCGTGCCGCCTATCGCTTCTGCCACGGCAACCAGTTGCAGACCGGACGCCTGCTGGGGATCAGCCGCAACATCGTGCGCGCCCGCCTGGAGAAGATCGGCGAGCTGGAAACCTCGCCACGGCACAACGTGGTCTCGCTGGTGGGCAAGTGAGCGGGGCGCTTTACAGTCTTTCACAATTCCCCCACAAAACCGGCAAGAACCCGGACGGCGGCTGTTCTACAACGGAGCGGTGAATCTCGTTGGCCGGACCAGGGACGTCGCCATGCCTCGCTCCGCTCGCCTGTGTCGCTCGCTCTCGGTAGCCGCTTTCCCGGCCGCGCCGAGTCCGCCCGGTCCTCCAGTCACAGCAACCTTGGTTTCCCGACCCGGCGAAGAGGATCGCTGCATGCCGTACTGTTCGCCGGAACCACTCGCCGACCTCGGCCCGCTGCTGGATTGCCTGCGCCGCTGGCCGCGCATCCGCGAGCCGCGGCCTGGGGTGTTCTACCTGGGCGACCAGCCGTTCTGCCAGTTCCATTCGCGTAATGGCCAGCGCTGGGCCGACGTCAAGCGCCGCAAGGGGCGCCTGCCGCCGTTCGTCCTGCCGCCGGGCGACCAGCATTCGGCGCGGGCATTCCAGATATTCCTGCTCCAGGCCTACAAGCTGAACTGAACTGTTGCCCGGGCAACAGTCGGACAGCAGCGCTGTTGCGTGGCTGACAGGCCGAGGCCGGAAACCCGCCGCAACTGCCCGGAAAACGCACATTTCCCCGTTGGTACGGCCCTTGCTCCAGGGCACTGCACCTAGCGCAACAGTCCACAGGGAAATCCCATGACCAGCCCCTTCAAAGTCGTCGCCGTCTCCGGCGGCACCTATCGCCCGTCCCGCACCCTGGTACTCACCCAGGCCCTGATCGCCGAGCTTGGCCAGTCGTTGCCGATCGACAGCCGGGTCATCGAGCTGACCGACATCGCCGCGCCGCTGGGCGCTACCCTGGCGCGCAACCAGGCGCCGGCGGAACTGCAGGCGGTGCTCGACGAGATCGAAAGCGCCGACCTGCTGCTGGTCGCCTCGCCGGTCTACCGTGGCTCCTATCCGGGCCTGCTCAAGCACCTGTTCGACCTGATCGACCTCAACGCCTTGATCGACACCCCGGTGCTGCTCGCCGCCACTGGCGGCACCGAGCGCCACGCGCTGGTCCTCGACCACCAGTTGCGCCCGCTGTTCAGCTTCTTCCAGGCGATCACCCTGCCCATCGGGGTCTACGCCAGCGAGGCCGACTTCGACAACTACCGGATCGTCAGCGAGCCGCTGAAGGCGCGCATCCGCCTCGCCGCCGAGCGCGCCGCGCCGCTGTTCGGCGGACGCTCCGAACTGTTGAAGATCGCCTGAGGTGCGCCGATGAACGTGTTCTGGTTCCTCCCGACCCACGGCGATGGCCACTTCCTCGGCACCAGCCAGGGCGCGCGGCCGGTCTCGCTGCCTTACCTGAAGCAGGTGGCACAGGCGGCCGACAGCCTTGGCTATCACGGCGTGCTGATCCCCACCGGACGCTCCTGCGAGGACTCCTGGGTGGTGGCCTCGGCGCTGGCGCCGCTGACCGAGCGCCTGCGCTTCCTGGTGGCGATCCGTCCGGGAATCGTTTCGCCGACCGTCTCGGCGCGGATGGCGGCGACCCTCGACCGCCTGTCCGGCGGGCGCCTGCTGATCAACGTGGTCACCGGCGGCGATCCCGACGAGAACCGCGGCGACGGCATCCATCTCGGCCACGCCGAGCGCTACGAGGTCACCGACGAGTTCCTTCGGGTCTGGCGGCGCGTCCTGCAGGGCGAGGCGGTGGACTTCCACGGCAAGCACATCCACGTGGAGAACGCCAAGGCGCTCTATCCGCCGCTGCAACGGCCGTATCCGCCGCTGTACTTCGGCGGTTCCTCGGAGGCCGCCCACGAACTGGCCGGCGAACAGGTGGACGTCTACCTGACCTGGGGCGAGCCGTTGCCGGCGGTGGCGGCGAAAATCGCCGACGTGCGCCAGCGAGCGGCTCGCCATGGGCGTACGGTGAAGTTCGGCATCCGCCTGCATGTGATCGTCCGCGAAACCGCCGAAGAAGCCTGGCGCGCCGCGGACAGGCTGATCGAACACATCTCCGACGAGACCATCGCCGCCGCGCAGCAGTCCTTCGCCCGTTTCGACTCCGAAGGCCAGCGACGCATGGCCGCGCTGCACGGCGGCCGCCGCGATCGCCTGGAGATCCAGCCGAACCTCTGGGCCGGGGTCGGCCTGGTGCGCGGCGGCGCCGGCACCGCGCTGGTCGGCGATCCGCGGCAGGTGGCGGAGCGCATCGGGGAATACGCCGAGCTTGGCATCGACAGCTTCATCTTCTCCGGCTATCCGCACCTGGAAGAGGCCTACCGCTTCGCCGAACTGGTCTTCCCGCTGCTGCCCGAACCCTACGCCAGCCTGGCCGGCCGTGGGCTGACCAACCTGACCGGGCCGTTCGGCGAAATGATCGCCAACGACGTGCTGCCGGCTCGCGCCGGCGCTTGAGCAGCCGGGCCCCCGAGGAGAAACCCCCTGTGAATGCGAAGACCCGCCCCGAGGCGCAAACGCCGTTGCAGATCGCCCGGCGCCTGGCCGCCGATTTCGCCGAGAACGCCGCCGAGCGCGACGTCGCCGGCGGTACCCCGAAGGCCGAGCGCGACGCGTTGCGCCGCAGCGGCCTGTTGTCGCTGATCATCCCGCGCGAATACGGCGGCCTGGGGGCGAGCTGGAGCGAAACCCTGCAAACCGTGCGCGAACTGGCCCGGGTCGACAGCTCGATCGCCCACGTCTATGGCTTCCAGCACCTGATGCTGGCCACCGTACGCCTGTTCTCGCGGCCCGAGCAATGGCAGCCGTGGTTCGAGCTGACCGCGCGCAACCGCTGGTTCTGGGGCAACGCGCTGAACCCGCTGGACAACCGTACCGTGGCCCGGCGCTTCGACGGCTGGCGCGAGTTCTCCGGGAAGAAGAGCTTCTGCTCCGGCGCCCGCGATTCGGAGATGCTCATCGCCTCGGCACTGGACGGCGAGGGCGGGGCGCTGCTGATTGCCGCCATCCCCACCGCGCGCAGCGGTATCAGCCTGGGCCAGGATTGGGACAACATGGGCCAGCGGCAGACCGACAGCGGCAGCGCGATCTTCGAGCGGGTGCGGGTGGAGGAGAGCGAGTTGCTGCTCGATCCCGGGCCGCTGAGCACGCCGTTCGCCTGCCTGCGGCCGCTGATCGCCCAGTTGATTTTCACCGAGGTGTTCCTCGGCATCGCCGAAGGCGCCTTCGAGGAGGCTCGCCAGTACACCCTGCGCGAAGCGCGACCGTGGTTCCGCTCCGAGGTCGCCGAGGCCAATGCCGACCCCTATGTGCTGGCGCGCTACGGCGAATTCTGGGTCGGCCTGGAAAGCACCCGGGCGCTGGTCGAGCGCGCCGCGCAGCGCCTCGACGCCGCCTGGTCCAAGGGCCCGGCGCTGGACGCCAGCGAGCGCGGCCAGTTGGCCCTGGCCATCGCCGCCGCCAAGGTCGCCGCGACGCGCAACGGCCTCGACCTGTGCAACCGCATGTTCGAAGTCACCGGCGCCCGCTCCACTCACGCCGCCCTGCGCCTGGACCGCTACTGGCGCAACCTGCGCACCCAGACCCTGCACGACCCGCTGGACTACAAGATCCGCGAGCTGGGCGACTGGGCGCTGAACCAGACACCGCCGCAACCGACCTTCTACTCATGAACGCTTCTACCCGTACTCCCGACCGGCTGCTGACGCTGCCACGTTCGCCGAACCTGGCGACCTCGATCCGCGCCACCGCCCAGGTCTTCGAGGATCCGAAGTCCCAGGCCCTGCTCGAACACCTGCGCCAGGTGGCGCCGAGCGAGGCCAGCGTGCTGGTGATCGGCGAGACCGGCACCGGCAAGGAACTGGTGGCGCGGCATATCCACAACCTCAGCGCGCGGCGCAACGGCCCGTTCGTGGCGGTCAACTGCGGGGCCTTCTCCGAGTCACTGGTGGAAGCCGAGCTGTTCGGCCACGAGAAGGGCGCCTTCACCGGCGCCCTGGCGGCCAAGGCCGGCTGGTTCGAGGAGGCCAACGGCGGCACCCTGTTCCTCGACGAGATCGGCGACCTGCCGATGCCGATCCAGGTCAAGTTGCTGCGCGTGTTGCAGGAGCGCGAGGTGGTGCGCCTGGGGTCGCGCAAGAGCATCCCCATCGACGTACGCGTGCTGGCGGCGACCAACGTGCAACTGGAGCGGGCGATCAATGCCGGGCACTTCCGCGAGGACCTGTACTACCGGCTCAATGTCGTCAGTCTCGAACTGTCGCCGTTGCGCGAGCGACCCGGCGACATCCTGCCGCTGACCCGCCACTTCATCGCCGAATACAGCCGTCGCCTGGGCTACGGCCAGAGCCAGTTGAGCCCGGAGGCGGCGCAGAAGTTGCGTGCCTATTCCTGGCCGGGGAACATCCGCGAGCTGGAGAACGTCATCCACCATACCTTGCTGATCTGCCGCGACGGGCTGATCCGCGCGGATGACCTGCACCTGTCCAACCTGCGCCTGGAGCGTGGCGAGGAGCTGGCGCGCGGGGGCCCGGCGAGCGGCGCCGCCGAGCACTTGTTGCAGCAGGCTTTCCAGCGTCTGTTCGAAGAGCAGGGCGAGAACCTCCATGGGCGGGTCGAAGATGCCCTGCTGCGCGCGGCGTACCGTTTCTGCCACGGCAACCAGGTGCATACCGCCAACCTGCTGGGACTCAGCCGCAACGTCACGCGCACGCGGCTGATCGCCATCGGCGAGCTGGTGGTGAACAAGCGCGGTGGCCAGCGGATCGATGGCGAGCGGGCGGTGCGGTTGTCGATCTGACTTCAGGCGCTCGGATAAGCGCAAGCGGTTATTCGGCCAACCTCCCGCGACTATCCGCCGTGCCGGCGCTGCGGCATTCGCCCAAACCCAGCCGGGCGCAGTAGACTCGGCGCTTTGCGGAGCGTCTGGCTCCGCGCTCTGCGCCAGGTGGAACTGCCCGATGCCCGATACCTCTCCCGATCTGCCGGCCATGTCGCCGCTCGCCGCCTATCGTCAGGCCGTGGAACAGCGCGGTTTCGCTCCCGACGAGGCGCAGCGGCGTGCAGCCGAGGCGCTGGAGCGTTGTTTCCAGGCCCTGCACGAAGCTCACCGCCACGGCGCGATCCAGGGCGTCTACCTGTGGGGGCCGGTGGGGCGCGGCAAGACCTGGCTGATGGATCACTTCTACCAGTGCCTGCGCGTGCCCGCGCGGCGCCAGCACTTCCACCACTTCATGCAATGGGTGCACCAGCGCCAGTTCGAACTGACCGGCACCGCCGACCCGCTGCGCGCCCTGGCCCGCGAGTTGGCGCGGGACGTGCGGGTGCTGTGCTTCGACGAGCTGTTCGTCAGCGATATCGGCGACGCCATCCTGCTCGGCAGCCTGCTGCGCATCATGTTCGAGGAGGGCGTGGTGCTGGTCGCCACTTCCAACCAGCCGCCGGAGCAGTTGTACGCCGACGGCTTCAACCGCGAACGCTTCCTCCCGGCGATCGAGGCGATCCAGCAGCACATGACGGTGGTCGCGGTGGATGGCGGCGAGGACCACCGCCTGCATCCCGGCCGGGCCGAGCAACGCTACTGGGTGGTGGAGGCGGGGCAGGCGGGCGGTTTCGCCGAACTCTTCGCGCGCCTGAGCGCCGGCGAAGTGGTGTCCGCGCAGCCCATCGAGCTGGGGCACCGCCCGCTGGCGGTGCGCCGGCACAGCGAGTCGGTGCTCTGGTGCAGCTATGCGCAGCTCTGCGAGGTACCGCTGTCGGCGCTGGACTTCATCGGCCTTTGCGACCGCTACCGGGCGATCCTGATGGACGACCTGCCGTGCCTGAGCGCCAGCCAGCGCGAAGGCCGCATAGCCCGTGGCACCGAGGACGGCGCGCAACTGGTGGAGGCGGGGGATCGCGAATTGCCGCAGTTGTCGGTGCACGACGACGGCGTGCGGCGCTTCATCGCCCTGGTGGACGAATGCTACGACCGCAAGGTGCCGCTCTACCTGGAGGCCAGGGTACCGTTGGAGGCACTTTATACCGAGGGCTACCTGGCCTTCGCCTTCCGTCGCACCCTCAGCCGGCTGCGCGAGATGCAGCTGGCACGCTTCGGCAGCGACAGCGCCGGCTAGCGCCGCGCCGCCCAAGCGGGAACTGCGGATGGCCGCCCGCGCTCATCCGCCGGCCAGGCCGAGGCTCAGTAGCCGTGCCGGCGCAGCAGCGCGTCCATGTCTTGCGCCGCCGGGCGGCCCTGGAACTTCAGCAGTTCCGAGGTGCGGTTGGTGAAGAAACCGTCGACGCCGGCCGCGCCTAGGGCCTTGAAGTCTTCCGCCGAGTCCACCGAGTAGGCATGGATGAACAACCCGCGCGCGTGGGTCATGCGGTTCATCCAGGGTTTCACCAGGTCGGCGTAGCTCTGTTCGCCGCGTTCGCTGAGGGTCGCCGAGGGCCCGGTGCCCAGCGCGCCGTGGGCCTTGGCCCAGTCCAGCCAGGCGCCGAACTCGGCTTCGGACTTCACTTCCTGCCTGGCGTAGAAGGCCGCCTTGTCGGTTTCCCCGGATTCCTTGAAGGTCACTGGCGAACGGGCTTCCAGGTAACCGTCACCGAGCCACAGCAGGAGAATCTTCGGCACTTGCGGCATGCTTTCTTGCAGCAGTTCCAGGCTGCTCTTCTCGAAGGTCTGCAGGATCACCCGGCCATTGCCGTGGGCCACGTCGACATGCCCGGCGGCGGCGCGCTCGCGAGGTTGCAGCCAGCCGCGGCGTTCCAGCAGCTTGCGCAGGTCGTCTTCGATGCCGGGGAATTGCGCCGGTACCTTGGTCTCCAGGTACAGGCCCGGCTTGTTGGCGCCGCCCTCGGCGATGTCGAGCATCTCGTCGAGGGTGAGGATGCGCAGGCCGACGAAGCCGGGCCGGGCGCGCTCGGGGAAGGCGCGATTGAACCAGGAGCCGGCGTCCAGGCGCTTGAGTTCGGCGAGAGTGAAGCTGCTCACCGGGTCCTTGGCGCGTCCCGGGAAGACCTCGGCGACGTCGGTGGTGCGCTCCAGGGTGTCGTCGTGGAGGGCGACCAGTACGCCGTCGCGGCTGCGCTGCACGTCGGCTTCCAGGTAGTCGGCGCCGAGGTCGCGGGCCAGCAGGTAGGCCGCGGCGGTTTCCTCGGGGGCGTCGTACGAGGCGCCGCGGTGGGCGATGACCGCCGGCCAGGGCACGCCGGCGGCGGCGCTGAGGGCCTTGCCGGACGGCTCCGCGGCCTGGGCGGCGAGCCCCGCCGTCAGGCCGAGGAAGCCCAGGGTCTTGAATGTTCCTTGCCAGAATCTTTGCCGCATGAGGCGCCTTTCCTTCTTTCTTTTTCACGGGATTGCCGACCAGTCTGGCGTCGCCGGATGACCGCAGGACGACAGATACAGGTCTGTCCGGCGCGGGGAAAGATGCGCTGTCGCGGCGACGCTGGTTCCTGTCGCCCTCGGCAAAGCGCCAGCCCTCCCAGGCCGGGAGGGCGGATTCTACAGGCGTTTGTTCAGCAGGCGGGCCAGGCGGTCGCCGCCGAACTGGATCAACGTGACCAGCAGCACAAGGACGATGATCACGGTGAGCATCACCTGGGTGTCGAAGCGCTGGTAGCCGTAGCGGTAGGCCAGGTCGCCCAGGCCGCCGGCACCGATCGCGCCGGCCATGGCCGAGGAATTGATCATGGTCACCAGGGTGATGGTGAAGCCGCCGACGATGCCCGGTCGCGCCTCCGGCAACAGTACGTTGCAGATGATGTGGCGGCGTTCGCAGCCCATCGCCTGGGCCGCCTCCACCAGGCCGTGGTCGACTTCGCGCAGGCTGACCTCGGCGATCCGCGCGAAGAACGGCGTGGCGGCGATGGTCAGCGGCACCACCGCGGCCCAGACGCCATAGCTGGTGCCGACGATCATCCGGGTAAAGGGAATCAGCGCCACCATCAGGATCAGGAAGGGTACCGAGCGCAGCACGTTGACCAGACCGCCCAGGATGCGATTGAGCAGGCGCGCCTCGAAGATCCCGCCCGGCCCGGTGGTGACCAGCACCAGGGCCAGCGGGATACCCACCAGCAGGACGATGGCGGAGGACGCGCCGATCATCAGCAGCGTATCGAGGAAACCTTGCCAGAGCCGTTCAAGCATGGGCGACATGGCCGAGCACCTCCACCTTGTCCGCCACCAGCGCGGCCTTGGCCAGCACGCCGGGAAGCTCGCCGGGCGGCGCGCCGACCTGTAGCAGCAGGCGCCCCAGGGCGCGGCCCTGGATACGCTCTATGCCGCCGTGGAGCAGGTCGACGCGCTGGCCGATGGCCCTGGCGATGGCCAGCAGGTCCGGCACCCGTCGGCTGGCGCCGGTGTACTGGAGATCGAGCAGCACCGGGTCGCCGGCGCCGGGAGCCTGGCGCAGGCGCGCCTGGAGGTCGGCCGGGAGGGCGGCGCGCAGGCTGCCGAGCAGGCTTCGGGTGACGGCATGGCGCGGATCGCCGAAGACTTCCCAGACTTCGCCCTGTTCGACGATGCGGCCGCATTCGAGGACCACCACGCGGTCGCAGATCTCGCGGATGACCGCCATCTCGTGGGTGATCAGGACGATGGTCAGGCCCAGCCGGCGGTTGATGTCGCGCAGCAGCGCGAGGATCGCCTGGGTGCTCTCCGGGTCCAGCGCCGAGGTGGCTTCGTCGCAGAGCAGTATCTGCGGCTGGTGCACCAGCGCGCGGGCGATGCCGACGCGCTGTTTCTGCCCGCCGGAGAGCTGCGCCGGATAGGCGTCGCGTTTTTCCTCCAGACCGACCAGTTGCAGCCGCCCGGCGACCCGCTCCTCGATCCGTGCCCGGGGCACCCCGGCCACCCGCAGCGGCAGGGCGATGTTCTGCCACACGGTCTTGGCCGACATCAGGTTGAAGTGCTGGAAGATCATGCCGATGCGTCGGCGCAGGGCGACCAGGCGCTGGCCGTCGTAGCCGCCGATGTCTTCGTCGTCGATCAGCACCTGCCCCTCGCTGGGACGCTCCAGGCGATTGAGGGTGCGGATCAGCGAGGACTTTCCGGCGCCGCTGCGGCCGATGATGCCGAACACTTCGCCGCGGCGGATTTCCAGGTCGATCTCCCGCAGGGCCTGGACTCCACCGGGGTAGCGCTTGCCCAGGCCGTGGAGACGGATGTGCGGCGTGGAGGCGCGCGTGTCGGGCGCCGTCGGGAACGGTTCGAGGGGCAGCAGGCTCGGGGGAACGGTCATGGCCGTCACTCCCAGCCCGGCTGGTACAGCGTGCCATGGGCCTTGTCCAGCGCGGCGCGGACCACCGGTGAATGCTGGTAGATGTCGACGAAGCGCGCCAGGCGGCCGTCGCGGTCCTGGTAGTCGCCGCGGGTGACGAACTGGATCACGTATTCCCGGTTGTCGATCCCGTCGAACAGCAGTGCCCGGGTCGGGTCGATGGTCCCGGCCAGGCGCAGGTAGTGCGGGTAACCCTGGGCCAGGTCGAAATCGTCGAGGGCGCGCGCCAGTTGCACCGCCTCCAGCTCGGTGATGCGGATGTCCTTCGGGTTGTCGACGATATCGTCGAGGGTCGCCTTGTAGCCGACGCCGTCCCTGAGCTTCAGCAGGCCGGCCTTCTGTAGCAGTTGCAGGCCGCGGCCGCCATTGATCGGGTCGTTGGCGATGGCCACGCTGGCGCCTTCCGGCAACTCTGCGAGGCTGGCGTAGCGCTTCGAATAGAGCCCGACGTTGTTGATGATCCCCGGCGCGAACGGCTTCAACTGGAAGCCGCCTTCGCGGTTGGCGTTTTCCAGGAAGGGCACGTGCTGGAAGTAGTTGGCGTCGATGTCGCCCTGGGCGAGGGTGATGTTGGGGGCGTTCCAGTCGCTGAACTCGACCAGTTCGACCTTCAGTCCCTGCTTGCCGGCTTCGCTCACGGCGACTTCCAGCGGCGGGGCGAAGGCGGCGGTGGTGCCGATCTTCAGCGGGGCGTCGGCGGCCTGGGCCGGGCCGCTGCCGAGGAGGACGGCCAGGCTCAGGGTTTTCAGGGTGTTCAGCATGGTGGGCTCCTGAACGAAAGGGAAAGTGGGGTCAGGCCTGGCGCTGGCGCGCGGCCGGGGGCTGGCGGAAGGCGGCGCCGGCGTGTTCCGCCTGCAGGCGCGCGCGGCCGCCGCCGAAGAGCTTCTCCCGCAGGGTGCCGGGAGCGTAGGCGGTCTTGTAGCTGCCGCGTGCCTGCAACTCGGGCACCACCAGGTCGATGAAGTCGGCGTAGCTCTCCGGCTCCACGGTGCGGGTCAGGTTGAAGCCGTCCAGGCCGGTATCGGCGATCCAGCCTTCGAGGTCGTCGGCGACCTGGCGCGGGTCGCCTACCAGGGTCACGTAGCGGCCGCCCAGGGCCAACTGGTCGAGGAGCTTGCGCACGGTGGAGTCGGTGCGCGCCACGGTGAGGTTCTTCACCACCGACTCGATGGCGTTGTTCTTCTCGTAGCGGATCGGCTCGTCGAGTCCGTAGCGCGACAGGTCGATGCCGCTGGAGCTGGCGAAGTGCGCCAGGCCGGCCTCGGGGCTGGCGTAGCGGCGGTACTCGGCATGCTTGTCGCGGGCCTCGGTCGCGGTGGCGGCGACGATCACGTTGATGCCCATGAAGATCCTGATGTCCTCGGCGCGACGGCCGGCGCCGACCACCGCCGCGCGGATGCGCTGCACCAACTGGCGGGTGGCCTCGCGGGTCTGTCCGGAGACAAACACGCATTCGGCGTGGCGCGCGGCGAAGGCCAGGCCACGCTCCGAGGAGCCGGCCTGGAACAGCACCGGGGTGCGCTGTGGAGAGGGCTCGGCGAGGTGGTAGCCCTCGACCTGGTAGAACTCGCCATGGTGGCGGATCTTGTGGATCTTCTCCGGCCGCGCGTAGACCCGTCGCTGGCGGTCGGCGAGCACCGCGTCGTCTTCCCAGCTGCCCTCCCAGAGCTTGTAGAGGACCTCCAGGTACTCGTCGGCGCGGTCGTAGCGGCGGTCGTGCTCGATCTGCGCGGACTGGCCCATGGCCTTGGCCGCGCTTTCCAGGTAGCCGGTGACGATGTTCCAGCCGATCCGCCCGTCGCTCAAATGGTCGAGGGTCGAGAGCCGCCGGGCGAACGGGTAGGGCGCCTCGTAGGTGAGGTTGGCGGTGACGCCGAAACCCAGGTGCTCGGTGACCCCGGCCATGGCCGAGACCAGCATCAGCGGGTCGTTCACCGGCAACTGGACGGCTTCGCGGGCGGTCACCTCGATGCCGCCCTGGTAGACGTCGTAGACGCCGAGGATATCGGCGATGAACAGGCCGTCGAACAGGCCGCGCTCCAGCAGCCGGGCCAGCTCGGTCCAGTGGCGCAGTTTGCGGTAGTCGCTGGAGCGGTCGCGTGGGTGGGTCCAGAGGCCGTGGTTGATATGGCCGACGCAATTCATGCTGAAGGCGTTTAGGAGAATCTGCTTCTTGCTCATGGCGGTTCCTTCGGCGTTCAGAGCGTGCCGCGGCGTGGCGGCAGGCGGCCGTTGAGGTAGTAGTCGCCGACCGCGTGGTACTTCCAGCGCACCGGGTCGTGCAGGGTGTGTACGCGGGCGTTGCGCCAGTGGCGGTCGAGACCGAGTTCGGCGAGACAGGCGCGGCTGCCGCCAAGCTCGATCAGCTTGCTGCCGGCCAGCAGGGCGACCTCGGTGGTCAGCGCGCGGGCTTCGGCGACGGCGATCGAGGCGGCCGCCACGCTTTCCGCGTCCGGCTCGGCGGTGGCCCGGTCGAGCACCCGCCCGGCACGCTCCAGCAGCGCTTCGGCGGCGTGCAGGCGGATCGCCAGGCGGCCGATCTCGTGGATGGTCAGTGGGTCGGCGCTGGCCTTGTCGACGCCGGAGTCGACCCAGGGCCGGGCGCGCTCGCGGACGAAACGCAGGGTGTCCTCGAAGGCGCCGCGGGCGATCCCGGCGTCGATCGCCGCGTGGAGGATCTGTGCCAGCGGGCCGACGGTGGTCGGGCGCTCGAAGGCGTCCTGGAACGAGACCACGTCCTCGGCGGCCACCGCTACCCGGTCGAACAGCGCCGAACCGCTGCCGGTGGTGCGTTGACCGAAGCCGGACCAGTCGTCGACGATTTCCAGCCCGGCGCTGTCGCGCGGGACGAAGGCCAGTTGCTGGCGGCCCTCGTCGTCCACCGCCAGGGTCGGCACCCGCTGCGCGTAGAGTGCGCCGGTGCAGTAGAACTTGCGCCCGTCCAGGCGGTAGCCGTCGCCGTCGGCGCGCAGGCGGGTACGGCGCTCGCTGGCGGTACGCGTGCCGATCTCGGCCAGGGCGTTGCCGAAACGCTCGCCGGCCAGGGCGGCGCCGAACAGGCGACCTTTCTGCGCCGGCGAGCCGTTCACCCGCAGCACTTCGAGGGCGTAGAAATGGTTCTGCGGAATCTGCCCCAGGGAACTGTCGGCGGCGCTGACGATCGCCACCACCTTCGCCAGGGTCACCCGCGAGACGCCGGCCCCGCCGTATTCGCGGGGCACCGCGATGCCCCACAGGCCGGAGCGGGAGAACAGTTCCAGTTCTTCCAGCGGCAGGCGCCGCTCGCGGTCGCGCTGGATGCTTTCGCGGGCGAACAGGGCGGCCAGCTCGCGGGCCGTTTCCAGGGCTTCGTCGTCGCTGCCGATGCGATGGGCAGCGGCCGTGGGATTGTCGCGCGTAGCGTGTGCGAGGCTCATCGGGCGCTCCTCAGATCCATGAGTGACGCGCCGGACGGGCGCCGTTCAGGTAGTAGTCGCCGACCGCGTGGACTTTCCAGCGCACCGGGTCGTGCAGGGTATGGGTGCGGGCGTTGCGCCAGTGCCGGTCGAGGTTGAACTCGGCGAGCGTGGCACGGCTGCCGGCCAGCTCGAAGAGCTTCTCGCTGGCGGCCAGGCTGATCTCGGTGCTCAGCACCTTGGCCTCGGCCACGGCGATCGAGGCGCGTGCCGCCGACTCGGCGTCCACCGGCCGCGCGGCCACTTCGTCGAGGACCTGGCCGGCCTTCTCCAGCAGGGCGTTGGCGGCGTGCAGCTCGATTTGCAGGCGGCCGACCTCGGCGATGCTGTAGAGCTCATCGCTGGCGCGTTCGACCTGGGCGTCGATCCAGGGCCGGCTGCGTTCGCGGACGAAAGCCTGGGCGTCGTCCAGCGCCGCCTGGGCGATGCCGGCGTCGATGGCGGCCTGGATCAGTTGCGAGACGGCGCCCTGGAGGCTCGGGATCTCGGCCAGCAGGCCGTTGTGGATCAGCATGTCGCCGGCTACCGGAACCTCGTCCAGCAGTACCGTGCCGCTGGCGGTGGTGCGCTGGCCGAAGCCGGACCAGTCGTCGACGATGCGCAGGCCAGGAGCGCCGCGCTCGACGAAGAGCATCACCGCGCGCTCTTCCTCGTCGATGGCCTTGACCGCCACCCAGTGGGCGAACAAGGCGCCGGTGGAGTAGAACTTCTCGCCGCTGACCCGGTAGCCGTCGCCGTCGCGACGGACCCGCGCCTTCAGCTCCAGGGTGTGGCGGGTATTGCGCTCCGGGCCGGCGTTGGCCAGCCGGCGGCCGTCGAGGGTGCCACGGAACAGCTTGCGTTTCTGCGCCGGGCTGGCGACGTTGTCGATCACGCTGAGCAGGCCGAACTGGTTCTGCGGAATCTGTCCGAGGGCCGGGTCGGCGGCACAGATGACACGGAACACCTCGGCCAGGGTCACATGGGAAACCTGCGCGCCGCCATGGGCGCGGGGAATGCCGATGCCGCCCAGGCCGAGGCGGGTGAAGAGTTCCAGTTCCTGCCAGGGCAGGCGTCGTTCGCGGTCGCGTAGCGCCGCTTCGCGACGGGCCAGTCCGGCTACCTCGTGGGCGGCCTGCAACGCCTGGGCGTCGTTCTCGATGAGGCGTGCCGGGAGTAGCCGGGGCGCCTGGTCACGAAGATCCTTGGGTGCGGTTTCGTCGGTCATGGTTCAGCCTTGCAGCGTGGTGGTTCCGCCAGCGGCATCGGTGTGGCGCGGCTCGCGGGTTCGGTGGTGCGGGTGGTACGCCTGGAGGAGGGAGGGGAAACAGGCGGTAACGACATGCTCGCTGGGCACCTCTGGCAGTTCGGATAGGTGGCTGGCGCGATCGCCAAGCCTCTGCCGGGTCTGTTTGCACAAGCCGTGCCGTTTGCTAATCCATAGAAAAATCAAAGATTTGGAGGTTTTCTCCAACAGTTTCTGCTGGTCCGCGGGCGCTGCCTGTTGCTCCGCTGTTGCCAGGGCAACAGTTACTGGCGGATTACAGCCGGATGCCGCGCGCCGGCGCCGTGCTGCTAGGGTGATAGGGTTTCGCGCGCGGCGGCCTGGCGCGCGTCCACCCACTCGGATCGTCGAAGGAACTCCCATGCAGAGCGCTAACGCTTCAGAACTCACCACCGACATCGCCGTGATCGGCGGCGGCGCGGCCGGCATCGGCGTGATCGCCAGCCTGCTGAAACGTTCGCCGGGGTTGCGTATCAGCCTGATCGAGCCGGCGGACACCCACTACTACCAACCGGGCTGGACCCTGGTCGGTGGCGGCGCCTACGCACAGGGCGACACCGCGCGGCCGATGGCCGGGCTGGTCCCGCCCGGCGTGGAGTGGTTGCGCACCCGCGTCGAGCGGGTCGACCCCGAGGCGCGCCGACTGTTGCTGGAGGGCGGCGACAGCCTGGAATACCGCAACCTGATCGTCTGCCCCGGCCTGCGCCTGGCCTGGGAGCGCATCGAGGGCCTGGAGGAGACCCTGGGGCGCAACGGCGTCACCTCCAACTACCGCTACGACCTGGCGCCCTACACCTGGGAGCTGGTGCGCGGCCTGCGCGGCGGCAAGGCGCTGTTCACCCAGCCGGCGATGCCGATCAAGTGCGCCGGGGCGCCGCAGAAGGCCATGTACCTGTCCTGCGACCACTGGCTGCGGGAGGGCGTGCTGCAGGACATCGAGGTCGAGTTCGACCTGGCCGGCGCGGCGTTGTTCGGTGTCGCCGATTTCGTTCCGCCGCTGATGGAGTACGTGCGCAAGTATTCGGCCGAGCTGGCGTTCAATTCCAACCTGGTGAAGGTCGACGGCGCGGCGCGCAAGGCCTGGTTCGAGGTGAAGGACGCCGACGGCAACACCAATCTGGCGGAAAAGGACTTCGACCTGCTGCACGTGGTGCCGCCGCAGCTGCCGCCGACCTTCGTCGCCGCCAGCGGCCTGGGCGACGCGGCCGGCTGGTGCGAAGTCGACCCGGCGACCCTGCAACATGTCCGCCATGGCGAGATCTTCGCCCTCGGCGATGTCTGCGGCACCGCCAACGCGAAGACCGCGGCGGCGGCGCGCAAGCAGATCGTGGTGGTGGCCGAGAACCTTCTCGGCCTGCGCAGCGGCCGTGGCCTGCCGCTGCGCTACGACGGCTACGGCGGTTGTCCGCTGACCGTCGAGCGCGGCCGGGTGGTGCTGGCGGAGTTCGGCTATGCCGGCAAGCTGCTGCCGACCTTCCCGCTGGAGCCCACCGCGGCCAGCCGCTTCGCCTGGCTGCTCAAGCGCCACGTACTGCCCTGGGTGTACTGGAACGCCATGCTCAAGGGCCGGGAGTGGCTGGCGCGGCCGGGGCGCTAGACCGGGCGGCAGCCCTCGGCCTGACCCTCCGCACGGCCGGCCTCAAAGCTCGTGGGCGAACGGCAGGTCCGGCCCCACCCGCGAGCAGGTGACCGCCGCCGCGCGGATGGCGAAGGCGAGCATCGCGTCGATCGCTTCCCGCGACAGCGCGGCTAGCCCGGCCGGGCTGTCGGCGTCGAGGCGGCGGAGGTAGGCGAGGGTCGCCGCCTGGAAGGTATCGCCGGCGCCGACCGTATCGCGCAGTGGCAGGGCGGTATCCGCCGGGCGACTCCAGCTGCCGTGGGTGCAGTGCACGCTGGCGCCGGCCCCGCCGTGGGTGACGAAGACCAGCCGGCAGCGCGGGTTCAGCCAGCCGCGGGCCACCTCGCCGGGGGCGCGGCCGGGGTAGAGCAGGGCCAGGTCTTCCTCGCTGGCCTTGATCAGGTGCGCATGACTGGCGAAGGCCTCGACCCGGCGCCGCCAGAGGTCGATGTCCGGCTGCGGGTCGAGGCGCACGTTGGGATCCAGGCTGACCAGGCGCCGGCCGCTCTCGCGCCGGACCAGCGCCAGCAGGGTGTCGGCCACCGGTGTCACCACCAGGGTATAGGAGCCGACGTGCAGCCCGCGTATCCGCCCATCCAGCGTCGGCAGGTGTTCCAGGCGCACCTGGCGGTCGGCGCAGTCGTCGCCGCGGAACTGGTATTGCGCCGAGCCGTTGGCGTCGAGGCCGACCATCGCCAGGGTGGTCGGGGCGTCGCTGGGCACCAGGAAGCCGCAGTCCACGCCTTCTTCTTCGAGCACCCGGCGCAGCCGCGTGCCCAGGTAGTCGCTGGACAGCCCGCCGAACAGCGCCGCCTCCACGCCCAGCCGGCGCAGGCCGACGGCGACGTTGAACGGCGAGCCGCCGGCGATCGCGGTGAAGCCCAGCTCGTTGCTGCGCGCAGCGCTTTCCAGGCTGAAGACATCGAAAAGGGCCTCGCCACACACCAGGTACATGCAGATCTCCAAAACGCCAGAAGAGGAAGGAAAGCGACCATTATCGCGGAGGCAGGTGCTCCAGGTAACGCCGGTAGGCCTGTTCGTAGGCCGCCTGTTGTCGCGCCTGGGGCTGGGTGCGGGTCGACTCGTCGAGCGCCACGCAGCGCCGGCACAGGGCTTCCAGGCTTTCACCGGCGCCGCTTTCGCGGCCCAGGCTCCAGGCCGCCTGGAGCGCCGCGCCAAGGGCGGCGGCCTCGGTCTGCCGCGGACAGACCAGCGGCAGGCCGAGCAGGTCGGCGAGCGTCCGCCGCCACAGCGGGTTCTTCGCCGCGCCGCCGACCAGGCGGATTTCCTCGCCCGGCAGGCCGCTGGCGCGCAGCAGGTCGAGGCCGTAGCGCAGGCCGAAGGCGGTGCCTTCGAGCACCGCCCGGCAAAGATTGGCGCGGCTCAGGTTGGCCGCGGTCATGCCATGCAGGCTGGCGCTGGCGTGCGGTAGCGCCGGAACCCGCTCGCCGTCGAAGAACGGCAGCATCAGCAGACCCTCGGCGCCGACCGGCGCCTGGGCGGCCAGCCGGGAGAATTCGTCGAGGTCGAGGTGCAGCAGGTCCTGTACCAGGCCGCAGGCGCCGGTGAGGTTCATCGTGCAGGCCAGCGGCAGCCAACCGCCGGACGAGGCGCAGAAGGTCGCCAGCTCGCCGTGCGGACTGACCAGCGGCCGCTCGGCATAGGCGGCCAGGGTGCCGGAGGTGCCCAGGCTGGCGGTGAGCAGGCCGGGGCGGATGTTGCCGGTGCCGATGGCGGCGAGCATGTTGTCGCCGCCGCCGCAGGCGACCCGCGTGTGGGGAGCCAGGCCGAGGGCGGCGGCCGCTTCGGGGCGCAGGTTGCCGATGCAGGCGCCGGGCTCGATCAGCTCCGGCAGCGCCGCCGCCAGGCGTCCGCCCGGCTCGACCAGCTCCAGCACGTCGCTGGCCCAGGTGCGCCGGCGCACGTCGAAGTAGCCGCTGCCGGAGGCGTCGCCCGCTTCGCTGCAGACGCGGCCGGTGAGCCAGTGGTTGAGGTAGTCGTGGGGCAGGAGGATGTGCGCGACGCGGGCGAACAGCTCGGGAAAGCGGCGCCTGCTCCAGAGCAGCTTGGACAGCGTGTAGCCCGGCGCGAGCACCAGTCCCAGGCGTTCCAGCGAGCCGGCCGGGCCGCCGAGGGCTTCCAGCAGCTCGCGGTTCTCCGCCGCGCTCTCGGTGTCGCACCAGAGCTTGGCCGGGCGCAGCGCCCGGCCCTCGGCGTCGAGCAGGAGCAGCCCATGCTGCTGGGCGGAAACCGCCAGGGCGCGGACCTCGCGGCCGTCCACCGCGGCTTCTTCCAGGGCCATGCGTACCGCGCTGGCCATGGCTTCCAGCCAGTCCGCCGGGTCCTGCTCGCGGCGTCCGTCGCGGCCTTCCGGCGGGCGCTGCGCGGCGCTGCCCAGGCCCAGCGTGCGGCCGCTGCCGGCGTCGAGCAGCAGCGCCTTGCTGCCTTGGGTGCCGCAATCGATGCCGAGGAACAATCCGTGCATGCGGCCCTCCGGAGTCATTCGCCGAGTACCTGGCGCAGGGTTTCGCTGACGCCGTGTCGGCGCAGGCTGTCGTAGAGCCGCTCGAAGGCCTCGACGAAGGCCGCCGAGGCCGGGATCGCCGGGCCGAACACGGTCTCCACGCCGAGCAGGCGCCGGCCCAGGCCGTGGCGTTCGGCAACCAGCGCCTGGCATTCGGCGGCGCGCGGATCGGGAATCGGGTAGCGTTCGCCATGCTCGTCGACCCCGCCCAGGTACAGCGCCCAGGCCGCCACCACCAGGGCCACCCGTTCCAGCGGCCGGCCGGCGGCGATCAGCCGATTGGCGGTGGGGACGATGAACTTGGGAAACTTCGACGAGCCGTCCGAGCAGACCCGTTCCAGTTGGTCGGCGATGGCGCGGTTGGCGAAGCGCTCGACCAGGCTGTCCTTGTAGCGTTCCAGGTCGATCCCCGGTACCGGTGCCAGCAGCGGGGCCACGTCGCGGTCCATGAAGGCCCGCACGTAGCGGCGCAGCAGCGGGTCGCCGAGGGTCTCGTGGACGAAGCGGTAGCCGCGCAGGAAGCCCAGGTAGGTGAGCGCCAGGTGGCTGCCGTTGAGCAGGCCGATCTTCATCTCCTCGTAGGGCGTGACGTCGTCGGTGAACTGCACGCCGACCTTTTCCCAGGCCGGGCGCCCAGCGCTGAAACGATCTTCCAGCACCCATTGCACGAAGGGTTCGCAGACCACCGGCCAGGCGTCTTCCACGTCGTGCCGTTGGGCCAGTTGGCGGCGGTGGGCGGGGCTGGTCATCGGGGTGATGCGGTCGACCATGGCGTTGGGAAAGCTGACGTGCGTCGCGATCCAGCGCGCCAGCCCCGGGTCGAGCCGTTCGGCGAAGGCCAGCAGCGCCTTGCGCGCCACCTCGCCGTTATGCGGGAGGTTGTCGCAGGACATCACGGTGAACGCCGGCACGCCTGTGTCGCGGCGCCGCCGCAGAGCCTCGCAGAGAAAGCCGAAGACCCCGCGCGGGGTCCGCGGGTTGGCCAGGTCGTGGCGCACCAGCGGCAACTCGGCGAGGAACTCGCCGCTGCCATCGTCGATGCAGTAGCCGCCTTCGGTGATGGTCAGCGAGACGATGCGGATGGCCGGCTCGGCAAGTTTTTCCAGCAGCGCCTCGGCGCCGTCCTCGGCGAGCAGCATGCCGCTGATGGCGCCGATCACGCGGACCTCGGTGTCCGGTTGGTCGCCCAGCTCGTAGAGGGTGTAGAGGTAGTCCTGGGCGGCCAGGGCGTCGTGCATGGCGCGGTCGTCGCTGCGCAGGCCGGCGCCGCAGATCGCCCAGTCGAGGGCTTCGCCGCGGTTCATCAGGGCGTCGGTGTAGGCCGCCTGGTGCGCGCGGTGGAAGCCGCCGACGCCGATGTGGACGATGCCCTGGCGCAGTTGCGCGGGGTCGTAGGACGGGCGGGCGACAGCGGTCGCCAGCAGGGGGAGGTGCTGCCGGTTGAGTTTCATCGGTGGGTTCCCGCTGGCGGCTTCAGGCCGCCTGTTGCAGTCGTTTGTCGAGGGCCTGGCCGTTGCTGTCGAACAGGTGGCAGTGCGCCGGATCGAAGCCCAGCTCCAGGGGGGCGCCGTAGTCCGGTGCGAAATCGCCGCGCACGCGCAGGGTGAGCATTTCCCCCGAGTCGGCGCGGACATGGCAGAAGCTGTCGCTGCCCAGGCGTTCGCTGACGTCGGCGGCGACCCGCAGCAGGCCCTGGAAGGCATGGCCCGGGCGGGCGATGTTCAGGTGTTCCGGGCGGATGCCGAGGGTCACCGGGCTGCCGGTGGCCAGCTCGCCGGCGCATAGCGGCAGGCCGACGCGCGCGCCGCATTCGAGGGCGACCTCGCAGCGCTCGCCCTGGTTGCGGCTGAGATGGCCGCGCAGGAAGCCCATCTTCGGCGTGCCGAGGAAGCCGGCGACGAACAGGTTGGCCGGATGGTGGTAAAGCTCCAGCGGCGAGCCGACCTGCTCGACGCGCCCGCCGTTGAGCACCACGACCTTGTCCGCCAGGGTCATCGCCTCGACCTGGTCATGGGTCACGTAGATCATGGTCGCCGCCAGTTCCTGGTGCAGCCGCGCCAGTTCCAGGCGCATCTGCACGCGCAGGGCGGCGTCGAGGTTGGACAGCGGTTCGTCGAAGAGGAATATCTTCGGGTTGCGCACGATCGCCCGGCCGATCGCCACCCGCTGCCGCTGGCCGCCGGAGAGCTGGCGCGGCTTGCGCTCCAGCAGCGCTTGCAGTTCGAGGATGCGTGCGGCGGCGTCGACCTTGGCGGCGACCTCGCGCTTGTCGACGCCGGCCAGGTCGAGGGCGAAGGAGAGGTTCCTGCGCACCGTCATGTGCGGGTACAGCGCGTAGGTCTGGAAGACCATCGCCAGGTCGCGTTTCGCCGGCGGGGTGTCGGTGATGTCCGTGCCGTCGAGGGCGATGCTGCCGCCGCTGGCCTCTTCGAGGCCGGCGATCAGGCGCAGCAGGGTCGACTTGCCGCAGCCGGAGGGGCCGACGAAGACTACGAACTCGCGGTCGCGGACGTCGAGGTCGATGCCCTTGATGATGGCCTGGCCGTCGAAGCCTTTCTGCAGGTTGCGGATCTTGAGATCAGCCATGGCGGAATACCTCCGTGGACGAAAGGATGGGGATGCGCTTCATTTCACGGCGCCGAAGGAAAGGCCGCGTACCAGCTGCTTCTGGCTGATCCAGCCGAAGACCAGGATCGGCGCGCAGGCGAGGGTGGAGACGGCCGAGAGCTTGGCCCAGAACAGTCCTTCGGGGCTGGAATAGGAGGCGACCAGGGCGGTCAGCGGGGCGGCGGCCGAGGAGGTCAGGTTGAGCGACCAGAAGGCCTCGTTCCAACACAGGATCAGCGACAGCAGCAGGGTCGAGGCGAGCCCGCCGCGGGCGATCGGCAGCAGTACGCGGACGATCTCCTGCCAGGTGCCGGCGCCGTCCAGGCGCGCTGCTTCGAGGATGTCCACGGGGATGTCCTTGAAGTAGGTGTACACCATCCAGACCACGATCGGCAGGTTGATCAGGGTGTAGACGATGATCAGCGCCAGCCGCGAATCGAGCAGGCCGAACTGCTTGGCCAGCAGGTAGATCGGCATCAGTACGCCGACCGGCGGAAGCATCTTGGTCGACAGCATCCAGAGCAGCGTGCGCTTGGTGTGGCGGGTCTCGAAGAAGGCCATGGAGTAGGCCGCCGGCACCGCGACGAGCATGCACAGGAGAGTCGCCGAGGAGGAGATCAGCAACGAGTTCCAGGCGTAGGCGAAGTAGTCGCTGCGCTCGTTGATGTGCAGGTAGTTCTCCAGGGTCGGCTGGAAGATGAACTGCGGCGGCGTGGCGAAGGCGTCGATCTCGCTCTTGAAGCTGGTCAGCAGCATCCAGAAGATCGGGAAGAACAGCAGCAGGGCGATGCCCCAGCAGAGCAGGCCGAGCAGGGCATTGCGCAGGCGGCGGGATTGCTTGAGTGTCAGCATGGCGGGTTCCTCAGCTGCGCTCGGTAAGGTTCTTGCCGATCATCCGCACCAGCACGATGGCGGCGATATTGGCGATCAGCACCGCGATCAGGCCCCCGGCCGAGGCCATGCCGACATCGAACTGCAGCAGCGCCTGGTTGTAGATCAGGTAGGCGAGGTTGGTCGATTCGTAGCCGGGGCCGCCGCTGGTGGTGGTGAAGATCTCGGCGAACACCGAGAGCAGGAAGATCGTCTCGATCATCAGCACCACCGCGATGGGCCGCGCCAGGTGCGGCAGGGTCAGGTGCCAGAAGATCGCCAGCGGACCGGCGCCGTCGAGGCGGGCAGCCTCCTTCTGCTCCTGGTCGAGGGACTGCATGGCGGTCATCAGGATCAGGATGGCGAAGGGCAGCCATTGCCAGGAGACGATGAGGATGATCGACAGCAGCGGATAGTGCGCCAGCCAATCCACCGGCTCGGCGCCGAACAGGCGCCAGACGGCGGCGAGGATGCCCGAGACCGGGTGGAAGATCAGGTTCTTCCAGAGCAGCGCGCTCACCGTCGGCATGATGAAGAACGGCGAGATCAGCAACACCCGCACCGCGCCGCGGCCGAAGAATTCGCCGGCCTCCAGCAGCGCGGCGATGAGCACGCCGAACGCCACGCTGATCGCCAGCACGCTGCCCACCAGCAGCAGGGTGTTCAGCGCGCCGGGCAGGAAGCCGGCGTCGGTGACGAAGAAGGTGAAGTTCTCCAGGCCGACGAAGGCATTCTCGCCGGGATACAGCAGGTTGTAGCGGATCAGCGAGAAATACAGGGTCATGCCCAGGGGCACGATCATCCACAACAGCAGCAGCGCCACCGAGGGGCTGACCAGGAGCCAGCCAGGGCCGCGCCGGCGGCGCTGGAGACGGCGGCGGGCGGGACGGGCCGGGAGCGGGGTATCGAGGGCCGAGGTGTTCATGGCGACTCCGTCTGGATCTTCAAGGACAAGCGCTCGAGCAGCGCCGCGCCGGGCGCGGCTGCGCCCGGCGGCGGACTACTTCGGATAGCCGGCGCGCTTCATCTCGCGGGCGGTGCTCTGCTGCGCGGCGGCGAGCGCCTGGTCGCTGCTCATCTGCCCGGTGAGGGCGGCGGAGAACAGCTTGCCGACCTGGGTGCCGATGGCCTGGAACTCGGGGATGGTGACCAACTGGATGCCGACATAGGGCACCGGCTTCAGCGTCGGATGGTTGGGATCGACGCGCTTCAGCGATTCCAGGGTGACCCGCGCGAACGGCGCGGCGGCCAGGTAGGCCTCGCTGTAGGTCGAGGCGCGGGTGCCGGGCGGCACGTTGGCCACGCCTTCCCTGTCCGCCACCAGCCTGCCGTACGCCTGCGAGGTGGCCCAGGTGGCGAAGGCCTTCGCCACGTCCTTGGCGCGCGAGCTGGCGGGAATCGCCAGGGCCCAGGAATACAGCCAGGAGGCGCCCTTGTCGGTGACTTCCCGGGGGGCGAAGGCGAAGCCGGTGGCGTCGGCGACCTTGCTCTGGCTCTTGTCGGTGACGAACGAACCGGCGACGCTGGCGTCCACCCAGATCGCGCACTTGCCGCTGTTGAACAGCGCCAGGTTCTCGTTGAATCCGTTGCTGGAGGCGCCGGGCGGGCCGTACCGCTTGAGGGTGGAGACATAGAAGTCGAGAGCCTTCTTCCATTCGCCGCCGCTGAATTCGGGCTGCCATCGCTCGTCGAACCAGCGTGCGCCGAAGGCGTTGGCCAGGGTGCCGATCAACGCCATGTTCTCGCCCCAGCCGGCCTTGCCGCGCAGGCAGATGCCGTATTGGCCCTGGTCCGGGCGGTTGAGCCTGGCGGCGAATTCGCCGAGCTGGGTCCAGGTCGGTTGCTCGGGCATCCGCAGCCCGGCCTGCTGGAACAGGTCCTTGCGGTAGTAGGTGATCGAGGCTTCGGCGTAGAACGGCAGGGCGTACAGCGTGCCCTTGACGGAGAGACCGTCGCGCACCGAGGGCAACAGGTCGTCCAGGGCGTAGTCGGCGGGCAGCCCGCTCATCGGCTCCAGCCAGCCCTTGGCGCCCCACAGCGCGGCTTCGTACATGCCGATGGTGAGCAGGTCGAACTGTCCGCCCTGGGTGGCGATGTCGGTGGTCAGGCGCTGGCGCAGGACGTTCTCTTCGAGCACCACCCATTTCAGCGAGATGTCCGGGTGGCTTTCCTCGAACACCTTGGACAGGCGTTGCATGCGGATCATGTCGTTGTTGTTGACCGTGGCGATGGTCAGGGTCTCGGCGCCCTGGGCCAGCAGGGGCAGGGCGAGGCAGGCGGCGGCCAGGCAGGCCTTGATCGAGTCGTTCATCGGTGAACTCCTCTTCCGGGCCGGCGGGCGGCGCGGAAGACATTATTGTTTTTGTGTCGCTCGCTGCCGATTACACAGGCGCGTCACGCAACCGACAAAGCCTCGACTGCACTTCGACCGATACTTTTTTGCACCGCCGGGGTGGGGCGCTGGAGGCTCAGAGCAGGTTCTGCTCGGTCAGCCGCTGGGTCACCAGGCGCCGGTAGCCGGTGGGCGTCATGCCCTTGAGCTGCTGGAAGCGCCGGTTGAAATTGGACAGGTTGCTGAAGCCCGACTCGAAGCACACCTCGGTCACCGGCAGCTCGCTGCGGGCCAGCAGCTCGCAGGACTTGCTGATACGCAAGCGGTTGACGAACTCGACGAAGCCGCGCCCGGCGGCCTGCTTGAAGAAGCGCGAGAAGTAGGTGGGGGTCATGCCCAGGTGGGCGGCGACCTGCTCCTGGGTGAGGTCCTGGGCGTAGTGCTGGAAGATGTAGTCCACCGCCCGGTTGATCCGTTCGACGTTGTGCTCGTCGGCCAGTTGCGAGGAAGTGACGGTAGAGAGCAACTGGTAGTCCTCGCATTCGGCGAGCTGTTCCATGAGGATAAAAAAGTATCCCAGGCGGGTCATGCCGCCGCTGTCGGCGATGCGTTGCAAGAGTCGCCGGCTTTCGCCGATCAGCGCCGGGTCGCGGAACTCGATGCCGTAGCGCGCCCGCGCCAGCAGCGGGGCCAGGCGGTTCAGCTCGGAGAATACGCCGCTGCCGTCCTCCAGCACCTCGTCGGTGAAGTTCACCAGCATGTCGCGCCGGGCCACCACCTCGTCGGGCTCCACCTGGCTGATCCAGTTGTGCGGCAGGTTGGGACCGGTGAGGAACAGGGTGTCGGGGGCGAAGTTGCCGATGTAGTCGCCGATGAATACCTTGCCGGAGCTGGCGACGATCAGGTGCAGCTCGTATTCCTTGTGGAAGTGCCAGCGCACCAGCGGGCTGGGGAAGCCGTGCTGGCGGTAGATCAGCGAATGGCCTTCGTGATCGTCCATCAGCTCGTAGGACGGATCGGTGACTTTGCTGGCTCTGGGCATGGGCGCGGGCCGACCGGGGGAACGAAGGCACATCCTAGCCCGAAGCGGCGGGGCTGTGCAGGGGACCACCCGCGAGCCTCGCTCCCCTGCGTGGCGCCGGGTGGCCGCAGGGGCGGGTAGCGGGCCGTGGCTCTATCCGCCGCCATCCGCTTCAACGCCGCGCCGTGACCTGCGGCGTGGCGCCGGGAACCGCCAGGTTCACCGCCTTCTCCTCGCGCGGCGTACCTTCGGGCACCCAGTCGTAGGCCACCGGCAGCGCGCGGTAGACCCAGTTGCTCCGGGCGTCGCCGCGCGGCGCCTTGCCGAAGTAGGGGCTGACGTACTCCCAGACGATCTCGCCGCCGGGCGTTACCTGGAAGAAGCGTCCGTTCTGCCCTTCGTCGATCAGCGTATTGCCGTTGGGCAGGCGCCGCGCGCTGCTGATGAAGGCGCTGTAGAAGGCCCAGCCGGGCTGCTGCGAGTCCTCGGCAGTGTATTGCCAGACGATCTGCTTCTTCAGCGGGTCGATTTCCAGTACCCGCGAGCCGGAGACCAGCCCGCGCTGTACCGAGGGGTAACCGGCGTCACCCTGGTTGTCGAACACCAGCAGGTTGCCGGCGCCCGGCAGGCCCTCGGGAATGAGGTGGGCGTCGTGCTGGCCACTGATCTGGTCCACCGGGCGCGGCAGCTTACGGGCGCTCTTCGGGTCGATCGGCGGAAGGTTCGGGCCGAGGCGCCAGACCACCTTGCCGCTGGCCTTGTCGACGATCGCTATGAAGTTGGCGTTGCGTGAGTCGAGCAGCAGGTTGTCCGGGGCGAAGCGCCGGTCGCCGGCAGCGTGCCAGCGGTTCTCGCCGAGCGGGGCGAGGTTGTTGATGTGCAGGTAGTCGGGGTTCTCGCTGGCCCGTACCCGCTTCAACTGGTCGGCGGTGAATCCGAATTCGTCGAGATGCTCCGAAGCGGTCCAGCTCCAGGCCAGCTTGCCCTGCGGCGTGACCTCGTAGATCACGTCATCGATTACCCGGGGCACGGCGAAGCCCTTCACCGCGTGGACCTTGTTCGCCAGCAGCAGGGTGTTGCCGTTGGCCAGCCGGCGCTGGTCGTGGTGCTGATGGGCGGCGCCGCCCGGCGCCTGGTCACCCCAGCGCCAGACCTCCTTGCCATCCCAGTCCAGCTCGCCGAGGGCCTGGTTGGCCAGGCCGTTGCCGGGCGAGGCCAGCTTGTCCGGAGCGGCCAGGTCGGCCAGTTGCAGCAGCACATGGCCGCGCTTGCCGCCGTTCAGGGCCGGGTCGATCACGGCGGCGGGGAAGCCGGGGTAGTCCCAGCGCTTCACCTCGTTGCCGTTCATGTCGATCAGGTGGGTCTTGCGGTCTGCGCCGCTGAAGATCACGTACTGGTTGAAGGCCTTCTGCGGGTCGTAGCGGGTCACTCCGGTGGGGTAGACGCTGGGCGCGGCATGGGCGCCGGCGGCGAGCAGCGCGGCGCTGAGCAGGAGCATCGGGAATCTGGGCATGGCGGGTTCCTCGGCGATCGGTTCAGAAGTCGTAGCGGGCGGTCACGCCCAGGGTGCGCGGCGTGCCGAGCACGCCGGCGTAGCCGCCGTTGGCGGAATTCCAGAGGCTGGTGAAGTAGGTCTTGTCGAAAGCGTTCTTCAGCCACAGGGACAGGTCCCACTGGCCGTCCCCGTAGTCGCCGCGCAGGCCGGCGGAGGCGTTGACCAGGGCGTAGCTGGGGATCTGTCCGTATGCGGAGTCGTCGATGGTGCCCACCGCCCTGGAGCGGAACGCGTAGCTGGCGGTGAGGTAGGGCTCCAGGCCATCGTCGAGCTTCCAGCGATACTCGCCATTGAAGTTGGCGATGTACTTCGAGGCACCGACCACCTGGTGCCCGCTGAGGTCGCAGGACGCCGGGGCGCCGGCCTGGAAGGCCACCTCGGGGGCGCACGGGGCGTTCTTGTAGGACAGGTAGCGAACGTCGTTGTAGGACGCATTGAAATTCAGGGTCAGGCCGCGGATCGGCAGGGCCGTCGCTTCGAACTCCAGGCCGCGCGAGCGCACATCGCCGGCATTGGTCAGGTACTGGGTGCGGTTGGCCTCGTCGTAGGCATTGGCCTGGTAGCCGTGGACCACGGTCCAGAACAGGTTGCCGTTGAGGATCAGGCGGTTGTCGAGGAGGGTGGTCTTCAACCCCAGCTCGGCATCGTTGGCGCGCTCGGTGCCAATCAGCAGCGAGTCGGCACCGGCGCTGGGAGCGCTGGCCACGGTCAGGTTGACGCCGCCGGATTTCTCGCCGTGGGACAGCGAGGCGTAGCCCAGAACCTGGTCGCTGAAGCGGTAGCTGAGGCTGAGCAGAGCGGACGGACTGACGCTGTGCAGGCCGATGTCGCCGCTGTCGTAGGCGCCGACCCTGCCGTTGCGCGCGGCCGCCGCCGCGCCGCTCACCGCGGCGCCGCCGAGCGGGGCGTAGCGTTCGACCCAGGCGGACTTTTCCTCGTAGGTGCCGCGCACGCCGGCGGTGAGGTCCAGGCGCTCGGTTAGGTGCCAGGTGCCCTGGGCGAACAGCGCGTAGCTGTCGGTGTCGATGTGCCCGCGACCGCGGGTGCTGACGTCGCTCAGGGCGCCGGCGGGGGTTCCGTTCCAGATGTCTGCCCTGGGCCCGTAGTCGGTGAAGGACTTGTTGTCGAGGTCCTGGCCGAAGTAGTAGGCGCCGAGCACGTAGTCGAAGAAGCCGCCGCTGGGCGAAGCCAGGCGGATTTCCTGCGACCACTGCTTGTCGCGCACCGAGACTCCGGCGTTATAGGCCGCCGGTACGTCCAGGCCGTCGTCGTTGCGCGGCGTGAAATCCCACCAGCGGTAGGCGCTGATGGAAGTGAGGGTGAAGTCGTTGGCCAGCTTCCAGTTGGCTTCCACCGAGGTTCCGCCCTGGAACACCGTGACCTGCTGGTCCGAGTCGAAGTTGACCTTGCGCCGATGGCCGTCCACCAGCGTCGCGCCGGCCGCGGCGGCGCGCTGTTCGTAGCGGTTCACGCCGTTCACCGTGGGGCCGCTGCTGAACAGGGTAAGGACACCATTGTCGGAGTCTTCCTCGTTGTAGTCGCCGATCCAGCGCAGGCTGAAGTCGTCGTTCGGCTTGAACAGCAACTGCCCGCGGAAACCCTGGCGTGCGCCGCCGTTGAGGGTGTTGCCGTCGTGGAGGTTCTTCACGTAGCCGTCGTCGCGGGTGCGGTAGGCCGACAGGCGCCCGGCGAGGGTCTCGCCGAGCGGTCCGGAAATCGTGCCCCTGGCCTGGAAGTAGCCGTCCTCGCCGCCGGATATCTCAACGCTGCGCTCCGGAGTGAAGCTCGGCGCACGGGTGCCGATGTTGATCACCCCGGCCGTGGTGTTCTTGCCGAACAGGGTGCCCTGCGGGCCGCGCAAGACCTCCAGCTGCTCGATGTCGAGAAGGTCGAACGAGGCCATGCCGGGGCGGCCGAGGTAGACGTTGTCGAGGTACAGCCCGACGCTGCCTTCCAGGCCGTCGCTGGCCGGGTTGTTGCCGAGGCCGCGGATCGACACGCTGGACTGGCGCGCGTGGACGTAGGCGACGTTGGTGCTCGGCACCAGTTGCTGCAGGTCCTGCACCCGGTAGATGCGCTGGCTCTCCAGGGTTTCGCCGCCGAGCACGCTCATCGCGGTGGGCACATCCTGGGAGTTTTCCACCCGTCGCCGCGAGGTCACCGTGACGGTCTGCAGGGTGGTGGCCGGCTGCGCCTGGCGCGCCTCTTCGGTGCCCGCGGGGGTGTCGTCGGCGCCGGCCAGTTGCGCCCCTCCGGCGCAGGCCAGGCAGATCGACAGGGGCAGCAGGCGACGGCGGAACGGTGCGCTGCGGGACGACGGGATGGAGCGGTACGCGGGTCGGCGATTCATGTGTGGGTCCTGGATGAAGGGGTGACTGCTAATTCCGTATGGTTATTTATTTATGTTTTATATTGCTTTTACGGAATAAGAGATTGCCTTTATAAAAAGCCCACGCCATCCCCGGCAATTGCATTCGCCCGATATTTTCCATGTAGAAAATGCATATCGATCTCCGCCAGCTCCGCCACTTCATCGCCCTTCACGAGCACCGCAGCTTCGTCGCCGCGGCGCTGGCGGTTAACCTTTCGCAATCGGCCTTCAGCCGCAGCATCCAGGCGCTCGAACACAGCGCTGGCTGCCGCCTGGTGGACCGCGCGGCCAAGGACCTGCGTCCGACCAAGCAGGGCCTGATCGTCCTCGAACATGCGCGCCGGCTGGTCAGCGGCGCGCACAACCTGGCCAACGAGATCGCCCTGTTCAACGGCCTGGAGGCCGGCGAACTGCGCTTCGGCGCCGGGCCGGCTCCCGCCACCTGGCTGGTGCCGCGTGCGGTGGGGCGCTTCAACGTGCGTTATCCGAAGGCGCGGGTGAGTTTCCAGGTCGAACACTGGCAGGCGCTGAACCGCCGCCTGCAGGCCGAGGAGTTCGAGTTCTTCGTCGCCGACACCCGGCATTTCGAGGCCGACCCGCAATACCGGACCTCGCGCCTGCGTCCCCGGCGCTGGCATTTCTGCTGCCGCGAGGGGCATCCACTGGCCGCTCGCGAGAGCGTTTCCGCCGAGGAGCTGTTGAGCTTCCCGCTGGCGACCAACATCAGCCCGCCGAACATCCGCAAGGTGCTGGTGGACCTCAGCGGGCGTCCCGACTTCCGCCCGGCCATCGAGTGCGAGAACGGCCATAGCCTGCTCGGCGTGGTTCTCGCCTCGGATGCCATCGGCATCAGCAGCGGCCTCGGCGACCTGGCGCCGCCGGGACAGGGAGGCCTGCGTCCGCTGCGGGTGCGCGAGCTGCCCGACGACCTCGACGAACTGCATACCCGCTACGGCATCGTCAGCCGCGCCGGCTACAGCCTGTCGCCGCTGGCGGAGGCGATGATCGACGAACTGAAGCGGGTCGACGACGCCACCTGAATTGCGTCGCACGCATGCCAACTATGTTCCGAATGCGCTTGCCGCCGGACGCGGCGGACCGCGAAATGAAGCGTCGTTTCCTTTTCGCGAGCCGTCATGAGCCAGCCCAAGCCGATCCGCAACGTCCTCTACATCATGTGCGACCAACTGCGTCGCGATTACCTGTCCTGCTACGGCCATCCCTATCTGCACACGCCGAACATCGACCGCCTGGCCGCGGAGGGCGTGCGCTTCGCCCGTGCCTATACCCAGGGCACCATCTGCGGGCCGTCGCGGATGTCCTCGTACACCGGGCGCTACGTCAGCAGCCACCAGGTGGCCTGGAACGCGGTGCCGCTGCCGCTGGAGGAGCTGACCCTGGGCGACTACCTGCGCGCCGCGGGAGTCCGCACCGCGCTGGTCGGCAAGACCCACGCCACGGCCAACCTGGAAGGCATGCGGCGGTTCGGCATCGATCCGGCCAGCGCGCGCGGCGCGGCCCTCGCCGAAGCCGGCTTCGAGCCCTACGACCGCAATGACGGGGTCTACCCGGATGACCCGGCCTTCGCCGACAAGCGCGAAAGCGCGCCCTACACCCACTACCTGCGGCGCCTCGGCTTCACCGGCGACAACCCCTGGCACGACTGGGCCAACGCCGCCGCCGGCGCCGACGGGGAAATCCTCAGCGGCTGGCGGATGCGCCATGCCGGATTGCCGACACGCTTGCCGGAGGCGCACAGCGAGACCGCCTATACCACCCGTCGCGCCATGGATTTCATCGACGAGCAGGGCGAGCGTCCCTGGTGCCTGCACCTGTCCTACATCAAGCCGCACTGGCCCTACATCGCGCCGGCGCCGTACCACGCGCTGTACCGCGCCGACCAGGTGCTCCCGGCGCTACGCGCGGCGCCCGGCGAAGAAAGCGACCACCCGGTGTACCGCGCCTTCCGCGAACATCGCGAGAGCCTCAATTTCTCCCGCGAAGACGTGCGCCGGCAGGTGATACCTACCTACATGGGGCTGATCCGCCAGGTCGACGACCAGCTCGGCCGGCTCTTCCAGCATATGCGCGCCAGCGGGCGCTGGGACGATACCCTGATCGTCTTCACCAGTGACCATGGCGATTTCCTCGGCGACCACGGCCTGGGCGAGAAGGAGTTCCTCCTCGAGTCGGCGGTGGGCGTGCCGTTGCTGATCCGCGATCCGCGCCCCGAGGCGGACGCCACCCGCGGCCGGGTGGAGGAGGCGCTGGTGCAGTCCATCGACGTACTGCCGAGCATTCTCGAAGCCTTCGCCGTCGAGCCCGCCAGCCATCGCATCGAGGGCCGTTCGCTGCTGCCCTTCGTCCATGGCGCGCCGCCGGCGGACTGGCGCCGCTACGCCATCGCCGAGTACGACTACGCCTTCCAGGCGCCGGCGCGGGAGCGCCTGGGCCGACCCATCGATGCCTGCCGCATGTACATGGTGCGCAGCGAGCGCTGGAAGTACATCGCCTACGACGGCTTCCGCGCCCAACTGTTCGACCTTGCCAGCGACCCCGGCGAATTGCGCGACCTCGGCGCCGACCCGGCGCATGCGGCGGTGCGCGAGGCCCATGCCGGGATGCTGTTCGACTGGCTGCGCGGGCTGAAGCGGCGGACTACCATCAGCAACGCGGAGATCGACCTGCGCGGCCAGGCGTTCCGCTACGGCGAGCCGGAAGGCGGGCGCCTGGTACCGATCGGTCTCTGGTGATCAGCGGCTGGCCTTGCGATAGGCCCCCGGCTGCTGTCCGGTGGCCTTGTGGAAGGCACGGGTGAAGGCGGCGGTGGACTGGTAGCCGACCGCCGCCGCGACCTCGGCGACGCTGGCGTCGGCGCGCAGCAGGGCGCAGGCGCGGTGCATGCGCAGGGCCAGCAGGACCTGCCCCGGCGACTGACCGCTGAGTTCGTTGAAGCGCTTGAAGAAGGCCGAGCGCGAGAGTCCGGTGCGTTCGGCCATTTGTTCCAGGCTCCAGGGCTGTTCGGGTGCCTCGATCAGCGCTTCCAGCAGGCCGGCGAACTGCGGCTGGCGTGCCAGTGCCACCAGGCCGCCGAGGGTCGGGTTGTCGAGCACCTGCTGGCGCAACACGTAGAGGAACAGCAGGTGGCTGAGGCGCTCCAGCAGAACCGGCGACGGCGCCGGCTGGCGGCGGCACTCGTCGACGATCAGGGCGAACAGGCGTCGCGCCGCGTCCAGCGCCGGATCGCCGGCGCGCAGGATCAGCCAGTCGGGCAGGGCGTCGACGATCAGCCCGGACAATCCCGAATGGAAGTGGAAGAACCCGCAGACCAGGCCGGCACCGTCCGCCGCGTTCCACTCCAGCGCCTGCATTTCGCCACGCGGCTGGCAGCGCGCGGCCTCGGCGGTGGCCTCGCTGGACAGGCGGAACTCGACGTCGCGCAGGAAGAACAGCGCGTCGCCGCTGTCCAGTCGCCAGCCCCGGGCGCTTCCGGCGACGTGCGCCCAGCAGTGTCCCTGCACCACCAGGTGGAAGCTGGCACGCGCCAGACCGTGGGTGGAGGCATGCCAGCCGCCGCAGTAGCGACCGACATGGAACAGGCTGGTGTCGACTTCGAGGCTGTCTAATAACCAATCGACAAGGGGGTTGGACGAATTCATCTAAGGGAAAGACTCAAGAGCAAGTGATAGCGACTTTAGAATATTGAATGGATTTCTTATTACCAAGAGACTTCTTCGACACCTCAACCACCGGAGTCGAAAGCATGTCACGCGTTCCCGTGCTCACCCTGGAAAACGCCCCCGAGGCGGCGCGTCCGTTCCTCCAGACCGCGCTGAACAACTCGGGTTATATCCCGAATCTGCTCGGCGTGCTGGCCAATGCGCCGGCCGCCCTGGAAACCTACCTCACCGTGTCCGGGCTGAACGCCAAGGCCAGCCTCGGCCTGCCCGAGCGGGAAGTGGTGCAACTGGTGGCGGCCACCACCCATGGCTGCGACTTCTGCGTTGCCGGGCACACCGCGGTGGCGCGCAACAAGGCGCGCCTGCCGGAGCCGGTGATCGAGGCCCTGCGCGCCCGCGGCGAACTGCCCGATGCCCGCTACGAAGCCCTGGCCGACTTCACCCGCGCGGTGATCGCCAGCCGCGGTGCGGTCACCGACGAGCAGTTCGAAGCCTTCCGCGCCGCCGGTTTCGACCAGGCCCAGGCCCTGGAAGTGATCCTCGGGGTGAGCCTGGCGACGCTCTGCAACTTCGCCAACGTGTTCGCCCGCACGCCGCTCAATGCCGAGCTGGAGCAATATCGCTGGACCAACCCGCAGGCCTGAGCCTGCGCTTGCCGGGCGGCATGCCGCGCCGGCGCAAGGAGTGACGACCATGCTTGACCCGACCCTGAGCGACTGGCTCGACCGCCAGGCCGACGCCCTCGACCGCGGCGACGCCGATCCCGCCGCGCTGCTGCCGCGCCTGGCCGCCGCCGGCGTGCTCGGCGTGGCGGTGGAGGAACGCCTCGGCGGCGCCGGCGGCACGCTCGCCGACGCGGTGGAGCGGGTGGCCGCAGTGGCGGCGCGCTCGCTGACCGCGGCGTTCGTCTTCTGGGGCCAGCGCGCCTTCATCGAGTACCTGTTGCAGAGTCCCAACCAGGAACTGCGCCAACGCCTGCTCGGCGACCTGCTGGCCGGCCGCCTGGCCGGCGCCACCGGGCTGTCCAACGCGATGAAGTTCCTCTCCGGGATCGAGGCGCTGCAGGTGGTGGCGCACGCGGAGGAGGCCGGCTGGCGCCTGGACGGTCGCCTGCCGTGGGTGACCAACCTGCGCAGCGGCGATTTCGTGGTGGCGGCGGCGATCGAACACGGGGAGGGCGGCAAGCCCTTCGTCCTGGCGATTCCCGAAGGACTCGCCGGCTTGCAGCGCTCGGCGGACCTGCGCCTGCTCGGCCTGCAATGCAGCAACACCGCCGCCCTCGATCTGCGCGCGGTGGCGGTCGGGCGCGACTGGCTGTTGCACGACGACGCCCGGCAGTTCCTGCCACGGGTGCGCCCGGCCTTCCTCGGCCTGCAATGCGGCATGGCCATCGGCCTGGCGCGCCGCGCACTGGACGAAGTGCAGCGGCACCTGGGCGGCAGTCGTTCGCTGCTGGATGGCGAGCTGGCGGCACAGCGCGAAACCCTCGACGGACACGTGGCGGCGCTGCACGCCGGACTGGCCAGCGGCGAGTTCGCCAGCCAGCCGGCACGCCTGTTCCGCATCCGCATCGGGCTCGCCGAAGCCGCCGCCAATGCCGTGCAACTGGAGTTGCAGGCCAGCGGCGGCAAGGCCTACCTGAGCGAGCACGGCGCCGGTTTCGCCCGCCGCTGGCGCGAGTCGGCGTTCGTCCCGATCGTTACGCCGAGCCTGGTGCAACTGCGCGCCGAACTGCAACGCCAGGCCGAGGCCAAGGCATGAGCGAGGCGCTCCTCGACGCTCGCGGGATCGCCCTCGGCTATCCGCGCGGTGCCGGCTGGCAGGCGGTGCTCGGCGATTTCGAATTGCGCCTGGGCGCCGGCGAGGTGGTCTCGATCCTCGGTCCCAGCGGCGTCGGCAAGTCCAGCCTGCTGCGCGTGCTGGCCGGCCTGCAGGAGCCGGCCGCCGGCAGCGTGCGGGTACTCGGCGAGCCCCTGCGCGGACCGCATCCGGGCGTCGCGGTGGCGTTCCAGGACCCCAGCCTGCTGCCCTGGCTGAACCTGGAGAAGAACGTCGCCTTCGGCCTCGATTTCGCCCGCCAGCCGCACCTCGACGCGGCCACCCGCCAGGCCCGCGTCGACCAGGCGATCGCCGCGGTCGGCCTGGAGCACGCCCGTGCCCGCTACCCGGCGCAACTCTCCGGCGGCATGGCCCAGCGCACCGCGCTGGCCCGCTGCCTGGCGCGGCAGCCGAAGGTGCTGCTGCTCGACGAACCTTTCGGCGCGCTGGACGAAGTGACCCGCGCCGACATGCAGCAGCTGCTGCTGCGGGCGATCCACGAGCGCGGCACCGCCGTGGTCCTGATCACCCACGATATCGACGAGGCCCTGCTGCTCTCCGAACGCATCCTGCTACTGGGTGACAGCCCGGCGCGGACCCTCGGCGAGTGGCGCATCGACCTGCCGCAGCCACGCGCGGAGCTGGTCGAGGAACTGGGCGCGTTGCGCATCGAGATCCTGAAAACCCTACGGCGGGCGAGCCGCACCCATGCCCATCCCATCGCTCAGCCGGAGGCCTCCCATGTGCCTGGACGACCCGACCCATTCCCGACGTGACATCCTCAAGCTCGCCGCGCTGCTCAGCGCTGCCGGCGCGTTGCCGCTGCTGAGCAGCCTGCAGGCGCGTGCCGCCGCCGAACCCGACGCGCCGGTGCGCATCGGCTACCTGCCGATCACCGACGCCACGCCCTTGCTGGTGGCCCATGCCAACGGCCTGTTCGAGGCCGAGGGCATCCAGGCCGAACGGCCGGTGCTGTTGCGTAGCTGGGCGCAGGTGATCGAGGCGTTCATCTCCGGCCAGGTCAACGTCATCCACCTGCTGTCGCCGATGACCGTCTGGGCCCGCTACGGCAGCAAGGTGCCGGCCAAGGTGGTGGCCTGGAACCACGTCGGCGGCTCGGGGCTCACGGTGGCTCCGGAGATCGCCGACGTGCGCCAGCTCGGCGGCAAGAGCGTGGCGATCCCGTTCTGGTACTCGATCCACAACGTGGTGTTGCAGCAACTGCTGCGCGACAACGGCCTGCGCGCGGTGAGCCGTGCGGTGGGCGCGGCGCTGGCCGCCGACGAGGTCAACCTGGTGGTGCTGCCGCCTTCGGACATGCCACCGGCGCTGGCCAGCAAGCGCATCCACGGCTACATCGTCGCCGAGCCGTTCAACGCCCTGGCGGAGAACCTCAAGGTCGGCCGGGTACAGCGCTTCACCGGCGATGTCTGGCGCAACCACGCCTGCTGCGTGGTGTTCATGCACGAACACGACCTGGAGCGGCGGCCGCAGTGGTCGCAAAAGGTGGTCAACGCCATCGTCAAGGCCCAGCTATGGACTCGCGAGCACCGCGCCGAGGCCGCACAGTTGCTGTCCAAGGCCGGAGCCAACCGCTATACGCCGCACGCACCGGAGGTCCTCGGCCGGGTGCTGGCGCCGGGCGCCGAGGAGCAGCAGGCCTATCTCGCCAGCGGCGCGATCCGCCACGCCGACTGGCAGGAGCGGCGCATCGACTTCCAGCCCTATCCCTATCCGAGCTATACCGAGGAACTGGTGCGGCGGCTGAAGGACACCCTGATCGAAGGCAATAATGCCTTCCTCGCCAGCCTCGATCCGCGCCAGGTGGCCAGTGACCTGGTGGACGACCGCTTCGTCCGCCAGGCCCTGGCAGAGGTCGGCGGGTTGCAGGCGTTCGGCCTCGCCGAGGGCTTCCAGCGCAGCGAGGAGATCAGCCCGTGAGGCAGACGCTGCGCCAGGGCGCGCTAGGCGTCGCCGGGCTGTTGACGCTGTTCGCCCTGTGGTGGCTCGGCGTGGCCCTGTTCGGCGCCGCCGACGGCCTTTCGGCACGCTTCTCGCCGCAGGCGACGTTGCTCAGCCTGGGTGAACTGCTGGAACGCCGCGAACTCTACGAGCACGTGCTGGTGAGCCTGAAACGGGTCCTGCTGGGCTTGTTCCTGGCGCTGCTGGTGGGAGTGCCGCTGGGGCTGCTGGTGGGCGCCTCGCGCAACCTGGAAGCGGCGACCACTCCGGCGTTCCAGTTCCTGCGGATGATCTCGCCGCTGTCGTGGATGCCCATCGCGGTGATGCTGATGGGCGTGGGCGACCAGCCGATCTATTTCCTGCTGGCCTTCGCCGCGCTCTGGCCGATCCTGCTGAATACCGCCGCCGGCGTGCGCCAGCTCGACCCGCGCTGGCTGCAACTGAGCCGCAGCCTCGCCGCCACGCCCTGGGAAACCCTGCGCCGGGTGATCCTGCCGGGCATCCTCGGCCATGTGCTGACCGGCGTGCGCCTGGCCATCGGCATCCTCTGGATCGTCCTGGTGCCCTGCGAGATGCTTGGCGTCAGCGCCGGGCTCGGCTACTACATCCTCGACACCCGCGACCGCCTGGCGTACTCCGAGCTGATGGCGATGGTGCTGCTGATCGGCCTGCTCGGCTACCTGCTCGACGCGGCGGCGCGCGGACTCTACCGGCGCTGGGCGCACGGGGCGCTCGGGTAGGACGAGGTACCGGTGCGCTGGCGGATAGCGCCGGGGCGCTATTCGCCCTACGGGGTTCGGGGCTCGGGGCTCGGGTGGGGCGGGCGAATGTGTTGATCCACCAACACTTGCCCAGCAGTTGCGCCCGCACAGCGACAGGGGCTTGCCACCTAGGCCTTGTCCGGCGCGGCCCCGCGGCCCGGCACGGGCTGTGCACGGGGTGCCGGATGCACAGGCAAGCCAAGGAGTCCCCATGCCGCGCGAAATCCGTCTCAACGCCTTCGAAATGAACTGTGTCGGCCACCAGTCGCCCGGCCTCTGGGCGCATCCGCGCGACCGCTCCTCGCAGTACAAGGACCTGGAGTACTGGACCGACCTGGCGCGGTTGCTCGAACGCGGCCGTTTCGACGGACTGTTCATCGCCGACGTGCTGGGCATCTACGATGTGCTCGACGGCAATGGCGACGCGGCGATCCGCCAGGCCGCCCAGGTACCGGTGAACGACCCGCTGGCGCTGATCACGCCGATGGCCGCGGTGACTCGCCACCTGGGCTTCGGCCTGACCGCCTCGCTGTCCTTCGAGCATCCCTATCCCTTCGCCCGCCGACTCTCGACCCTGGACCACCTGACCAAGGGCCGGATCGGCTGGAACGTAGTGACCTCCTACCTGGAAAGCGGCGCGCGCAACCTCGGTCAGCAGGCCCAGCTCGACCACGACCGCCGCTACGACTATGCCGACGAATACCTACAGGTGCTCTACAAGCTCTTCGAAGGCAGTTGGGAGGACGGCGCGGTGCTCCGCGACCGTCGCCGAAGGATCTTCAGCGACCCGGGCAAGATTCACGAGATCCGCCATGTCGGCGAGCACTTCCAGGTACCCGGCATCCATCTCTGCGAACCGTCGCCGCAGCGCACGCCGGTGCTCTACCAGGCCGGCGCGTCGAGTCGTGGCAAGCGCTTCGCCGCCGAGCACGCCGAGTGCGTGTTCGTCGCCGCGCCATCGAAGACCGTGCTCAAGCAGGCGGTCGCCGACATCCGCCAGCGCGTCGCCGAGGCCGGCCGCGATCCGCGCAAGGTACTGGTGTTCAACCTGCAGACGGTGGTGCTGGGCGAAACCGACGCCAAGGCCAGGGCCAAGTTCGACGAATACCGCGCCTTCGTCAGCTACGAAGGGGCCCTGGCGCTGATCTCCGGCTGGACCGGGATCGACTTCGGCCAGTATCGGCCGGATCAGGTGCTGCGGCACATCCACACCAACGCGATCCAATCGGCGGTGGAAGCGTTTTCCAGCGCCGATCCGACGCGCACCTGGACGGTCCGCGAGCTGGCCGACTGGGTCGGTATCGGCGGCTTCGGCCCGCTGTTCGTCGGCAGCCCGGCGACCGTCGCCGACCTGTTGCAGGAGTGGGTGGAGGACACCGACGTGGATGGCTTCAACCTGGCCTATGCGCTGGCCCACGAAACCTTCAGCGACGTGGTCGAATTGCTGGTGCCGGAGTTGCAGAAGCGCGGGGTGTACAAGACCGAATATGCGCCGGGGACTCTGCGCGAGAAGTTGTTCGGCGACGGCCCGCGTCTGCCGGATTCCCATCCGGCGGCCGGCTATCGCGACCTGCGGGCGCTCTGGGAGAAGGAGGCCGGGCGCAACGCGCTGCCGGCCTGACCTGGGCGGACGGCGGATGACGCCGGTGGCGATATCCGCCCCAGGGCCCGGGACGGCTCCTAGAGCCAGGCGTGCCGCGGTGGCTTCACCCCATTCAACTGGTAGTTGCCGATGGCATGGTATTTCCAGCGCACCGGGTCATGCAGGGTGTGGGTGCGGGCGTTGCGCCAGTGACGGTCGAGATTGAGTTCCTCCAGGGTCGAGCGCGTGCCGGCCAGTTCGAACAGCCGGTTGGCGGCGAGCAGGGCGGCTTCGGTGGTGAGCACCTTGGCCTCGGCCACCGCGATCGAGGCGGCGGCCACGCTCTCCTCGTCGGGGGCGGCGAGCGCCGCTTCGATGGCGTCGGCCGCCAGGTCGAGCACGGCTTCCGCGGCACGCACGCGGATGCGCAGGTCGCCGACCTGCTGGATGGTGTAGGGGTCTTCCCAGGCATGCTGCTGGTTGGCGTCTATCCATGGCCGCGCGTGGCGGCGCACCTGCTGCACGGTCTCGGCGAGGATGCCACGGGCGATGCCGGCGTCGATGGCGGCCTGGATGAACTGCGATACGGCGCCGGCGGCGGTGGGGCGGTCGAAGGCGCGGTGCACCGGGATGACGTGCTCGGCCGGCACCCGCACGTTGTCCAGGATGACGGTGCCGCTGGCGGTGGTGCGCTGGCCGAAGCCGGACCAGTCGTCGATCACCGTCAGCCCCGGCGCGTCGCGCGGGATGAACGCCAGGTGCGCGCGCTGCTCGGCGTCGAGGCCGACGGCCGGTACCCAGTGGGCGAGCAGGGCGCCGCTCGAATAGAACTTGCGGCCGTCGATGCGGAACCCGTCGCCATCCGCCAGCACTCGTGTCTGGAATTCGGCGACGGTACGGCTGTGGCGTTCGGAGAAGGCGTTGCCGAAGCGCACGCCGTCTAGCACCAGGCCGTAGAAGAAGCGTTTCTGCTCTTCGCTGCCGTCCAGGCGCAAATGGTCGAGCACCGCCAGGTGGTTCTGCGGTAACTGCGCCAGGGACGGGTCTACCGCGGCGATGGTCTTCAGTACTTCGGCCAGGGTCCGGTAGCCGACCTCGGCGCCGCCGTAGGCGCGCGGTACGCTGATGCCCCATAGGCCGCTCTGCGAGAAGGCTTCCAGTTCGGCCACCGGCAGCCGGCGCTGGCGGTCGCGCAGCGAGGCTTCCTCGGCGAACAGCCCGGCCAGTTCGCGGGCGACGCGGATCGCCTCGGCGTCGTCGGCGATGCGCCGGGCCGGGGTCCGTGGCAGCGGTTGCCGATAGGGATCGGCGGCGTTCTTTTCCAGTGCGCTCATGGCAACTCCTTGCGATGGGATGGGCGAGGTTCAGCGGGACGCCGTGGCCGGACCGCTGCCGATCTGCCAGACGTAGGGCGGCTCGCTGCCGTTGATCTCCCAGTCGCCGACGATCCGTTGCTTGTAGATCAGGGGATTGTGCGAGGCGGCGGTGCGCGCATTGCGCCAGTGGCGGTCGAGCTGCTTGCCGCGGCCGACGGCGGAAGCGCCGCTGGCGTCGAACAGCTCGCTGGTGGCCTGCAACACCAGTTCGGCGACGATCGCCTGGGCCTTGGCCGATTCGATCTCGGCGGCGATATTGGCCTCCTTCTCCGCCTGCGGGTCGCCTACGAAGCGCGCCAGGTAGGCGCGCTGGGCCGCTTCGGCGGCGCGCAGGGTGGCCGCCTCGGCGGCGTAGACGCGCGCGGCGATGCGCCCGACCACCTGCTGCACCTGGGGATCCTGGCTGACTCGCGGGGCATTGCCGTGGCTGTAGATACGGGTCCGCCCGCGCACCTCGGCGGCGACGTCGCGCAAGGCGGCGCGGCCGGTGCCGGCCAGCACCGCGAGCAGGACCAACTGGTAGAACGCGGTCTGGTACTTGAAGCGGCTGGCGAAGTCGATGAGGTTCTCTTCCTCCACCTCGGCGTCCTCGAACAGCGACGTGCCGCTGCCGGTGGTGCGCTGGCCGAAGCCGTCCCAGTCGTCGCTCTGGCGCACGCCGGGCTGGTCGGTGCGGATCGCCGCGATCACGTCGGCGCCGGTGTCGTCGCGCTGGGCATACAGATCGATCCAGTCGGAGAAGAGGCTGCCGGTGCTGTAGTACTTGCTGCCGTTCACCACCCAGCGACCGTCGTCCTTGCGCGAGACGCGGGTGAGCACTTCGCCCAGCCGTACCGAACCGACCTCGGTCCAGGCGCAGCCGACCAGGTCGCCCTCGACGAAGCGCCGCAGCCAACGGTCGCGGCCAGGGCCGGGCTCGGCATTGAGACGGTCCTCGACGAAGGCGAAGTGGCCGCGCAGGGCCTGGGTGATGTTGGAGTCGGCCTCGGCCAGTTCGATCAGCAACTGAACCAACTGCGGCAGCGAGGCGCCGGCGCCGCCGTGCTCGCGCGGCACGCGCACGGCGCCGAAGCCGGCCTGCTTGAGCCAGGCGATCGCCTCGTGGGGCAGTTCGCGTTGCCGTTCGCGCTCGACGGCGCCTTCGGCGATGCGCGCGAAGATCGGTCGGAAACGCTGGGCGAGCAGTTCGTAGTCGGCGCCTTCGGAGAGACTGGCGGCGGTGGCTTCGGGATGGACGCGGGCGTTCATGCGGACTCCTGGTAGGCAGCGGGGCCGTCCGGTCGACGGCTACCCTGGAGTCCGGGCCGTTGCACAGCCTGTGCCGACCCGCGCAGGCCACTGGTTGCGCGGGTTCGCGCGAGCAGGAGGTGTTGCCGGGGCGGCAGCCTGTTGCGCGGCTGCTGCCTGGCGGACAGTGGGTGAGGTGGCGGCAGGTCCCTCTCCCGGCGGGAGAGGGACAGGCGCTTCAGAAGATGTAGTCGGTGGTGAGGAAGTTCGACGCGCGGTTGCGGATGATCTCGCTGACCAGGGTCTTGTTCGCCTCGGTGTCGCGGGTCGCCACCAGGGTGCGGATGGAGAACACCCGCAGCGCGTCATGGACCGACAGGGTGCCTTCCGCCGAATTCTTCCGGCCGTTGAACGGGTAGCTGTCCGGGCCGCGCTGGCACTGGGCGTTGACGTTGATCCGGCCGACCTGGTTGGCGAAGGCGTCGACCAGCCGGCCGATCTGCGCCGGGTCGTTGCCGAACAGGCTCAACTGCTGGCCGTAGTCGGAGCGCAGGACGTAGTCGATCACCTCGTCCAGCTCGCGATAGGGCACCACCGGCACCAGCGGACCGAACTGCTCCTCGTGGTAGAGGCGCATGTCCGGGCTCACCGGACTCAGCAGAGCGGGGTAGAAGAAACTTTGCCGATGCTCGCCGCCGCCCGCATTGACCACTCGTGCGCCCTTGGCCAGGGCGTCGTTCAGCAGGCCTTCGAGGTAGTCGACCTTGCCCGGCTCCGGCAGCGGCGTCAGCGCCACTCCCGGTTCCCACGGCATGCCCGGCTTGAGGCTGGCCAGGCGCGCGCTGAACTTGTCGAGGAACGGTCGCAGCACGCTTTCGTGGACGAACAGGATCTTCAGCGCGGTGCAGCGCTGGCCGTTGAAGGACAGCGCGCCGGTGACCGCCTCGTTCACCGCGTTGTCCAGGTCGACCTGCGGCAGGACGATACCCGGGTTCTTCGCGTCCAGGCCGAGGGCGGCGCGCAGGCGGTGCGGGCGGGGGTGCAGCTTCTTCAGGTCGCTGGCGCCGGAATGGGTGCCGATGAAGGCGAACACGTCGACCTTGCCGCTGGCCATCAGCGCCGACACGGTTTCCCGGCCGCGCCCGTAGATGACGTTGATCACTCCTGGCGGGAAGCTGTCGCGGAAGGCTTCCAGCAACGGGCGGATCAGCAGCACGCCGAACTTGGCCGGCTTGAACACCACCGTATTGCCCATGATCAGCGCCGGGATCAGGGTGGTGAAGGTTTCGTTCAGCGGGTAGTTGTACGGCCCCATGCACAGCGCCACGCCCAGCGGAACCCGGCGGATCTGGCCGAGGGTGCCCTGTTCCAGTTCGAAACGGCTGGAGCGGCGGTCGAGTTCCTTCAGCGCTTCGATGGTATCGACGATGTAGTCGCAGGTGCGGTCGAACTCTTTCTCGGAGTCCTTGAGGTTCTTGCCGATTTCCCACATCAGCAGCTTGACCACCGCCTCGCGTTGCTCGCGCATCCGCGCCAGGAAGCGTTCGACGTGCTGGATGCGCTCGGCCACCCGCAGGTTCGGCCACAGGCCCTGGCCGTGGTCGTAGGCCCGCACCGCGGCGTCGAGCGCGGCGAGCGCCGCGTCGGCGTCGAGCAGCGGGGTGCTGCCGAGGATCACCTGGCGCTCGCCGTCGGCCTCGGCGAGGAATACCGGGCTGCGTACCGGCGCCAGCGGGCCGTCCCAATGTCGCAGTTGGCCGTCGACCAGGTAGTCGCGCTGCTCGATGGGGGCGTCGGGGCGGTACTGCTCGGGAATGGCGTCGAGGCTGGGAAACAGCGAATCGAGGTGGAGCGGGGCGGTCATGGCGGGTCCTCGAATGACGTGGATGAAAGGCGTGGGACTGTTGTAGCGCGGTCTGGATCGAAGGTAAATCGTTTCAGCAGGAAAACCGTCGCGCCCTTGCCGGAAATCAGCCTTTGCTCCCGCTTCGTGGGGGGCGGGAGCAAAGGCATGGCGCCGGCTGGCTTCAGGCGTCGGCGGTAGGCTCTTCGCGGGGCCGCGCCGGCGGTGGCTCAAGCAGTTCCTGCTGCTCGGCATAGCGCTGGCGGATATCGAAGTCGCGCGGCCAGCGCGAGGCTTCGTGGTCGGGGCGTTGCATTGGTTCGGTCATGGCTGAGCTCCGGTCGGGCTGGTGCTCAGAGCACCAGCGACAGCAACAGGATGAAGACCAGGCCGACCACGGAGAGGATGGTCTCCATCGCGGTCCAGGTCTTGAAGGTCTCGCTGACGCTCATGTTGAAGTACTGCTTGACCAGCCAGAACCCGGCGTCGTTGACATGGGAGAGGATCAGCGAGCCGGCGCCGGTGGCGAGCACCAGCAACTCGCGGTTGACGCCGGGAATCAGGTCGATCACCGGCACCACGATGCCGGCCCCGGTGATGGTGGCGACGGTGGCCGAGCCGGTGGCGATGCGGATCACCGCGGCCACCAGCCAGGCCAGCAGGATCGGCGAGATCTGCGCGTTCACCGCGAGATGGCCGATGACGTCGCCGACCCCGCTGGCCACCAGCATCTGCTTGAAGCCGCCGCCGGCGCCGATGATCATCACGATGGCGGCGGTCGGTGCCAGGCTCTGGTCGAGCAGCCTGAGGATCTTCTTCGAGTCGAAGCCACGGGCGTAGCCGAAGGTATAGAGCGCCACCAGCAGGGCCAGGAGCAGGGCGCTGATCGGATGGCCGATCATGTCCATCCAGGCGCGGAACGCGTGGCCATCGGGGAAGGCGACGTCGGCGAAGGTCTTCAGCAGCATCAGGAACACCGGCAGCAGCACGGTCGCCAGGGTCACGCCGAAGCTGGGCAGGTCCTGGGTCTCGGGCTCGTGGGCGATCTGCTCGACCAGTTCCGCCGATGGCGTGCCGGGTATGTAGCGCGAGACCAGCGCGCCGAACAGCGGGCCGGCGATGGCGGCGGTGGGCAGGGCGACGATCAGGCCGTAGAGGATGGTCTTGCCGATGTCGGCGCCGAACACGCCGATCGCCAGCAGCGGGCCGGGATGCGGCGGCACCAGACCGTGCACCGCGGAAAGGCCGGCGAGCAACGGGATGCCGATCTTGATCAGGGACACGCCGCTGCGCCGGGCGACGATGAACACCAGCGGGATCAGCAGGATGAAGCCGATCTCGAAGAACAGCGGGATGCCCACCAGGAACGCGGCGAGCATCATCGACCAGTGCACCCGCTCCTTGCCGAAGGCGCGGATCAGGGTGCGGGCGATCTGGTCGGCGCCGCCGGAATCGGCCATCAGCTTGCCGAGCATGGTGCCCAGGGCGAGGATCACGCCGACGAAGCCGAGCACGCCGCCGAAGCCGTCCTGGAAGGATTTGACGATCTTCTCCACCGGCATCCCCGAGGTCAGGCCGAGGAAGCCGGCGGCGATGATCAGGGCGATGAAGGGATGCACCTTGAAGCGGGTGATCAGCACGATCAGGCCGATGATGGTCACCAGGGCGTCGAGGAGCAGGTAGGCATCGTGTGACATGCCGAACATGGAGGGCTCTCCTTTTGTCGTTGTTCTACCGGAGTTGCTGTTTCATTGAAGCGCTTTTTCGGGGTAGCGCTATCTTTGTCGGACAAGCGAAAGACTTCAGGCGGCGGCGTGCTCCAGCCACCAGGCGTGGGCGGCCTGCGCCAGGCATTCCACCGGCAGGGTGGCGTCCAGGCGCAGGGTCAGGGGTTCGTCGAGCGGCGGCTCGAGGGCGGCGAACTGGCTGTCGATCAGGGTCGCCGGCATGAAGTGGCCGGGGCGCTGGGCGACGCGCTCGGCGGCGACCGCCGGGGTCAGTTCCAGGTAGACGATGCCGAGGCCGGGCACCGCGCGGCGCAATCGGTCGCGGTAGGCGCGCTTGAGGGCGGAACAGGTCAGTACCGGCAGCTTGCCGGCGGCCACCGCCTGGCGCAGCTGCTCGGCGAGGGTGTCCAGCCAGCCGGCGCGGTCGTCGTCGGTGAGGGGGATGCCGGCGCTCATCTTGCGGATGTTGGCGGCGGGATGGAAGCTGTCGCCTTCGATGCCGTGGGCGCCGCTGCGCTGGCAGAGGGCCTGGCTGACGCTGGACTTGCCGCAACCGGCGACACCCATGATGACCAGGGCTTGGAGGGGTGGATGCATGGAACACCTCAAGCGTGAGACAGCGCTGTCTTTGCGACCTGGAAAAAATCGCGCGAGCCTGGCTCCGCCTTCTTGTCGTTGTGGTCTGTCGAATCCCGCGCGGGCAGTGGCGGACAGGCCGCCTCAGGCGATTGCCCAGGTCGCGAGACAGCGCTACCTTAGTGCCTGGAATTTTGTTTGGCAAGCAGGCCACGATGAGCATCACCAAGAACGACAAGAACACGCGAACCACCGGACGTCCCACCCTCAACGAAGTCGCGCGCCGCGCCGGGGTCAGCCCGATCACCGCGTCGCGCGCGTTGCGCGGCGTCGCCAGCGTCGCCGAAGAACTGGCGCAGAAGGTCCGCGACGCCGCCCGCGAACTCGGCTACGTGGCCAACCCCGCGGCGCGCGCGCTGGCCTCGGCGCAAAGCCACAGCGTGGCGGTGCTGGTGCCGTCGCTGGCCAACCTGCTGTTCATCGAGACCCTCGAGGCGATCCACGCGGTACTGCGGCCGCAGGGCCTGGAAGTGCTGATCGGCAACTTCCACTACTCGCGCAACGAGGAAGAGGACCTGATCCGCAACTACCTGGCCTACCAGCCACGCGGCCTGCTGCTGACCGGCTTCGAGCGCACCGAGAGCGCCCGGCGGATGATCGAGGCCAGCGGCATTCCCTGCGTGTACATGATGGACCTGGACTCCGGCTCCGGGCTCAATTGCGTCGGCTTCTCCCAGTTGCGCGCCGGCGAGGCCGCCGCCGAGCACCTGCTGGCACGCGGCCGCAGGCGCCTGGCCTACATCGGCGCCCAGCTCGACCAGCGCACCCTGCTGCGCGGCGAGGGGTTCCGCCGCGCCTTGCAAAAGGCCGGCTGCTACGACCCGGGGCTGGAAATCCTTACGCCGCGGCCGTCCTCGGTGGCCCTCGGCGGCGAACTCTTCGTGCAGTTGCTGGCCAGCCAGCCGCAGGTCGACGGGGTGTTCTTCTGCAACGACGACCTGGCCCAGGGCGCGCTGCTGGAGGCCCTGCGCCGTGGGGTCAAGGTGCCGGAACAGATCGCCGTGCTCGGTTTCAACGACCTGCCGGGTTCGGACTGCACGGTCCCGCGCCTGAGCAGCATCCGCACCCCGCGCGAAGCCATCGGCCGGCGCGCGGCGGAGCAGTTGCTGGCGCTGATCGCCGGCAAGGAGGTGCGCGATAGCGCGCTGGACATGGGGTTCGAGCTGATGGCGCGGGAGAGCACCTGAACCCGCGGCCCGACGGTGCGGCCGTTCAGGGACATGTCGAGGGCTGGGCAGCGCCGCCGGGCGTAACGGCTTGCCGGGTAGGGCGGATAGCGCCGCAGGCGCTATCCGCCGTTACGCCGGGTTTCACGGCGGATAACCGCGAGCGGTTATTCGCCCTACGGGGGCGTGTCGAGGGCTGGGCAGCGCCGCCGGGCGTAACGGCTTGTCGGGTAGGGCGAATAGCGCCGCAGGCGCTATCCGCCGTTACGCCGGGTTTCACGGCGGATAACCGCGAGCGGTTATTCGCCCTACGGGGGCGTGTCGAGGGCTGGGTAGCGCCTCCGGGCGGAACGGCTTGCCGGTAGGGCGAATAGCGCCGCAGGCGCTATCCGCCGTTACGCCGGGTTCCACGGCGGATAACCGCGAGCGGTTATTCGCCCTACGGGACATGTCGAGGGCTGGGTAGCGCCGCCGGGCGGAACGGCTCGCCGGGTAGGGCGAATAGCGCCGTAGGCGCTATGCGCCGTTACGCCGGGTTTCACGGCGGATAACCGCGAGCGGTTATTCGCCCTACGGGGACATGTCGAGGGTTGGGCAGCGTCGCCGGGCGTAACGGCTTGCCGGTAGGGCGAATAGCGCCGCAGGCGCTATCCGCCGTTACGCCGGATTTCACGGCGGATAACCGCGAGCGGTTATTCGCCCTACGGGGGCGTGTCGAGGGTTGGGCAGCGCCGCAGGCGCACGCCTTGCGTAACGGCTCGCCGTCTCTGTAGCGCGGCGCGAAATTTGGCGCGAATTTGCGCAATAAATGACGCGCCTTAGCCGTTTCGTGTGTGGCAAAAGAATTTCAAAAGATCAGCACAGGACGACTATGTCGCCATCGGCCACCCGCTCAGACAGAGCTGTCAGCTTGCCGATGCCCTCCCGCAGGAATCGGCTGAGCTGCTCGATGCACTCGCGCTGGTCCTTAGTAAGGCTGAACTCAGCCTCCATGCTTTCCATGAGATCAAGGCAGCACTGGTTGAGAAAACCCACTTCCAGTAGTTCAGCCCGCAACCTTTGCCTCAATACCTCGTCCATCCCACCATTCCCATCTACTACGCGACATCAGACCGTCGGAACGTGGCAAAAACGAGAACGCCATCACAACTACCTATTCAGGTAGTGGATAGCGCTCTTTGATCGCCTGGACGGCTGCGACCCATGCCGCCAGGTCCGGCTCGGTGCCAGCGGCGATGGCGTCAAACTCGGCCTCCAGGCGCAGCGGGTCGGACTCCGCGCGATAGGCCTGGCGGCGAAGCTCCTGGACCTCTGCGAGGAGGTCGTCGGGATGGAACGCCAGGTCGCCGACCGGGACGCCAGCGAGTGCGGCGGCCTCGTCCAGCGTGCCATCCCATTCCGCGAAGAACTCGCCTTTCAGTAGAACTCGTTTCATGGTCATGCACTCTGTGAGTTGACGGTTGCAATGGGCGCGAAGTGGATTCCGGGGTCAACTAGCCCCCCGAAGAAAGCGGGACACGCCATAGCCGCAACCCCGCCTAGAGTCATGTAGAAGTACGGAAAACCGTTGTCGTACCCTTGCGCGGATCGCTTCGAAAGACGGACATGCTTCCACCCATCAGCGGGGGTTAGTACCTGCCCTGGTAGTACGGGTTCGCCGTTTAGCCATATCCGGTAATCTGTCGTCGGAACCCCCGCCGGCATGAAATGGAGCGATCCGGTTTCAGCGCGCACCCACATCACCGCCGTACTCCATCCATCGGCGATGAACAGCGCTCGCGATACGTTGGTCATTTGAAGATAGCGGGTAGTCCCGTCGAGCCCAGAGGAACCCGTTGTCGCGTTCGGCCCTGCTGTCACCAGGGCGGTATAGAACTCCACCCCGTAGCGGGCAAGGCTACCGCTCGGCCGTCCCATCGCCACTAGCAAATCTTGGACGCGCTGGTTGATGTTGCCCGCCGTCCCTCCGTTTGTGGTGTTGTCGTAAATATACTTCCCGCCGTCCGTAATCGTCGCCCCGTTCCACGGCGAGAGGAACGTGCTGGAAAACGACCCGGTGAAGCGCAGAATCAGCGGATTGATGATGCCGGCGAATCGTCCGCTGTCGGGCATCAGATTGAGAAACGGCATGCCGTTCAGGTCTGCCACGGCAGCGGTCCCAAGCTTGCCCCATGACCCGTTGTTGCGTGCGTAGTTGCTGCCGTCGCTCGGCGCGTCCGACATACCGCCCACCAGTTCCGTCCAGCCATCGGCCCCGAACTCATACGTCTTGACCTGGCCGCTCGGCGTCGTCTCGTTTGCGACCTGCACCCGCCAGCCCAGCCGTGGCGGCATGTACTCCCAAATTGCCGTGGTGGCGCCCGTTGCCCACCAGCGGGCCAGGCGGTTCTGGTTCGCCCCGGCCCCGGTGAAGATGTAAGTGTCGCCCTCGACCTGGCCGCTGGTCGGGAGCGCGGCGACGCGCCCCTTGACGACCGGTTGGCGCAGGAAGTCATCCCAGCGCAACATGCGGATCAGTTCGCTGTAATGCCCCTCACCGGGTGCGCCGTTGATCAGTAGGCCAGTGTTCGGCCCCATCGTCAGGCTCATGCGGAAACGCCTCCTAGTTCCTCGCCGAGGCGGAAGCCCAGGCCGTGTCGTTCGATGGTGATGTCGTGTTGCTGCCAGGATTGGATGCCGTCGCGGACGCTGCGCAGGACCAGGCGCACGTCCTGGAGCGGGCCGTCAGCGACGTCTTCGGCCAGCGGATAGGACCAGTTACTGGATGTGAGGCCGGCATAGGTGCGCTTTAGCGTCGTGCCGCTGTAGACCTGGAGCGTCACCGTCGCCCCATCTTCGGGCCCGATGTTGCCGACCGTGGTATCGATCAACTGGTCGGCCTGGCCGATCCGGTCGCGCTTCGCCCAGCTCACCGACAGCGCCCCGTAGACTTTCGTTGGGTACGCGCTGCCGTTGATGCGGAACTGGCCTGGCGGATACGGCTTGCCCTGGCGCCCGGTCAGGGTGAGGCTGTCGGTGGCAGCCAGCGCCGGGGCCAGTTGGCCCTCGCTGGTGTTCGTCAGCAGCCGGGCCTGGAGCGTCACGCCCTGGCTGTATACCGTTTCGTCCACCGCTTCGAACGTGTCGTAGAACCAGACCCGAGCCCCGGCCAAGTGCTTGGCCGGCACGGTATCGGCGCAGCCGCGCGCCAGGGTGACGGTGCCACTGGCATAGTTGACCGCATCGACCCGGACTATCTCGTCGTCCACCACAGCGGCCTGGCCGACAGTGACGTCCTCCAGCCGGGTGGCGTTGGTCAGCGTGACCACGTTCGGCCCGGCCGCCAGCGGCAGCTCGGCGGCGAGTAGCCCGGTCGGGCACCAGTCGCCGGTTCCGCGATCCACGAACGCGCCAGAACTGCCGACGCGGTCGGTCAAGGTGTAGCTCTGCGACAAGCTTGTCGGCGCCTCGGCCAGCGCAGCGAGGTAGGATGCGGACACGTCCAGGAGCTGGAGATTCGCCGGATCGATCACGCCGGCCAGTTCGCGATATGGCGCCTCGATCAGTCGGCGCACAGTGATCGCCCGAGGCGTCCGGTCGGGCGGAATCCAGCCCGGTGGCGGTGGCGCCACGCCGGTTGTCGCCGGCAGATTAAACTGGTCCTGGACGACGGTCAGGGTGATCTTGCCGTCGCCGAGGAAGTTGTCCTCGATCCGGCCGACCCTGACGACGGTTTCGGGGATGCCGCGCCGGGTCGAACGGATGCGAAACGGCTGGCCTGGGTTCAGGCTACGGGCGCGGCGGTCGAATACGCCTTTATAGCGCTTCAGGCCGGTTGTCTTCAGACGCATTTCCCGCTCACCGACTCGCCCGGCCAGCTCGCCAGTCGGCACGCCCAGGAACTCGACTTCCTCGGACGACCGCCGCCCCTGCGACGCGGCGACCGCGTTGTTGTTGACGATGACTTGGCGCTGCGCACCGTCAGTCTGGTCGATGTACTTCACGATAAGCTGGCTCGGCGCGAGCGACGTAGAGCCGGTCTTCTCCTGGGTGATCTCCAGGAGGCCGCTGTCTTCGTCGAACAGCGGCAGGTCAGCAACGTTGTAGTCGTCACGCAGGAGCCGGATGCTGATCTGCCCAGTCTGGCGGTTCGGGTAGACCTCGGCTCCGATATGCGATTTCACCGTCTCGCAGAAGTTGGCGAACGTGTCGGACCTGGTCCATTCAAAGCACAGCCCGAAACCCTCGGCATACAGCTTGTCGGCAGCGGCCCGCCAGCTCGCCTCGTCCATCCGCGTGCGGGCCAGCCCCCGGAAGTCCCGGCCGGTGTAGACGAGATAGAGGATATGCGCCGGGTTCATCGCTTTGATCTGACCGTCCGCGAGCCAGATAAATTGCTTTTCGGGATACCAGGGGTTGCCGTCCCACAGGCGGTTGCCGCCTCGGCGCAGAATCTCCCAGGTCTTCGGGTAGGGGTTCATGGCGGTGACCAGGCCGGAATAGAAGCACGTGGTGACGCCCCGGAACGCCGGTACCAGGCCGCCGAGCATCGCCGCCAGGCGCGGCAGGACGCCCTGGTCCTCCTCGCCAAACAGCACGTCAAGCGTTCCGTCGAGCCCGCCTTCGCCCTTCTTCCCGCCGAAGAGGTCCGGCGCATTGATGCGAACCTGGCCGTTACTGGTGATCGAGCCCTTCCATGCGGTCTTGCCGCTCGCCCGGATTGCACAGACCTCGTCGATCTTCTTACCCAGGGCGAAATGGATGTCAAAAAAGTACTCGAACCCGACCGTCTGTGCCTTCGGTTTAGCGCCCATCGGCTACCTCCTGGCATGCGTGCTCAACCAGCTTGAGCGCGAGCGCGTCGCCGGTCGCGACTAGCACGTCGGCCTCGATGCCGTCCCGTAGGAACGCCATCCAATCCAGGCCATGGCGCTTGAAGAAGTCCCGCGCCTGCCGGTGGCAGTAGCCCTGCCGAGTGGTCCAGGTCGGCACGGTATGCAGGTGCTGAGCCGTAACGATCATTTCTTGCTCCCTTTGGTCTTGATCGCCTTCGTTCTGTAGTTGCCCACGGTCAGCACCATCCAGCTCTTCGACCAGCACTGACCGAAGACGGCGACCTGTTCGTCACCCTCGTCGCAGCGCGGGAAATCGATGTCTTCAAAGGCGGTCGGCTTGGGCTTCTGCGGCTTCGGCGCCAAGACCTTGGATAGGATGAACGACGCCGCCAGGATGACGAGATTGATTGTGATCGGGTCCATGGCCTACCTCACCAGACCTGGTCGCCATCGAATGGCGACTTGCCTTGCATCGCGTTAAACCCCCTGAAGTTGGGGAGGTTGCTGAATTTGTCGTCGCAGGTCTGCGCGAGCCCGTCGCAACCTGGATAAACCCGCAGTTGGCCACCTGCCGGAATGCCCTCGGTGCCGCCCAGGATGTAAAGATCGGGTCCGGCGTGCCGCTCGATGTAGCGGCTATCGTAGTTGTCGCCGTCCACTTGCCACTCGACGTAGCCCCCGGTAAACCAGCCATCGACATAGCCGGCGACCACGCCGCTGGAGATCACCCAGCCGCTGATGCTCTGCGGCGTCAGCGTCACGCGATACGGAACGAGGTTGACCTTGCAGCGATGGTCGCCAACGACTGCCGTGCAGGTGCGGCAGTAGGTGTCGATCAAGCCGGGCTGGTCCATCAGTTCGTCTTCTGACACGCACGTTATGCGGCAGCTATCCACGGTCGGCCAGTCCACATCACCAATCTGGCCCACCCAGGAAACCGCTGCCTCGGTGTCGCCGTAGTGCATGTCGTAGACGACCAGGTCGATGGCACCGCTCGGCGACCGGGACTTGTACAGCAGCGCGACGTCGAGGTCGGCCGGCGCGGTGATGACGAACTGGTCGGACTGCGGATCGCCGGAACAGATGATCCCGTTGTCAGTGATGCCGCCCGGCACGGTGCGGAAAATCTGGTTTTGATAAGTGATGTCCCGGTCGCTGCTGTTGTAGCTCCAGCGGATGGCTCCACGGCTGAACTGGTACAGCCGCACCGGCTGCCCATCCGCGAGCGAGCTTTCGCGGCTGTTAAAACTCATCGTCACGAACCCCTTTGAACGTCAGGGCGGCAGTTGCGACGCCCTCGCTATCAGTGACGTGCTCAATCTCGACCACATCGGTGGCGGCGCTACAGAGCGCCATGAAACAGATGCGCGCTACATCGGTCGGCTCGACCAGGCGGCCCAGGGCGGCGTCGATGGCCAGGCGCTCGGTGTCGGCGTCCAACTCGGTGCTGGTGAGGATGCGGCGGTGATAGACCGTGCCGTCGTACAGCTCGATGCGGATGTCGCGACGGCCCGGCCGGCCGTTGGCGAAACGGGCATAGCCGATATTGCGCACGTCCAGCGCGGTGGCCAGCTGGGACACGGTTCCGACAAGCGTCAGGTCGTCGGCGTGGGTCGGCACCCAAAGCGCCTTCTGCTGGCCGCGTAGCGCATAGACCAGGCTGCGGAACGCCGACCGCTCGGCTCGGCCCATGCCGATCCACCGATGGCCGATGACGGGCAGCGCCGTGCTGGCGACGTCGGTGACGCGGGGAATGGCGCTGCCGTTGTCGAGGGTGGACAGCAGGCGCTGATAGCTGGAGGTGAGGTCTTCGCTTTCGTCCGGGCGCTGCTCCAGCACTGGCCGACCCCTGTAGGTCGTCGCCGGCATTACCTCGGGCCAGGCGCTGGGCTCCATTATCAGGAACGACACCCGCGCAGACTGCGCGGTATCGGTCAGCCGGGTCAGCGTGGGCTGTTCGGTCAGCTGCGCGGTGCGTACCGGGTACAGTCGCGAGCCAGTTACCCAGGTGGCCTGGACGGGGCGGACCAGGTCCAAGCCGCTGGCGGTCACCGTCTTGACCTCGACGACCTCATAAGTAAAAGCGTCCTCACCGCGCAGCATCGCTAGACCGCCGTCGCGGAAGTCGAGGCCGGCCGTGTCGCACGGAATGCCCAGCGACCCGGCCGCCAGCGGCTGGTGGAGCAGCTGGATATCAGGCCAGATCGGCAGCGCCCAAATGCGCGCGCCCCAGCCGAACAGCGTCATGTCCAGCAGCTGCCGCTCGCGATCCACCGCGTACATGTTCGCTTCGAACTCTCGGCGCGGCGCCAGGCGCATGGCTCGGCGCTGGGTCACGGCCGATTCGCTTTGCAGGATATTTGTCGATGCGCTCAGGCGTTCGACGATGCTGTCGCCCCAGTCCGGTGCGAACGTCCAGGCGATGATGCGATTGCCAGTGATGACCAGGACCAGGTCCGGCTCGCCCTGGAGTCTCCAGACGATCCGCGCATTGACGACGGGCGGGCCGTCCGTGCCAATGCTGACGGTCCAGGTGCGTTCCTCCAGGGCGGCGAAACCCAGCGGCGGCGACGCCTGGCCAGACAGCGTGATGCCGTCTGCGGCTTCGCGGTCGATTGCGGTCAGCGTGCGCGGACTGAAATATGCGTTCCAGACTGATGCCGGTCGTATCTGGGTGCTGACGACGTTGCCCAGTTCCATTGCGGTCGGAATCAACCAGAGGCGGTTGTAGTAGTTCTCTTCCAGAGCGCTTTGGTGGACAGCCTGGTAGGTCGAATGGATCACCTCTACCGGCTGATGCGCCCCATAGGCGCCGGCCCAGGTCGAGGCCGCGACCGCTGCAAGGCTGATGTCCTGGTTCAGCTCCAGGGCGTCGATATTCGGCGTGATGCCAGCAACGATCCCCTCCACAGGCTTCGGCACCTGGAACCCCGGAAACGTCGCCATCACTCGACCACCCGGAAGCAATAGCCGACCCAGGCGCTGGTGCTGTCGAAGTCGGTAGCGGTTCCGCGTTGGAGCAACGGATAGACGCGCCAAGTGTCGCTACCGACGACAAGCGGATCACCAGGCGCGAGGAAGGCCATGTTGCATATGCCAAAGTCCGGCACTTCGCCCACGTAGCGCGAGCGCTGCTGAGCGCCGAACGCATAGATGGCGCACGGCACAGTGGTGGTCGAGCTGTTCAGCTCGTTTGCGCTGGCGTCGATCAGTCCGACGTCAGGATGGTACTGACTTCTGTAGTTTCCACGGCCTGGCCCGATGACCCGCCGGGGGATGTTCGTCGTGTAGTCGAATGGCAGCCAGTCGGGCGAGGGGCCGCCATCCAGGCCATCCACACGCAGTACGCAACCACCGTCGCTATAGCGAACGTGATAGCCGTCGAACGGATGACAGGACCAGTTCGATGTCAGCATCTGGCCCGCCTGATAGATTACGGAGCCGCATACGTACTGGCCGCCGCTGTATTCGACTCCGCGCTTGTTGAGCGAGCCAATCATCACCGGCCGGAACTGACCGGCCGCAATCTCGACGTGCAGGTGCAGATAGGCCGCCGTGGCAAACAGGTGGTAGCGCGTGAACGGCCCACCGCTCAGCTGTGCGACGGTCGGTCCCTTCGACGAATAAGGGTTGTTCTGCACCGAGTTACCGGGCTGCGCGTTCCACGCCAGGCTGTTATCGAACCCCGTATTGCCCGCCATCTGGAACTGATTGGCTCCGGCATTGAATGACCAGTACCCATCAGCGTTGTGACAAAGCCATTCCGATGCCGAGGCGCGGTCGGTGACCCAGCCGAGCGATTCGGCGTGAACGCGCAGTTTGCCCAGCAGGTCGGATGGGTTGTTCGCAGTACCGGTGAAATACGCCATGTCAGTCCTTTCTGATTGCGTAGAGCCAGGGGTTGCCCGAGCGCCAGGCGGTTTGGAAAACAACGTGGTCCACTCCGTCCTCGACAATCACGTCCTCGGCGCCGGAGTTGAGCGTTGGCACGTAGAAAGCGCCGTCGAAGTCGCCCAGGTTTCGGCGACCCTCGGTTTCGCGGGTGACGAACGACAGCGCCTTGAGCGGGAACTTCCCGAATGAATCCCGCAGTTGTTTGACCACGGTGTCACTGCTGCCCGCATAACGGCCGCAGCCCAGCGGGAGGAGCGTCCGATTGTTGTAGTCGGACTCGTTGGCAGCCCCTCCGTCTACAGTGAAACCGAGCCAGCGCCCGGCGGGATCGCGGAGATAGCAGCTTCGCTCGTAGGGGCTGCTGATGCCTCGGTGCCGGTCACTCACATCGGACCAGCGCACAGCGACGTCCCCGCGATACGACCCGACTACAGCGAGTGGGTACGGGTACTGCGACGGTGGACAGGGTGGCAGGATGAAGCCTGCGCCGGCCGACTCGTAGATCGTCGAGACTTTCACGACGACCCAGAAGCGTCGGCCGCTGGCGAAGAACCAGTACGGCATGGGCTGGTTCCAGGCCAGTAGTTGCACCCGCGGACTGTAGTTGGCGAACGCGGTCCAGTAGTCGCCACCGGGCGGGATCGCTCCAGGATTGAACGCCGTGCCGCCCATCAGGCGCAGGTTGTAGTAGTCCAGGGCGGTATCGCCGTAGCTCTGAATCCCCATGTAGATGCTATCGGTGCCGCCCAGGCCTGGGGCGCGCAGTGTCACCTGGCGCACGGCGATGGCCGTGCCGGACGCGGGGATGGTGTTGTCGAAAACCTTCTCGTAGGCCTGGCCAGCCGCGACCAGGTCGGGGCTGGCAGTGAGGAACTGGACGAGGCGCTCGACAAGGTCAGCATGGTTCGTGGCGGTGCCGAATTCGGTGGCCATGGGACTCCTAGATAATCTGCTTGACGGCCTGGCGGTTCTTGTTCAGCCAGACCAAGAAGTGTTCGCCGCCTTTGCCGGCCCACATCTCGGCCGCCATCTGGTCGGGGTCTTGAACGGCATGGAGGTGGACCGCGTTGTTCACTGCGGTGCTGAAATTCTTGGACGGCTCCTGTATCTGAGCGGCGCCCATGCTTGGGCGTGGCAGGGATGGCGCGGGAATGCCGGCGACGCCTCCGGTGGCGTGGCGGACGGCTCCCGCCCAGTCATGGAGCGCAGCCCATCCGCGTTGGTTGATGTCCAGCAGCAGCGGAGTAAGCCCTGGCTGCATAGCGGATGCCGACCGGATTACGACCTCATTGTTGGATAGCCAGGCCGGTATGCTGTCGCTGGTGGGTGTGCCTGGTCCCTGGACCTGGCCGCCACCCGCGAAGCCGAAAATGCTGGTGATCGAAGACAACCAGCCACTCCCGCCACCAGCCACTCCAGCGGCCCCAGCAGCTCCCGCAGCGCCGCTCACCCCACTGACACCATTGGCGGCGGCCAGCGAGGCGGCAGCGGCCTGGATAGCGGCGGCGCCGCTCAGGAGCGTGCCGCCAGCAGTCGCCAGGGCGCCGGCCGAAGCGGATACAGCCGAGGCGCCGACCGTCAGCCCCTGGGCGCCGCCATCGGTGCCACCGCCCAGGCCAAGCCCGGAAAGCAGAGACGCCCCCAACTGGCGGGTCGCCATCCTGGCCACGTCGCCAATCATGGTGCGGACGAAGTCATCCAGCGACGCCTTGCCAGTCATCACGAAATTAACGACGGCATCCTCCAGACCGGAGAAGGCGTTACTAAACAGTTCGTAGGTCTGGCCCGCAACGTCCCTGGCGGAGTCGATGTAGTCAGCGAACGCCGACGTCGCCCCGTTGACCCAGTTGCCCTGGGCGGACTGAAGGTCGGCGTAGTTGCGTTGCAGCTGCTGGGTCATCGCGGCATGGTTCGCTTCCAGCGCCCTGAGCTTGTCGTTGTACTCGTCTAGGCTCATGCCTCGCGAGCCGTCACCATACTGGCTCGCCAGGTCCAGGCGCTGCTGCGCGAATCGGTCGTCAAGGCTGCCACGCTGATCGAACAGGCGGCGCTGTTGCGCGCCCATGCCCACTGCAGCGGCGGCACGTTGACCCTGGAGGGCCAGCGCATCCTGTTGTTGCTGGAGCGCATCGCTGTAGGCCTTGACTGCCTGGGCCTGCTTCTTCAGGCGCCCCTGTTCGTTGAGCTGGAGGACTTCCAGGTCGGCGTCGGCCTTCTTCTGCGCCTTGACCATGTTGTTCCTGGCCTCGGCGATCTTCTGGTCCAAACTGATGCGCTGGGCCGCCGTGGTGGAACTTTTGTCGCGCAGCGCCTCCAGCGCCTGGATTTCCCCCTCATAGGCTGCGGTGACCTGGTCCTTGTTCTGGCTGATCAGCTCGCCGCGCTGCGCGACATAGTCCGCATAGCTCAGCAGGCCGGCGCGCTGCTGCGCCTGGAGCTTCTGCTCGGCGTTCCTGAAATCGGTTTGCAACTGGTCCAGGCGGTTCTTCGCCTCGGTGACGCTGGACTGGTCGAGAGGCGTAGACGGTCCTTTCGGGGTTTTCGGGTCTTTGTACTTCTGATCGATGGCCTTGCGAGCGGCGGCGATATTTTCCGGCCGCAGGCGTTCGTCGTTCGGGTTAGCCGCCTGGATCGCGGCAATGCTCCGGTCCAGCTCCCTGTTGAGCTTGTCGCGCTTTTCCTTGTTGGTGCGCACCGACTCCAGCAGCTTGTCCATGCTCTGCTGGCCGCGTATTGCCTCGTCCTCCAGGTAGCGATCCAGGCGCGCCTTCTGCGCCTTCTCGCCCTCGTCCTGGATTTCCTGGAGGGCATCGGTGAATTGCTTCCCGCGCTCGTCGTCCGACATCGAGCTGCGCTGATACGCCTTGCGTAACTCGTTGAACCAGCCCAACGGGCCGAAGATAGCCCCGCTGGCCACAGCGCGCCCCGGCTGGAAGGCCTGCCCCTTGGTCAGTTGCTCCAGGCGTTCCTCGGGTGTCTCCGTCCGGCCCACGCCGAGCATTTCGTCCCAGGCGCCCTTGGCCACCCCGGCAACGGTCTTCCAAGCGGTTTCCAGGGTGCCCAGGTTCTCGACGATCTGGCTCGCCCGCTCGTCCATTGCCTGGCTATAGGCATCCATGGCCAGCTGGGCGGCACCCAGCGAATCGCCTTGCTGATCGAGGGCGGCTATCTGCTCGTAAACCGAGGCGGTCAGGTAGTGATATTTCTCGTTGAGCTGCTGCGAGGCTTTGACCGGTTCGTCGGCCAGCTTGGAGAACTCGGCGACCGTATCCGAAACAGCCTTGCCGGTCGCTTCCTGCATCGCGATGGAGGTAGTGGCAACCTGCTCGATCTGGTCAACCGTGAACTTGCCGGTCGCGGTGATTTCCGACAGTACCGCCACGGCCTCATACTGAGTGCCGTTCGCCCTGGCGAGTGACGCCGCCATGGCGGACAGTTGCCCGGCGGTGGTGCCGGCATAGTTGCCGGTCAGGACGATGGCCTTGTTCAGCTCGTCCGCCTCTGAGCTGCCTTTCTCATATGCCAGAGCCAGCGCCACGCCCGCAGCGGCCACCGCCGCGCCGATGACTATAAAGGCGCTACCTGCTCCGCTGAGGCCTACCATAGCCGTCTTGGCGTTGTTGGCCGACGCTGCGGCAGCGTCCGCCCCTCGGGCGATGTCGTCCAGGCCGTCGCTAGCGTTACTCGCGATCCCGAAGAACGATTTGACCTGGTCGCCCAGCGCTTGGAACGTCGCGCCGACGCCACCGAAACTGTCCTTGATCTGCCCGCCTTGCTGGATGGCAACCATCCACAGCGGCATCCCGCTAGCCAGGCTGGTGACAACGTCGGTGATCTGCGCCGGCAACTGCCGCATGGCCTGGCGGTACTGACCTGCCGAAATGCCGGCCACGGCCATGGCGTCAGACGTGCCGAGCAGGCGGTCCCGTTGCTCCTGGAGCTTGGCGTTGTAGGTCGTAAAGACGTCCGGGTCGATACCTCGACCCTTGGCAGCATTCAGGCGCGCCTGGAGGCTGTCGAGCTTCTCCAGCTCGCGAGTGACCGGGTCGATGGCCGCGAGCAGTTTGCCCAGCTCGGCCTGCTGCCGGTCGAACTCGGCGGTCGCTTTCGCCGCTGCCTCGGCCGCTCGTTGCTCGGCTGCAACCTGCTGTTCGCGGGCGCGCTCGGCGTTGTGGTAGGCATTCATCGACGCCGATTGAGCGCGGGCGCTTTCCTGCCATCCGCTGGTGGCTGCCCGCGTGGCGGTGTTCATCCGATCTGAACTTTCCGCCAGCGCGTCCAGCGCTTCCCGCTGTTGCAGGGACGCGGCGACCATCGCCTTGATCCGGGCCGCCTGCTGGTCGGCCGTCTCCCCCAAACCGGACAGCTCCCGGCCAGCCTGGCTGGCATGGTCACCAGCGGCCTGGATCGAGTTGGACAGTTCCTCGACCTGGTCCGCACCCTGCTGAAGGTCAGCGCGGATGCGCAGGGCTAATACAAGGTCCTGGTCGGCCACGTTCAATTACTCATGAGCTGATCATAGGCGGCAATCGCTACAGAGCCCCCGGCGAAGCCATGGTTGACCGCCATCAGCTCGCGGGCTTGCTGGCGGCCCTTTTCTGCCTCGGCTTCGCGGAAGAACAGCATTAGCTGTCGCTCGGTGTAGCGGCCGAGCTGGTCGCGCTGGTGTCCTGCTGCGACGAGGCAGGCGAAGACTCGACCCCACGTTGTTGGCGGGCTTGAGCCACTACTATCGGGCGCCACAGGCGGCGGGCGAAAAAACCCTGGTTGGCTGCCCACCAGACCAGCATCAGGGACTCACCGTCGCTTGGACGGAGCGACCGGACCCAGCCATCCGCCTTGCCACAGCTCACGGCAATCAACGGTAGAACGAGCTTCCAGTGCTCCGTCAGCACGTCCAGCGCAATGGTCGCGCCCTCGACTCCTTCGAGGTGTTCACGCGGCACCTGGAGAAACGCCTCGGCAATGGCCTTGAGGGCCGCGTGGTGGGTGAGCTGCTCTTCGAAGGTCAGCTCGCGGACAACCAGGTCCTCGCCCCCGACCGTCAAACGGCGGTCGGGGAACAGAACTTCCAGGCTGTCATCGACGGGGGTGTCGTTCGGCTTCTTCATGACTCACCCCAGCTGAATAATGCGGCCGAAGCGGCCAAGGTCGCCGGTATCCGGCTTGCTGGTGTCCAGCAGGATTCCGCCGCTGATCTGCATGCCGGCGACGGTGTTGCCGTCGCTGATCAATGCCAGCTCCTGGAGCGGGTCGGTCGCGACCTTGTACAGCTCGACGATGACCGGCGCGCCGCCTTCGGCCAAGTTGATGCCCTTATAGCGCAGGGCAACGGTCGGCTGCGGCGCGGTGAACATGCCCACCTGCTTGGTGGCGGCGTACTCATAGGCCGCTTTGAACGGCTGGGTCGGGGCCGGCGTCGGCAGACCCAGCAGTTGGACCTCGCCGTAGGCGCCATCGGCTCGCAGGGCGTAATACTGCGGGTCGAGGGGCGCCGGGCTGCTCGCGCTGTCGGTGATGACCAGTTCGCTGACGCCGAAATTGGCCAAGCGGATCACATCGCCAGCCACCAGGTCGGCGGGGAGTACCTCGCCCGTCACGGAGCCCGCCGCCTTGGCCACGACCTTGCCATAGAGGGTAAGCGCCAGGTTGTCCGGGCCGATGCTGTGCAGGGTGATGTTGACGGTGGCGGTCTTGCCGATAGGGAAGCTGCGTACCAGGGCTTTCTGGCCACTGTAGCTTTCCTTGTGCTCGACCTTCTCGACTGCGAGCTGGATGCTCATGGCCGAGACATCTTGAATCCAGCGCCATTTGCCGAGAACGCCGTTGACGATAGGCGCGGCGTCAATCTCACCTTGCCCGTAGAAATACGTTTCCTGTGCCATGTGAGGCCTCCGTAGGAATCAGATGTTGCGCGTTACTTGTCGCGTTTCTCGTCGGCCTTGGGCTCGGCGGGAATCTTGGTGATCAATTGACGGCGCAGCAGAAACTCGGCATCGGCGCGACTGACTTCGATCTCGTCGCCCTGCGCCACCGGCTTGCCGGCATGGGTGTGATTGGGTTTCTCGGCGGTGATGGTGACTTTTACGGTTTCCATGACTTGAGCCTCGGGAAGACAAAGTTGGCGGTGAACACCAGCGGGAAATAGAAGAACCCGTTGCTGTAGCTGACTGGCGAAGCCTGCGGGCTGCGGGCCAGCGGGCTGACGCCCTGATCAGGAACCCAGCCGGTCAGTGCCTTGAGCAGCTGGCCGAGCAGCGGGCCGGCTTCGCGCCGGGCGCCCTGGCCGTCGCCCTGGGCGTCGGCGTAGTACAACGTCAGCACGGCTGCCCAGTGCTGGGTGACCGTCTGAATCGCCCGACTGCCGCCCTGGTGCGACGCCCCGGTGCCGATCTCGTCGCCCAGGTAGACGACATAGACGCAAGGCGAGCCCTGGCGCTGTTCGTCGAGGGTGGCCAGATCGGGGATGCCCGAAACGTCCTGAAGGCCGGGCACCTCGGCGCGGATGCGCTCGACCAGGAGCGTCTCCAGGAACAGGTAATCGAACGGCTCGGCAGTGCTCACCAGGTGCCCCCGAAATCGTTGCGTTGCGAACTGATTTGAACGGTATTGGCAATGGGCGCCGGGGTGCCGGAGCTGGTCAAGGCCAGGCTGAGCTTCCCGGAGGAAATGCCGCCCAGCAGCTTCCGCTTGCGCTCGGCATCCAGGATCGCGGGGTGGTCGTCCTTGACCTGGGTGTGCAGGTTGGCAAATGCCAGCACGCACGCTACGCGCTTCAGCACCACAGGCACCTGGGCCAGCGGCAGCTGGTAGCGGGCGTGCAGGTGGAGATCGATCTCCGCGTCCGCATCGGCGATAGCCTGGGCCACGACCGCCGGATCGATGGTCGTGGCGGGTTTATTGACGCGGTCGCTCAGCTGGCGGATGGACGCCTCGCCGTACTGCTCGACCAGGTCGGCCTGGGTGCAATAGCTCACTGTTGCTGCTCCTGGTGCTCCAGGACGTCGATGGCGCTATGGCACTCGGCAGCGACCCGGCGATCCAGCTCGGCCTGGGCGAGGTCGCCCTGGGCTTCGATGATCGGAGCATTGTGCTCGGCGTTCTGCGCGGCGATGGTCAGTTGACTGATGGCCAGGGTGTGGTCGCTCATGTCGAACTCCTGATGAATAGGTGGCCATCCGTGGCCAGGGGCGGTCCCTCTGCTGGGGTGGGTTATTCCTGGGTGTCGTTGTCCGACGCGGGCGGCTCACCCTCGCCGCCGACGTCGTCCGGCAGGAACTCGCAGGACTCGACGCGCAGCTGGGGCTCTTCCTTGAGGGCCTTGAGCTGCGCCTCGGTCAGGGCGGACAGGGCGATTCCGATTCCTTCGCTGGTGAACGCGAAGCCAGCACGCCGGAAGGTCGGCGGATAGCTGCGCACGAAGATGCCCTCGACGCTCTGCTGGGCTTCATCGCCCGCCGCCTGGCGGGCCAGCCTGGCGGTCGGCTTGGCGGTAGTTGCGGCTTTGCGTGCCATGAGCTGCCCCCTTATGCGCCAGTGCCGGTGGAGCCATAGGCCAGCTGCCAGAAGCCGTAACCGGCAGCAGCGCGGGCTTCGGCGCCGAACTTCAGCTTGCGCAGGTTGAAGACGTCATCCGAATCCAGGTTGACCTGGGAAACGAATTCCGGCTGCTTCCTGGGCTGGAAGATGAACGGTTTTACCGGCTTGGTGGTGTCCAGCAGGAACCAGGCGGTGTCGGACTCGATACGCCCGTCCACTACCAGCTCAGCAGTGCCGACGTAGGGGTTCGGGGTGTTGTCCGCGAGCTTCGGGTTGGTGAGCAGCATCTTCGCCACGTCTTCCAGCGCCGGGCCGACCAGGAGCACGTTGGGGGAGACGTTGAGGGAACGTCCTTCCTCGTCTTTGAACTTCTTCATCGCAGTGCGAGCAGCGCCATAACCTGCCTTCGCCGCCGCCTGGCTGGCGTTGGAAAGCGGAGCGGTGCCCTTGTTGCTCACCGAGGCATCACCGACAGGGTGATCCGTGTCGATGAAATACTGGCCGTCGAAACAGGGCTTGGTGAAGGCGCCGTTGACCGCTTCATAGACCAGCTCGTCCGGGAGCTGAGCCGCCGAGTAACCGGCCATCTTCGCCTGGGGCGAGTAGATGCCGATTTGGTCGTCCTCGATGTCGTTGCGGTCCACCTCGACGGTGGCCTCGAAGTCCTCGTTCTCGACAACGTACTTGTAGGCTTTCAGGTTCTTGATCACCTTCGCGCCGATCCAGCGGCGCATCTTCGGAAAGGTGCTCAACCACTTGTAATCGTTGCTGCTGGTGTTGCTCGGCACTTCCATGGCGATCTTCTGCCAGGTGGTGGGGGCCGCCGCGAAGGCGTTGTTGAAGATGGTTTTGATCGCGACGAATGCCGCGTTGAGACTCTGCTTGTTGATCAGCATGTGTCCGGTTCTCCGTTGGTGAGCCTGTTATTCCACCCACACGCCGTCCGGTTCGACGCCGATGATGCGGCCGGCCGGGGAGCGGGTTTCGGTGCCGTCCGTGGCGGCGACGGTCTGGTCGTCCACGATGTAGGCGGGTTTCATCAGGTGCGCCTGGGTGACGCTGCCGTCGTTCGCCCACTTGAAGGCGTTCAGGCGGCGCACACGGACGACCTTGGCGCCGTCCGCGCCATTGCGGTTGTCCACGTATTCCTCAGCGCGACCCAGGTAGGTCAGGCCGGTGGCGGTGCTGCCGCCTACGGCGAACCCGGTAGCGTTCGCCACGACGATGGCGCCGGCGAAGACCTGGACGTTAGCCGCTACCGGCACGCCAATGACTTCGGCGTCCTGGAGCGGGGTGTTGCGGTCGGTGGTCAGGGCGGTCATAGCGCCTCCTTACTGGCCTTTCAGGGTCTTGAGGTAATCCTCCGGCTTGATCTGCATAGCCGAGCAAACCGCGAGGGCGGCCTCGTCCAGCTGGTCAACCGAGGTAGGCACCGAGGTACGCCCGGCGCTCTGCTGTTGGGTCAGGGCGGCGATGGGCTTGGCCTGGCCCAGGTAGTTCTTCAAGCCAGCCAAGTCCTTGGCGCCGTATTCACGCGCCCAGGGCTCCATGGACGGAATGAGTCGGCCCTCCTGGATGGCGCTGTTGATCAGGCCGTCCAGCTCGCCGCCGTTGATGCGAGAGGTCAGCTCCGCGACCTGGCCCTGGAGCTGGGCGACGGCCTCAACGGGCACATACTTCGCCGGGTCAGGGTTACCGGGAGCGGCGACCTTCAGTTGGGCGGTGGCGGCGGCGATCTGCTCGACGTCGGCGTCCTTGGCCAGGCCGAGGGTTTCGCGCAGCTTGGCCAGGTTGGTGGCCTGGGCGTCCAGGGCCGGCTTAAGGGCGGTCAGGGCCGCAATGGCCTCTGCCTCGGTCGTGCCTTCTTTCAGCGACAGGGCCGCGATGATGGCTTTCAGGAGTTCATCCACAGGGGTTTCCTCGTCGGGGTGGTAGAGGCCAAAGGTCGCGGCCGCTCGGCGTGCGAGGGGCTCCAGACCGTCGATGGCGGGGTCATTTGTCATTGCGCCCATGAGGATGGAGAGGACCGTGCCGTCCGGGGCGTAGCTGAAGACGGGGCTGAAGTAGAGGTACTCGCCGTCCTCGATCAGCTTCGCGGCGCGGGCGGTGTATTCGACACGCCCCCACAGGCCGGAGCCTTCGCGCCATTCGAAGTCCAGGAAGCGGCCGGCAGCGGGCGCAGGCTGGCCGTTCTGCTCTTTCTTGAGGGTCTGGTGCTCGTAGTCCAGGACGGGCGGGGTCTTGCGCGACCGTGCGCGCTCGATCACTGCGGCGGCACTGGCGGCATCGATCCGCCAGCCCGGCACATCCATAGGGCGCCCATCCATGGGCCAGAACTCACCGGCAGGCGTAACTTGAATCCAGGCGCTGCCGTCCTCCAGCTTGGGGAGCTGGAACGAGCAGGCGGCGATGGCAACGTGTAGGCGGTTCTTCTTCATGCCGCCATGGTGGCGACGGTCGAGCGCGGCGGTTACGGGAAGGGGTTCAACGACTGCGGAAACCGTCCGGCGCCATCTTTTGGCCAATCCCTGGCACGCGGATGGCGATGGAACGATTTCTAACGGGGTTCTAACGGGGTTAACGCACCGACTCTGATGCGAGGTAGCGGCTAACCCCGTTTCGGCGCGTGTAGCGCGTTTGCGGGCGGATCAGGTGATCACGCAGATGGCGGGTCGTTCGCCAGGCACTCCAGGGCGAACTGGACGGTATACGGCGCGGGACGGTAGCCCTCCTTGACGTCCTCGCTCAGGTAATAGCGCATCACCCTGTCACTGAGGCCGAGCAGCTCGGCTGCGCGCCGCTGGCTGATGCCAGCTTTCTTGAGCAGCCCGCGCAGGTAGCGCGGGTCTGGATTGTGGTTGGAGGCGTCAGGCTTCAGCACCGAATGCCTCGACTTGCATGGCGACCTTCTCCTCGGTGGAGAGGGCCTGGAATTCCTCTTCGGTCATTTCTGCGTTGGGGTCCATGTACTCGCCCCACAGGCGGAAGTCTTCAGCGATTTGTTCGTATGTGTGCTGGGTGCTCATGACTTTCACTCCTCCTCGACCGATTCAAGCAGACGCTCGATCTCCGACGCTTCGGCGGAGCGAGCTTCGTCGTCCAGCCAGTCCGCATAGCCTTTGATGCTGTCTGCGTCGTCGGCATCCATCGCGTACTGGGTAGTGCCCGACTGGATCAGGACGCTGTTGTCGTCGAACGTGTACTTGGTATAGCCCTCGCCATCCCATACCTGATCTTTAGCGATAGCGATGGCTTCGGCGGCTTCGCACGCTGCGACAGTATCTTTGTGCTGCTGAGCGATCATTTGTGCGGTCTTAGTCATGGTGTCTCTCCTTGGGTTCGCCTCGCCGTTGTGGCTGGCATGACGCTAGATTAGGCACATTGTGCCTAATGCGCAATAGGCACAATGTGCCGCTTGTCCGAATTCATTTCCCCTAACGCCCCTGGGATAGAGCAGCTAGAAGGACGTCCAGGACCGCATCGCGGGCGCTTGGCTTGAGCTGGCCGTTTCTGAGGACCGGGAGATACGGGCGCGCAGGGATCGTCACCTTGCGACCCCGCCCAGCCTGACCGCCCAACTGCTGGATAGCTGCGTAGCTCAGATTGGAGCCGATCTGCGCCTGGTCACGGTCAGCGCGGGTTGTGATCGAGCGCGCTAGGGCGTTGGTGACCTGGAGAATCGGATGCGCGCCGCGCCCCTTTGCCTCTCGCGCTGCAACGGTAATGGGGCTCAACTGGGGCCATCCCGGCCCCTCGTCCATGAATGCAAACTCCGTCTCGGCCAGCAGCTCAGCAGCGATGCCGCGCATCAGCGGCAGAGTGTCGGTTACCGCCGCGTAGAGCGCCGCCAGGCGCTCCTGGACCTCGCGGTCCACCAGTTCCAGCTCGATGCGATTGGCCATTAGCGAACCCTCCTGTAACGGCCCAGGGCGAGCCCGTCGTCGATGCTTTCCATCGTCACCTCTGTAACCTGGCTGATGTTCTCCATTTGGCCCGGCCCATAGACGCCACCGCGCAGCCGAACCGCCAGGGTAGAGTCGCCGTCCTGGACGACATAGACCAAGGACTCGCTGCCACGCTCCCACAGCACCATGGCGGGCTGGGCCAGGCGCTGCGGCAGGTTCGCCAACTGCTCGCGAGCGACCGGACTGTTACGGATCACGGTGTCGCTGGCCGATACCACGCCAGCCTGGAGCTGGGCGCCTTGGGCAGCCGCGTAGGTGATATCGGTCGGATCGAGGACGCCGACCGACATCGTCTGTCCCTGGGGCGACGTGGAGCGGTCCACAAACGCCTTCCAGGCGCGCTGGCGTACCGGGTCCAGGAGCACGCCCTGGACCTCGCCGAGGGCGGCAGGCGCTCCCAGCGTGCGCTCGGCCTTGTTGTACAGCACCTGGTCCATCAGGGCGCTCTGTATCGGGCTGCCGTCGAACCCGGCATCGGGACGAAATTGGATCTTCCGACCGGCCCGGTCGGTCGTCTCCAGGGTGGTCAAGGTCTGCTCCCGAATCTCCCCCGTCCGCTTGTCTACGCCCGTCTCGACGGTCACCTGGCCCGTCTTGCCGACGCTGGATTCGACCGTCAGACCACGGCGACGCACAGCGGCCGCCGTCAACGGAACGATTCGGCACCGGCAGTTGTAGCCATTCGGCGGCATGATGTGCTGCCAGATCGGGTCGTCCCAGCGGAACACCTTGCCATGTAGCGCCGCATGGCTGGGCCGGGTGACGCTGTCCATGACGGCCACATACATCCAGTAAGGGTGAGTTTCCCTGGCCTCGTATGCGGCGGCATAGCGCCCGGCCATGTAGGCCGACTGCATGTTGGTCTGGTAGATCGTTTCCAGCCGGCGCGGGCTGCCGAGCTGGGCGACCTCGGCCCCGCCGTCCGGCGCAACCACTATCTGACGTCCCCACCAGCCCTTGGCCTCCAGGATCGGCCGCAGGTTGCGCTGGAAGTCGCGCAGCGTTCCGCCACGCTCCAGGTTATCGACCAGGGCGTCGCGGATGTCCTGGAGCACGTCCAGGCGTGCCGCCTTGGCCACCGTCAGCGCTCGGGCATGGGTGGCCGCGTCAACATCGTGCCAGTTCCAGGTAATGGCGAATCCCTTGCGCTCCAGGTACTCAATGGCGGCCTCCGGCCGCATGGCGAAGATGGCCCGCAGATCGGCCTCGGTTGGCGTTGCCATCAGTCGATCCGATCCAACGTGCCATTGAGCCGGCCCCAGGTGTCGGCCACGAACAGCAACCGATGGAGGGCATCCGCCAGGGCGCTATCGTCCATATCCGGGAATGCCTCGGCCAGCGCGCCGAGCAGCTCTGCCTCGCTACCCCCGCGGCTGATCACATCCAGGAGCGGCGCGACCAGGCTATCGGCCTGGTTTTGCATGTCCTGGGCCGGCAGGCTGGCCAGCACCTGGTCCAGCGCTTCCTGATCGCGGTAGCGTGGTCCAATCACCTGGGCCAGCGCAGCGACGCGAGGACCAGGGCGCCGGCTCAGTTGGGCGATGCCTGCGCCGGCCTGATCGACCAGGACTGCCTCGCCCTTGGCTGGCAGCGGGATTCCCAGCTGCTCCTGGACCCAGTTGACCGGAACCTGGACGCCCAGCTTGACCAGGGGCGGTAATGACGTTGCCATGGCGGCCAGGTCGGCCCGGTCCTTGAGGTCGAACACCAGGCGGGGGGCGCGGCGTGCGTCGAGGTTGCCGGAGCGGTTGAGGACCAGGAGGGGCCAGAGTAGGTCTCGGCTCAGCGTGGCGGCGAGCTGTCGGGCATCCGCCGCCAGAAGGTCATGGCGCACCTCGTTATGGACCTGCCCCAGGGCATAGGCACCACCGCCCGACTCGCTGGTCTGGCTGGTGAGCGTGCCGCCCAGGATGGCCTTCGACATTGAGTCATCGCACCAGCGCATCATGGCCATGAACGGCTCGGCCGAGCCTTTCGACGCTTCCTGGAACTCGATGGACATACTCTCGGGGATGATGCCTGCTGCGGCATGGCCGAGGCCGGTCACGGCCCGCAGCAGGGTCACCTTCTCTTCGTCCGGCGTGCCGGGCGGGTACTTCCCGAGCCGGATCGGCAGACCGTAGATTTCGAGCATTTCCGCCAGGTCGGCCGTGGAGTAGTGCTTGAACAGGTACGGCCAGGCCAGCACCCGGAATAACCCGCTACGCGCCACGTATCCCGAGCGCGAACGCGGCTTGTGCATGATCCAGCCGAACGGCTGGAGTACCTCGCCCGCGATGCTGTTATCGCGCAGGCGCAGCTCGTCCTGGTCGTCCGGGCTCAGTTGAAACCAGCTCTGAGGCCGGTGGTCGAAGGCCTGCGGCAGCCACTCCCGTCCCTGGAGGGACCAGTCCATCTCGATAGCGCTATAGCCGTGGCCGACGCCATCCATGCAATCGAGCATGAGGTCTTCAATGCCCTCCAGGTCGAGCAGCAGCTCGTGGAGATACTCCGCGTCGGCCTTCTCTGCGGCCGAGGCGTTGCGCGGCGGCTCGATGGTCCAGTCCAGGCCGAGGACAGCGCGCTTGCGCTTGCTCATTTCGGCGAACAGGTGGGCGTCGCGTTCCTCCATGTCCATGAACAGCTCGGCCTGAGCCTGGAGTTGACCCTGCTCGGCCTCGATCAAGATGCGAGCCAACTTAGCTGGGGTCAGCCCCTTGGCCGGGTGGTTGGCGAACTCTTTGGCCAGTCCCGTCAGGTGCGCGGTCTGCTGCTTGCGCAGCTGCTGGGTTCGAAGGGGGTTGCCGTAAATATCCACGATGGTGGCCATCGTTGCGTCTCCTACCAGTCGCCGCCCATGCGGCCACCTATGTCAAAAGAGTCTTTGAACTCACTGGAACCCGCAGAGCTGCGACGGCCAGGCACCGGGGTGAATTCATAGGAACCAGCGCGGGTGCTAGCGATCATCCAGAGGATCGACAGGGCGCAAAGGCCGTCGTAGTGGTGCCCGGTCTGCGGTTCTGGCCAGCTGTCCAGCTCGTCGAGCAGGGCGACCAATCCAGGCGAAAACAGAATCCGTGGCGCAAATGCGTCGTTGATGAACGGCTCCATGGCATCGATTCGAACGGACTGGTCCGCCATGCTGGTAACACCGACCAGAGGGAGCGCTACGCGCTGCATCAGCGCAGCCTTGGCGATGTTCTGCCGCTGGATTTCGAATGCCCCGTTGTTCTCGAAACCGATAGCGCGCATCTGGTACTCCCTCTGCGCTGCGATCAGGTCGGCTTCCAGTTTCGAGGGGACGCGCCGCTTGATGGCCGCCTCTATGACGTTGAGTACCTGTTTCTCGGTGTCCCAGCCCCCCACGATGATTGCCGACGGGTCGGACTGTGCGCTCGCCCCGACAGAGGGGTCGCAGGCGCCAAACATCTGCCAACGGCCGGAGCGCATGACCCAAAAGCGCGGGTTGGTAAACGTCTTGTCTTCATCGGATCGCGGGTCGCCTTGCAGCTCGGTCGCGAACGCGGCTTTGTTTTTCGCCCGCTGACGCATCAGCCAGTAGAGCGACCGGACACCTGGCCAACTGGTGACGGCCCCCAGCTCCATCTGCTCACGGTTGTCCTGGTAGAACTGAAACGACGGCAGAGCGCTATCGGGCGCGACGCTACCGCGCTCGGCGTATTGCTCCATCACGGGCTTATCGTCGTTGAGCATCACCTCTTCGCAGTGTGCCCATAGGTCCATGTGGGTGGGGAACGTCTCGATAGCGCGGAAGTGGTGGACCAGGTGCCCGACCGTGCGTTTGGCTCGGCTGATCGGATCGTCCTTATTCAGCACTGTGCCCACGCCTAGATATTTGACGGAGCCATCCGGTGGGCCGAGGTAGTCGATAGCCTTTTCCAGCCAGTCCCATCGGTTGTTGCGCTCGGTCGGGGACTTGGCCTCTTTGTCGGTGATCAGGTCATCGCCCAGGAGCAGCTTGGGACGGCTCGCGCCGTGGAATGTGCCCCGGATCGCCTGTTCAGCGCCGAAGGCCTCCAGCTTGACCCCGGAGAGGGAAACAAACTCGCCGATCTTCCAGACGCTTCCCTTGCCGCAGACTTCGGGGAAGTCCAGGGACAGGGAGGCGTTTACCAGTAGCTCGGTCTTGACTACTTCCAGGAGCTTGGTGGGCAAGCGCGTTTCGGCGCCTAGGAGCGTGATGTAGTCGACGAAGTACGGCGCCGGGCCGGTCATGCCCAGTTCGGCCCGAATCTCCGGTCGCTGGAGCAGCCCCTGGACAACGACATAGCACGGCCCGACCTTGGTCAGCAGTGAGGACTTCGCCTCGCCACGCGGAGCTACCCACCATTCCTTGAGGCCGCTGGAGCTACTGATGAGCTGGGGAAAGCGCTTGAAGAAATGCGCATGGAACAACGAGGCAGGCGGCCGGATGTGGTGCGGGAAGTAGGTATACGCGAAGAACTCGAAATCGCGATCTACCAGTACGCGACGGCGCCGCTCGGCCCGAGCTTCCGGGGAGCTATCGAGGCCGACCTGTTGCGCCTCGATGTCGCGGCGCAGCTGCTGCGCCATGGCGGATAGTTCCCGTAGGAACTCTTTTTCCTCGGCGTTCATTTCAGCCCCTTGGCGATTACTTCCCCGAACGGCTCCAGAATCTCGGCGAAGGCCTGGACGTGCTGCGGGAACTGTTCACGGATGAAGGCCGCCAGGCGCTGGATGACTTCCATTGCGGTGGCCAGGCTGGAGGTTTCCGGTAGTACCCGCTTCGATGCGCTGATCGACTTGTTGTAGGCGTCGGCCAGGCTGGCGAGCATCTGCACCTTGACCGCTGGCGTGATCGCGCTGTCCACCTGGATCGCCTCCATGGTGGCCTGGAACTGCGTCACCAGGCCGGCCAGCACCTGGCGCGCCACGTCCTCCAGCCCACCACCGGCCAGCAACTGCGCCGATTGCGCCTTGTCCCAGTCGTCCCCCTCGGCTTCCGCCTGCTGTTTCCAGCGGCGGGCGGTGCCGTAGGAGACGCCGAACATGGCGGCCGCGACCTCCAGGGACTGGCGGTCGAGGACGTAGGCGCGGCGCAGGGCGTCGCGGGTTTCCTTCGGGTGCGCCATTGACTACCTCAGATACCGAGCTTGATACGCGCCGCGAGCAGGCCGCAGGCAACCAGGCCACCCGCCAGCGCGCCGGCCGCCGAGCCGTACAGCACGGCCTTACGTTCGATCTGCGGGAATCGGTCTTCGAAGCGCTCAAGGCGGCCGTCGATGCGTTGCAGCAGTTCGAACTCGGGAGAGGCTTTCTTTTCGGTCATCGGATCAGTCCTTTTGAAGGTGCCGCACGGTGTCCCAGTGCAGTCCGGCGCAGAGGCCGTATTGGTCGTAGAGTTGTTTGAGGGCAATTGCGGTGGCATCGGGGCTGTCATCAGTCACCGCCACCGGGGTCGGGCACGGTTGAGCCAAGGCCGCCGGTAGTGGCCTTGGCGGCACGTTGACGGGCGGTTTCGAGCTGCTGCATGACGCCAGCAGGAAAGCGGCAGGCAGCGCGATCAGCAGCGGTTTCGGCCAGGGCATGGCGAAGCTCCCGAGTAGTTTGTTGGTCGCTGTCGGCCCGCTGGGCCAGGCGCTGGAAAAGAGCCGCGCTGGTGTCCTGGACCGTCTTCAGTTGTGCCGCCGATTGCTCCAGGACGTCGCGATATGCGCGGGTCTGTGCGTCGGCGCAGGCGGCGCGCCCATCGGCCAGCCCAGCCTCGCGACCGCCCCACCAGCCGGCCGTCCAGACCATCACCAGGAGCACAAAGACAACCAGGCCGACGCGCCAGGTCATGGCGATTTCTCGACGCTGAGCTGGACCTGGTAGGACGCAACGGTCTGCATGAAGCCGTAGGCGAACGCCCCGCCCAGGCCATAGGCGAGGCCTGCGGCACCAATTGCCATGAAGGCCAGAATCACGACGCGGGCCAGCAGGTCGCGGAGATAGAGGCGTATCCAGAGCCATCGGTTGGCCGGGGCTTCACGGCAGATCGCGAACAGATCGCTGAGGCTGATTCCGCTGGGGCGCTGCATCACAGCACCTCCCGCACGGCCTGGGCGATCTGCTCGGCGCTGTAGGGCTGCTGCCCGTTTTCCTGGTGAATGATGGCGGTCACCAGAGCGACCAGGGTGGCCTGGTCCAGGTGCAGGCTGGCCTGCGGCGGAACTCCCATCGCTCGGGCCACGGCCGAGGCATACGCGCGGGTGTTGTTCTCGTTCGACGGCGCCCAGCGTGCGATCAGCGATTCGACGGTGCGCAGGCCATAGACCTTGCGATAGTTCAGCAGCAGCTTTGCCAGGGCGCGGATGCCATTATGCGCGGTGTCGAAGCGGGCGAATCGGGGCTCGACCTTCGGGTTGTGCGGGAGCTGGCCCTGCCAGTTGTTGCGTGCCGACCAAACGATGTTGCCGGGGTTGTTGTTGCGGATGCCGCGAGGTTGAAGGGCCATCAGTTGTTCTCCAGTTTGCGTTTTACCCACTGGGCGAACGCGCCCAGCCATGATTCGCCGTCCCGCTCAAACAGGCGCAGGGCTGCACCGATCAGCCACCAGGCAGGCAGACCGGCAATCACCAGGAGCGGAGCGGAAACGAACAGCAGGCCGACCGCTGGTTCCAGTTGGTAGAGCCCGGCCACCACCTGGGCGGACTCGAACAGCTCGGGGCGGTTGGAGTGCAGGTAAACCACCAGGATCGGGCCGAAGACGCTGGACGCGACGATGGTGCAGAACAGCCGGGCGAACCCCTCTTTCATGGTCCGGGGCCACAGGACGAGGAAGCCCAGGGCGGCGGCCAGGGCGCCCGCGCTGATGTGGATGCCGAACATTTTCAGCAGCGCGGCGCTGCCGGCCGAGGTGGATGCGGGATCAGGCATTTGGTGCTTCCGATGCGAGCGCTGCCCGAATTGCGGATAGGTGCGCATTGCCTACCTCCGGGGCGGACTTGGTGTAGTTGGATATGCGGAAATCGGTGTCGGTGACGCGGGGAGCAGGAGGCGGGCCGCGCCGGATCGACTCGGCGCGGTGGTCCATCATCTGGCGATACGCCTTGACCTTCGCGAAAGCGTCCTCAACGTGCGCCCGAACAAGCGGCTGCCAGTTGACCGGGCAGGCTGCCAGCAGAGCGTTACGACGTTCGCGGCTGGGCTCGGCCAGGATGGCGGCGGCGTAGTCGCGGGGGCTGCGTAGAGACGTTGGGGGGCTAGATGTGCTCATGCCGCCATCGTGGCGGCGAGTGCGACGCGGGATTAGCGGAAGGGGTTCAACGGCTGAGACAGGATCGGCGCGGAGACGCCGGCCGGGGCGTTGCGCCCCGGCTTAGTGGAACAGGGTGGATTGCTGCGGTGCCGGCTCGCTCGGCCGGTTGACAATCTCCCATATCCAGCGGTCGGACAGGTTGTACTGGCGGGCTAGATCGCTGAGCAGGCTACGGGCGGTTTGCCCATCACGCAAGCCCTGTTCGAAGCGCTCGACGATCTCCAGATCGCGCCACCGTACCAGCGCCTTGTGGCAGCGGGCCACGTAAATTTCTTCGCCCCGATAGTGCGTGTGGAGCTGCTCCTCGATGTCGCTGCCCACCAGCTCGGCCAGCGCAGCCCGGCGCGCTTCGCCCCTCCGCGCCCGGCCCTCGGCTATCCGCCAGGACGTTCCGCCGAGCTGCTCGACCACCACCAGGGTGGCCGGCAGTCCTATGCGTCCGGCCATGTCGCGGACGGTATCCGGCAGCATGTCCTGGACCTCCCGAAGATCCACCTCAGACCTGGCCATGGCGGCTCCTGTCGATGATAAGCGCCTGCATCAGCCGGTAGAGCTGGCTGTCGTCCAGCCACTCGACCCGCTCGACCTTGAACATGCGCCGGGCCATATGGTCGGCGTAGCTCCAGGGGCGTTGAGCGCTGGCCAGGAGCGCGGTGATTTTGCGCAGCACGGTTTGTCGATTTTGCGGCACTTTTGGCGTCGCCCGGCCCTGCCGGTTGCTCTTCGGTTTCCAGCCCAGGCGCTGGAACTCGGCCAGCACCTTTCCCACTTGGCGCGGCCCCAAGTCCTTTGCAGAGCGCACGCCCGCGACGCGAGCCAGCAATGCGCGATAGGTGTCATCGTCCATGCCCAACTGGGCCTTGGCGATGTGGATTTTTGCGAGGTTGACGGCGCGTAGGCTCATCGCTTGGTCCTCTTTGGATGGCTTCTCTTTTGGATCAATTCGGCAAAACGTGACGCGTCACGCTCAGCAATTTCGGCAACGTTGTGTAGGAGCAAAGTGACCGCCTCGGCCGGCTCGGCGAAGCCACCGGCTGCGCAGATCAGATCGAGTGCATCAGCCGTTCCCTGGTACATGTCCATGTTGAAGCGGCGGCCGCCCAGCGCAGCGCGGCGCAGGGCATCGCGCTCGCGCTTCGCCCGTTGGCGTTCCCGCGCCAGGCGCCGCTGGCGGTCTGTCTTGGTTTCGTTCGTCATGGGTGGCTGCTCATCAGTACCGGACCACCACGTCCGGCAGACCGTCCCGGCCAGGCCGGGGCGGTTTCGCTCAGTGGACGGTGCGGTTCTTGGCCTTGGTGTAGTGGATTTCCTGCTGCGGTTCTTCGCCGCGAGCGCGGCGCGCCAGGCACTCGTCGCAGGCGCAGGAAACGCCGTTACCAGCTCCGTTCTGCTTTGCGAGTTCCTGGCCGAGGGACATCGTCGCTTGCATAAGGGCATAGGCGACCTTCGATGCTTCGGAGTCGTGCAGCGGCGGGCCTTGCATGGAAAAATCTATTCCGCCTTCGGTGTCGCTTAGGGTGATGGTGTATACGGCCATGGTTATGCCTCCTTCTGTGCGGATGCCTGCTTTTCCAGCTGGCGGATGCGGGTGCGTATTTTCTTCTCGACGATCTTCTGGAGGCCGGTGACCGCGAGCGCGGCGCGGCATTGCTCCAGGTCGAAGCCGGCAACGGCGCGGAGTCGGCTATCGACGTCTACGGCGCCGTAGCTCTGTCCGGGGTGATTGAAGGGGTTGGACTGCTGCATTTCACACCCCCAGCGCACGGAAGCCGGGCCGATCCTGCTGGCCCAGGGTCTGGATGTAGCGGGCGATGGAACCCAGGTTCTCGCGGTCGGTGGCCTCGGGGCTCACACCCGGCACGCGCCGGGCGACTTTCTGGCCCACCTGGTGCGGCTCAGCGGTTGCAAAGACCGCCGCCCGCACGCTGGCCAGCTCGCCCACGGCAAGGGCGAAATAGCCCTCGCCTGGGTGCTCTTCCCGCAGCTCGATTAGGCCGTCGATGCGGCACATGGCGAACGTCTTGGTCATGTCACGCCTCCCGACGCATGTGGCTAGATAGGCTTTCCCGGATTTCCTCAGCGCAGGCACGCCAGGACGCCTCGGAAACCATGGGGCTTTCGAGCGACCCCGGCTCCGAAGCCAGTACCATGCAAGCGAACTGATCCAAGGCTTGGAGGACCATTGCTTGCATCAGCGGTCCGCTTTTGGGGTACTCCATCAAGCGGGTTACAAGCTCCACGTTGGTAGGCATGTCACACGTCTCCCATGAAAACCTGGAACGACTCGCTGTTGTGCGAGGCGATCCAGCGAACGAACTTTTCGAGGGCGTCAATGCCTTCCGCCTGGTTTTTCGCCTCGGGTATGCCGGGCACCAGGAGCGACTTGCCGTCGTAGGCGTGGCGCGAGGTGACTTCGATGATTTCGCGAACGACCTGGTCGTCCCCACGGGCGATCTCGATGGCGCCCTCGGGCACCTGGTCACCGAACTGGATCAGGCCAGAGGCCCAGCAGAAAGCGATGGTGTCGGCCATATCACACCCCCGCCATGTCGAGGCTGATCTGCTGGTACTGGTCGCTGTCGCCGACCCGTTCATAGACGCGGATGTAGGCCTTGGAACCCACCGCCTGGCAGGCGTCGCCAATCGCATTCATGGCTCGCAGCCAGCGCTCGTCTTGGATGTCCAGGCGGCGCAGGGCGAGCACTCGGGCGGTACGGATTTCGCCCTTCGTGTCAGTGCGGAAAGCGTTGGTTACCAGGGTGACCACTTCGGGCCTGGCGCCCTGGGTCCAGTCGCGAAGGCATTCCTCGATCAGCTCGCGGGCGGCCTGGATACGCTCGTCGAACTGGATGGTTTCCTGGATCGCTTTCTTGATCATGTAGCGGCCATCGAAGCTCAGGAGGGAGACGTTCCCTTTCTTGCCTCCAAGCTTGGTGCCGTACTGCTCGACCGACAGATCGACGAAAGCGTCGATGTCGCCGAACGCGGAAGCCTTGAAGCGGGCCAGCTCGCTCTGGACTGCCTTGGCCTTGCCCACCAGCTCCATAACCAACTGGTCGCGGGCCAGGTCAACGGGCTTGATGGTGGCCTCCGGGATCAGGCGCTTTTGCCCGTCCATCCGGTAGCCCTCGGGGATATGTACGTCGTTCATGGGGTAGTCCTTTTCAGTGAATTACGGGTTTGCTGCCGGCGAAGTCGCGGTAGCTGATCGGTTCGCTCCAGGCCAGGGTGATGCCCTGGAAGCGGGTGATGTAACGGGTGCTGCCGGCCGAGGCGTCGCGCTGGAAGCCCATCAGGTAGCCTTTCTCCAGGAGCTGGCGGGCGTCATCTGCGGCAATGGTCACGCGCCCCTCTGTCGGCTCCAGGCGATGAAGGCGAACCCCCATGCGCTGGAGCAGCCGGGCGGCATCGTTGAAGGTGCGCAGGCTCTGGGCCAAGTCAGGCGTCAACACTTTCAAGGGCAATGCGGTTCTCATGGCCTTGTTCCTCTCGTTTCATGGGGGCGGTATGCGGGTTGCGTGGACAGGCGCGGCACGCTTTCCAGCAGCGCATCGCGACGGGGTTGTTCAGCGGCGCCGGCCGCTGGAGGTACTCGCTACACTCGACCGAGGTCACCGCCTCGCCCAGGGCCGGGCACTCAATGCGGCTCAGCGCGGCCAGGACACGACGCTCGACGCGGATCGTCGAGGGCGACGGGTAGCGGTTGGCGAGGATGGTGCTGACGGTCGAACGGCTCATGCCGATTGCCTCGCCGGCCTTCGTCTGGCTGCTGCGGGCCACCTCGGCGGCCAGCAGCTGGACGAAGACGGGCGGACGCTCGCCCCAGGCCGACAGATCGATTGCGCGGTCCATTAGCACCCCCACTGCCAGGCAATGAGGCGGCGGATCGGCAGCAAGGCATCACCGACCAGGACCAGCAGCAGGCCGAGGACCAGGACGATGCCGATGGGCATCAGTGCTCGGCGCATGGCGGCACCTCCTGGCTCAGCAGTGAGGCCGCTCGGTCCAGGCGCTTCCCCTGAACGCGCTCCTGCATTGCAGCGGTTTGACGCTCAAGGTGATTGATAGCCCCCTGGTGCGCCTCCTGTTTCCAGGGATGGCTGTCAGCGACCTTCCTTCCACAAGGATCGCTGCGCACGGAGGCAAGGGCCTGCTCCAGAGGCATTCCCTTGGCCAACCGCATGCGCACGCAGGCGGCGGTGACCTGGCCGAACTGGCTCACCAGCTCCGGCAAGGTGGCTGTTACACCAAACGCGGTGTAGCGGGTGTGTTTTGCCATCGCGGCGCGCCTCGCCGCGACAATCGAGCGCAGACGCCCCTCTGTCATCGGACACTTGCGTCCCTTCTTCTCCTGGTCAGCGCGCAGGCGGTCCCACGACTGACAAGGAGGCACCCAGTCCATGTCTGGCAGGAGTTCCAGGAGTTCCTTGAACTTCCGCGACTGCATACCCAGGGCCTTACTCACGGCCCGACGACTGAACCCACGGCTCGCCATGTCGCGGATGTACTCCTCAATGTTCATAGTGCCGCGAAAGTGGCTTGTGCTAGCCTTCGCGGCGCTACCGCCTTGCTGTGCATGCATTTGCATGGCTCCTCTCCTTCCGGGTGGTGGTAGGTGTCGAGGGGCGGCCACCCCTCGGCACCGTCTTCATCAGGGCCTCAGCCGCCTGATTCGTTGTTCTCTTCGGTATCCGCCACGCCAGCCTGGGCAGCTCCCCGCGAACGACTCCGGTTGTGCTGGTACTCGCCGTGCGAACTCCACATGACCTGGTCCAGGTTCGGGTCGTAGACCTGGCGGCGCGTCTCGCGCTGGACGATGGGCGGCCGTGGACCGGTGTAGCGGCCCGGCTTGAGGGCGTAGTGGCGGCCGTTGCGGGTCAGGTATCCGGCGTTTTGGAGGTCGATGAAGTAGCGCTGAACGGTGCTGGGCGACACGGGCGTGCCCGAGGCCGCCACCGATGCGGCGATCTGTTCCGGGGTCGATGGGCCGAGGATTCGCAACGTCCGCCAGACCGCCTCGGTGGTGTAACCCTGCTGGGATGGCTTGCCATCGGCATTCAGGTTCGGTGCCTCGACGCCGTTGTCGCGGATCAACCGGAAAACGACCTCTTCGCCGCGCTTGAATCCGCGGATCGCCTCGACGTAGCCGCCCAGGCGCAGGCAGGCGACATACTTCTCGACGGTCTTGTCGTGCTGGTTGGAGCGGCGCGCCACGCGGTAGACGGTGAACTCTTCGCGGTTGGCCCGGATGACTTCCCACATCTGCTGGCGGGGGCTCTTGCCCCCGACCATGCAGAGGTGAGCCGGGTTCTTGCCGAGGCTCACTTCGAAGTCCTCGGGCTCGGGGCCGCACCGGTGTACAGCTCCAGGTTCAGGCGCTGGAGGTCGGCCAGTTCCAGCTCGCGCCGGCCCTGAACGGTGGCGGCCTCGGCCAACTGCTCCAGGTTCACCGCGACGCGACGGACAGAGCCCAGGGACTTCTTCACCAGGTGCGCGAGCAGATCGTCAGCGATAGCCACTCCGGGGCTGTAGACCGGCGCCAGGTTGCGGGCGTCCTCCAGGGACACTGGCTGGGCCGGAACCCAGCTCAGAACGCGGCCATGGAAGCGTTCGAACTTCTTGAGCTTGGTCGGCAGCATTTCCTCGCCGATCAGCAAGATGGAGGCTTGGCTGGACTCGTACAGGTCGCGAATCAGCTCGACCTGGCCAGCGGCGACCAGGTGGTCCATTTCGTCGATGATCAGCGGGCGGCCGCTGGCGGCCAGTTCCTCGGCGATCTGGTCGGCCATTTCCGGGATGGTCCCGGCCGGCTTGATGCCCATTTCACCCAGGATCGACTTCAGCGTGTGCTTGCGGGTCCAGACGCTTTTGGCCTGGACGTAGTAGGCGCGGCGGCGATTGGCGACCCAGGCGGCCGAAACGGATTTGCCGAAGCCGGACGGGCCGTAGAAGCAGACCAGGCCGGGCAACGTGGAGGTACGCGACAGCGCTTTCTCCAGGGCGATATCGCAAAGGGCGATGTTGGCGATGTCGGCCATGCCATTGGCCAGTTGGGTGGTTTTCGGGGTGGTCATGAATACAGCTCCTTTCATGCTTGCCGCTGCTGGGCGGCGAATTCTTTGGATTTGGGGTAAACCTCGAACCACTGGGCGGCGTCCGGCTCGATGGGCAGGCCGGAGCGCTGCCGCTCGGCCAGCTCGCACCACTGCCGGTAGCGCTGGGCGGGAGCGGTCGGCAGGGTGAAGACCTGGGCGGTGGTGGCTTGGGTGGCGGCTGCGGCCGGGCGCGGTTCGTCGATCCGCTCGGCCTGCATTTCGAGGGTCGCGGCGCTGCGCGACCGGAGTTGCTCGGGAGTGATCGTGCCGAGGCCGGGGATGGACAGCGGCGTATCCATTTCCAGGGCATACCCGCCGTCACGCTCGGCGCGAATCTCGTCGAGGTGAGCCAGGGCGCGCTTCTCGCGGGCCTCTGCGCGTTTCTCGCGGGCGCGCTCGACATACGAAGCCGGCATGTAGTCGCGGCTGTTGCCGTTCAGCTCTGCTGTGCAGAGGAAGCGGCCCTCGCCGTCGTAGACCCACACCCGGCTGGCGTCGTGGATGTCGTAGCCCACGGCCACCTGGTCGCCGTGGAATTCCTCCAGCTCGCGGGCGAAGTAGCGGTTGCCGATGAACTCCAGTTCGCAGCGGCGGACGGTGCGCAGCACCTGGGGTCGGAACAGCGGCCGGGCCTCGTCGTCGGTGACCCGCATCGGGCTGAAGCCATCGGCTTCGTGGAGCGCCCACGCTTCGTTGGGGGTCATGTGCCGGCGACGACCGGTGTTCGGGTCAACGATGCGCGGCAAGCTGCTGTGCGGCCGGTCGTTGTACTCGGCAATCTGCTGTTCGCAGAACGCGACAAAAGATTCCCAAGACATCAGCGGCATGGTGCCGCCCTTGGCAATGGCCCGGCGAGTCAGCTTGAAGGTGGCCAGCTTGGCCTGGCGGTCCATGTCGGCGCCGATGTAGCCGGGCAGTTCCTTGGCGGCCCGAATCCACAGGCTCTGGTGGACGCGCTCAATCACGCCCCGCGCCTGGCTGTTGTAGGGCAGGCTGTTTTTCATGTCGATGCCCAGGCGGCCCATAAGGCCGACCGCCTCGTCGCGCATCATGTGGTTTACGTAGCCTGAGCCGTTGTCCACGTAGAAGATGGCCGGAATGCCGCCCTTGGTGCAGGCGTCGCGCAGGGCATCGACCACCACCAGGGCCGACTCGGCCAGGCCGGTGGACCATCCCGGAATTCGACGGGTACGGATGTCGATGATGGTGGTGATTTCCGGCCGGAAGGGCCGGCCGTGCATCGGGTGCTGGACCTCGGCGTCGAACGTGTGGCCGTCGCAGGAATAGACGTCGGTCGGGAGTAGCTTGGTGAAGTCGCGGCGAATGAACGGGCGCAGTGCCTTGATTTCATGCTCACCCATACGCCCGACCTCGCGGCTGACGTTGCCCACCTTGCGCAGGAACGCATAGACCTGGTCCAGGCTGGGCATTTGCCCCTGCCAGTGCTTCTCCAGCAGTGCATGGGCAGCGCGGGCGCTGCGCTTCTCCGGCCCCTGGTAGATGGTCATGAATGCCGGCGCCCAGTCGGGAACGCTCATGTCCGGGCGGCGGACCTTCGGCACCAGGGCGCCACGCTCGGCTTGGTCCAGGAAGCGCTCCAGGCTGCGCACGCTCGGCAGGCCATCCGCGCTCGGGCGGCCGCGAGGATCGCGGGCCATCTTGAGCATGGCGAGCAGTTGCGGCTCGACCTGGCCGAGGCGCGCCATGTCCAGCATCAGGGTGATGGAGCGTTTCCGGCTGTAGCCGGTGCGGGCCATCATCAGGTCCAGGGCGTGCAGCACCCCCTGGCGGGCATCGGCGACCAGCTGCTGGCGGTTGCTTTCGACCAGGGCCAGTTGAGTCTCCTGGCGGACCACCTTGGTGGCCACCTCGCCCAGGGCGGCGTTCAGCAGCGCGGCGCGGGTTTCCTCGGGGAGGCTGGAAATGTGGTATTCACGCCCACCGCCTCTACCCATGTGCTTTCTTTGCTGCCAGGAGTCACGGGTGGCGCGACTATTGATGCCTTGAACCGTGCCAGGCAGTCCGGGCAGGCCGGCCAGCTTCTGTGCGGAGAACCATTCACTCATGGTCGCCCCCGACAGCTTTGCGCTGGGCGATCAGGGCGTCACCGAGGGCCAAGGCCGCCGATTCGAGCCAGTCCAGTGCGTCCCGAAAGGAACGGTTGTGAACGGTGCTTTCGTCCGTAGCGCTGGCCTCTTTGACTAGGTTCCAGAACTCGGTGGCGTTCCGCAGGTTGTCGAGCAGCGGTTTGAGGTCGGTGTTTGTCATCACGGCTCCCCCAGGATTCGTTTCAGCTCACGCGCCTGCCGACCCGCTTCCTCGCGGGTCCGCTCCAGGCGGCCCAGTTCGGCGAGCAGTGCGTCTCGGCCATAGGCCACGCGGCCACCCCGCACATCGACCAGCCAGTTGGTCAGCAGGTGGCTCGCGCAGACGTCTTCCAGGAGGGCGGCGCGGTAGAAAGGCAAGTTGTGATCAACTCGGGCGGGACTCGACCAGGCGTCGAGCATGTTCTTGCTCACGTCATCGCCGGAGAGGCGCGACATGCGGGCGGCAATCTCGTAACGGTCGAGGTTGGCGGCCTTCAGTATTTCGCTGACCAGCTCGCTGACCTGGGCGGCGTAGTTGCACTCACCGGGTATAGCGCGAGCTGGCTGCGGAACATCGAAGATGTCCAGGGTGCGGTCGTCTTTGCGGCGGGCCATGTTCAAGCCCCCGCGTCGGCTTTACGCTGCGCTTGGTCAGCGTATCTGTTATTTTTCCCGGATCGGCATATGACACTGTCATATGCCTTGAGGGTTTCCGAACGATTGGGCCGTTGCCGCTTCGGATTCTCGTCGTCGAGCCAGCGCTCAGGCCACAGCACCAGGGGGCTGAGGTCGAGTACAGCAGCGATGGCGCGCTCTACCCGAGGGTAGGGATTCAGCTTGGCGTTTTTGACTGCCGGGCTGGAGACGTCGAGGGAGCGGGCCACCTCGGCCAGGGACGACCCCCTGGCGCGGAGCTGGTATTTGATCCACTCCCAGCGGACGTTGTTGTCGCGGGGGATTTCGGTTCTGTTCATGCCTACGTTCCATCTCAACCACCGTGCCGGGTGGTTTTTTAGGGGTGTCTAACGTGACTTAGGGCATAAACATAGCGCTATAGAAGTTGAAAAACAAGCTCTATAGCGGTTTTCAAGTTCTATAGGATGCGGTTTTCGATCTCTATAGAATTAATATCAATTAAATCAAATAGTTAGGTCTACATGAAAACGCGTAGCGAGCGCACCGCCAGCCTTTCAAGTTCCGCAACCGAACCTGAAAATGACGCTGCTTTCATCGAAAGGCTGCGCTCCATTGTCGCTATAGCAGGGAGCGCAAGTGCTTTAGCGAGGAATGCTGGAATCTCCCAAGGCGGGTTGCAGAGGTACCTGAAAGGCGGGGAACCCACCCGGAGAGTGCTAATTTCCTTGGCGAAGGCGGCAGGCGTGAGCCTGGGCTGGCTTATGACCGGCGAGGGCAGCCAGAAGTCGGAAGAGCGGGAGGCTACGGGGTCGGACCAATACGTCTACGTCCCCCTGTATGACGCAAGGGTCAGCGCGGGACATGGAAGCTGGAGCGAAGGCGCGCACGTTATTACGCAGCTTGCCTTTACGCGCTACAGCTTGAGTAAGAAGGGGTTAGAGCCAACCAGGATGTCGGCAGTAAGGGTCGGGGGCGACTCCATGGAGCCCCTCCTGTCGGATGGCGACGCCGTTGTTATCGACCATGACCTCAGAACCGTGCGGGATGAAGCGATCTATGTGATTCGGGTCGGGGATCAGCTCTACGCCAAGCGCTTACAACGACAGTTCGATGGCTCTATCGCGATCATCAGCGAAAACAAGGCGTATAAGGACATGGTCGTCCCCAAGGACCAGCTTTCTGACTTGGATATCATTGGCCGCGTTGTCTGGCTTGGTCGATGGATGGTTTAGCGCTCATTCCGTGCCAATTAACGATCAATATTTTGCAGTCCTTGCTCAATCCTGATCGATTTTTTCCAAACTGTCCCACAGTGCCTGTCCGGCTGGAGCCCTAGTGCTATAGGGGCTCTGGCCTATCCCTCCCTCTTTTGGCATGTGTCAAAACAGTCACCTCCCCACAGTCTCTTCGGTGTCTCAAGCCACCGCGTAGTAATGCTTGACGAAGCCGCCGTCGGCAACCTCCCAGAGCACCGGGGTGCCCTTGCTGACGAACCAGCTGTCGCCGGCCTTGTAGAGCGTGCTCTGGCCGGTGGACTCGTCGGTGAGGCGGACCTCGCCGCTGACCACCGTGGCCTGTTCGCTGAACGGATAGGTCATGCGGAACTTGCCGGCGGTAGTGCCGAAGTAGGCGGCGCTGACCGGGTCGGTGGGGGCTCCTGCGGTCATCTTGCCGAAGGCTTTCACCTCGCCTTCGAGGATCTCCGAGCCGAGGTCGGCGACGCTGCCCCAGGCGTCCAGTTCATCGAGGGTGATGCCGTGGCGGATAACGGTAATGGCCATGGGAATGCTCCTTGTAGAGTGATCGGTAGGTTTCAGCGCCGGCCGTTCCAGTAGCCGGAGAGCTGGTGCCAGGTCTTGCCTGCGCTGAGCAGCAGCGGGCGGAAGTGGTCCTTGCCGTGGATCGGGATGCGGCGCACCGAGCTGAGCAGGTCGTAGCGCGCCGAGCCTTCGCTCATGCCTTCGGCGAGGACCTTGCAGACGATGTGGCTGGGGGTCACGCCGAACCCGGAATAACCCTGGACGAAGAACGCGTTGGGCCGCCCCGAGAGGCTGCCGATCTGCGGGAACAGGTTGGCGCTGCAAGCCATCGGCCCACCCCAGGCGAGGTCGATGCGGACGTGCTCCAGGTAGGGGAAGATCTTCAGCATCAGCTTGCGGTTCCAGGCCTTGAGGTCGCCGGGAATGCGTTCGACGAAGGGCGTGGCGGCGCCGAACAGCAGGCGGTTCTCGTTGGTCACCCGGTAGTAGTCGATGACCGGGCGGATGTCGCTGTAGGCGCCGCGGATCGGGCTGATCCGCTGGATCAGTTCGTCCGGTAGCGGCTCGGTCATCATCTGGAACGCGTAGGTATTGATGGTGGTGCGGTGCAGCTCGGGTTCGAGCCGGTTGAGGAAGCTGTCGCAGGCCCAGAGCAGCTTGTTCGCGGTGACCGAGCCCTTGGCCGTGCGCACGCGGATGCGCTCGCCGTATTGCACCTCCAGCGCCGGGCTGTATTCGAATATCCGTGCGCCGAGGCCGGCCAGTGCCTTGGCTTCGCCGAGCAGCAGGTTGAGCGAGTGCACATGGCCGCCGCCCATGTGCAGCAGGGCACTGCCGTAGGCGTCCGAGCCGATGATCTGGCGCACCTCGGCACCGTGCAGGTAACGGATCTCATGGGGCGAGCCGAGCGACCGGAATTCCTTTTCCCAGGCCTGCAGGGTCTTCGCCTGGCGTGCGTTGAAGCCCATGTAGCCGTAGCCGTGGCAGAAGTCGGCGTCGATGGCGTACTTCTCGATACGGCCCTTGATGATGTCGGCGCCGAGGTCGCTGATCTCGAAGATCGCCCGCAGGCCGTCCTCGCCGACGTCCTTGCGGATCTTCTCCAGGTCGTGGCCGATGCCGGCCATGATCTGCCCGCCGTTGCGCCCGGTACCGCCGAAGCCGAGGTGGCGGGCCTCCAGCACGACGATGTCGGTGATGCCGTGCTCGGCCAGCTCAAGCGCGGTGTTGATCCCGGAGAAGCCGCCGCCGATCACCACCACGTCGGCGTCCAGGTCGGTTTCCAGGGAGGGGAAGGACAATTCGTACTTCTTGGTCGCCGTGTAGTAGGTCGGCGTCTCGATGTTGATCATGGATGCGGCCTGGCAAGGGGTGGATGTACCTATTAGACGCTCCGTGGCCGCCGCGGTCTTGTTCCTGTCTGCCGCCGGCTTGACCGGCCCTGCCAGGCGCGCTTCAGCCCAGCGTGGCGATCACCCGTGGCGCGACGAAGTCGATGAAGGCGCGCAGCTTGGGCGAGACCTGGCGGCCGGACGGCCAGAGCAGGAAGAACCGCGCGCGGCGCTCGCAGAAGGTGTCGAGGACGCTGACCAGGCGCCCTTCGCGCAGCGCCTCGCGGATCGAGAAGTCCGGCAGGCAGGCGATGCCCTGGTCGCGCAGGGCGAAGCAGACGCGGGTCTCGATGTTGTTGCAGACCATCGACACCGGGATCTGCGGCGGGGCTTCGCCGTCCGCGCGGCGCAGCGGCCATTCCTCGAGGCGGCCGGTATTGGGGAAGCGGTAGTGCAGGCAGGTGTGCCGCAGCAGGTCTTCCGGGCAGCGCGGCGTGCCGTGGCGGGCGAAGTAGGCCGGCGAGCCGACCAGCTTCAGCTGGAACTCACCCAGTTCGCGCATGGACAGCCGCGAATCCACCGGCTGGCCGGTGCGCAGGACCACGTCGAAGCCTTCGTCGACGACATCCACCACGCGATCGCTGAAGTCGAGGTCTAGCTCGATGTCCGGATAGGCCTGCATGAAATCGGCGAGCGTCGGCAGGACCAGCCCGCTGACCAGCGGCAGGCTGACCCGCAGGCGCCCGCGCGGGGTCTCGCGGCTTTGCGACAGCTCCAGCTCGGTGGCTTCGATCTCGGCCAGGATGCGCCGGCTGCGCTCGAGGAACAGGCTGCCTTCGGCGGTCAGGGTGATGCTGCGGGTGCTGCGGTGGAACAGGCGCACGCCGAGTTTCTCTTCCAGGCGGGCGACCCGCTTGCCCACCGCCGAGGCGCTGACGCCGAGGGTCCGGGCGGCGCCGACGATGCTGCGGGTCTCGGCGACGCGGACGAAGACGGTGAAACCGCTGAGGCTGTCCATGCAAGGCTCCGATTACGGACATGATGGTCCGGATAGAACGGAACTCTATCCGTCTTTTTCCGCTTTTGCAGCGCTCTTAGCCTGTCCGCATCCTTCATCTGCGGAGAGTCCCGCATGTCCAGTTTCGAACGAGAGCCAGGCTGCGGCCTGGCGGAAAATGTCGATCAGGTGATCGAGGCGGCATTCGCCGACCAGCGCCTGGTGGGGGCGGTGGTGCTGGTGGCACACCGGGGGCAGTGGCTCTATCGACGGGCTGCCGGCCTGGCCGACCGCGAGGCCGGCCGGACAATGGGCGAGGACAGCCTGTTCCGCCTGGCCTCGGTGAGCAAGCCGATCGTCAGCGTCGCCGCCCTGAGCCTGGTGGACGAGGGCCGGCTGGCCCTCGATGAGCCGATCGCCGACTGGTTGCCGGCGTTCCGTCCGCGCCTGGCCGACGGCCGCGAGGCGCGCATTACGCCGCGGCAGTTGCTGAGCCACAGCGCCGGCCTCGGTTATCGCTTCCTCGAAGCCGACGCAGACGGCCCCTATGCCCGCGCCGGGATTTCCGATGGCATGGACCTGCCGGGTTTCGACCTGGCCGAGAATCTCCGTCGCCTGGCCTCCGTGCCCTTGCTCTACGAACCCGGCCGCGCCTGGGGCTATTCGCTGGCCACCGACGTGCTCGGCGCGCTGGTGGAGCGGGTCGACGGGCGGCCGCTGGCGGAAGCGCTGCGGCAGCGGGTCGGGATTCCAGCCGGCATGCGCGACAGCGGCTTCCTCTGCGCCGACGCGTGCCGACTGGCGGCGGTCTACGTCAGCGACCGGCCACGCCCGCGCCGAATGGCCGGGCGGGAGACCGTGGCGCCGTTCGAGGACAGCGTCGGCATTCGCTTCGAGCCGAGTCGGGCTTTCGAACCGTCTGCCTATGCGTCCGGCGGGGCGGGGATGATCGGCAGCGCCGGCGACGTGCTGCGCCTTTTGGAAATCCTTCGCCAGGGCGGCGCGCCGTTGCTGACGCCTGGCCTGGCGGAGGAGATGGGCCGCGACCAGGTACCCGGCCTGGAACTGCCGGCCAATCCCGGTTTCGGCTTCGGCCTGGGTTTCTCCGTGCTGCGCGACCCGGCTATCGCGCAATCGCCGGAGGCTCCCGGCACCTGGCGCTGGGGCGGCGCCTACGGGCATTCCTGGTTCGTCGACCGGGCCCGCGAACTGTCGGTGGTGGCGCTTACCAACACCCTGTTCGAGGGCATGTCGGGACGCTTCGTCAACGACCTGCGCGACGCCGTCTACCGTTCCGCGGAGCTGCGCTGATGGGACGCCGCGAAGCATTTCCGGAGAACGCCGGGGCCGCTGCGTCGGCCGTGGCGCCGCGGCTGCCGCTGAGTGCGCTGCTGGCGATGGCGATGTCCGGCTTCGTCGCCATTCTCAGCGAAACCCTGCCGGCCGGCCTGCTGCCGCAAATCGGCGCGGGGCTGGCGGTCAGCGAGGCGCTGGCCGGGCAACTGGTCAGCGTCTACGCCTTGGGTTCGCTACTGGCCGCGCTGCCGGCGGCGAGCCTGACCCAGGGCTGGCGGCGGCGCCGGGTGCTGCTGCTGGCGCTGCTGATCTTCTTCGTCTGCAACAGCCTAACCGCCGTTTCCTCGGATTACCGCCTGACCCTGCTGGCGCGCTTCGGCAGCGGCGTCGCCGCCGGCCTCGCCTGGGGCCTGCTGGCCGGCTACGCGCGGCGCCTGGTGCCGCCGGAGCAGCAGGGGCGGGCGCTGGCGGTGGCCATGCTCGGTGCGCCGCTGGCGCTGTCGCTCGGCGTTCCGCTGGGCACCTGGCTGGGCGGCCTGCTCGGCTGGCGCTGGGCCTTCGGCCTGTTGTCGCTGACCGCGCTGCTGCTGGTCGGCTGGGTGCTGCGCAGCGTGCCGGACTTCCCTGGCCAGCCGGCCGGGCGGCGCCTGCGCCTGCTCGGGGTGCTGCGCACGCCGGGCGTGCGTCCGGTATTGCTGGTGATCGTCGCCTGGGTGCTGGCGCACAACATCCTCTACACCTATATCGCGCCGTTCCTCGCCAAGGTCGGCCTGGGCGCCTCGGTGGACCTGGCCCTGCTGGTATTCGGCAGCGCCGCGGTGGCGGGAATCTGGCTGGTCGGCGTGCTGGTCGACCGGCACCTGCGGCGGATGGTCCTGGCCAGCCTGGCGCTGTTCGCCGTGGCGGCGCTGGCGCTGTGCCTGGGCGCTCGCTGGAGCTGGCTGGCGTTCGCCGGCCTGGCCCTCTGGGGGCTGACGTTCGGTGGCGCGGCGACGCTGCTGCAGACCGCCTCGGCGGACGCCGCCGGGGAGGGCGCCGACCTGGCCCAGTCGATGATCGTGGTGGCCTGGAACCTGGCCATCGCCGGCGGCGGAGCGTTGGGTGGCATGGTGTTGCAGCGCTGGGGCAGCGAGATGCTGCCCTGGACCCTGCTACCGCTGATCGGCTTGGCCGCCGTGCTGGTCTGGGGCAATGCCGCGCACGCTTTCCGCGTCGGCCCGCGCGACTTCCGCAGGGCATCGTCCGAGCACCGGAAAGCGGCGCAATAGACGGGGCTGCGCCCGGCAAGGGGAAAAAGGCTGCGGGTCTTAGAACGTTTATTCACCTGGGTTATTTGGATAGGTCCGTTTCGAATATCCATCGCGTCGAAATACCGGCTGTGACGATGCGTTCCTCCGCCATGCAGCGGAATCCGCTGTCATTGCGCCGAACATCTTCGCTGTCTCGCCGCTAGCCACCATGCAGCGCCCGGCTCGGCTGTTGCACCGGCATCTTGCCGGTGCGTCGGCGCTGCCTAGAATCGGCCCCATTCGCACCTACCCCCGCTTCGCCTACAGGAGTTACCGCCATGATGAATGCCATGCAGATGCCGATGAACATGAATGCCGCCATGCCGATGATGCCCATGATGGGCATGCCGATGATGATGGCGACCATGCAGTGCGAAACGATGGACGACGGCATGCTGTGCAAGATGATGCCGGCGATGGGCATGGACATGGGCCAGTTCCGCAACAGCGCCGAGATGATGGCGATGATGATGAACTGCGGCATGCCCATGATGATGCAGTGCGGCAACCTGGCGATGATGGGCATGTCCCAGGCCTGCATGGCGATGATGCCGACGATGGGCATGGGGATGGGCATGCCGATGATGGGCATGGCTCCGATGAAGTGCATGATGGAGTGCTCCATGCAGGGCGACGCCATGCACTGCAGGATGATGCCGATGCAGGGCATGGACATGGAGATGTTCAAGAACTGCTGCATGCTGATGGCGAAGATGATGGAGTGCGGCATGCCGATGATGATGAGTTGCAACGGCATGCCGATGATGTGCTGCACCTGCTGATCCGTCGCCGGATGGAAAAGGCCCGCCCGGGATGACCGGGCGGGCCTTTCTTCGTCCATGGCAGCAAGGCCGGGGGTCAGTACAGGCGCTCCGGGTAGGTCATCACCAGGTACGCCAGGGCTTCGCTATCGGCGGGGTTGCGGTAGCTGTGCGGCTGGTCGGCGTAGAACAGGATCGAGTCGCCGGTGGCGAGCAGGAAGCGCTCCTCGTTGACCCGCACTTCCAGTACCCCCTGCGCCACCACCAGGTTCTCCTGGGTGCCGGGGGCGTGGGCTTCGGCGTCTTCCTGGCCGAGGCCGCGCAGGCGCAGTTCGTAGAACTCCACCTGGCGCGCCACATCGAAGGGGAACAGCGCGCGGCTGGTGAAGGCGCCGTCGGCGCTGACCAGGCGCTTGCTCTGTTGCGCCGGCAGCACGGCGACACCGGCGAAGGCGCGATCGTCGAGGAAGGCTGCCACCGACACCTTGAGACCCTGGGCGATCTTGCACAGCACCTTGATCGACGGCACGCTGCGCCCGGACTCGATCTGCGCCAGCATCGCCCGGCTGACACCGGAAATCCGCGCCAGGGCGTCCAGCGAGAGATTGCGCTTGCCGCGCAGGCGCAGCAGGTTGTGGGCGACGCGCTGGCCAATCAGATCATCGGGTTCGGTATGCACGCCGGCGGCCAGTTCCAGGTGGGCAACGCCATCGCTGGCGGGCAGGTTCATCGGTCAGGCCCGGCGGCTGCGCTCGTCGTGCCTGGCTGGCGGTTGCGGCACGGCGTAGCCGGCCCGCCAGGCGTACACCGCCCACATCATTTCGCCCAGGCGGCGTGCCTGGCGGCGCGAGCGGTAGCGGGCGAAATCGATGACGTTGTCGGTGCGGTCCATGAGGCATTCCTCGGGCGGCGGGTTCGATGGCAGCCAGACTATCCCTTCGCCGCTTAGAGCCATAAATACTAAGTTTTTATTTATTAATTCACTTTTGTGCTTACAAGGAACGCCGAACCGTACGGAGCAGCATATTTATATTCTTTAAAGGTATTTAAATTAATTTTCTTATTCCAATAAATTAAAGGCTCTCGCGTACCTGCCGACCAATCGGCGCGCCGCACCGAATCCATGCCGCCTCGCGCGGTATCTCGTGCCCGGCGTGTCCGGGCTTGCGTGGGAGTCAGCGATGTCCGTTTCCCTTCCGGCGCCAGCGCGCGCCGACGTTCCCTTGCAGATCCGTGCCCTCGATGCCGCGTTCGGCGCCGAGGTGCTCGGCCTCGACCTCGGGTTGCCCCTGGCCGCCGAGGACTTCCGCCGTATCCACCGGGCGCACCTGGACCACCATGTGCTGGTGTTCCGCGAGCAGCGCATCACCCCGGCGCAGCAGATCGCCTTCAGCCGGCGCTTCGGTGAGTTGCAGATCCATGTGCTGAAGCAGTTCCTGCTCCCAGGGCATCCGGAGATCCTCATCGTTTCCAACATCGTCGAGAACGGCCAGCCCGTCGGTCTCGGCGATGCCGGCAAGTTCTGGCACTCCGACCTTTCCTATAAGGAGCTGCCGAGCCTCGGTTCGATGCTGCATGCCCAGGAGCTGCCGGAGGAGGGCGGCGATACTCTGTTCGCCGACATGCACAAGGCCTGGGACAGCCTGCCGGAAGCCCTGCGCAAGGCCATCGAGGGACGCACGGCGGCGCATTCCTATACCGCCCGCTACAGCGAACCGCGCTTCGAGGGCAACTGGCGGCCGACCCTGAGCGCTGCCCAGCTCGCCGAGGTGCGCGAAGTGGTCCATCCGATCGTGCGCACCCACCCGGAAAGTGGGCGCAAGGCGCTGTTCGTCAGCGAAGGTTTCACCACCCGCATCGTCGGCCTGCCGGCTGACGAGAGCGCCCAACTGCTCGCCGAGCTGTATGCGCACAGCGTGCGCCCCGAGCACATCTACCGGCATCGCTGGCAGGCGCATGACCTGGTGTTCTGGGACAACCGCTCGCTGATCCATCTCGCCGGCGGTTGCCCGGCACACCTGCGGCGCAAGCTCTACCGCACCACCATCCAGGGCGACGCGCCGTTCTGACGACGGCACGCGCTTCCCCCTTTTCGCCAGGAGCGTTTCCATGAACCGCATTCCCCGTTTCACCCGCCTGGTCGCCGCGCTCGGCCTGGGCCTGAGCCTCGCCACCACGCTGCTGGCCAGCCGGCCGGCGCAGGCCGAGGGCGAGATCCGCATCGCCGAGCAGTTCGGCATCGTCTACCTGCTGCTCAACGTGGTCCGCGACCAGCACCTGATCGAAAAGCACGGCCAGGCCGAGGGCCTGCAAATCAAGGTCGACTGGACCCAACTGTCCGGCGGCGCGGCGGTCAACGATGCGCTGCTGTCCGGGGCGATCGATATCGCCGGTGCCGGTGTCGGTCCGCTGCTGACCATCTGGGACCGTACCCGCGGGCGCCAGAACGTCAAGGCGGTGGCTTCGCTGGGCAACTTCCCCTACTACCTGCTGAGCAACGACCCGCGGGTCAGGAGCATCGCCGACTTCGGCGCCGGGGATCGCATCGCCGTGCCGGCGGTGGGGGTTTCGGTGCAGTCGCGCTTCCTCCAGTACGCCGCGGCGAAGCAGTGGGGCGACAAGCAGTTCGACCGCCTCGACAAGTACACCGTGGCGCTGCCGCATCCGGACGCCACCGCCGCGCTGGTGGCCGGCGGCACCGAGCTGACCGGGCATTTCTCCAACCCGCCGTTCCAGGACCAGGCGCTGGCCAACCCGAAGGTCCACGTGGTGCTCGACAGCTACGAGCTGCTGGGGCCGAATTCGCCGACCGTGCTGTTCGCCACGGAGAAGTTCCGCCAGGACAACCCGAAGACCTACCGGGCCTTCGTCGAGGCGCTGAAGGAAGCGGCGGCCTTCGCCCAGAACGACAAGGCGGCCGCCGCCGATACCTATATCCGGGTGACCGGGGCGAAGATCGACCGAGCCGCGCTGCTGAAGATCATCGCCAATCCGCAGGTGGAGTTCAGCGTCACGCCGAAGAACACCTATCCGCTGGCGGAGTTTCTCTACCGGGTCGGTGCGATCCGCAACAAGCCGGCCTCCTGGCAGGACTATTTCTTCCAGGACGGCGCGCCGTTGCAGGGGAGTTGAGACGCCGATGAACGCCGCCTCCCGCCAACCTTCCACGCTCCCCGCCGACGCCCTGCTGGCGGTGGACGGAGTCAGCCTCGAATACCGCACCCGCTCGCGCGTGGTGCGGGCCACCCAGCGGGTCAGCTTCGAAGTCGACCCGGCCGATCGCTTCGTCCTGCTCGGCCCGTCCGGTTGCGGCAAGTCGACCCTGCTCAAGGCGGTGGCCGGCTTCATCACGCCCAGCGAGGGCGAGATCCGCCTTCAGGGACAGGCGGTCAGGGCGCCCGGCCCCGACCGTATCGTGGTGTTCCAGGAGTTCGACCAGTTGCCGCCATGGAAGACCGTACGGCAGAACGTGCTGTTCCCCTTGCGGGTGTCCGGCCAGGTGACGCGCGACGAGGCCGAGCGACGCGCCGACGAATGCCTCGAGAAGGTCGGCCTGGCGGGCTTCGCCGAGGCCTACCCGCACACGCTGTCCGGGGGCATGAAGGCGCGGGTGGCGATCGCCCGGGCGCTGGCGATGCAGCCGAAGATCCTGCTGATGGACGAGCCGTTCGCCGCGCTGGACGCGCTGACCCGGCGAAAGATGCAGGAGGAACTGCTGCGCCTGTGGGAAGAGGTGCGTTTCACTCTGCTGTTCGTCACCCACTCCATCGAGGAGGCGTTGGTGGTGGGCAACCGCATCCTGCTGCTCTCGCCGCACCCGGGGCGGGTCCGGGCCGAAGTGCACGGCCACCCGTTCGGGCTGCACAGCCTTGGCGGCGAGCCGCTGCAAGCCGCGGCGCGACGCATCCACCGCTTGCTGTTCGACGAGGGCGGCGAACCGACGGCGGCCGCGACCCTCGACTTCGCCGATATCCGGCTGGCCCATTGAGCAGAGGAATCGATCGATGAGTCGAGTCACGCGCGTTCGCGAAGAATACGAAGTCCAGCTCGAACCCCTGCTGGAGGTCTCCCTGGAGCGGCGCCTGCCCCTGAGCCAGCGTCTCTGGCAACAGGGCTGGCTGCGCAAGGGGCTGATCCTGGCGCTGCTGGCGCTGGCCTGGGAGCTGGCGGCGCGGGTCCAGGGCAACGACCTGCTGCTGCCAGGCTTCCTGCAGACGGCCAGGGCCCTCGGCGAGGGCCTGGCCAGCGGCGAACTGCCGGCCAAGGCGGGGATCTCCCTGCTGGTGCTGTTCAAGGGCTACCTGCTGGGGATCGTCCTGGCCTTCGTTCTGACCAGCCTGGCGGTCTCCACGCAGTTGGGCCGCGACCTGCTCGGGACCCTCACGGCGATGTTCAACCCGCTGCCGGCGATCGCGCTGCTGCCGCTGGCGCTGCTCTGGTTCGGCCTGGGCCAGAACAGCCTGATCTTCGTGCTGGTGCATTCGGTGCTCTGGGCGCTGGCGCTGAACACCTATGCCGGTTTCCTCGGTGTCTCGGAGACCCTGCGCATGGCAGGGCGCAACTACGGCCTGCGTGGCCTGCGCTTCGTCCTGCTGATCCTGGTGCCGGCGGCGCTGCCGTCGATTCTCGCCGGGCTGAAGATCGGCTGGGCCTTCGCCTGGCGCACGCTGATCGCCGCGGAACTGGTGTTCGGCGCGAGCAGCGGCAAGGGCGGGCTCGGCTGGTACATTTTCCAGAACCGCAACGAGCTGTACACCGACAAGGTATTCGCCGGCCTGGCCGTGGTGGTGCTGATCGGCCTGCTGGTGGAGAACCTGGTGTTCGGCAGCATCGAGCGCCTCACGGTGAAGCGCTGGGGAGTGCAACGCTAGGGCGGCGGACGGGTGGAGTGTTACGGCAACTTTCTCGGCAACTGTTGCGCTGGCGCGGCGGCAAAGCGGAGTAACGTCTTGCCCGCACCCACTTCAAAGGATGGAACGAATGTCGCTCTCCGTGGATCTGCTGCTGGCGTTCTCCCTGTTCGCCTTCGTCACCTCCGTCACGCCCGGTCCGAACAACACCATGTTGCTGGCCTCGGGGGTCAACTTCGGTTTCGTCCGCTCCATCCCGCACATCCTCGGGATCAGTTGCGGCTTCTTCATCATGGTGATGGCGGTGGGCTTCGGCCTGGGCACGGTGTTCGAGGCCTATCCGGTGCTGTACACCATCCTGCGCTACGTCGGCGCGGCGTACCTGCTGTACCTGGCCTGGAAGATCGCCACGTCCGGCCCGGCCGGCAACGACCCGGAGGGACGTGGCAAGCCGTTGAGCTACTGGGGCGCGGCGGCGTTCCAGTGGGTCAACCCGAAGGCCTGGGTGATGGCGGTCGGCGCCATAAGCACCTATACGCCGTTGCAGGGCTACTTCACCAACGTGGTGGTGATCTCGACGGTATTTGCCCTGATCAACGCGCCGACCATCGGAATCTGGGCCGGTTTCGGCAGCATGCTGCGCAACGTGCTGCGCGATCCGCGCTGGCTGAGGGTGTTCAACGTAGGGATGGCGCTGCTGTTGGTCGCGTCGCTGTACCCGATCCTCGCGGAAAGCCATTCGGCCTGACCTGTCACCACCCTATCAATTGTATTAGCTCGTAACTCGTCGCCATTTCGTGAAGAGTTTTTCGCTCGGTGCCCAGCCTCGGAAGGGGGAGAGCGATGCAGGAGCGACATGGCTTACCGTTACGCAGCTTTTCGTCGGGCAAGGCGCTGACCGCGGGACGCGCAGCGCGCCCGGAGGTTGCGCAGGAGCGGCGCTACCTGCAAGGCGCCCCGCTGGGGCTGGAGTTGCCGGGACGAATCGCCTTGCGCGACCCGCATTGCGCCTGGCAATGGTTCGAGCCGGAGGCGGCCGCGGAAGCGTTCCCGGCGGCGCACTGGCTGGCGGCGTTCCTGGTACTGCTGGGACGCTACGGCAACGAAGAGATCACCCTGGGCTTTCCCGAGCCGATCACGGTTCGCGGGCGGCAGGCGCCCGCGCTGCTGCGTTCCTCCTACCGGGCGATGGAGTCGTCCGCCGAACGTAGCGCGCGGCTGGCGGAAGAACTCGATGACGCCCGGCGGCAGCTATCCGCCGACGGCCAGGAGCGCGCCGCCCTGGCCGGGCGCTGCGCGGTCCAGGTGCTGGCGGCGCGGCCGACGGCGAGCAGCCCCGGCTGGCTGGCCCTGGTGCTGGCGGCGGACGGCAGCGTCGGCCTGGCTCTGCGCGATCCCCAGTACGACGAATTGCGGCGTATCGCCGGCCATCTCGCGCGCCTGGCGCGCGGCCTGGTCGACGCCCAGGCCTGCGTCGGCCGGCTGCCCTGGCTGGACGCCGACGAAGAGCGCCGTTTGCAGGCCCTGCGCAGCGAGCCCCAGGCCGCCCCGTCGCGCGGCGTACTCCACCATCTGTTCGAGGCCCAGGCGCGGCGCACACCGCAGCGCATCGCCGTGCACGCCGCCGACCGTAGCCTCAGCTATGCCGAGCTGGAGCGCGAAAGCGCCGCGCTCGCCGTGCGCCTGCGCGCCGCCGGGGTGGCTCCGGAGCAGCGGGTCGGGGTCTGCCTGCGGCGCGACAGCGGCCTGCTGGTCGGCCTGCTTGGCGTGCTCCGCGCCGGCGGTTGCTACGTCCCGCTGGACCCGGCCTATCCGGAGGAGCGGGTGGCCTACATGCTCGACGACGCCGACTGCCTGCTGGTGCTGGTCGACGCGAGCACCCGCGAGCGGGTCGCCGCGCTGGGCCGGCCATGCCTGACGCTGGAGGAGGGCGGCGACCAGGCGAACGACCTGGCGCTGCCCGCGAGCGAGGTCGGCGCCGACCACCTCGCCTACATCATCTATACCTCCGGATCCACCGGACGCCCCAAGGGCGTCGCCATCGAGCACGGCAGCGCCCATGCCTTCCTGCGCTGGGCCGGCCAGCACTATGCCGCCGAAGAATGGAGCGGGGTACTGGCGGCGACCTCGGTGTGCTTCGACCTGTCGGTCTACGAGCTGTTCGGCACCCTGGCCGAAGGCGGCACGCTGCACCTGGTGGAAAACCTGTTCAGCCTGCCGGACTACCCGCGCCGCGACGAGATCAGCCTGCTCAATACCGTGCCCTCGGTGTGCGCCGCGCTGCTCGCCCTCGGCGACCTGCCGGGCGGGGTGCGCACGCTGAACCTGGCCGGCGAACCGCTGCGCGGCCACCTGGTGCGACAGATTCGTGGCCAACCCCAGGTACGGCGCCTGGTCAATCTCTACGGGCCGACCGAGGACACCACCTATTCGACGGTGCACGAACTGGACCTGCACGCCGAAGCGCTCGACGAGCCGCCCATCGGCCGACCGCTGCCCGGCACCACGGTGGAGGTGCTCGACGGCTTCGAGGCGCCGCTGCCGCTGGGCGTGGCCGGGGAACTGTACCTCGGCGGCATCGGCCTGGCGCGTGGCTATTTCGGCAAGCCGGAGCAGACCGCCGAGCGTTTCCGCGTCGATCCGGGCAGCGGCGAGCGCCGCTATCGCACCGGCGACCGCGTACGCATGCGCGAGGACGGCGTGCTGGAACACCTCGGCCGGCTCGACGACCAGGTCAAGTTCAACGGCTTCCGCATCGAGCTGGGCGAGATCGCCTCGTGCCTGGCGAGTTTTCCCGGGGTGAGCGAAGCCTGCGCCATGCTCACCGAGGACAGCGCCGGCCTGCGTCGGCTGGTCGGCTACCTGGCGGCGCCGTTCGCCCCGCCGCTCCAGGCGCTGAACGAGCACCTTGGGCAAAGTCTGCCGCACTACATGTTGCCGTCGGCGTTCGTGGTCCTGGCGGAGCTGCCCAAGACGCTCAACGGCAAGATCGACCGCAAGGCCCTGCCGCGTCCCCAGGCGACCGGCGCCGAGCCCCAGGCGCTGCCCAGCGATCCGCTGGAGCAGGCGCTACACCAGGCCTGGCAGGCGCAGCTTGGTGCGCCGCCGCGCGCCGGACAGGGCTTCTACGCCGCCGGCGGCGATTCCCTGCGGGCGGTGCACCTGCTCGCGACGCTGCGCCAGCGACTGTCCCGACGCGTACCGTTGCAGGCGTTCGCCGGTGGCCCGGCGACCCCCGAGGCCCTGCTGGAACTGCTGCGCCAGGCCGCGCCCGAGGGCGACGAGCCGGAGCCGAGCGCCGGCGCCGCCGGGCTGAGCCTCGCCGAACGGCGCCTGTGGGTGGCCCAGCAACTGGCGCCGGAGGACACCTCCTACAACCTGCTGGCCCACCTGCGCATAGTCGGCGCCACGGCCGACGCCATCGAACAGGCCTTGCGCCAGTTGCTGGAACGGCATGTGGCGCTGCGCCGGCGTGTCGAAACGGGCGTCGACGGGCCGCAGCCGCATGCGCTGGCGGCGCATGCGGTGCCCCTGCAACGCCTGCTGGCGAGCGACGCCGTCCACGCCGAGCGGTTGCTGGAGGATGGCGTGCGCCGTGAGGGCGCGCGAGTCTTCGACCTCGCCCACGAGGCGCCGGCACGCCTGCTGCTGGTCGTCACCCGCGACAGCGCGCGCGCCGACCTCCTGCTCAGCGTCCATCACTACGCCTTCGACGATGTGTCGCTGGCGGTCTTTGCCGCGGAACTGAAGACGCTGCTCGATGGCGGTCGCCTGGGCGTGCTCGCCAGCACGCCGGAACAGGTTGCCGCCCGCGAGCGCGCGGCGTTGGCCTCGGGACGCCTGGACCGCGTCGCCGAGCGCTGGGCTGAGCGTTTGTTGCCGCTGGCGAAGGCTCCCGGCGCCGCGCCGGCGCGCCCGGAGGAGAGCGGCGGGCGCGCCGGCCAACGCCTCGCCCTGCCGGTTTCCGCCGCCGTCCATGCCGCCTGCCGGGCGCTGGCCGAACGCACCTCGGTAAGCCCGTTCAGTGCTGCGCTACAGGCCTTCGCCGAAGTGCTCGGCGCCGAACTGGGCGTCGACGACCTGCTCGTCGGCGTGGCCCTGGCCGGGCGTTCGCGCCTGGAAATGCAGGGGCTGGTCGGCTGCTTCGTCAACCTCCTGCCGCTGGCGGTCGGCCTGCGTCCGGAGCAGTCCGTGGAGTGGCGCCTGCGCCAGGTCGGCCATGATCTGCTGGAACTGCTCGAACACCAGGACGTGCCCCTCGAATGCGTGACCCAGGCCCTGCGCCAGCGCGGCGCCAGCGGCCTGCCGATCCGCATCGCCTGCGGCGCGCACAACGGTCGGGCGGCCCCGGCGGTGGATGCCGGGGTGCGCGTCGAAGCCGACTTCATCCCGGTGCCTGGCGCGCGCCTGGACCTGACGCTGTGGCTGGAAGACCAGCCGCAGGGTTGGCTGGCCGTCTGGACCGGGGCCAGCGCGATCTTCGACCTGCACCGCATCGAGCGCCTGCACCAGGCCTGGGAGCGGCGCCTGCTGGCGAATGCCGGCGAACCTATCTCGAAACGCATGTCGCCGGAGGGCTGCAACGCTTCCTGACGACCCCGAGCCTCCCACGGAGAACAGCGATGGAACGAACAGCTCCCAGTCTCACCGGTCGCGGCTTCGCCCGGCCGCGCAATCTCAGCCCGCGCAGCAGCGAGGCGCTGGTGCGGCGCCCGGCGGCGGAGCGCGACGGCCTGCCGCTGCTGATCGAGGCACAGGCTCCCGGCCTGTCCCTGGCCGACTGGATTCGCGAGCAGGGCCAGTCCCTGCACGACGACCTGAACCTGGCTGGCGGCCTGTTGCTGAGAGGCTTCGAGGTCGATTCGGCAGAGCGCTTCCGCGCAGCCGCCGCTGCCTTCGCCCCGCAACTGCTCGACTACAAGGAGCGTTCCTCGCCGCGTAGCCAGGTCAGCGGCGAGGTCTACACCTCCACCGAGCATCCGGTGGACCAGCCGATCTTCCTGCATAACGAGCAGTCCTATACCGCCGACTGGCCGCTGTACATCATGTTCCATTGCCAGGTCGCGCCGCTCGAGGGCGGCGCCACCCCGGTGGCGGCCAACCGGCTGGTGCTCCGCCACCTGCCGGACGAATTGCTGGAACGCTTCGGGCGCCTGGGCATCCTCTACGTGCGCAACTACCGCGCCGGCCTCGGCCTGTCCTGGCGCGAAGCGTTCCAGACCGACAGCCGCGCCGAGGTCGAGGCGTTCTGCGCTGAGCACCGGATCGCCCATGCCTGGATCGGCGACGAGCACCTGCGCACCTGGCAGAGGCGCGCGGCGTTCCAACGCCACCCGTATACCGGCGAGCGCCTGTGGTTCAACCACGGCATGTTCTTCCATGCCACCAGTCTCGAGCCGGGCCTGCGCGATGCGCTGCTGCGCAGCGTCGCCGAGGAAGACCTGCCGTACCAGACCTACTACGGCGATGGCAGCCCGATCGAGGCGCAGACCCTGGCGACCATCCGCAGCGCCATAGACCGCGAGACGCGGCGCTTCGACTGGCGCGTGGGCGACGTGCTGATCCTCGACAACATGCTCGCCCAGCACGGCCGCGAGCCGTTCCGCGGGCCGCGACGGATCCTCACCATCATGTCCACGCCGTATTCCAGCCTGGCGCCCGCCGACGTCCCGCCGACACCTCCGCGCCTGGCGCTCGGAGGTGCCGCATGAGCGCCTCGTTCAGCGCGCCGCGCCTGCGCCCCCGGCAGCTCTCGGCCGGCGACCTGGTGGAGGAAAGCCTGCTCGACCCGGCCAACGACTACCTGCGCATCGTCCGCGCGCGCCAGCCGGGCATGGACCTGCGGCAATGGATCGCCGCCGCCGGCGCAGGGCTGCGCGACAGCCTGCTGCGGCATGGCGGCATCCTGTTTCGTGGCTTCGCGGTAGACGGAGCGGAGGGCTTCTCCCAGGCGGTACAAAGCTTTTCGCCGAACATGCTCGACTACCTGGAGCGCGCGGCGGCACGCCAGGAAGTGGCGCACCGGGTGTTCACCTCCACCGAGTTCTCGCCGGACGGCTGGATTCCGCCGCACCACGAGATGTCCTACTCGCACAACTGGCCGAGCTATATCCACTTCTACTGCCAGACACCGCCCGCCACCCAGGGCCGCACGCCCCTGGCCGACGAGCGCCGGGTCAGCGCTCGGATACCCGAGGCGATCAGGCAGCGCTTCCTCCGCCATGGGGTGTGCTACGTGCGCAACTACGGGCCGGAGATCGACCTGACCTGGCAGGAAGGCTTCCAGACCGACAGTCGCGCCGAGGTCGAGGCCTACTGCCGGCAGACCGGTACCCAATGCACCTGGCTCGACGACCAGCGCCTGAATACCCGCCAGGTACGCCAGGCGATGGTGCGCCACCCGCTCAGCGGCGAGACGCTGTGGTTCAACCACGCGCACATGTTCCATGTCTCCAACATGCCGCCGGCCCTGGCCCGGGCCTTGCTCGACGAGGTCGGCGAACAGGGCCTGCCGCGCAACGCCTACTACGGCGACGGCAGCCCGATCGAGGCGGAGGTGCTGGACACCATCCGCGCCGCCTACCGCGAGGAAACCCGCGCGTTCGCCTGGGAGCGCGGCGATGTCCTGATGCTCGACAACTTCATCAGCGTCCACGGCCGCGAGCCGTACACCGGCGAGCGCAAGGTGCTGGTGGCGATGACCGACCTGCATGTCCACCAACCCTGAACCCGTGCGAGGGATAGCCATGAGTGCGTCAGAAGACCTGCAATCCGCTGTGCAACCGGCCGCGAGCGAAGCGCTCGAAGGATTCCCGCTGTCTCCCTTGCAGACCCGCGCCTGGCGCCGCCATGCCGAGCGGCCGGAAAATACGGTTGTCGGCGTGCGCCTGCACGCCCCGGCCGATACCGTGGCGACGCTGGAGCGGCTGCGCCGGGCGCTGGACGGCGAGGCGCAACTGCGCGTGGCCTACCGGACGATGCCGGGCATGAGCCTGCCGGTGCAGGTACTGGATGGGCGCGCGGCCGATCTGCTGGTCGAGCGCCTGCCGGGAGATGGCGACTGGGCCGGACGCTTCGCGCGCGAAAGCGCGCGTCTCGCCGCTTCGCCCCTGGGCGGGGAAGGCCAGCCGGTACTGGCGCTCGGCCTGCTGCTGGACGCCGCCGGAGAGACGCTCCAGGGGCTGTTGCTGGCGGCGCCGGCGTTCGTCGTCGATGCGGCCAGCCTGGTGGCGCTGCTGCGCCGCGGCCTGGGGCCGGCCGGCCAGGCGAGCGCGGACGAGGGAGACGAGGCGCTGCTGTTCCAGCATTTCTCCGAGTGGGCCAACGAGGCGCTGGCCGGCGAAGACGGCGAAAGCGCCAGCGGTTACTGGCGCGAGCAGGCGGCCGTTGCGGCGGAGAGTCCGCTGGCGCTGGCGGACGACCTGGGCGAAGGCGAGTGGACGGCGCGGCGCCTGCTGCCGCGCGCGCTGCTCGTACGCCTGGCCGCCAACGGCTTGCCGGAGGCGGCCGCCCTGCTGGCCTGGACCCAGGTCGCCGGGCAGTTCCAGGGCGACGAGGGACTCCCTCTGGAAATGGCGCGACTGGTCTCGGGGCGCCTGTTCAACGAGTTCGCCGAGCTGGCCGGACCGTTCGCCGGGGTCGCGCCGCTGTGCCTGGAGAATGTCCGCGCGGGCAGCGTCGGCGAGCGGCTCGACGCCCTCCAGGCGGCGATCCTCGCCCAGGAGGAGGCAGCGGCCCTGCGCGATCCCTTTGCCCCCGACTGGCCGCTCGCCGAGTTGGGCTTCGCCTGGCTGGCGGGCGAACTGGATGGCGCCGGGGTGGCCGAGCTGGATTGCCGTCAGCCGCCGCTGGGTGGGTTCCTCGAGTTGCAGGTGCTGCCCCACGGCGAAGGCCGGCTGGCCAGCCTGCGGGTCCGCCGCGACCATGACGGAACGCTGGCCGGGCGCTTGCTCGACGCCTGGGTCGAATGCCTGGAAAGCATCGCCGCCGACAGGCAACTGCCACTGGCCGGGCTGCCGTTGATCGGCGCGGCCGAGCGCGAGCGCTACCAGGCCTGGCAGGGCGAGCGCGTGGAGCCCGCGCCGGTGGAATCCCTGGTGGCCGCGTTCGATCTGCGCGCCTCCCTGCAGCCGCAGGCGCCGGCGTTGCTGGATGCCCACGGCAGCCTGGATTTCGCCACGCTGCGCGCGCGCAGCGAAGCGGTCGCCGAAGCGCTGCTGGCTGCCGGCGTGCGGCCCGGCCAGGCGGTGGCGGTGATGACCGGGCGCAACCGCGAGGCGATCGTCGCCCTGCTCGGGGTGATGCGCGCCGCGGCGGTGTACACCCCGGTCAATCCGGAGTTTCCGGCGGCGCGGGTGGAGCGGATGCGCGAAGCGGGCGGGATCGTCTTCGCCCTTGCCGATGCCGAGTGCGCCGGGCGCGCCCGCGAGGCCTTCGCCGGGGCCTGCCTGGACCTGTCGAGGCTGCCGCTTGCCGGCAGCGGCATGAGCCTGCCGGCGCCGGGCGGGCGCGATGCGGCCTACATGATCTTCACCTCGGGCACCAGCGGCCAGCCCAAAGGCGTGGTGGTCGAGCACGCCAGCGCGCTCAACCTGTCCCAGGCCCTGGCGCGCACGGTATACGCGAACGTGGTGGGCGAGGGCCTGCGGGTGACGGTCAACGCGCCGTTCTCCTTCGATTCCTCGATCAAGCAGATTCTCCAGTTGCTCTCCGGCCATTGCCTGGTCCTGGTGCCGCAGGAGGTGCGCAGCGATCCGCAGCGGATGCTGGGGTTCCTCGAAGAACGGCGCATCGACGTGCTCGACTGCACCCCGTCGCTGTTCCGCCTGCTGCTCCAGGCCGGCCTCGACGATGCCCACCCGGCGCTGCCCGGGCGCATCCTGGTAGGGGGCGAGCGCTTCGACGAAGCGTCCTGGGAGGTCGCCGCCGGCTGGCGCCGCTGCCAGGTGTTCAATCTCTACGGTCCTACCGAAGCCACGGTGAACGCCAGCCTGGCGCGGGTCGCCGAGCATGCGCGGCCGACCATCGGCCGCGCCCTGGCCAACGTCGATCTGCATGTGGTCGATGGCCTCGGTCGTCGCAAGACCCGTGGCGCCAGCGGCGAACTGTGGATCGGCGGCGCCGGGGTGGCGCGCGGCTATGCCGGCGACGCCGGCGAGGCGGCCGGGCGCTTCCTCGAGGAGGGCTGGCCGGGCAGCGGCCGCCTGTACCGCAGCGGCGACCTGGTGCGCTGGCGCGCCGACGGTTGCCTGGAGTTCCTCGGGCGGATCGACGAACAGGTGAAGATCAACGGCTACCGCATCGAACTGGGCGAGATCCGCAGCGCGTTGCTGGAACACCCGGCGGTGGGCGAGGCGGCGGTACTCACCGACGAGGCCGATGCGGCCGAGCCGGGCGCGGATCGCCGGATCGTCGCCTTCGTCACCGCCGCCGGGGAGACCGCGGACGAGTCCTGGCTGGAAGTCGACCTGCCCAGCGGGCACCGGGTCGCCGGACTGAACCTCAACGAAACCGAGTACGTCTACCAGGAAATCTTCGTCGACGAGGTCTACAGCCGCGACGGCATCGTCCTGCCGCCGGACGCGGTGGTCCTCGACGTCGGTGCCAACATCGGCCTGTTCTCGCTGTACATCGCCAGCCGCGCGCCGCGCGCGCGAGTGGTCGCCTTCGAGCCGCTGGCACCGATCCGCCGGCGCCTGGAGGCCAACCTCGGACGCTACGCACCGCAGGTCGAGGTATTCGGCATCGGTCTGTCCGACGCCGAGCGCGAGGAAACCTTCACCTACTATCCGGGCTACTCGACCTTCTCCGGGATCGCCGAGTACGCCGACGCCAACGGCGAACGCGACGTCATCCGACGTTACCTGAGCAACCAGGGCGAGGAGGGCGGGGCCAACCTGCTGCTGGACAACATCGACGAAATCCTCGACGACCGCCTGCGCGCCGAAGCCCACCGCTGCCGCCTGCGCCGCCTCGACCAGGTGATCGGCGAACTGGGCCTGGAGCGTATCGACCTGCTGAAGATCGACGTGCAGCGCGCGGAAATGGATGTGCTGCTCGGTCTCGACGATGCGGCGCTGGCCAAGGTCCGGCAGATCGTCCTGGAGGTCCATGACAAGCGCGACGGTGCCACCGCCGGCCGCGCCGATGCCTTGAGCGACCTGCTGCGCCGCCATGGCTTCGAGGTGAGCATCCGTCAGGACGCGCTGCTGGAGGGTACCGACCGTTACAACTGCTACGCGGTGCGCCCGGGCTATGCCGAGTCGCTGGCTGAGCGCATCGACTGGCGCGCGCTCGCGCCGCGCCCCGCCGCGGCCCTCGGCGGCGAGCTGAGCGAGCAGGCCCTGCGTGGCTTCCTCGAGGCGCGCCTGCCGGCCTACATGCTGCCGAGCCGGATCGCCCGGGTCGAACGCCTGCCGCTGACCGCCGAAGGCAAGCTCGACCGTCGCGCGCTGTTGGCGGCGCTGGCCGCCGAGGCGGCCGCGCAGACCCTGGAAGCGCCGGCCAATGCCACCGAGGCGGCCCTGCTGGATATCTGGAAGAGCGTGCTGAAACGCCCGGCGATCGGCGTCAGCGACAATTTCTTCCAGGTCGGCGGCGACTCCATCCGCCTGATCCAGATGCAGGTCATGGCGCGCGAGGCGGGGCTTGCCTTTACCCTGCGCGACGTGTTCAACCACCAGAGCATCCGCGAACTGGCGCGCCTGCTGGCCGCTCCGGCGAGTCCGGCGGATGCGGCCGCGAGCTCGGCGCCGCAGACGCTGGAGCCGTTCGCCCTGTTGTCGGCGGCGGAACGCAAGCGCCTGCCGGAGGGGCTCGACGACGCCTATCCGATGACCAGCCTGCAACAGGGCATGCTCCTGCAAAGCGAGGCCAGCGGCGATCCACGGCTGTTGCACAACGTCGTCCTGCACGAGGTGCATGGACGCCTGGACGGCGAGTTGCTGGCGCGCGCCTGGGCGATCCTGATCGGCCGCCACGCGATCCTGCGTACCGGCTTCGATCTGCACGGTGGCCAGGTTCCCCTGCAATGGGTCCACCCGGCCGCTGCGGTCGCCGCCGAGGTGCCGGTGCACGACCTGTGTGGCCTCGATGGGGAAACACGGCGCCTGCGCCTGCGTGCCTGGATCGAGGAAGAGCAGGCCACCCCGTTCGACTGGAGCCGCCCACCGCTGGTGCGCCTCGCCGCGCTGGCGCTGGACGAGCGGCGCTTCGCCCTGGGCGTCGCCGAACACCATAGCGTGCTGGACGGCTGGAGCCTGCAAAGCCTGGTGGACGAGCTGCTGGCGGTCTACGCCGACCTTCTCGCCGGTGTCGTCGCGCGGGAAGCGGAAGCGCCCGCGGTAGGCTTCCGCGACTACGTGGCGCTGGAGCGTGAGGCCGAGGCCAACGCCGCCTCGGCGCTGTTCTGGCTCGACTACCTGGCCGGCGCCCGCTACCGGCCGTTGCCCGGCCTGGCGGAGGAGGGACCCCGGCGCATGGCGGCGGTCCGCGTGGACGTGCCGGCCGACAGCCTGTCGCGCTTGCGCGCCCTGGCCGAACGCAGCGGCTTGCCCTTGCGTTCGTTGTTGCTGGCGGCGCATGGCCGAGCGTTGTGCCGCTTCAGCGATGCCGATGAAGTAGTCACCGGCTTCGTCAGCCACGGGCGCCCCGAGGAGCCGGGAGCGGACCGCCTGCTCGGCCTGTTCCTGAACACCCTGCCGTGCCGGCTGTCGGCTTCCGTCGATCTGCTCGACAGCGCCCGTCGCGCATTCGACTACGAGCGCGCGAGCCTGGAACATCGGCGCCATCCGCTGGCGGCGATTCGCAGGCGCAACCGCGAGTTGCGCCTGGACAGCCTGTTCAACTTCGTCGACTTCCACCAGGACGACGCCGCGCCGACGGCGGGAGTAAGGCACGGCGGCATCCTCGACCAGGTGGTGGTGGACGTCGACGTGCCGCTGGCGGTGGACTTCGCGGTGGCCGGCGAGCGCCTTGAGGTGGGCTTCCAGTACGCCGCCGGACGTTTCCCCGCCGAGCGCGCCGAGGCGCTGGCCGACGCCTACCGCGAGGCGTTGCTGGCGCTGCTCGAGGACCCGGCGCAGCCGCCCACGGCGGCCCAGGCCGAGGACAGCGTGGAGCTGCGGCGGGTGCTCAAGGTGTTGTCCCGGGTGCTCGGCCGGCCGCTGGCGGCCGACCAGGGCTTCGCCAGTGCCGGCGGGCATTCGCTGCTGGGCGTGCAGGCGATCGCCGAATTGCGCCGGCTGACCGGCAGGCAACTGAGCCTGGGGCTGTTGCAGGGCGATCCGGATGCCCGCGAAGTGGTGCGCCGCTGCCATGCCGCCGACGCGCCGCCGTTGCCGCCCGCCACCGAGCGCGCCCGGGCCCTGTGGTTGCAGCGCAGCGGGAGCGCGCAGCCGCGCCTGCGCCTGATCGCGCTGCCGCCCGCGGGCGGCAACGCCGGCACTTTCCGTGGTTGGGACGCGCGCCTGCCGGCGGACGTGGAGCTGCTGGCGATCCAGTATCCGGGGCGCCAGGAACGCCAGGACGAGCCATTCGTCACCGATGTAGAGGCCATGCTCTGTGCCATCGACGACGCGCTCCTGCCATTGCTCGACCGTCCGTTCGCCCTGGTCGGCGCCAGCCTCGGTGGCATGCTCGCCTACGAACTGGCGGCACGCCTGGAAAGCCTGCACGGCCTGCGCGCCAGGCAGTTGTTCGTGATCAGCAGCCGCGCTCCGGGGCCGGACCTGGAATACCCGCGCTTCCATGCGATGGGCGACGCCGAGTTGCTGCGAACCCTGCGCGAGTACGACGTGCTGCCGCTGGAAGTGCTCGACGACCCGGAGCTGCGCGAGATCAGCCTGGCTACCCTGCGCGCCGATTCGCGCCTGGCCGCCGACTATCGCTACCGCCCGCGCGAGCCGTTGGCCATACCGATCACCGCGATCCTCGGCGAGCAGGACCCGGGCGTCTCCAGGGCGGCCATCGACGGCTGGCGGCGGCACGCCAGCCGCTACGAGCTGGAGACCCTGGCCGGCGGCCACGGCCTGGTGGTGACGGCGGCGGAGGAGGTCTGCGCGATCCTGCGGCAGCGCCTGGCGCCCGATGTGCCTGGCGGCGTGCCGGCGAACCTGGCAACCTGAACCGCCGGCCCCTGCCACCCGCCTGGCGGCAGGGGCCGGTGCCGTCCGTCTTCATTCGAGGTTGCCCATGGTTCTGCGCGAATACACCCAACGCCACCGGCTCGACGCCGTCGCCCCGGCCGACTACCACCGCCATCTGCCGGAGCAGGTCGCGCGCGGCCTGCCTTCCGCCGAGCTGGTGGTGTTCCGCGTCGCCGACGAGCATTCCGACACCGCGGCGTTCAGCGCACGCTACGGCTTTGGCCTGGAGGACTGCGCCAACACCCTGGTCCTGCGCTACAAGCGCGACGGCGCCGAAGGCTATGCCGCGGTGGTCAACCTGGGCTCGCGGCGGCTCGACGTGAACGGCGCGGTCAAGGCGCTGCTCGGGGCCCGCCGGCTGTCCTTCGCCGCCCGCGAGGTCGCCACCGAGCTGACCGGCATGCAGTTCGGCGGCATCACCGCGTTCGGCTTGCCCGAAGGCATGCCGCTGCTGGTCGACGCGGCGGTCTTCGAACGGCCGTTGGTGGTGATGGGCGCCGGGGTCCGCGAGACCAAGCTGCTGCTGTCCCCGGCACTGCTGAAAGACCTTCCCGGAGTGGTGGTCGCCGAACTCAGCGAAGCCGGTTGAACCCGGCGCGGAGCATCGCCGCCGCGGCTCTGCCAATTGTGGTAGGTGAAGCCTTCCGCCGTCTCTGCAACCATGCCCCCGCCCTGATCGCGACAAACGCCGGAATGCCCCGTGGTAGACGCTCGCGCCTGTTTTTTCTAAGCGTTCGCGGCGGCCACGGCGCGGTTCGTCGGACAGCCCCTCCGGATGCGTTTCCTACCTTCATCCGAGGAGCGGTAAATGATCAGGATCGACTTTTCCCAGTTGCACCAGGCCCGCGAAGATGCCGCGGCGGCCATGCCGAGCATCGCCGGCAAGAAGATTCTCATGGGCTTCTGGCACAACTGGCCGGCCGGCGCCGCCGACGGCTACCAGCAGGGCTCGTTCGCCAACATCGCGCTGGAAGACGTGCCGAGCGAGTACAACGTGGTCGCCGTGGCCTTCATGAAAGGGCGCGGCATCCCGACCTTCCAGCCATACAACCTGTCCGACGCGGAGTTTCGCCGCCAGGTCGGCGTGCTCAACGCCCAGGGCCGCGCGGTGCTGATTTCGCTGGGGGGCGCCGACGCGCACATCGAGTTGCACGCCGGGCAGGAGCAGGCGCTGGCCGCCGAGATCGTCCGCCTGGTGGAAACCTACGGTTTCGACGGCCTGGACATCGACCTCGAGCAGAGCGCCATCGACCTGGCCGACAACCAGCGGGTGCTGCCGGCGGCCCTCAAGCTGGTGCGCGAGCACTACGCCGGGCAGGGCAAGCACTTCATCGTCAGCATGGCCCCGGAGTTCCCCTATCTGCACAAGAACGGCAAGTACGTGCCTTATCTGCAGGCCCTGGAAGGCGTCTACGACTTCATCGCGCCGCAGTACTACAACCAGGGCGGCGACGGCCTGTGGGTCCAGGAGGCGAACGGCGGCAAGGGCGCCTGGATCGCGCAGAACAACGACGCGATGAAAGAAGACTTCCTCTACTACCTCACCGAGAGCCTGGCCACCGGCAGCCGCGACTTCGTGCGGATCCCGGCGCAGCGCCTGGCCATCGGCCTGCCGAGCAACGTCGATGCGGCGGCTACCGGCTACGTGATCGATCCCGCCGCGGTGAGCAACGCGTTTCGCCGCCTGGAAGCCGCCGGTCACGCGATCAAGGGCCTGATGACCTGGTCGGTGAACTGGGACGATGGCCTGAACAAGCGCGGCGAGCGCTACAACTGGGAGTTCCGCAAGCGCTACGCCAGCCTCATCCATGACGGCGAGGGCGGCGACCAGCGCCCGGCGGCGCCGCAGGGCCTGCGTCTGCTGGAGCGCGGCGAGACCAGCCTGGTGCTGGCCTGGAACGCCTCCAGCGGGCAGCGTCCGATCGATTACTACAGCCTCTATCGCGACGGCGCCATGGTTGGCCAGAGCGCCGCGCTGGGTTCCACCGACAGCGGCCTGACGGCGGACACCCGCTACAGCTATTTCGTCACCGCCACCGATACCCAGGGCAACCAGTCGCTGCCCAGCGAAGGCCTGGAGGTCAGCACCAGCGGCGGGGCGGTGGATCCGCAATTCCCGCAATGGCGGGAGAACCAGGCCTATCGGGTCGACGATGGGGTGACCTACGAGGGGCTGCGCTATCTCTGCCTGCAGGCGCACACCTCCAACAGCGGCTGGACGCCGCCGGTAGCCTTCACCCTCTGGCGGCCGCTGCGCTGAGGGGGCGGGCCGGTCCGCGCTGCGGGCCGGTCCTTTGGCCGGCGAGAGCCACGCACGGGTGGCGCCATATCCATATGCGTTTTCGGTATTTCCGCTTGATCGTTCATGGCGTTTACCATCACAGCATAACTTGTTATAACAAGTGTCCGAGCCACTCCGACAAGCGAATCCGACCATGGGCAAACTGCTCCCGCTTTCTCCCGTGCCGCTGTACAGCCAGCTCAAGGAGCTGCTGCGCGGGCGCATCCTCGACGGCGTCTACCCGCCGCTCAGCCGCATGCCCTCGGAGAACGAGCTGGGCAAGGCCTTCGACGTCAGCCGCATCACCGTGCGCCAGGCGCTCGGCGACCTGCAGAAGGAAGGGCTGATCTTCAAGATCCACGGCAAGGGCACCTTCGTCGCCCGGCCGAAGGCGTTCCAGAACGTCAGCACCCTGCAAGGCCTGGGCGAGTCCATGACGCAGATGGGCTACGAGGTCATCAACCGCCTGCATGGCCTGCGCTACGTGCCGGCCGGCGCGCGGGTGGCCGAGCGCCTGCGGGTGGAAGAGGGCAGCCCTGTGTGCGAGATCAAGCGGGTGCGGCTGGTCAACCGCGAGCCGGTTTCGCTGGAAGTCACCTACCTGCCGCAGGCGCTCGGCGAGCGCCTGGAGAAGGCCGACCTGGTGACCCGCGACATCTTCCTGATCCTCGAGAACGATTGCGGCATTCCCCTCGGCCATGCCGACCTGGCCATCGACGCGGTGCTCGCCGATGCCGACCTGACCCGCGCCCTGGCGGTCGAGGAGGGCGCGCCGATCATGCGTATCGAGCGCCTGACCCATGCCGCCGACGGCGCGCCGCTGGACTTCGAATACCTCTACTACCGCGGCGACGCTTTCCAGTATCGCCTGCGCATCGATCGGCAGAAGGGAGAGCGGGCATGAACACCCTGGAGCAGGAATACGACATCGTGGTGATCGGCGGCGGCACCGCCGGGCCGATGGCGGCGATCAAGGCCAAGGAGCACGACCGCGAACTGCGCGTGCTGCTGGTGGACAAGGCCAACGTCAAGCGCAGCGGCGCCATCAGCATGGGCATGGACGGGTTGAACAACGCCATCGTCCCCGGCCACGCCACGGCCGAGCAGTACACCCGGGAAATCACCGTGGCCAACGACGGCATCGTCAACCAGGCGGCGGTATACGCCTATGCCAGCCACAGCTTCGAGACCCTGCGGCAGCTGGATCGCTGGGGCGTCAGGTTCGAAAAGGACGAGACCGGCGACTATGCGGTGAAGAAGGTCCACCACATGGGCGCCTATGTGCTGCCGATGCCGGAAGGGCACGACATCAAGAAGGTGCTCTACCGCCAGCTCAAGCGTGCGCGGATCCCCATCGCCAACCGCCTGGTCTGCACCCGCCTGCTCACCGATGCCGAGGGCGCGGTGAACGGCGTACTCGGTTTCGACTGCCGCAGCGGCGACTTCCATGTGATCCGCGCCAAGGCGGTGATCCTTTGCTGCGGCGCGGCGGGCCGCCTGGGCCTGCCGTCCTCGGGCTACCTGATGGGTACCTACGAGAACCCGACCAACGCCGGCGACGGCTACGCCATGGCCTATCATGCCGGCGCCGAGCTGGCCAACCTGGAATGCTTCCAGATCAACCCGCTGATCAAGGACTACAACGGCCCGGCCTGTGCCTACGTCACCGGCCCGCTGGGTGGCTATACCGCCAACGCCAGGGGTGAGCGCTTCATCGAATGCGACTACTGGAGCGGGCAGATGATGTGGGAGTTCCACCAGGAACTCGAAGGCGGCAATGGCCCGGTGTTCCTCAAGCTCGACCACCTGGCGGAGGAAACCATCCAGACCATCGAGGACATCCTCCATGGCAACGAACGCCCCAGTCGCGGGCAGTTCCACGCCGGGCGCGGCACCGACTACCGCCAGCAGATGGTCGAGATGCACATTTCCGAGATCGGCTTCTGCTCCGGCCACTCGGCCTCCGGCGTGTGGGTCAACGAGAAGGCCGAGACCAGCGTGAAGGGCCTCTACGCCGCCGGCGACATGGCCGCGGTGCCGCACAACTACATGCTCGGCGCCTTCACCTATGGCTGGTTCGCCGGGCGCAACGCCGCCGAATACGTCGCCGGGCGCGCCTTCAGCGCGGTCGACCGCGCCCAGGTCGAGCGCGAGCGTGCGCGGATCGAGGCGCCGCTGCTGCGCGAGCATGGCCTGCCGGCGGCGCAGGTGGAGTACAAGCTGCGCCGGCTGGTCAACGACTACCTGCAACCGCCCAAGGTGACCCGCAAGATGGAATTGGGCCTGCAACGCATCCAGGCCATCGCCGAGGACCTGGAGCGGATCAAGGCGGACAACCCCCACGAGCTGATGCGCGCCCTGGAAGTCAGCGTTATCCGCGATTGCGCGGAGATGGCCGCGCGCGCCTCGCTGTTCCGCACCGAGAGCCGCTGGGGCCTGTACCACCACCGGGTGGACTATCCGCGGCGCGACGACGCTGCCTGGTTCTGCCACGCGCACCTGAAGAAGGACGAGCAGGGACGCATGGCCAGCTTCAGGAAACCGGTCGAACCCTACCTGTTCGCCATCGACGAAGGCGAACAGCAGGCCTACCAGCGCCTGCGGCTGAGGAACGACGCCGCCTAGGGCCCCACGCCCCGGCGTAGTACCGCTAGACACCGAGCCCGCCGCCACGAAAGCGGGCCAGATCGAACCACGAGGACCGCGTGCCATGGCCTACCGACCCCAGGACATCTTCTTCCGCAGCAGCGCCCCGGTGACCATCGACGAAGACCGCTGCATCGCCGACAAGGGCTGCACCGTCTGCGTCGAGGTCTGCCCGATGGACCTGCTGGCCATCGATCCGACGACCCGCAAGGCCTACATGGCCTACGACGAGTGCTGGTACTGCATGCCTTGCGAAAAGGACTGCCCGACCGGCGCGGTGAAGGTCGAGATTCCCTACCTGCTGCGCTGACGCCCGCTCCCGGCAAGCGAGGCAGAACCCGCCATCCGGCCACTCCCGGACGCCACCCTGAAACACCCCTCGTTTCCCACCACCGTCCGGGTGGCGGAGACGATTCCCATGACCATGATTCGAGGGGAATCCCCATGCGACTGCGTGCAATCCTGGCCAGCCTGGCGCTGGCCCTGACTTCCCTGGGTGCCCAGGCGGAAACCATCCGCGTGGCCATCGGCACTCAGGACACCACCATCAACTGCGCCGCCGGCGGGCTGCTGATCCGCGAGCTGGGCCTGCTGGAGAAATACCTGCCGCGCGACGGCCGCTACAAGGATGCGGACTACCGGGTGGAGTGGAAGAACTTCACCAGTGGCGCACCGCTGACCAACGAGATGGTCGCCGGCAAGCTCGACTTCGGCGCCATGGCCGACTTTCCCGGCACCTTCAACGGCGTGGCCTTCGCCGCCGCCGGCAAGCGCAGCCTGTTCATCAGCGTGCTGTCCGGCAGCACCCGTGGCAGCGGCAACGGCATCGTGGTACCGAGCGGCTCGCCGGTGCAGTCGCTGGCCGAACTGAAAGGCCAGACCATCTCCGTACCGTTCGCCTCCACCGCCCATGGCATGCTGCTGCGCGCGGTGGCGGCGCAAGGCTGGGACCCGCAGCGCGACGTGACCATCATCGCCCAGCCGCCGGAAATCGCCGGTTCGGCCTTGCAGGCGAACAAGATTGCCGCCCATGCCGACTTCGTACCCTTCGCCGAGCTGTTCCCCAATCGCGGCTTCGCCCGCAAGATCTACGACGGTTCCCAGGCCAACGCGCCGACCTTCCATGGCGCGCTGGTGGACGCCGCCTACGCCGAGCGCTATCCGGAGGTGGTGGTGGCCTACCTGCGGGCGAGCATCGAAGCTAATCGACTGCTGGCCGCCGAACCGGAGAAATACAGCGAGCTGATCGAGAAGGTCACCGGCATCGAGGCCGAGGTCAATTACCTGTTCCACGGTCCGCTCGGCCTGCAGACCCGCGACCAGGCCTGGAAACCCGAATACCGCCAGGCGCTGGCGACCTCCATCGACACCCTGAAGCTGCTGAAGAAGGCCGACCGTGGGCTGGACGTCGAGCGTTTCGTCGACGACCGCTACATCCGCGAGGCCTACCGTCAGGCCGGGCTGGACTACCAGGCGGCGCTGGCAGACTACGCACCGTCGCCGCTGCGCGCCAGCGACGCGCGCAGCGGCCGGCCGATCGAGGAGTTCGAACGGGTAGCGCAGATCTGGGTGAAGGGCGAGGCCAGGGTGCGCCATTACGCTTCGCCGGAGTCGGCCCTGGCCGATCTTGCCGAGCTGAAGGCGCAGGGCAAGGCGATTCGTGCGATCTACGCCCAGGATCGTGACAGCGGGATCAAGCTGCTGGCCAACCAGGCGTGGTTCGTCCGCGACGGCGAGGGTCGCCTCAACGCCTTCCTGCTCCGCGAGCAGGCCCAGGACTATGCCCGCCGCCATGGCGGCGAGGTACGCGACTTTGCCGCCGCCAGCCAGCAGGCGCTGGCGCTCCGCTGAGGCGGGCGTCTTCGGAGTTCGCCCATGAGTTCGCTTCCGATCTCCCGACGCTGGCGCTGGGCCACCCGCGCCGCTTCGCTGGCGGCCTGCCTGGCGTTCTGGCAGCTCGCCGCCGGTCTGCAACTGAATCTGGGCCTGGTGACCTTCGCCAACGTGCCGACGCCCGGTGCGGTGTTGCTGGCGGCCTGCAACCTGGCCCAGTCCAGCGTGCTCCTGGCGCACCTCGGCGCCAGTCTGGCGCGGGTCTTCGCCGGCTATCTGCTGGCCGCCGCGCTGGGCATCGCCCTCGGCCTGGCGATCGGCCGCTCGGCCTGGGCCGAGGCCTTGCTGCTGCCGCCGCTGGAAGTGCTGCGGCCGATCCCGGCGGTGGCCTGGATTCCCCTGGCGATCCTGATGTTCCCTTCGTCGGAGGCCTCGATGATCTTCATTACCTTCACCGGCGCGCTGTTCCCGATCCTGCTCAATACCGTGCATGGCGTGGAGGCGCTCGATCCGCGCCTGCTGGCTTCGGCGCGCAGCCTGGGGGCGGGGCGCCGGGCGCTGCTGCGCGAGGTGCTGCTGCCCGGCGCCGGACCGGGCATCTTCACCGGCCTGGCGATCGGCATGGGCACCTCCTGGTTCTGCCTGGTGACCGCCGAGATGATCTCCGGGCAATGGGGACTGGGTTACTACACCTGGGCTTCCTACAACATCCAGAACTACGACGAGGTGGTGGTCGGCATGCTGCTCATCGGCCTCTTCGGCATGGGCAGCAGTGGGTTGGTGAAGCGCGTCGGCGCGTCGCTGACGCCCTGGTACGCGGCGGGAGGCAAGGTCCGATGACGACGGCCGGCAACAGCCTGGGGCGCATCCAGATCCGCGACCTGAGCATCCGCCTGGGGCAGGGGAGCGAAGCCTTCGAGGCGGTCCGCGATCTGAGCCTGGAGGCGCGGCCGGGCGAGTTCGTCTGCCTGCTCGGGCCTTCGGGATGCGGCAAGTCGACCCTGCTCGGCGCCCTGGCCGGCCACCTGCGGCCAAGCGCCGGCAGCGTGAGGGTCGACGGCCGGAGCGTGGAAGGACCTTCGCCGCAGCGTGGCATGGTATTCCAGCAGCACACCCTGTTCCCCTGGCGGCGGGTCCGCGACAACGTCGCCTTCGGCCTGAAGATGCAGGGCCTGGCCCGCGCCGAGCGCAACCGGCGCGCCATGGAGATGCTCGGACTGGTGGGGCTGGCGGACTTCGCCGGGCGCTGGCCCGGCCAACTGTCCGGGGGTATGCAGCAGCGCGTGGAGATCGCCCGGGTGCTGGTCAACCGGCCGCGCCTGCTGCTGATGGACGAGCCCTTCGGCGCCCTCGACGCGCAGACCCGGCTGAAGATGCAGACCTTGCTGCTGGACGTATGGGCGCGGGTCCGCACCACGGTGCTGTTCGTCACCCACGACATCGACGAGGCCCTGTACCTGGCGGACAGGGTGCTGGTGATGAGCCCCCGTCCGGGACGGATCATCGCCGACCTGGCGCTGGACTTCCCGCGCCCGCGCGACACCCGGCTGGTGACCAGCGCCGACTTCGTGCGCCTGAAACGCCACTGCCTGGAACTGCTCGACCACGACGACGGCCGCCAGTTGCCGCGCCTGACCCCGCTCGGCTTGCCGCCGGGCATCACCCCGGACCGACTGCGGATCGCCATATGACCTGTAAAAACGCCACCCTGCCCGAAATCCTCGAACTGTCGCTGCGCCTGGAGGACGCCGACCCCGGCGTACGCCGCCTGGCGCTGATCGAACTGGCCGACCTGGAGCTGCCGGAGGCGCTGCCGTTGCTGGTTGCGGCCCTGCGCGGCGATCCCGACCCCGGCGTGCGCGGCGAGGCCGCGCGCCTGCTGGAGGCCTGGGAGGAAGACGCAGTGGTCGATGCGCTCTGTGCGGCCCTGGCCGATCCGGTGCCGGCGGTGGCCGATGCCGCCGCGCAGAGCCTTGGCGAACTCAAGGAACCGGCCGCCGGGCGGCGCCTGCTGCCGTGGCTCGGGCATGCCGATGCCTTCGTCCGCGCCAGCGTATTGCGTGCGTTGCGCGAACTGCGCCTGGAGGAGAGCGCCGCGCCGGCCCTGGCCGCCCTCGGCGATCCGCAGGCGGCGGTGCGCCGCGAGGCGGTGGCGGTGCTCGGCTGGCTCCGCCACCAGCCGGCCCTGGCCGAACTGGCCAGGCTGGCCAGCGCCGATGTCGACCCGGAGGTACGCCGGGCGGCCACCGGCGCCCTCGGCCTGAGCCGCGAGGCGACGGTGCTGCCGGCGCTCTGCGCGGCGCTGGCGGACGCTCAATGGCAGGTTCGCGAAGAGGCGGCGACGACCCTTGGCAAGCTGGGCCGGGAGGAGGCCGGCGAGCCGCTGCTGAAGGCCCTGGCGGACGACTACTGGCAGGTCCGCCTGCGCGCCGCGCGGGCGCTCGGGCGCTTGCGCCACCGGCCGGCGCGGGAGGCGCTGGAAGCATTGCTCGGCCATCCCATCGGCAACCTGCGCAAGGAGGCCGCCCTGGCCCTCGGCGAACTGGCGGACCCGGCCTCGGCCCAGGCCTTGCGGGTCGCCGAAGGCGACGGCGATCCCGAGGTGCGCAAGGCGGTGCGCATCGCCCTGGCGCAACTGCGGGTGCCGGCATGACCCAGCCGCCGCTGCGCCTGCGCAATGCCGCCAGGGACGGCTGGCTGATTCTCGAATGGGCGGACGGCGCGGTCAGCCGGATCGACCATGCCCGCTTGCGCGCCGCCTGTCCCTGTGCGCAATGCCGGGCGCAGCGCCTGCGCGGACGGATCGTCGCGGCGGAGCAGGGCGTGCGCCTGCGCGATATCCGCCTGCAGGGCTACGGCGTGCAGTTGCTGTTCGACGATGGCCACGAGCGCGGTATCTACCCCTGGTCCTATCTGCGCGACGAACTCTGAGGCGGGTATTGTTCCGCTCCCGGCAACAACGTGAAGCGCGTTCATGGGTTTCAGATTATTGCCAATCCCTGCGTTGTCCCCGTCCCGCCACGGCCACCACCCGGGTGACCCGCTCGAAGGCCCACCGCCTGGCTTCATTGTCGTTTCCGTAACACTGTTTTCCAGCCTGAAACGTTTCAGCTTTACTTGCAAAGACCTTATCATTCGCAAATTAACCATTGTTCTGCTTGGCTCAGATCATGAGTCCTCTTCATAAACCCTTGCTCCTTGCAAGGTTATCGAGGAAGTAGAGCGGTCGCTGCGTGCGGCCAGTCGACCATTCGCAACGAGGAAGCGTTCGCGTGAAATCCCATCTTCTCCGCCCGGCCCTGCGCCCCGTGGCCGGCGGCCTATTGTCCGCCTCCCTGCTGTGCAACGCGGTGCACGCCGCCGAGGCGTTCTCGCCGAACTCGAAATGGATGCTCGGCGACTGGGGCGGCAAGCGCACCGAGCTGCTGGAGAAGGGCTACGACTTCAAGCTGGAGTACGTCGGCGAGGCGGCGGCCAACCTCGACGGCGGCTATGACGACGACAAGACCGGACGCTACACCGACCAGTTCGCCCTGGGCGTGCACATGGACCTGGAGAAGATCCTCGGCTGGAAGGCTACCGAGTTCCAGTTCACCGTCACCGAGCGCAACGGCAAGAACCTTTCCAACGACCGCATCGGCGACCCGCGTGCCGGGCACATCAGCTCGGTGCAGGAGGTCTGGGGCCGCGG